>NZ_CP034783.1:931616-1588233 GCF_006094435.1 Pseudomonas sp. MPC6 | reverse complement strand
TCCAGTGGAAGCGCCGGCCGTTGAAGCGACCACGCCGGTCGAAGTCACTGCGTCCCCGGAAATCGAAGTCGCGCCGACGCCTGAAACCCAGCCTGAAGTTGAAGCTGTGGCTGTGGCTGAGCCGGCAATCGTCGCCGAAGCGCCAGCCGTGGTAGCAGAGCCGGCGGCTGAAACAGTCGCCGAAACCGTGACCGAAACCGTTCGTGAAGTTCGCGAAGAGCAGACCGCATTCAATTGGGTTGCCGAGCCAACTGCCACCGAAGCGCCAGAAGCTGAAGCGATGGTGTCCGAGCCAGTGGTAGCCGCCGCCGAACCTGCAGCGGTAGTCGAAGCTGTACCGGTGGCCGAAGCTGCACCGGTAGTCGAATCCGCATCGGTTGTCGCCGAAGTGGCGGCACCTGAAGTCGAAGCGGCGCCTGTCAGCGCCCTGACGCCAAGCGGCCGTGCGCCGAACGACCCACGTGAAGTGCGTCGTCGCAAGCGTGAAGCCGAGCGTCTGCAGAAGGAAGCCGAACTGGCGGCCGCTGCGGCACCGGTTGTGGCTGAAGTGGTCGAGGCAGCTCCTGCCCCGGCTACCGAAGTCGCCGCCGAGCCGGTTGACTCCGCGATCGACGAAGCGCCGCGCTCCGTTCAGGAAGCGGTAGAGCAACGCGAGCAAGCCCTGGAAAAAGAGCACGAGCCTAAACCTCTCGTCTGATTCCATCGGCCACTAAAAAGCCCCGCCTGGTGATCCAGGCGGGGCTTTTTTTATGTCTGTGGTATAGCAGGTGGACCGCGTTATCGTTCTTCGCTGGCACGCCAGCGCCTACGGGGGATTGTGTCGTTCACATGTCCTGCATACGGCGCAAACCCCTGTAGGAGCTGGCTTGTCGGATCGCCGCACCGCAGCAAAAGCGGTCTATCAGGCGAAGACTAACGCCTCAGGCACATCCACATCCCACAACACCCCGGGATCATCCACCGCGACTTCAACCACACGCGCTTGCGCAAACAACGGCTTGGCGCCTTGATCACCCGATAACGCCATCAACCCCGGCCCAAACGTGCGCCCGAACCCCACCGGATGCCCATACGCACCGTCCTGCACCGGCACACTGACCGAATCGTCCGCAATCCCCGCCACCACCCGCTCAATACTCGACGCCAGGATAAACGGCATGTCGCCCAACACTATCAACCAGCCACCCAGCTGCGGACACGCCGCCACCCCGGCCGCAATGCTATCGCCCATGCCGGTCGACTCGATCAGCACAATCTCGCAACCATAAGCCTGGGCCATGCGAATCACTTGCGGGCGGTCAACGGTCGTCACCAGGACGCGCTTCTCAAGGTTGGCCGGCAAATTCACCAGCACCTGTTCGATCACCGAATGAATAGCGCCATCGCGCCCGGCACAATCGGCCAGCAACTTGTCCTTCCCGGCACCCGCCACCTCGCGGAAACGGCTGCCCTGCCCTGCCGCCAACACGATGACGCCGATGGGTTCGCTCATACGTCCTCCTGCAACGGCCTCATCTGCTTCAGCTCGACACCGTTCTTGATCGCGACAATTTCGGCCAGCAGCGACAAGGCGATTTCCGCCGGGCTATGGCTGCCGATGTGCAAACCGATCGGGCCGTGCAGCCGCTCGATGGCCTGATCCGACAAGCCTAGCTGAACCAGGTTGTCCCGGCGCTTGCGGCTGTTGACCCGGGAACCCAGTGCACCGACATAAAAGGCCCTGGAGTCCAGGGCGGTGAGCAACGCCATGTCGTCCAGGCGCGGATCGTGGGTCAGGGCAACGATGGCGGTGCGTTCGTCGGTCTGGATGTTCAGCACCGCTTCGTCCGGCATTCCCGAGACGAAGCGCCCGTGCTGCTCCTCCCAGCCGTAGACGAACTCGGTGCGTGGATCGCAGATCAGCACTTCGAAATCCAGCAGCCGCGCCATCTCGGCGACGTAACGGGACAATTGCCCCGCGCCAATCAGCAACAACCGCCAACGCGGACCATAGATGGCGCGCAAGGTCTTGCCGTCAAACGTCAGCCCGTCGGTCTTGCTGGCCGGTTGCAAAACCACTGCACCGGTCGCGATATCCAGCTCCCGCGCCACGATTTCATGGGCCTCGCAACGTGTCAGCAGCTCGGCCACCCAGCCCGGATCAGCGACACGCTCCTCGGTCAGGCGCAGCGTGCCGCCGCAGGGCAAACCGAATCGCGCGGCCTCCTCACGGGTGACGCCATAGGTGATCAGCTGTACCGGCGGCCCATTGGCCGGAATCCGCCCATCGTGCAGCCGGGCAATCAGATCATCCTCGACACAGCCACCGGACACCGAGCCGATGACCACCCCGTCTTCACGCAAGGCCAGCATGGCGCCAGGCGCCCGGGGCGCGGTGCCCCAGGTCTGGACCACGCTGTACAACACCACCCGCTGGCCGGCGCGACGCCACTGCAGCACACTGCGCAAAACATTCAGATCGACGCTGTCCATCAGGCCTCGGCCTTCTGCCAACCCTGCAACTGGTAACGCACCGGCAGATCGCGGATGCGTTTGCCGGTAGCGGCAAAGATCGCATTGCACAGCGCCGGCGCAATCGGCGGCACACCTGGCTCGCCGACACCGCCCAACGGCACATCGCCCGGCGGCGTCACCAGATGCACCGCGACGTCCTTCGGTGCCAGGGACATGCGCGCCACTTCGTACATGTGGAAGTTGTCCTGCTGGACCTTGCCGTCCTTGAAGCTGATTTCGCCCAGCACCGCATTGCCCAGGCCCATCACGCAGGCGCCTTCGAACTGCGCGCGAATCCGTTCAGGGTTGATCTGCGGCCCGCAATCCACCGCAATGTCCGCCTTGTGCACGATCAAGGTGCCGTCGTCTTTGACTTCGACCTCGATCACCGCGGCCACGTAGGTGACGAAGCTGTAATGCACCGCCAGGCCCAGGCCTCGGCCCTTGGGCATTTCACGGCCCCAACCGGCGGCTTTGGCCGCGGTTTCCAGCACCGTGCGCATCCGCCCGGTGTCGATCGGATAACGCTCGGGCGATTCGCCGTAGTTCCATTCTTCACTCAGTGTGCGCGGATCGATCTGCCGGTCCGGGCCGAGCAATTTGATCTGGTACTTGAGCGGGTCTTGCCCGGCCTTGTGCGCCAGCTCATCGACAAAGCTCTGAATCGCAAAGCCGTGGGGGATGTTCGACACCGAACGGTACCAGCCGACCCGGGTGTGGATCGCCGCTTCGGGGTTTTCCAGGCGCACGTTGGGAATCGCATACGCCATGTTGGTGAACCCCATGCCCAACTCGAAGGCTGCTTCGTGGTTCATACCCGGCGCGAACAGTGCAGTGATACTCGGCGCGACTGTGCGGTGCAGCCAGGCGGACGGCAGGCCGTCCTTGTTGAGGCTGGCCTTCAAGTATTCGGCCGACACCGTATGGAAATAGGAACAATGGATGTCGTCTTCCCGGGTCCATTGCACCCGCACCGCCTTACCGGGGAATTCCCTGGCGAGTATCGCCGCTTCGATGATGAAGTCCGGTTTGGACTTGCGACCAAAACCGCCGCCCAACAACGTCACGTTGATGGTGACGTTATCGAATGGAATGCCCAGGCGTTCGCCGATGCGCTCGCGGGTGACTTGCGGCGCCTGGCTCGGTGCCCAGGCTTCACACAGGCCGTCCTTGAAGCGCGCGATGGCGACCATCGGTTCCATTGGCGCCTGTGTCAGGTGCGGCAAGTAATAGGACGCTTCCAGGGTGCTGTCGGCGCTGGCCATGGCCTCCTCGATGTTGCCGGTATTGCGCACCACTTTGCCGGACTTGAGGGACGCGGCCTCCAGTTCCTTGCGGTAGGCGATCGAGTCGTAACTGGCATGAGGACCGTCATCCCACTCGATTTTCAGCGCATCGCGGCCCTTGATCGCCGCCCAGGTATTGCTGGCGACCACCGCCACGCCGCCCAGCGGTTGAAACTCCAGCGGCAGCGGCCGATCTTCGATCTGAATGACCTTGATCACACCGGGGACTTTCATCGCCGCGCTGGCGTCGAAGGATTTGACCTTGCCGCCATACACCGCAGGTCGGGCAATGGTGGCGAAGAGCATGCCCTCGAAATACACGTCGGCGCCGTAGACCGCGCGACCGTTGACGATATCGTCACCGTCGATCGCCCTGCTGCCTTCCTTGCCGATGTAGCGAAATTCCGACGGTTGCTTGAGCCGCAGACTGTCACGGGCCGGCACCGCCAACGCGCCGGCAGCCGCGGCCAGGGCGCCGTAACCCAGTTCGCGACCGGTCGGCTGGTGAAGCACTTTATGCAATTGCGCCCGGCACTCGCTGACCGGCACTTTCCACTGCTGCGCGGCGGCCTGTTCGAGCATGGTCCGCGCGGCCGCACCGCAGCGACGCATCGGCTCGTACCAGTGGCGCATGCTGCGCGAACCGTCGGTGTCCTGGTTGCCGAAGCGTACTTCGTCGCCAGGCGCCTGTTGCACTTTCATCATTGCCCAGTCAGCTTCCAGTTCATCGGCCACCACCATGGTCAGGCTGGTGCGCACACCCTGGCCCATTTCCGAGCGGTTGCAGACCACGGTCACGGTGCCGTCAGCAGCGATGCTGATGTACACCTTCGGATCATCGATCCAGCCGTGGGGCATGCCGTCGGCGCCGAATTTCTTCTGCTTTTCTTCGGCGAAAGCGTCTTGCCAACCCCAACTGGCCACCAGCACCAATGCGCCGGTCGCACCGACACCTTTGAGAAAGCCACGGCGACTGAGGTTGCTCAGGGCAAAGTCATTGGGTAACCGGCTCATGCCTTGGCCTCCTTCAGGTGAGTGGATGCCTGACGGATGGCGGTCTTGATGCGGTTGTAAGTGCCGCAACGGCAAATGTTGCCGACCATCGCCTCTTCGATCTGTGCGTCGCTGGGATTTGGATTGGTCTTGAGCAAGGCGGTGGCGGACATGATCTGCCCGCCCTGGCAATAACCGCACTGGGCCACAGCGGTGTCGAGCCAGGCTTGCTGGACGATTTTGCCAACCGGGTCGTTATGCAATTCGTCGATGGTGGTGACGTTTTGCCCGTTCGCTGAACTGACAGGCGTGATGCACGCCCGAGCCGGTTGACCGTCAATATGAATCGTACAGGCACCGCACAGTCCCATTCCGCAGCCGAACTTTGTTCCCGGATGGCCGCCTGCCACATCGCGAATGGCCCAGAGCAGCGGCATCTCGTCAGGAACGTCCATTTTGTAAGGTTGACCGTTGAGTATCAGGGTGTTCATGGGCACGCCCGCATAGTTATGGAGGTTATGGGGTCGAGCAATCTGCCGCCATGAGGGATGGCGGTTGGCATCACGCAGATCGACTCAGGCTAATGGGGCTCTCTTATGCGGACGGCAGCGTCTGCATCGGGCCTTTGGTGGAGCAAACGTTTGCATCGTTAGGTGGCTAAGTTAACCCAGCATTAACAAAAAAGCCCTGCACAGTTAAAGGTGTGCAGGGCTTTGGAATCATCCACTAAAGCGTAGCTTCAATAACGATTGGGCTCCATTTCCAACTCAACGTGAAAACGTTCTGAAATGTCTTTCTGGATGCGCTGCGCCAGATGCAGCAATTGCAGGCCGGTGGCGTTGCCGTAGTTGACCAGCACCAGCGCCTGCAGCTTATGCACGCCAGCGTCGGCCTCGCGAAAACCTTTCCATCCCGCGCGCTCGATCAGCCAGCCCGCCGCCAGCTTCATTTGCCCGTCGGGTTGCGCGTAGGCCACCAGGTCCGGGAGTTCACCCTTCAACTGCGCCACGAGTGCTGCGGACACCAAGGGATTCTTGAAGAAGCTGCCGGCATTGCCGAGCACCGCCGGGTCGGGCAGCTTTTCATTGCGGATGCTGCAGATCGCCTGGCTGACATCGGTAGCGGTCGGCTGATCGATACCCTGCTCGGTCAGGCGCTGACGTACCGGGCCGTATTCCAGATGCAGGTGCGCGGCGCGATCGAGGAGGAAACGCACCCGCAGGATCAGCCAGCGTCCCGGTTCCTGTTTGAACAGGCTGTCGCGGTAGGCGAAGTTGCATTCTTCCAGGGTGAAGTCGCGCAGCTTGCCAGTCTGGCGATCCAGCGCGGTCAGGCCGGCGAACACATCCTTGATTTCCACGCCGTAGGCGCCGATGTTTTGCATCGGTGCCGCGCCGACGGTGCCGGGAATCAGGCTGAGGTTCTCCAGCCCCGACAAGCCCTGGGCCAGGGTGTGTTGCACGAAGGGATGCCAAGGCTCGCCAGCCTCGGCTTCGATCACGACCTTGCTGCCATCGTCGCTCAGGATGCGAATCCCGCGCGTGGCCATGCGCAACACCAGCGACTGGATATCGGCGGTCAGCAGCAGGTTGCTGCCACCGCCAATCACCAGCAACGGCACTTGATGTTGCGCCGCATAGGCCAGGGCTTCGCGCACGTCGGCGTCGCTGTGGGCCTCGGCGAACAACCGGGCCTGGACGTCCACCCCGAAAGTATTGAACGGTTTCAGCGAAACGCCGGGCTGTACCTGCAAACTCATAACCGCCCCTTCAATTCGATCACCAGCCGATCACTGGCGCGCTCGATCAGGTCCAGCACTTGCTCAAAGCCCTGGTCGCCGTCGTAATACGGATCGGGGACTTCGTCGATTTCCGACTCGTAGCGGCGCAGGAACAGGTCCAGCTCGGCCTTGCCCTTGGCCGGTTGCAGGGCCTTGAGGTGGCGCAGGTTGCTGTTGTCCATCGCCAGGATCAGGTCGTAGCTGGCGAAATCGGCGCGGCTCACTTGCTGGGCGCGCTGGGCGGACAGGTCGTAACCGCGCAACCTGGCCGCAGCCTGGCTGCGCTTGTCCGGGGCCTTGCCAACGTGCCAGTCGCCAGTGCCGGCGGAGGCGACTTCGATGTGATCGGCCAGCCCCGCTTCGCGCAATTTATGGCGCAGCACCCCTTCCGCCGTGGGAGAACGGCAGATATTGCCCAGACAGACGAACAGGACCCGCATCAGGCCTCCAGCAGGCGACGAACGCGCTCGAGGTCTTCAACGGTGTCGACACCGGTGGGCGGTGCGATCAGTGCGTCGGCGACGTGAATCCGCACGCCGTGCCACAGGGCCCGCAGCTGTTCCAGGGATTCGGTGTTTTCCAGCCAGCACGGCCCCCAGCTGACAAAGTCATGCAGGAAACCGGCGCGGTAGGCATAGATGCCGATATGGCGGCGGTACGGCACGCCTTCCGGCAGTTGCTCGCGGCTCTTGGCGAAGGCATCACGGGCCCACGGCAAGGTCGCGCGGCTGAAGGTCAGCGCCAGGCCGTTGAGGTCGCTGACGACCTTGACCACGTTGGGATTGAACAGGGTTTCCACGTCTTCGATCGGCTCGGCCAGGGTGGCCATGCGCGCTTCGGTGTGGGCCGCCAGGTTGGCGGCGACCTGATCGATCACGCTCGGCGGGATCAACGGTTCGTCACCCTGGACGTTGACCACGATCGCATCGGGCGCCAGGCCCAATTTCGCGGCGACTTCGGCCAGGCGATCGGTGCCGGAATTGTGGTCTTCACGGGTCAGCACCACCTCGGCGCCAAAGCCCTTGCAGGCCTCGACAATGCGCGCGTCGTCTGTGGCGACCACCACGCGCTCGGCGCTGCTTTTGCTGGCCTGTTCCCAGACGTGCTGGATCATCGGCTTGCCGGCGATCATCAGCAACGGCTTGCCCGGCAAGCGGGTGGAGGCGTAACGCGACGGGATGACAACGGTAAAGGCTGTGGTCATTTATCCAGGCGCTCGTCGGTGGTCAGGGTGCGGGCTTCGGTTTCGAGCATCACCGGAATGCCGTCACGAATCGGGTACGCCAGACCTGCGCCCTTGCTGATCAGCTCGGTCTTGTCGGCACTGAGCTTGAGCGGGCCTTTGCAGACCGGGCAAGCGAGGATATCGAGCAATTTGGTGTCCATGAGCATTCCCTGGAGAAAAACGGATTAAGGCAAAAGACGAGCCGGCAACAGGCGCATCAGCTGCGTATCGAACCAGGCCACGAAGGCCGGCGATGGCGCAGCATCGACCGCCAGGTACCACCAATCGGCGGTGGCGAAGGCACGGCACTTCACCGCGTCCTTTTCGGTCATCACCAATGGCAATGACGGCGTGAAATTCAAGGCCTGGACGCTGTATTCGGCGTGGTCGGCAAATGCATGGGGTACGGGCTGCCAGTGTAGCGTTTCGAGGGTCGTGAAGAAACGCTGCGGATTGCCGATCCCGGCCACCGCGTGCAGGGCCTGGCCGGCGGCAAAGTGGTCGAGGGGACGCCGTTCGCCGCTTTGCAGGTTGACCAGCGCGGTGGGCCGTAGCTGGAAGGCAAAACCACCGTCGCGGTCGGCGGCAGCGCCGTTGTAGAGCACCGCGTCGACGCTGTGCAGGCGCTCGGCGGGTTCGCGCAATGGCCCGGCCGGCAGGCAGCGTTTATTGCCAAGGCCACGGGCGGCGTCGATCAGCACCAGTTCCAGGTCGCGGGCCAGGCGATAATGCTGCAGGCCGTCGTCGGACAGGATCAGGTCCAGCGGTTCACTCGCCAGCAAGGCTTTGACCGCGCGGCTGCGGTCCGGATCGATCATCAACGGTACGCCGGTGCGCTGGACGATCAACAAAGGCTCGTCCCCGGCGATTTCGGCGCCCTGCTCTGCTTCGACCCGCCACGGCAGGTGCGGCGGTTTGGCGCCGTATCCGCGGCTGACCACCCCCACCCGCAGACCGCTGCGCTGACAGTGCTGGATCATCCACAGAATCAAGGGCGTCTTGCCGGTGCCGCCGACGGTGATGTTGCCGACCACGATCAGCGGCACCGGTGGCTGATAGATCTCGCCCTCACCCCCCAGGAAGCGCTTGCGCTTGTTGTTGACCACGCGCCGATACAACCACTCCAGCGGCTGCAACAGCTTCAGGGCCGGATGACCCTGGTACCACGCGGCGAGCAAGCGATCGGACATGGCCATCAGGGCGCGGGCGGCGCCGCTTCGACAGTGGTCATGCGCAGGTGACTGAAGCCGAGTTTGCCGGCGGCGTCCATGGCGGTGATGACGGCCTGATGCTGGGTCTTGCCGTCGGCGCTGATGGACAGCGGCAGGTTGGTGTCACCGCTGGATTCTTTCTGCAGCGCGTCCATCAGCGTTGCCAGGTCGTTCTTCGGCAAGATCCGGTTGTTCACCGAGAACACGCCCTCGGCACTGATCGCGACGTCCAGGTGCTTGGCCTGCTGGTCTTCGGCAGGCGCGCCGCTGACCGCTTCCGGCAGATCGACGCGCAACTGGGTTTCACGGGTAAAGGTGGTGGTCACGACGAAAAACAGCAGCAGGATAAACACCACGTCGATCAGCGACGCGAGGTTGATGTCCACGTTCTCCCGTTGCTTGCGGCGGAATTTCACGCTTTTTTGCCCTCGGACAGGTCCACGTCACGGTCACCCTGCACAACCTCGACCAGCTTGATCGCTTCCTGCTCCATGCCCACCACCAGTTCATCGATCCGGCGTTGCAGGAAACGGTGGAAGAACACGGCCGGGATACCGACCATCAGGCCCGCGGCGGTGGTGATCAGTGCTTTGGAAATACCACCCGCCAGCACGGCAGCGTTGGTGCCCATGCCCGTGCCCATGAACGCACTGAAAATATCGATCATGCCCAATACGGTGCCGAGCAAGCCGAGCAACGGGGCCATGGCGGCGATGGTGCCCAAGGCGTTGATGTAGCGTTCGAGTTCGTGAATGACCCGCGCGGCGGCCTCTTCGATGCACTCTTTCATGATCTCGCGACCATGTTTGGAGTTGGCCAGGCCCGCCGCCAGGACCTCACCCAACGGCGAGTTGGCGCGCAGTTCCTTGAGTTTCTCTTTATTGAGTTGCTTGTCCTTGATCCAGACCCAGACCTGCCCGAGCAAATGTTCCGGGGCCACACGACTGGCGCGCAGGGTCCAGAGACGCTCGGCGACGATTGCCATGGCCGCGATGGAACTCAGAATGATCGGCAGCATCATCCAGCCGCCGGATTTGACCAATTCCCACACAGTGACAGTCCCCTCGAAAAAGTGCGCCACTCTAACATAGGGGCTGGGCGCACCGTAGACCGGGATATCGCCTCCGGTGGGCTCCATTGACTTGCGATCAAGGTGCAGGCCGCCAGAAACGCCGTTCCTCACGCATTGTCCATGCCGGCTTGAACTGCCCCAGTTGCAGACGGATGGCACCCTGTTCGGCGCTGTCATGGATCGCCATGCCGCGCTGTCGATAGCGCGCGATCACCGTGGGATGGGGGTGGCCGAAGGCATTGCCCTGACCGCGGGAGATCAGCGCTGCCGCGGGTTGCAACGCGGCAAGCAGCGCCGGCGACGATGAACTGCGACTGCCGTGATGAGGTGACTGCAACCAATCGGTGGTCACCGCCAGGGGGCTGTCGAGCAAGGCTCGCTCGGCCGCGGTGTCGATGTCACCGGTCAGCAGTAGCCGCTCGCCGTTGGCTTCGATCTGCAACACGCAGGATTTGGGATTGCTTTCCCGGGCTGCTGCCCATTGCCAGAGCGAGAACTGCACACCGTCCCAGGTCCATTGCCGACCGCTCTCGCAGGCCTCGGCTTGCAGCGCTACGGGCAATTCCAAGGGTTCGCCACTGAGTACGCGCTTCACCGGCAGCCCCTTGGCGACAGCCTGCGCCCCGCCGGCGTGATCGGCATGGGCATGGCTGATCAGCATCAAGTCGAGGGCGCTCACCCCCAGTTTGCGCAGCGTCGGCAGCACCACGCGCTCGCCCAGGTCGTTATCGCCGAAGCGTGGCCCGGCGTCATACAGCAGCGTGTGATGACGGGTACGCACCAGGATGGCCAGCCCCTGGCCGACGTCGAGTTGCCAGATTTCGGCCGTGCCCTCCGGCAGCAGTTGCCGGGGTGGAAACACCAGCAACAGCAGCAGCGGCCAACCCGGCAGGCGCAGGGGCACCCCGCGAGGCATCAACAACAGCAAGGCCCCGAGTGCGCCCAGGGCCCCTATCCACCACGGTACCGCCGCCGGCACCCACGCGGGGAAACGCCCGGCCATCAGTGCAAGGCCCCTGAACAATAGATCGATCAAGCCACCCGCCAGCCACAGCAATCCTTCGCCCACATAAGGAATGGGCAACAGCAGCGTCCCCAGCAACGCTGGCGGCAGCACCACCAGACTGATCCAGGGCACGGCGAGCAGATTGACCAGCGGCCCGCTGAGACTGATCGGCAAGCCCAGTACCAGCAATATCGGGCCCAAGCCGATCGCGATCAGCCACTGGGCGCGAGTCCAGGCGTGCCACCAGCGCCAGGGCCCCAGCCGGCCGCCGAATATGAAGATCAACACGGCTACCGCCGCGAAGGACAACCAGAAACCCGGTTGCAGACTCGCCAGCGGGTCCAGCAGCAGAACGCCGTTGAGCGCCAGCAGCAACGGCCACCAGGCACCAAGGTGACGAAAACGCAGCCGCCACAACAGCACCAGGCCGATCATCACGCAGGCCCGCCGCACGGGCACGTCGAAGCCGGCCAGCAAGCCATAACCGAGCGCTGCGGCGAAGGCCAGGCCACAGGCCCATGGCAACCAGGGCAAGCGGGCCGGCCACAGGCCATAACGGGCCAGGCCGGCAATCAGCACGTACACCAGCCCCGCCAGCAAGCCGATGTGCTGCCCGGAAATCACCAGCAAATGCACAGTGCCGGTGTCTTGCAACACCTGCCAATCCTCGCGACTGAGCCCGGCACCATCCCCCAGCACCAAGGCCGTCAGCGCCCCCGTTCGGCCTTGGGCATCCACCGCCTGCAAGCGTTGGCGGATACTGTCGCGCCAGGCCCATCGGGTTTCCTGGAGACGTACGCCATCCTTGACCGTCCCGGTGGCGCCGATGCGCTTTGCCAGCAGCCAGGCGTCGTAATCGAAGGCATGGGGATTGAGCAGCCCGGCAGGACGCTTCAATTTCACCGCCAGGCGCCAGTGTTCGCCGCTGTTGACCGGCGGCCCGCCGTACCAGGCCAGGCGCAACAATGTCGGGACTTTCTCGTGCTCGCGTCGCGAGCGGGCGTCCGCCAACTCGAAACGCACGACCGCCTCGCCGTTCTGGGGCAATCCCACTACCCGCCCTTCTACCCAACGGGTTTCACCGTCCAGATTGATCGGCAGGCGATCATCCAGCGCCCAGTGCGCATTCGCGCACGCCCAACTGAAGCCGAACAGGAAAAAGGCCAATGGATACGTCCTGAACGGCAGCAACATCAAAGCCGCGACCGGCAACGACAGCCAAAACCAGACCGGCGGTAGTACCGGTAAAAAACGCAGGGTCAGCAGACCCAGCGCCAGCGCCATCATCCCTGTGCGCATAAGCCCGTCCTTGAGAGTTCCATCCCTAGGCATAGCCGGCTTATCGCACGACCGCGGTTATCAATTGTCACAAAGTCTGAATGGGCGGTTCATGGAATCCAGACATACTTGCCGCCTTAACCGACCGAGAAGCCTTATGCCCCGGCGCTTATTCAAACGTTACATGCCAGACCCGACGAGCATCAGGGAACACAAGTCCTTACGCTTTCTCGGCACGCTGCTGCATGACCCGAACCTCTGGCACCTCAACCGACACTCCGTCGCCCGGGCCATGGCCGTGGGTCTGTTCGCGGCTTTTCTGCCGATCCCCTTGCAAATGCTGGTGGCCGCCATCCTTGCCATCATGGTGCGCGGCAACATGCCGATCGCCGTGAGCCTGGTCTGGCTGACCAACCCGATCACCATGCCGGCCGTGTTCTTCTGCACGTACCAGACCGGTGCCTGGTTGATGGATGTCCCTGCCCGGCATTTGCCGGATGAATTGACCTGGGAGTGGATCAGCGGCCAACTCTCGACGTTGTGGCAGCCGTTTTTGCTGGGATCGGTGGTGGTGGGGCTGGTACTCGGGGCCTTGGCTTATTGCCTGGTAATGATGTACTGGCGCTGGTGGGTGGGTCGGCAATGGGCGCGGCGCAAGAAAAAGCGGATGCAGTGAATGCAAAACGGCCTCCTTCCTGTATGGAGAGGCCGTTTTTTGTGGTGTCCGGGCTGACGCCTTCGCTGTAGGAGCGAGGCTTGCCCGCGAAGCAGACGACGCGGTCTCTCCTCAGGTACGCATCCCGCGACCACTCACCAGCAACCGCGCACAACTGATATACAACACCACAGTCGCCACCAGCATGAAGGTAATCGCCACGCTGATCCGGATATCCGAAACGCCCAGGATCCCGTAGCGGAAAGCGTTGACCATGTGCAGCACCGGGTTGGCCAGGGACACGGTCTGCCAGAACGGCGGCAGCAGGCTGATCGAGTAGAACACCCCGCCCAGGTACGTCAGCGGTGTCAGCACGAAGGTCGGGATGATCGAGATATCATCGAAGTTGCGCGCAAACACCGCGTTGATGAAGCCCAGCAGCGAAAAGATCGTCGCCGTCAGCACCACCACCAGGATGGTCACCCCCAGGTGATGCACCTGCAGCTGGGTGAAGAACAGCGACAGCAGCGTCACGATGACCCCGACCATCAATCCGCGCAGCACGCCGCCCAGGGTGTAGCCGATCAGGATCGTATGCGGCGACACCGGCGACACCATCAATTCCTCGATGGAACGCTGGAACTTGCTGCCGAAGAAACTCGAGACCACGTTGCCGTAGGAGTTGGTGATCACCGACATCATGATCAGTCCCGGCACGATGTACTCCATGTAGGTGAAGCCACCCATGTCGCCGATCTGCCGACCGATCAGATTGCCGAAGATCACGAAGTACAGAACCATGGTGATGGCCGGCGGCAGCAAGGTCTGTGGCCAGATCCGGGTAAAGCGTCTGATCTCACGGTAGACGATGGTATTGAGGGCAACGAGATTGGGTTGCAACTCGGAACTCATACCGCCACCTTCGACAGATTTTTTTCCACCAGGGACACGAACAACTCCTCGAGGCGATTGGTTTTGTTACGCAGGCTCAGCACTTCGATGTTCTGCTGCGCAAGCTGAGTAAATAGCGCCGTAATGCCCATGGACTTGTCCACCTGGACTTCCAGGGTATGGCTGTCGAGCAGCCTGGTGGGGTAACCGAGCAACTGCGGCGCCACTTTCAGATCGTTTTTCATGTCGAGCAAGAAGGTTTCAACATGCAGTTGGCCGAGCAACTGCTTCATGCTGGTGTTCTCGACGATGGTGCCGTGGTCGATGATGCCGATGTTGCGGCACAACTGCTCAGCCTCTTCCAGATAGTGGGTGGTGAGGATGATGGTGATGCCTTTCCTGTTCAGCTCGGTAAGGAAAGTCCACATCGAGCGGCGCAGTTCGATATCCACCCCCGCCGTCGGTTCGTCGAGGATCAGCAGGCGCGGTTCGTGGACCAGTGCACGGGCGATCATCAACCGGCGCTTCATGCCGCCGGACAACGAACGCGAGGGCACATCGCGCTTGTCCCACAGGCCGAGCTGGGTCAGGTATTGCTCGGCGCGCTCCTTGGCGATTTTCGGCGGGATCCCGTAGTAACCGGCCTGCGTCACGACAATGTCGAAGGTCTTTTCGAACTGGTTGAAGTTGAATTCCTGCGGCACCACGCCTATGCAGCGCTTGAGCTGCGCAGGATTCTTGTCCAGGTCGTTGCCGAAGATATTCACCGTTCCGCTGGTCTTGTTCACCAGGGTCGAGAGAATGCCGATGGTCGTGGATTTGCCAGCGCCGTTAGGGCCGAGCAAGGCGAAAAAATCACCTTCGGCGACGTCCAGATCGATACCACTCAAGGCCTGGAAACCGTTGCCGTAGGTTTTGGTTAGCTGCCGGATGGACAGAGCGGAACTCATATCGGATTTACGCACCAAGAAGGAAGAAAGGAATAAATAAGGGCGGGCGGCGAGCAATGCAACCGCAGCGCATGGACGCAATGGTGCTTGGCGCCGCCACACAAGTACAGTCAAGTGTGTCGATAGTGAGTATTAAGTCAACGCGGTCATGACGGCTTTCCGATACGCCGGACGCTGCTTCAATCGGGCGTACCAGGCTTCAACATGAGGCTGCGGCGCACGCTCGATCGGCATCTCGAACCAGGCATAAATGAAACTGCCGAGGGGAATGTCGCCCATGCCGATTTCAGTGCCCGACAGGTACGGTTGGGTCGCCAGCGCCTGATTGGCCATCGACAGCAGATCGTCACATTCCTTGATCGCAGCCTTGATGGCGGGCCAGTCCTGCTTGTCCGCCGGCGTGCGCAAAACGCCCCAGAACACCGTGCGGAACGGGCCGGCGAAACTTGAAGTGGTCCAGTCCATCCACTTCTCGGCAGCGGCGCGGGCCCGCGGATTTTCCGGGTACCAGGCGGTGCCGTTGGCATGCAGGGCCATCAGGTAACGCACGATGGTGTTGGATTCCCACAGCACGAAACCGTCGTCTTCAATCACCGGCACGCGACCATTGGGATTCATCGCGCGGTATTGCGGCGTATCGACTACGCCAAAGGCGCCACCGGCATCGATCGCTTCATAAGCCAGGCCCAGCTCCTCGGCGGCCCACAAAGGTTTCCTGACATTCGACGAATTTTTCCGACCCCAGATCTTCAGCATGACCGCCTCTTTATGGATGAATGCGCAGGCAGCATACGCCGGATCAGGCGCGACTCAAATCGCTCTGCATATCACCCAACAGCACCGGCAGTTGCTCGCTGAACAGATGCGGGTAGCACTTTTCCAGGTGCTCGAAAAAGAACGTTTCAGGCACGTCGGTGAACTGGCCGTGATCGATCAGATACTCCATCAATTGCGCGCCGTCACGATTGACAGGATGGAATACGCTGTCGTTGATGGCGTCGAATTCCAGTGGTGCGACATTGAACAGCTCACATAAGCCCTGGTTGAATGCCGGCGTGGCTTTGACCCAGCGGCCGTTCAGGTACAGTTCGGTATAACCGTGCATGGCGAACACGTCGCTCTTGAGCAATTCGAGCAGGCGCGGCGTCGATAAATGGTTGCGCACATCCGCCAGGCCGATGCGTGCGGGGATCGCGCAATGCCGTGCGCATCCGGCCAGCAGCGTGGCTTTGGGCACGCAGTAACTCATCCCGGCCGCCAATGCATAACTGCCACGCAAGGTCTGCGGGTCGCGACTGAAGGTGTAAGGGTTGTAGCGCACGGCCTCGCGCACGGCGTAATAGAGATTGATCGCCTGCTCGAGCGGGTCGCGACTGCTGCCTCGATGTTTTTCGGCGAACTCCACCACTGACGGGTGGTCACTATCGATGAAGCGGCCGGGACTCAGATACTCGTGCATGAGAACAATCTCCTGGGGAAGCCACGAGTCTAGCCACAGGTTCAGCACAGAGATAACGACGTTTCGGCCAAACTTGAGCGCATTGTCGCTCGTTCCATGAATGATTTTTCACGGCCTGTTGTCCATCGGCCCTACAAAATTCATCACGGTTTCCTACGATTTCAATCACATCGCTCTGACCACCCTGATTGACGGATGCCGTCTAAGCTCTGAAGGCTGGTTTTGCCCTGGTTTCACGGAGGATTAAATATGCTGCTGTTGTGGATACTGGTTCTGGTTGTCGGGATCGCTTATTTGGCTCACCGCCGCATCGCCCCGCTGCCCGCCATGGGCCTCGTTGCTGTCTATCTGTTGGCGATGGGCATTTTCAGCCGTGCACCGGGTTGGCTGTTGCTGATTTTCTGGGTGTTGCTCGCGGCCACCGCGGCCCCGCTGTTGCTGCCCGACCTGCGCCGCAAATACTTCAGTGCGCCGATGTTCAACTGGTTCCAGAAAACCCTGCCACCGATGTCGCCAACCGAACGCGATGCCATCGACGCCGGCACGGTGTGGTGGGACGGTGAACTGTTCAGCGGTCGTCCGGACTGGGACAAACTGCTGTCCTACCCCAAAGCGCAACTGAGCGAAGAAGAACAGGCCTTTATCGACGGCCCGACTGAAGAACTGTGCGCCATGGTCAGCGACTGGCAGATCGGGCAAGACATGGACCTGCCGCCAGAAGCCTGGGCCCACATCAAGGCAAACGGCTTCTTCGCCCTGATCATTCCCAAGGAGTTCGGCGGCAAAGGGTTTTCCGCCTATGCCCACTCGCAAGTGGCAATGAAACTGGCGACCCACAGCGGCGACCTCGCCTCCACGGTGATGGTCCCCAATTCCCTCGGCCCGGCCGAACTGTTGCTGCATTACGGCACCGATGAACAACGCAACCACTACCTGCCACGACTGGCACGGGGTGACGACATCCCCTGTTTCGCCTTGACCGGTCCCCTGGCCGGTTCCGACGCCGGCGCGATGCCCGACACCGGGGTGATCTGCAAAGGACAATGGGAAGGCCAGGAAACCCTCGGCCTGCGCCTGAACTGGGAAAAGCGCTACATCACGCTGGGTCCGATCGCTACCCTGCTCGGCCTGGCGTTCAAGGCTTATGACCCGGACCACTTGTTGGGCGAGCAGGAAGACCTGGGCATCAGCCTGGCGCTGATCCCGACCGACACCGCCGGCGTCGAAATCGGCCGCCGCCACTTGCCCCTGGGCGCTTCGTTCATGAACGGCCCGAACTCGGGCAAGGATGTATTCATTCCCCTGGACTTCCTCATCGGCGGCCAGGAAATGCTCGGCAAAGGCTGGATGATGCTGATGAACTGCCTGTCGGTCGGGCGTTCGATTTCGTTGCCGGCAGTGGGCACCGGTGCGGCGAAGTTCACCAGCCTGGTGACCGGCCAATACGCGCAGGTTCGGGAGCAGTTCAACGTGCCGCTGTCGGCCTTCGAAGGCATTCAGGAAGCCATGGCGCGCATCGGCGGCAATGCCTGGATGATGGACGCCGCGCGGATGCTGACCGCCAACGCGGTAGACCTGGGCGAAAAACCGTCGGTGCTGTCGGCGATTCTCAAGTACCACCTCACCGAACGCGGTCGCGAGTGCATCAGCCACGCCATGGACGTGCACGGCGGCAAGGCGATCATCATGGGGCCGAACAACTACCTCGGTCGCAACTGGAATGGCGCGCCGATCTTCATCACCGTGGAAGGCGCGAACATTCTCTCGCGCAACCTGATGATCTTCGGCCAGGGTGCGATTCGCTGCCATCCTTTCGTGCTCAAGGAGATGGCCCTCGCCGGCCGCGAAGACAAGGACCAGGCACTCACCGAGTTCGATGGCCTGCTGCTCAAGCACATCGGTTTCGCCGTGGGCAACGCCGCCAGCACGCTGGTGCTGAACCTCGGCCTGGGGCATTTCGACCACGCGCCGGGCAACACGCTCAGCCAGGGTTATTTCCGCGCCCTCAATCGCCAGGCCGCGGCGTTCGCCATGCTCGCCGACCTGAGCATGATGCTGCTGGGCGGTGAACTGAAACGCCGCGAACGCTTGTCGGCGCGTCTGGGGGATGTGCTCAGCAACATGTACCTCGCCTCCGCCGCGCTCAAGCGCTACCACGACCTCGACTCACCGGACCATATGGCACCGCTGTTTACCTGGGCCATGGAAGAAAGCCTGGGGCAATCGGAGCGCGCACTCGATGAACTGCTGAGCAACTTCCCGAACAGGGTGCTGGGTTGCCTGCTGCGGGTGATCGTATTCCCACTGGGTCGTCGTCACAAAGGCCCCTCGGACAAGCTCGGCGCAGAAGTCGCGGCGGTGATTGGCCGGGCCAAAGGCGATCCGACCCTCGAAGAATTGCTCGGCGGTTGCTACCGCCCGCAATCGGCCGATGACGCCGTCGGCGCCCTGCAACACGCCTGCAACCTGTTGGACGCGGCGCGGCCATTGCAGAAAAAACTGCATATGGGCCTCAAAAGCGGCCAGGTCAAACCGGCGGTCGGCGAACACGTCATCGATGCGGCGCTGGAAGCCGGCGTGTTGCAGCCCGGGGAGGCGCAAACCCTGCGTGATGCCGAAGCAGCGCGGCGCAAGGTGATCGATGTCGATGATTTCGACAAAGAGGAGCTGGCGCTGGCCAAAGGAAAAGTCCGCTGATCCCCTCCACCATGTAAAAAAGGGCGCGGGCGCTTTATACTCCCGCGCCCGTTTTGCTCTTGAGGACTTATCTCGTGTCCAATGTCGTTGCCGATCATCTTGTCTTGCTCGACCACCTGCGCAGCATCCTGGTCGCCGTAGGTGAGGCCGAACAGGTTCCCGAAGAAAGCCATGCCTTGTTCCTGGAGCGCTTCGACGAACTGCGCGCGCTGCTGCCGGTCGACCCGATCGAAAGCCAATACCTTGGCCAGGACATCCTGTGCCAGGTAATCACCCGCTATCCACAAATCGCCCACCTGGTCCCGCGCGATCTGCTGTGGTACTTCGCCGGCGACTGCCTGCACTACATGCCCGACGATGAAATCGACCTGTACCAGGCACTGGAAGAGCGTCGCTTCGAAGCCGAGCAGAACGACGAACCCTTCGACTGGAACCAGGAAAAACAGCTGCTGGCGATGTCGAACGACGACAGCAAGCACTGATCCACGGTCAGCCATCAAAAGGCCCGCATGGTGATCCATGCGGGCCTTTTTTTGTCGCCGGGTAATGCGCGGTCTGGAAGACCGCCATCGCGAGCTTGCTCGCGATGGCGTCCGTCAGAAGAACCCATCACTCTCGGGTAACTCATACTCCGCTGCAACCTTGGCCGACGTCCCTGGCTTGCCTGGCTTACTCAGGGTCGGCTCCTTCTCCAGGCACTCCACCAGATAATCGATCAACACCCGAAGCTTGGGCGGCAGATAAC
The DNA here is from genome assembly GCF_006094435.1 of Pseudomonas sp. MPC6. Classification (NCBI taxonomy): domain Bacteria; kingdom Pseudomonadati; phylum Pseudomonadota; class Gammaproteobacteria; order Pseudomonadales; family Pseudomonadaceae; genus Pseudomonas; species Pseudomonas sp. MPC6. The sequence continues at coordinate 1,568,492 of NZ_CP034783.1, read as the reverse complement.
GGGTCGGCGAATGCAGCAGCCAGGCGCCGCCGTGGTAGGACGCGAGGAAGGTCCAGTCCGGCAACACCTGCACGATGAGCCCCTGCTCCAGTGCATAACGCGCGGTGAAATACGGCAGGCTGCCAATCCCGATGTGCTGCAACACCGCACCCAATCGCACACCGGTGTGATTGGCCGCATACCGCCCGCGCACTCCGACGGTCACAGCCTTGGTGCCTTTCTTGAATTTCCACCGCGCATCGCTCGGGGTTTCGCCCAGGTAGATGCAACTGTGCTCGAGCAAGTCGTGAGGATGGGTCGGCGTGCCGTGTTCGGCCAGGTACTGCGGCGTTGCGCAGAGCAGATGGTCGATGGTCAGCAGTTGCCGTCCCACCAGACCGGCGGGTGGCTGATCAGTGATGCGAATCGCCAGGTCGACGTTGTCGTCGATCAAGTCGACCTGACGGTCCTCGAGCAACAACTCCACATCGATTTTGGGGTAACGCCGCAAAAATTCCGGCATATGCGGATGAATCACGAACCGCCCCACCGCTTTCGGCACGCTGACGCGCACCAGCCCTTGCGCTTCGTCGGTGAACTGGCCGCTGATTTCCATCACCGACCTGGCCGCGCTGACCATTTCCTGGCAACGCTTGAACACTTCCTCGCCACCGTCGCTCAGGCGCAGTTTACGGGTGGTGCGTTGCAGCAAACGGGTGGAGAGCGCCTTTTCCAGACGCGAAATGCTGCGACTGATCGCTGACGGCGAAGAACCCAGCTGGCGAGCGGCCTCGGAGAAACTGCCGGTTTCGACCACCTTGACGAAAATCGCCATTTCACCCAGCAGTGGCAGTGGAAGATTTATGCTCACAGCGCAACAGTCCATTGATATTTGAACGGATTATCACGCAATTATGCCCTCCATATAATAAAAAATAGAAATTTCAATAAGGTCATGGACTATGACGCTCCGCCTGTTTTTCCATAGTGATGATCTCAAGGCCAACGTGGAGGTGCTGGATTGCACGCCCTGCGAGAACGAATTCGCGGTGGTGCTGCGCGCCACGCTGTTTCATCCGCAGGGTGGCGGACAACCCTTCGACACCGGCTGGATTGGTGAAAGCCAAGTGCTGCGCGTGGTTCAGGATCCGGAACGGATCATCCATTTCGTCGACCGCCAGGTGAAACTCGGCATGACCCAGATTCGGGTCGACGAACAGCGTCGCCAGTTCAACACGCGCATGCACTCCGCCGGCCATCTGATCGGTCACTTTGTTCAAGCCATGGGCTGGGTGCCGATCAAGGCGCATCACTGGCCGGGCGAAGGACGTGTGCAGTTCAAGCCGCAGGATTCGGCACAGGACGTGGATGCCCGGATTGTTCAGCACGGCATCGAGCAGTGGATCGCCCACGACCTGCCACGCCTGACGTCATTGCGCGAAGGTGCCAGGGAAATCGGTTTCGGTGAGTTGCCCGCCTACGGTTGCGGCGGCACCCATGTTCGGAGCCTGAAGGAGTTGGGCGTGGTCTCGATCACCACCGTTTCGCAAAAGAAAGGAACGCTGTCGGTTCATTACGATGTGAACTGAGCATGTTGGCGATGCCGAACCCGGCATCGCCTGACGCCGGGGCAGCCCGCACTCGCAGGCTCCGTTGCCTCTCTGATAGATGGACCTTGAACCATGATGCTTGACGTCGAGCGTCTCGATGAGACGTGCATAAAAAAACTGGCCAACGAAGAAGTCCTCGCCATTCGCCTCAAAGGCTTGCTGCCCCGATCGCTGGCGATTCAGATTGGCGACAAGATCCTCGCCCCCGGCTTCGAAGGCTACATCAACGCGCCCAGCATCGGTCGCATCGGCATGGCGTTTTATGAAGCGGAAAACCAGCCACTGTTGATCGAGGACTATTTCGCCCGCGCCACCCGCAACATCGCGGAGTTGCGCAACCGCTGTGCGCCTTACTCATCCCCGATCGACACTCTGCGCTGCATGCTCGACGAATCCTGGCCAGCGGGGGCGCATCTGGAAAATCTTTACGGGCGCAAGATGTATGTCGGGTTGTCACGGGTAGTGAAGCCTGGCGTGTGCTTCCTCGCCCACCACGACATATTCGCCAAGGACGCCCCGGACAGTTACCAGGCCAGAAGCCTGGAAGCGCAATTTGCCTGCAATGTTTACCTGAACATGCCCACCGCAGGTGGCGCATTGCAGATGTGGAACGACGACATTTCCCCGGACCAATTCGACGAGATGCGAGGCGACAGCTACGGCATCGACCCGACCCTGCTCGGCCCTGCGACTCTGGAGATTCGCCCTGAGCCCGGTGACTTCATCATGTTCAACTCGCGCCGCATGCACTCGGTGACGCCCGGTGTGGCCGACCCGCGCTTGAGCCTTTCCTTCTTTGTCGGCTATCGCGGCAATGCTTCACCCCTTACTTTCTGGAGTTGAGATGCTTTCGAATTACCTGGGCGAATTTCTGGCGCTGGCGACCATCCACTTCCTCGCCGTGGTCGCACCCGGACCGGACTTCGCGGTCACCATACGGCAAAGTGTGCGATTCGGACGCTTGGTGGGGATTTGTACGGCGCTGGGCATCGGTGCGGGTATTTCCGTGCATGTGCTTTACACCCTGCTCGGCGTCGGCGCACTGATGCACACCACCCCCTGGCTGTTGACGGTGGCCAAGGTGGTGGGCGGTGTCTACATTCTGTACCTCGGCGTCAGCCTGGTGCGCAGCAAACCCAAGACCGTACTGGAAGGCGACAAAGGTGCGGACCAACCGATGGCAGAGCAAACACTGCTCAAGGCGTTCACCACAGGTTTCCTGACCAACGCCACCAACCCCAAGGCTACGTTGTTTTTCCTGGCGATCTTCACCAGCCTCATCAGCGCCACGACACCGCTCAAGGTTCAGGCGTTGTATGGGGTCTGGATGTGTTTCGTGAATGCACTGTGGTTTGTCATCGTTGCACTGTTTTTTTCCAGCGCCCGGGTGCGATTGCTGTTCATGCGCATGGGGCACTGGTTCGAGCGGACGATGGGGGTGATTCTGATTTTGTTCGCCGGCCGTTTGATTTTGTCGATGTAAAAACGCCGCACATGCAAAAGGCCCGCACAGTCTGACTGGCGGGCCTTTTTTATTGTCGCGGAGACACATCGCGCACAAACAAAAACGCCGCTCAATGAGCGGCGTTTTTGTGAAAATGGAGCGGGAAACGAGACTCGAACTCGCGACCCCGACCTTGGCAAGGTCGTGCTCTACCAACTGAGCTATTCCCGCATTGGCGTCCCCTAGGGGACTCGAACCCCTGTTACCGCCGTGAAAGGGCGGTGTCCTAGGCCACTAGACGAAGGGGACACGCTGCCCGGAACACATGGTGTGTGTTTCGGTGCCCAGCCCCGCATCCGAAGACTTGGTTCTGGTTTCACTCAGCCCTGCCCGAAAGCAACGCTGTTTAAAAATGGAGCGGGAAACGAGACTCGAACTCGCGACCCCGACCTTGGCAAGGTCGTGCTCTACCAACTGAGCTATTCCCGCATTGGCGTCCCCTAGGGGACTCGAACCCCTGTTACCGCCGTGAAAGGGCGGTGTCCTAGGCCACTAGACGAAGGGGACACACATACAACATTCACTTCCTACCGCGTTTCGCTGTGTGCTTTACGCTGTAAGTGGCGCGCATTCTATGGATGGATTGAGGGGTCGTCAACCCCCTGATATAAATTTATTTAAATCAATGACTTCGCCCTGCTTTAGGACACCGTTCCGGGTTTTCCTGCGCCCGGCGATTGACGTCTATATTCTGACGCCCGGCAAAGCGTTATAGTCATCCACGCCCTGAGTGATGGCAATATGCCTCCCTCACGACTATTACTTATAGTAATCAGGGCCGCGGCCGATACCGCATAAGGATAGCCATTCATTCCGCCTGGCGGTCCTGGCCGGCTCCCCTGCCAAACCACTACATTCGCACGCGAACCCATAAACCCATAAACCCATAAAGAGGTCTTACCGGTGACTCCACTCATGATCACCCTGCTAGTCGTAGCCGGGATCGCACTATTGATCGCCATTGGCTACATGAACCATGTGGTGGAAAACAGCAAGCTGGCAAAGGCCCGGACCCGGATCGAGCTGAACGATCGCCTGCGTCGCTGTGGCGAAATCACCGAGACTTTTCCCGGTCAGTTGATGACACCGGCACTCAAGTTGCTGTTGACCCGCCTGGAGCTGAACGTCTGCCAGCGCCTGCTCAATCTGGAAAAATCCAACGCCACGATGAAGGAACGGATCGCCGAACTGGATGCGCTGATCGCCCAGGGCGAATCGATCCCGGTCAACAACCCGCCGGCACCGATCCAGACCGAAGCCAAAGCCAAGGACGTACGTTTCCTGCTTGAAGCCTTGCACGGCCAGATCACCCGCGCCGCACATGATGGCTTCCTGCCGACCAACGAGGCCAAGACCTGGATCCGCGAAGTCCGCCATCTCCTGGTCCTGCTGCACATCGAATTCTTCAACAACCTCGGCCAGCGCTCCCTGCAGGAGAACCAGCCCGGGCAAGCCCGCCTGGCGTTCGAACGCGGCGTGCAGTACCTGCGCAAACAGCAGGACCCCAAGCTCTACGCCGAACAACTGGAGCATCTGGAAAAACTCCTGGCCCGGGTCAACGCCCAGGTCATGGATAACACCGCGCCGGCTGAAGGCGAAGTGAACCAGCTGACCGAAGGCCTCAAGGACGTCGAGGCGGATGCGGACTGGAAGAAGAAAGTGATTTACGACTGATCAGGGCAAAAAAGTAGAAGAGCCACCGAACAGGTGGCTTTTTTTTGGGTGGGATAATCGGTGAGTACATCCCGTAAAGAATAGCTGACTGTCAGGCCGCCTTCGCTGGCAAGCCAGCTCCTACAAGGGCCGGGTGTATCCGTAGAATCAGGTCGGCTGTCGGGCCGGCAGGATCAGGGTCAAAAGATCGCAGCCTTCGGCAGCTCCTACCTTGGGTCAGCGTACATCCGAGAGAGATTGGTTGGCTGGCAGGACGTCTTCGCTGGCAAGCCAGCTCCTACAAAGGATCGGCGTACACCGGCGCTTATCACCACTCATCAGGCCGAGCGTTAGCTCGCCTGCAGCGCTTGATCTTGATCCACCCGCCCCTTCGGGAGGCTGAGTGGAGGTGTTCATCCGGGGAGTGGCGCGTAGCGCCGTTCGACGCAGTCGAACACGCTGCATGTAGGTCGTCGCGAAGCAGACCGGAGGGCAGTGTCCCCGGATGGACACCGGAGCGAAGGAACGCCGAGCCTTAGCGAGGGGCCGGACGCCGGGGCGAGACCTTTTGGTTCCTTTTGGGGCGTTTGCCAAAAGGGACTCGCTGTAAGAGCGAAACCATAGGCGGCCGTTACCGCAACAACGGATATGTACACAACCACCAAGAACCTGGTCGGCCCGAAGGCCGCCAAGTCCAAAAGCCCACATCAAAGCCGAAAATGCCCAACCATCCCCTTCAACTCAACACCCAACTGCGCCAACTCAATACTGGACGCCGCATTACCCTGCATCGCCAACGAAGACTGATCCGCACTGGCGCGAATACTCGTCACACTGCGATTGATCTCCTCGGCCACCGAGCTCTGCTGCTCGGCAGCCGCCGCGATCTGCTGGTTCATCTGCTGAATCAACGATACCGCCGCGGCAATACTGCCCAGCGCACTCTCAGTCTGTAGCGCATCGCTGACCGCCAGCTTCACCAGCTCACCACTATTCTGAATCTGCTGTACCGACGAGTGCGCCGCCGAACGCAAGGCGCTGACCAGTCGCTCGATCTCCTCGGTCGATTGCTGGGTCCGTTTGGCCAATGCCCGCACTTCATCGGCCACCACCGCAAAGCCCCGGCCCTGCTCGCCGGCCCGCGCCGCTTCGATGGCGGCGTTGAGCGCCAACAGGTTGGTTTGCTCGGCCACGCTCTTGATGACACCGAGCACCATGCCGATGTTCTGGATTTGCGCACTCAAGCTTTCGATGCTCGAACTGGCCGAGGTCGCAGAATCTGCCAGTTGCTCGATCCGGACCATGCTCTGACGCACCACCTGCTGACCGCTTTCAACCTTGTCGTCCGCGGTCTGCGCCGCCTGAGCGGCCTCTTCCGCGTTACGCGCAACGTCGTGCACGGTCGCGGCCATCTGATTCATCGCGGTAGCGACCTGCTCGGTTTCTTCCTTCTGGCTACTGACTTCCAGATTGGTCTGCTCGGTCACCGCCGACAGTGATTGCGCCGAACTGGCCAATTGCTCGATGCCGGCCTGCAAACCGCTGACAATACTGCTGAGCCCGGCCCCCATCTGCTGCATGGCCTGCATCAGTTGACCGATCTCGTCACGACGGGCCACTTCAACCGTCACGCTCAAATCGCCAGCGGCGATCTGTTGCGCGACACGGATCACACTGCGCAACGGTGCCACGATCAACCGGGTCATCACCCATGCCGCAATCAGCCCGACCAGCAAGGCCAGCGCGGAGGAGCCGATGATCAGCCACGAATTCTTTTTCAGCTCGCCCTGCATCGACCGGTCTTCGGTGACATAGGCCTGATCCACCCGCGCCACCACCTGCGCGGCGCGCTGATGCAGTTGCTCGTAGACGGTTTTTTCCTGGGCCAGCAGGCCAGTGTATTCAGCGAGTTTTTCGCTGAAACTGCCGATGTGGCCGGCCACTTCATTGAGCACCGTCTGGTAGCCCTCATCCTTGACCGTGGTTTTCAGCTGCTCGGCCTGGGCCAGCGCCTGGTCGGCCTGCTCGATCTTGCCCTGCGCCACGCTGTCGTCGCCCTTGCGACTCTGGTCCAGGCGCACGCGCGCTTCGTTCATGGCCTGCAACATCAGCCGCGACACCTGGCTGACCTGACTGGCTTGCTCGATGAACTGCGCGCCGTCCTTGCCTGCGGACTCTTTCAAGGTATAGGCGCCGTCATCGGCCAACCCGGCCTGCAGCACATCGAGGTTATTGGCCACGCTGGACACCGACCAACTGGCCATTTCCAGCGCCAGGTCCTTGGCCTGGCTGAGCGAGACGAACTCGTCAAAGGCCTTGCGATAGGCGCCCAGGGATTGCTCGACATCATTCATCACCGGCACGTTGGCCGCGGACCGGAGCTTGAGTTCGGTCGCCAGGGCGATCAGGTCGTCCACGCCCTTGTGCAGGGCGTCGGCGGTTTTCGGGTTGCCGTGCAACGCGTACTCCTGCTCAAGCAGTCGCACCTTGAGCAGACCGCTGTTGAGCGACGACATGTGCGTGAGCCCGTCGAAGCGCTGGCTGATAGTCTGCAGCGCCCCTACGCCGATGGCCGCCACCACGGCGGTCAACAACAGTACGAGTACAAACCCGACACCCAGTTTTTTTGCCATGCCGAGGTTGGCAAAACGTCCTTTCACGCCCGAAATCATTGCACTGGGTTCCCTGATAGAGTCTGTTGACGCAGAGTCGCAACGGGTCTGTATCAACACAAGTCTGTGGTGTCGGAATAATGGCAAAAAGCTACGTCAACGTCGTTTTCAGAACGCTTGAGGTCGATCCACAGTGGTGGCTTGAAAAAACGCCCGGGCTCGCGGGTCAGCGGCATAGGCCACGTTGATACGTTGCCAGTCACCGGGCTCGCCGGTGGGGCTGAAGGCCGTCGCTGAAGACAGCAGGACACCGAAGCGCTGTGCCTGGGCCCGCACCTGAGCGTAGTCGGCCATCCGCGAGCGCGCCCAGATGAACAAGCCCCCGGCGGGCTTGCCGAAGACCTCCCACTCAGCGTCTTCGAGCATTTGCAAGGCGGCCACCCGGTCGCTGTGCAAACGCTGGCGTTGTCGCTGCACCAGCTTGCGGTAGGCACCACTGGCCAACAGGCAAGCCAGCACCGACTCGCAAAACCGTGACGCGCCCATGCTGCTGATCATCTTGACCTCGGCCAGTTGCGAAACAATCCCGGCGCCGGCTACTACAAAGCCGACCCGCAACGAACTGCTGAGGGTTTTGGAGAAACTGCCGACGTAGATCACGTTGTCCGCGGTATCCAGCGCGGCGAGCCGCGTACCGGGTCCGCTGGATAAATCCGCATAGACGTCATCTTCGATGACCAGCGCACCGTGGGTTTTCGCCAGTTGCAGAACTCGCTGGGCGACCTTCGGCGTCATGCTGCTACCCGTTGGATTGTGATAGGAACTGTTGATGAACAAGGCGCGGGGCCGGTACTGTCGGAGTAGCGCCTCGAGCACTTCGATATCGGGCCCGGTCGGCGTTCGCGGCACCTCGATCATGTTGACGCCGTGCAGTCTGAGCAACTTGAACAGCATCGAGTACCCGGGACTTTCCACCACCACGCACTCCCCCGGCTTGAGCAAGGTGCGCACAATCAGATCCAGCCCCTGGCTGGCGCCCGCCGTTGTCAGGATTTGGCGCTCCTGCACGGCGATATCCAGTTGTAGCAGGCGCTTGAGGATTTGTTGGCGCAGGGCTGGCAGACCCAGCGGGGTGCCGTAGTTGAACAGGCCCGCCATGTCGGTGCGACTGACCTGACGGATCGCGTAACCCAGGTCGTCCGTCTCGCGCCAGCTTACGGGCAATCCACCACAACCCAGCTTCAGTTCACCCAGGACGCCATCGTGCTTTACCGCCGCGCCTTCGAACCAGGGGTAATCCCGTTGCCGGCGAGCAGCCAAGGCCGGGTCGGCGACATAAAAGCCGCCGCCCTGACGCGACGCCAGCACTCCTTCAGCGACCAGGCGCTCACACGCCTCGACGACACTGGACTGACTGAGCAGATTATCCCGCGCAATTTGCCGCGCGGATGGTAAACGCGTGCCCGGCAAGACCTCGCTTTGACGGAGCCAGCCCGCCAGCGCATCGGCGATCTGCTGGACGAGCGGCACCAAGGCCTGTCGATCGATTCTCAATTCCATGAGCAAGCAAACTCCTGTTTGTTTTGCTGGAACAGTTAATCACAGGAACGCTCGATGGGATGTGCGACAACGCCGCCAGAATCTTCGGTTCTAATCATTGGTAACACATTGTCCGGCCCCCAGTGTAGGCATTACACCAATGTGGGGTTTTGCACCGCAGTGCCTGGCTTCAGAATGCCGTGACGCCTCCGTCCACCGCCAACGAGTGGCCGGTGGTGAACGCTGCACCATCGCTGCACAGGTACAGCACCGCGCTGGCAATCTCCTCGACCTTGCCGATGCGACCGACCGGGTGCATGGCATTGGCGAACTCGCCCTTCTTCGGATCCGCTTCATAGGCGCGGCGGAACATGTCGGTATCGATCACCGCCGGACACACCGCATTCACGCGAATCTTTTTCTTGGCGTATTCGATGGCCGCCGATTTGGTCAGGCCGATCACTGCATGCTTGGAGGCGGCGTAGATACTCATCTTCGGCGCCGCTCCCAGGCCGGCCACCGATGCGGTGTTGACGATCGCACCACCGCCCTGGGCCAGCAGCAAGGGCAACTGGTACTTCATGCACAGCCAGACCCCTTTGACATTGACGCCCATGATCGCGTCGAATTCGTCGATCGTACCCTCGGCCAGCTTGCCTTTCTCGATCTCGATGCCGGCGTTGTTGAAGGCATAGTCGAGACGGCCGTAGGTATTGACGACTTCATCCATCAGGTTTTTTACATCGCTTTCCAGCGTGACGTTGCAACGCACGAACGTTGCTTCACCACCCGCCGTGCGAATCAACGCCACCGTGCCCTCGCCACCTGCCGTGTCGAGGTCGGCCACCACCACTTTCAAGCCTTCGGCGGCGAACGCCTGAGCCGTCGCGCGGCCAATACCGGCGGCCGCCCCTGTCACCACTGCCACCTGGCCGGAAAACGTCATGCTCATTGTTATGTCCTCGTAGAAGATGCGGGGTCCGCGTAACGCAATCTAGCCACAGGCATCCGTAGCGCGGCAGCACTATCAGAAGGCCGGTTGAGTGCCCATGAGTGGCAGTGATAAAACCGCCGGGCCAGCCATCACTGTTCTGGATCGGACTGCATTCGCGGCATCGGCGCGACTTGCGGCAATGATCATCAAGGGCTATCAACAAGACTTCATTCATCTTGAGTGCCTGTCATGACTACCCAGACCAATCGCCAGTTCCTGCTCGCCAGACGTCCGGTGGGTGCGGCAACCCGCGAGACCTTTACCTATCAGCAAGTACCGGTCGGCGAACCGGCCGCGGGTCAGATTCTGGTCAAAAACGAATACTTGTCCCTGGACCCGGCCATGCGCGGCTGGATGAACGAGGGCAAGTCCTATATTCCGCCAGTGGCGATCGGCGAAGTCATGCGTGCATTGGGTGTCGGCCAGGTCATTGCTTCGAACCATTCGGATTTTGCGGTCGGGGACTACGTCAACGGTGCCCTGGGCGCGCAGGACTATTTCCTCGGCGAGCCACGGGGCTTCTACAAAGTCGATCCGAAACTGGCACCGCTGCCGCGCTTTCTTTCGGCACTGGGCATGACCGGGATGACCGCCTACTTCGCCCTGCTCGACGTCGGTGCGCCCAAGGCCGGTGACACTGTGGTGCTCTCGGGCGCGGCCGGCGCGGTGGGCAGCATTGCCGGGCAGATTGCCAAGCTCAAGGGGTGCCGCGTCGTCGGCATCGCGGGCGGTGCCGACAAGTGCCGGTTCCTGATCGACGAACTGGGCTTTGACGGCGCCATCGATTACAAGAACGAAGACGTCCACGCCGGGCTCAAGCGCGAGTGTCCGAAAGGCGTGGATGTGTACTTCGATAACGTCGGCGGCGATATCCTCGACGCTGTGCTGAGCCGCCTGAACCTGAAGGCACGGGTGGTGATTTGCGGCGCCATCAGCCAGTACAACAACAAGGAAGCGGTCAAAGGTCCGGCCAACTACCTGTCGCTGCTGGTCAACCGCGCGCGGATGGAAGGTTTCGTGGTGATGGATTACGCCGCACAGTACGCCGCTGCCGCGCAGGAAATGGCGGGCTGGATGGCCAAGGGGCAGCTCAAGAGCAAGGAAGACATCGTCGAAGGACTGGAGACGTTCCCGGAGACGCTGATGAAATTGTTCAGCGGAGAGAATTTCGGGAAGTTGGTGCTGAAGGTTTAACGCAGGCCAGTAGGAGCCGGCTTGCTGGCGATGCAGGCACCGCGGGGAGTCAGGTCCACCGCGGTGATGCCTTCGCCAGCAAGCCGGCTCCTACAGGTGATCAGGCGAGTTCGGCCACTACGGCGGCGAGTGCCTTGGCCGGATCCGCCGCCTGGCTGATCGGACGGCCGATTACCAGGTAATCGGAACCGGCATCCAGCGCCTGACGCGGGGTCAGGATACGGCGCTGATCGTCCTGGGCGCTGCCCGCCGGACGAATCCCCGGGGTCACCAGTTGCAGCGACGGGTGAGCCGATTTCAGGGCCTGGGCTTCCAGGGCCGAACAGACCAGACCGTCCATCCCGGCTTTTTCCGCCAGTGCGGCCAGACGCAGCACCTGCTCCTGCGGCTCGATGTCCAGGCCGATACCCGCCAGGTCCTCACGTTCCATGCTGGTCAGCACGGTCACGCCGATCAACAGCGGCTTCGGGCCGGTGCGCTGGTCGAGCACTTCGCGACAGGCGGCCATCATGCGCAGACCACCGGAACAGTGCACGTTGACCATCCATACGCCCATTTCCGCAGCCGCCTTGACGGCCATCGCGGTGGTATTCGGGATGTCGTGGAACTTGAGGTCCAGGAATACTTCGAAACCCTTGTCACGCAGGGTGCCAACGATTTCCGAGGCGCAGCTGGTAAACAGTTCTTTACCGACTTTGACCCGGCACAGCTTCGGGTCCAACTGATCGGCCAGCTTCAGTGCGGCGTCACGGGTAGGGAAATCCAGGGCGACGATGATGGGAGTCTGGCAGGCGGACATGAGTGGGCTCTCAGGCAGGTCGAAATCGGCGCGCATTGTAGCGGAACCAGTGGCGCTGCGGGACCCGATGATCGGTAAATCGTCGAGCCGACTCCCGCAAGCCTAGCCCCTGCGCCCATTGTGTCGAGTCAGATAGTCGCCTGACACACCCGCACTGGATGAACAGCGCCCCCGCGCCGCCTCTCAAGGCCGGCGATCCTCAACCCGGGCTTGAGTCTTGCTCCAGTCGGTCAGCAAGCTGTAAGCCACGGCCAACAAGGTCGGCCCGATAAACAAACCGATGAACCCAAACGCAATCAGCCCGCCAAACACCCCGAGCAATACAATCACCAAGGGCAAATTGCCGCCCCGACTGATCAGGTAAGGCTTGAGCACGTTGTCGACCCCACTGATGATGAACATCCCCCAGCAGCCGAGGAACACCGCCATCCCGTAGTCACCCTTCCAGGCCAGCCAGGCCGTGGCCGGAATCCACACCAGCGGTGGCCCCATCGGAATCAGGCTCAGCAAGAACGTGACGATCCCCAGGACCAGCGCCCCGGGAACCCCGGCAATCAGGAACCCGATCAACGCCAGAACCGCCTGAGCCGCCGCCGTCCCGATGACCCCGTTCACCACGCGTTGCACCGTTCCCGCCACCAGTTCGATGTAATAGCCGGCTCGATCACCGATCAGCCGCTGCAGCAATCCGTGAACAAACGCCGCCAACCGCGGCCCGTCGCGGTAGAAAAAGAACACAAAGACAATGCTCAACGTCAGTTCGAGAATTCCGCCGCCAATCTGCGCACTGCGTGCCAGCAACCAGTTACCGACCTGCCCCAGATAGGGCTTGATCGCCAGCATCATCGCCGCGCCCTGCTGATCGATACTGTTCCAGATGCCCACCAGCCGCTCGCCCACCAAGGGAATACTGCCCAGCCAGCCCGGTGCTTCGGGCAGGCCATCGACCTGCACATCCTTGATGAACGCCGTGGCGTCGCGCACATGGTCCGCCAGGTTGAACCCCAGCCATACCAGCGGCGCCGCCACCAGCACCATCCAGCCCATGGTCAGCAGCGCCGCCGCCAGGGATTCGCGCCCGTTGAGCCAGCGGGTCAGCAAACGCATCAGCGGCCAGCTGGCGAAGGCCAGCACCGCGCCCCAGAACAACGCGGACCAGAACGGCGCCATCACCCATAAACTTGCGCCAAACAGCACCAGGAGCAGGATCTGCACCAACAGCCGATCGTTATTGATCATCCCAGTCTCGAAAAAAGTCAGTCAGCCAAAAAGTAGGTGAACGTGCGAGCACGTTCACCCGATACAGCTTATCGCAACAGTTCGAGGTGCAGGCCAGAGCCTTCGACATTGCCGGCTTCCAGTCTGGCCGTACGTACGCCCTGCCCGATCAGCGCCTGGCGCCAGGCTTCGGCCTTGGGCCCGGAAATACTGACCCGCAAGGTGGTGTCAAGATTCAATCCACGGGAGATCAAGCGCAGCCAGGTCTCGTCGGGATCGCCGGTCAGCTTGGGGAAATCGAGCTCACCGGTGCTCTTGAGCTCGCGCAGCAAGGTCGCGGATGTCGGCAGCACATTGCCCAGGGGTGCCGTGGCGTCGAACTGTTCGACGTGCAGATAGGCTTTGCGATTGCCGCGAGTGATGCTGTAGAGCGCCACCAGTGTGTTGTCCTGCGGCGCCGCCAGACGCAACAGCAGAAACGCTTGCTGGTCGTCGGCGCCATAGAGCTTGGCGTTGCCGAAGACATCATTGGCCCACAGGCTGCTTTCCCCGCAATCCCGGGCCTGGCACCAGAACAGCAACTCGGCATCCTGTTTCTGCAGGGATTCGCGGGCGGCCGTGAAGGCGTCGATGGACGAGTGCTCCGGTGGCAACTCGTAGGTGACCGAGGTCGCATTGCCACGGGCGCTGACCTGACCCTCGAAGCGCAGCTGGCCGCTGATCTTGCGGATCGCACCCAGCGGGTAGATCCGCTCCAGCTCGACGGCCGGGCGATAGTCGACGATCTGCGCATCGGTCATGCGCGGCACGATCGGCAGGTCCTGACTGCCCGGGACATCGGCGGCAAACGACAGGGGACTGAAACAGCACAGCGCCAGCAAACTGAATGAACGCATGGTCGGGCTCATCGGATCAGCATGGCCTGGGCACCTTTGACGACGCTGGCATCGTCGATGCGTTCGGGCACCAGCAGACCTCGCTGTACTGCCGGGCGCGCCTCCATGGTCGCCATCCAGCGTTGCAAGGCGGACAAACCCTCCACCTCGACACCGGACCACTCGTGGCCACGCACCCATGGAAAGGTCGCAATATCGGCAATGCTGTACTCGCCCGCCAGAAACTCTACCGCTTGCAGGCGAGTGTCGAGCACTTCATAGAGACGACGGGTTTCGTGCTGGTAACGGTCGATGGCCCCCTGCAGTTTTTCAGGGAAATAGCGGAAAAACACGTTGGCCTGCCCCTGCATCGGGCCGATTCCGCCCATCTGGAACATCAGCCACTGCAGCACCACCGAACGCCCTTTCGGGTCCGTGGGCAGCAGCTTGCCGCTCAGTTCAGCGAGATAAACCAGGATGGCGCCGGATTCGAACACGGCAAAATCGCCGTTGGCGCGGTCGACAATCGCCGGAATCCGGCCATTGGGATTGATCTTGAGGAAGTCCTCGGATTTCTGTTCCTTCTTGTCGAAACTCAAGGCGTGCACCGTGTAGGGCAGGCCGAGTTCCTCGAGCACGATAGAGACCTTGTGGCCATTCGGGGTCGCAGCGGTGTAGAGATCTATCATGGTTGTCTCCCATTTCAACCCGCCCAGCCTCGACAGTTGCCCGGCGCAAGTCAAGGAACGGCGAAGAACCGATTGAAACAGTCTGCGACAAGGTCGGCACCGGTTGCGTCATTCAGGTGCAAATGATGGCCGCCAGGCAGCTGTTCTCGGCTGAAGGGTAGACGTTCCAGCAACTCGGGATGTTTGGCGAGCATGCCATCGGCTGCGACCACCAGTTTTGCAGGACAACCGACCCGCTGGACGAAGGCCATCGCCTGTTCGTTGGTCAGACGCAGCGGCGATGGCAAGGTAAGACGGTTATCGGTGCGCCAGGTGTAACCGCCCGGTACCGGCATCAGGCCCCGTTGCGCCAGCAACTCGGCGGCTTCACGACTGACCGCCACCAGACCTTTCATGCGCGCTTCAATGGCGCGGTCGAGGGTGTGGTAGACCGGTTTGCGTTTGTCCCTTAGACCCAGCTGTGCTTGCAGCGCCATGCCCATGCGCTCGGCAGCATTTTCGCCTTTGTCTGTAGGAGGAATGATGCCGTCGATCAACGCCAGATGGGTCACCCGCTCCGGCAATGACCCGGCCAGCACCAGAGAAACGATCGCCCCCAACGAGTGCCCCAGTAACCCGAAGCGTTTCCAGCCCAGTTGTTCGGCCACTTGCAGCACGTCATGGGCGTAATCCCAGAGCGCGTAACCGGCGCCCGCAGGCCGATGCCCGGAGTGGCCATGACCGGCCATGTCCAGCGCGACGATGCGCAGCCCCTCGAGCTTCGGTGCCAGCCGGGCAAAGCTGTTGGCGTTATCCAGCCAGCCGTGCAAGGCGATTACCGGGACACCGTCTTCCGGGCCGAACAGATGCGCCGCCAGTTCGATATGCGGCAGGCTCAGGCGAACTTCTTCGACGGCAGGGCTCATGCGCAATCCTGCTGGCGGCGACCTTCCCAGCGGCTGAACAGATTCTTCAGCAGCACGGCTGTATCCTGGGGACGTTCCAGGGGAAACATGTGGCCGCCGGGCAGGGTCAGTGACTCGCCCAGCGGCATGCGCCCGACAGAGCTGGCGTGATGACGCATCACCACCCGACTCTTGTGTCCGCGAACCACCGCCAATGGCACTTTCAGCTGCCGTGTCCGGCCCGGGCTGGTGTGGGGGACGCCGCGGTAGATGCTGATTTCCGTGGCCGGGTCGAAGCGCAGGCGCAGCGTGTCGCCGACCTTTTGCAGACCGTGTTGCAGATAAGCATCGAAACATTCCGGGTCGAAGCTGCGAAACAGGGTTTTACCGGCAAAATACACGCGCGCAGCGTCCAGGTCGGCAAACTCTTCGCGACGGCCCAGGGTGCGACCGGCCGGGGTCAGGCGGTCGATGAAACCAAAGCGCTTGGCGGCGCGGATGACCCATTGATCGGTACGGGTCAGCACCGGCGAATCGAGCATCACCACCCCGCGATACAGCTCGGGGCAACGCAGGGCCGCATGCAAATGCAATACACCGCCGAAGGAATGCCCGACACCCCACACCGGTTCAGGTTGCTGCCTGAGGTGATGAATCAACTCGTCGACCAGGTTGTGCCAATTGTCGTCCGCCGGGAAACGCGGGTCGTGGGCGTGCTGCTCCAGATGCGTCACCTGATACTCGGGCGCCAGCGCCGCGAACAATTTGCCGTAGGTTCCCGAAGGAAAGCCATTGGCGTGGGCGAAAAAAATCTGTTGCGACATACCGGCAAATCCATGAGCGAGGACAGGCGTTGATTGTCCGTAAGACCAGGCCCTACAGCAATGACCATAACTGTCAGCAATGGTGGTAGGAAAAGTCGCCAATATCAAAAGATCGCAGGTGCGCGGTGTAGGAATTACCGCAGGCTGCGATCTTTCGATCAACCAACCCCCAATCAACGCGCCGGCGGATTCTCACCCAATGGCACCACCGCCATGGTCAACCGAGACACACAACTGGCCTTGCCTTCATCGCTGGTCAGCCGAATGTCCCAGACATGGGTCGTACGTCCAATGTGAATCGCCTTGGCTACCGCTGTCACTCGCCCCGTGCGCAAGCCACGCAAATGGTTGGCGTTGATTTCCAGGCCCACGCAATAGAACTTGCTGGTATCGATGCACAGGTAACTGGCCATGGAACCGACGGATTCGGCCAGTACCACCGAGGCGCCGCCGTGCAGCAGGCCGTAGGGCTGGTGAGTGCGGTGGTCGATGACCATGCTGGCGGTCAGGGACACTTCATCGAAGTCTTCGAAGCGGATATCCAGCACTTCGCCGATGGTGTTTTTCTGGATCGCGTTCAACTGATCGATGTTGGGAGTGGTACGCCACAAACTCATTGCTGACATCCTTTGTTGGTTTTTATTCGTCACCGATCCTGCCACAGCACCGTCTCGCTGCGCTTGCAGCGCCGCCGACCCTATCCTGTGGGAGCCGTTTCATTCAGCCAGGGTGCTTGATGCCATTGAGCTTCATCGCCCCCGCCAGCGGCCCTTCGCCTTCAAGCTCGGCAAGGCCGGCTGTGGGGACCGCTTCCGGGTCCTGCACATGGCCATTCTGAAGGTAGCCCAGCAGGTTGCCCACCAGCGGGTTATGACTGACCAGCAGCGCATGATCGACCGACACCAACTGTTCCGCCACCGCTTGCGGGCGGTTGTCGGGTGTCAGCCATTCGACGGTGCGGATCTCCGGTTGAAAGCCCAGCGCTTCACGCACCAGCAAGGCGGTTTCCTGCGCTCGCAGGAAAGGGCTGGCATAGATCGCGGTAATCGGCTGGCCGATCAACTCGGCGGCGGTGCGCAGCACTTCTTCACGACCGTGTGCGGTCAGCGCCCGCTCGGAATCGGGACGCTTGCCGTGTGGCTCGGCTTCACCATGACGCAATACCCAGAGTTTCATAGTTTCGGTTCCTCATCTCGAGCCGGATGCGGCGCTGGCGCCACAACGTGTGGCGCTTCACCTTCCGGGGTACGCGGCGTCGGCCAGTCGGCGAACGGCCAAGGCTTCTGGTCGCTGTGAAAACTGCCGAAACGACCAATCTGCGCCAGGAACTGGCTCAGGCTGTCGCCGAAGTTCATCAGGCTGGCGCTCGGGGCACCATAGATCAAACGATAGATCAGTTGCACCAGCACTACCGCGCCGAGGATGAATTGCGCCACTTGCCAGACCAGCAAGAAGACGATCATCCACAGCACGCGCAGCAGGATGGATTCGTACCTGGCTTCTACTTTCGGATCATTCATGTCTCGCTCCCTGCCCCTGTCAATTGAGTGCTCAGTTGAAACCACTGGTGGAAATAAAGTCGACGTCGGTTTTCGGCTCGGCACGCATCAATAGACCAATCACCTGCTCCAGCGTGCGCCCTTCGAACAGGATGGCATGGAGCCCGGCGACCAGCGGCATATACACGCCAACTTCCTGGGCCTTGGCCTTGAGCACTTTCAGGGTATTGACGCCTTCGGCCACCTCGCCTAAACGCGTCACCGCTTCTTCCAGGCTCAACCCCTGGCCGAGGGCGAACCCGACCTGGTAGTTACGGCTTTTCGGCGATGAACAGGTGACGATCAAATCGCCCACGCCCGCCAGCCCGAGGAACGTCATGGGGTTGGCGCCCTGATTCACCGCGAAGCGAGTCATTTCCGCCAGCGCCCGGGTGATCAGCATGCTCTTGGTGTTTTCGCCCATGCCCAGCGCCACCGCCATGCCGGCGATGATCGCGTAGACGTTTTTCAGCGCCCCCCCCAACTCCACGCCGAAGCGGTCGGCGCTGGCGTAGACGCGAAAGGTGCGACCGTGCAGCGCGGCCTGGACCTGCTGGCAGAGGTCTTCATCTTCGCTGGCCACCACCGTGGCGGTCAGCGCGTGTTCGGCGATTTCACGGGCCAGGTTCGGCCCCGACAGTACGCCGATACGCGCTTGCGGGGCGATCTCTTCGAGGATCTCGCTCATCAGCTTGAAGGTGTGGGCTTCGATGCCTTTGGTCAGGCTCACCAGCAATTTGCCGCGCAAACGTTCGGCATGCGGCGCCAGCACCGAGCGTAGCGCGCTGGACGGCAGCGCAACGAAACTCAGGTCGCAGGCTTCCAGGGTGGCTTGCAGGTCGGTGACTGCTTCCACGGCCGGCAGAATCTTGATGCCTTTGAGGTAGCGCGGGTTTTCCCGATTGACCCGGATGGCCTCGGCTTGCTCGGGGTCACGCATCCACAGCCGAACCTGATGCCCGTTCTCGGCCAGCAGATTAGCCACGGCGGTACCAAAACTTCCGCCTCCCAGGACCGCAATTGGGCGCTGTTCAGTCATATGCAATCCGTTAATCCATACCAGTGGCGATGTCGGCATTATACGGAGCAGCCCAGTGGCGGCCAGCCCCTGGATCAATTACCGGCACTTGTACGAAGAAGAGCAATAAATCCGCGGAAAATGCGCTCATCGTGACTGGAAAAGTCGACCAGCTCGGTTAACATGCGCGCCAATTGTTCGCTACCAAGGATGTGTCGTGTCGTTTGGCTCTGCATCGCCCCGCTCGCCGCTCGCTCTGGCGCCGATTTTCAGCCCGGCGATGCGCCGTTGGTCGCGAAAGACGCCAACCCTTGGCCACCTGCTGGCCGGGCTGTGCCTGGTGGTTAGCGGCCTGCTGTGCAGCCTGCCGACACGGGCCGCCGACATTTTGTTGACCGCTGCCGAAGACAGCCCCGGCATGCAATCCTTCACGCAGGCCCTGAGTGAGCTGCGCCCTGCCGACAGCGTGCGCTTCCAGCCACTGCCCGCTCTGCCGGCACCGGGCAAACTGCCTGCCACTACCCGTTTGATCCTGCTTGACCTGCCGAGCCTCGACTGGCGCCTGCAAGATGCCCAAGGCCCGGCGACATTGGTATTGCGCATCAGTCGCCTGCAAGCGCGCCAACGGCTGGGTGCCAACCAGCCCCCACACTTGAGCCTGCTGTGGAGCGATCCGCCGCTGGCTCGGCAGTTGCGCCTGACCGGTATTCTTCTGCCCCAGGCCCGACGAATCGGCGTGCTCTACGACAGTCACAGTGAGTTTCTGTTGAACGAACTGCGCCAGGCCGCCTTGCCGCTCGGCCTGCAAATCGTCACCGCGCGCTGGGACAACACCAGCGACAGCGGCCCGCTGCAGTCGTTGCTGAACAACAGCGACGTGCTGCTGGGGCTCGACGATCCCGATCTGTTCAACCCGAAAACCGCGAAAAACCTGTTGCTCAGCAGCTACTCACGGCAACGGGCGCTGATCGGCCCCAATGCCGGTTTCGTCAAGGCCGGGAGCCTGGCCAGTACCTACAGCGATCAAGGCGACTGGCTGGCGATTCTGGACACATTGCTCGACCAGCCACCGGCCAACTGGCCGCGCGCGCACTACCCGCAGCGCTTCCAGGTCTTGAGCAATCCACAAGTGGCTCGTTCCTTGGGTATTGAACAGATCGATCAAGCCTCTGTGGCCGCACAGTTGGGCGCAGGAGAAAGCCACCCATGACTTTCCATCGTCGCTGGGACATCAACACCCGCACGCAAATCATCAGCCTCGGCCCTGCCCTGTTGCTGACCTTGCTGTTGATCAGCTTCTTCACCTTCGTGCGAATCCAGGACCTGCGCCAGGAACTCAACCACACCGGTCAGTTGATTGCCAACCAACTGGCGCCGGCCACCGAATACGGGGTGATTTCGGGCAACAACGAGGTGCTCGACAGTTTGCTCAAGGCCACGCTGGCCACGCCCAATGTGCGATTCCTGGAGGTTCAGGACAGCGCCGACCGGATTCTGGTGTACGTCGAACAACCGTCGGAAACCCACACCCGCTCGCATCAGGTCGAAGTCTTCCAGGCACCGGTGCGGCTGCAACGCATCCCGTTGCACAATGATTTTTTCCAGGGCAGCAAAGTCGCCGGCACCGCCTCTGCCGAGGATTATCTGGGGCGGGTCATTGTCGGCCTGTCCAACGATGCCTTCAGCCAGCGCCAGCAGGAGATCCTGTTCAAGGCCGGGATTCTTGCGTTGTTCGCCCTGCTGTTTACCTTTCTGATCGCCCGGCGCCTGGCCGGGAGCCTGTCGCAGCCGATCCGCGACATCGGCACTGCGGTCAAGGCGATTCAGGACGGCGACTACAACACCCCGCTGCCCATCGTCGACGACACCGAACTCGGGGCGCTGTCGCAGCACATCAACAACCTTGCCAGCGGACTCGAACAAGCCAGCCGCGAACAGCACCAGGCGATGGCGCAGTTGATCCAGACTCGCGAAGAGGCGGAAAAGGCCAACAACGCCAAATCCGATTTCCTCGCGATGATGAGCCATGAACTGCGCACCCCGATGAATGGCGTACTGGGCATGCTGCAACTGCTGGAAACCACCGAGATGACCGAGGAACAGCTCGAATACGCGGCGCTGGCTTCGGAGTCCACCGAACACCTGCTCAAGGTCATCAACGACATTCTCGATTTCTCGCGCATCGAGCGCTCGGAACTGGAGCTGGAACACATTCCGTTCAACCTCGCGGACCTGATCGGCAGTTGCGCCCAGGCGTTTTCCCACAGCGCAGCGCAACGCGGGCTGGATCTGGCGCTGTTGACGCCCGATAACATGTGCGCGCTGCAGGTGCAGGGCGACCCGACGCGGATCCGGCAGATCCTGGTCAACCTGGTCGGCAATGCACTGAAGTTCACCGAGCAAGGTCGCATCACCATCGAGCCGCAATGGCAATCGCTGGATCACGAACTCCTCTGGTTTACCTGCACGGTACGAGACAGCGGGATCGGTATTTCCAGCCAACACCTGGAATCGATGTTCAATGCCTTCCAGCAGGCCGACAGTTCCATTTCAAGGCGCTATGGCGGCACCGGACTGGGCCTCCCCATCGCCCGCACCCTGGCTGAGCGGATGGGCGGCACCTTGCGTGCCCATAGCGAAGAAGGTCGCGGTTCGGTGTTCACCCTGGAAATCCCGCTGGCCCTCTATAAACAGACGCTGCCGATACTGACGCCACGCACGCCAACGGGCTCCGGTGATGGCGAGGGACGCAATGTGCTGCTGGTGGAGGACAATCCGGTCAACCAGACCGTCATCGAGGCGATGTTGCGCAGCCTGGGCTTTACTGTCAGCGTCGCGACCGATGGCGCGCAAGCGGTGCGCAGCGCCGAGAGTCTGATTTTCGAAGCGATCCTGATGGATTGTCGATTGCCGATTATCGATGGCTATGAGGCGACCCGACAGATTCGCCAATTGCCCGGCTGCGCGGGCTTGCCCATCATAGCCCTGACCGCCAATGCCTTGCAGGGCGACCGGGAAGCCTGTTTATCGGCGGGAATGAACGATTACCTGGCCAAGCCCTTCAAACGTACTGATCTGCAGCAGATTCTGCAGCGATGGGTGCAGTAGTGCAGGCCTTTCGGCTATCTGCGACTGGCGTGAAAGGCGAAAGTGCGGCAGTCTTAGGCACCCGAACAGGCCCGAAAAGGGGCTTGAATAATAATTTCAGTGCACAAGTGTACATTCGTGTCCTTGGTGCTGTGACTTTCACCACAACGCAATAGTCTATGAGTAGGCTGCTGGCTCGAGGCATGAATGCTTCGACCGGCCGGGAAGATTTGCCCCACCTGCCGCACGGGACTATTGAGGAGCTCGCATGACCAAACAAAACGCCTTTACCCGGGAAGACCTGCTGCGCTGCAGTCGCGGTGAGCTGTTCGGCCCAGGTAACGCGCAACTGCCCGCCCCGAACATGCTGATGGTCGATCGCATCACCCTGATCAGCGAAGAAGGCGGCAAGTACGGCAAAGGTGAATTGGTCGCCGAGCTGGATATCACTCCGGATCTGTGGTTTTTCGCCTGTCACTTCGAAGGCGACCCCGTGATGCCAGGCTGCCTGGGCCTCGACGCCATGTGGCAATTGGTCGGTTTCTTCCTGGGCTGGCAAGGTCTGCCGGGCCGCGGCCGCGCTCTGGGTTCGGGCGAAGTGAAGTTCTTTGGTCAGGTTCTGCCGACCGCGAAGAAAGTAACCTATAACATTCATATCAAGCGCGTCCTCAAAGGCAAGCTGAACCTGGCCATCGCCGATGGTTCGGTGACTGTCGACGGTCGCGAGATCTATACCGCCGAAGGCCTTCGGGTCGGCGTTTTCACCTCCACTGACAACTTCTAAGGGTTATCCGCATGCGCCGCGTCGTTATCACTGGTCTGGGCATCGTTTCGTGCCTGGGCAATGACAAAGAGACCGTCTCCGCTAACCTGCGTGCAAGCCGCCCTGGCATCCGGTTCAACCCGGAATATGCTGAAATGGGTCTGCGTAGCCAGGTTTCCGGCTCCATTGACCTTCCCCTCGAAGAGCTGATTGACCGCAAGATCTTTCGCTTCGTCGGCCACGCGGCGGCATACGCCTACCTGGCCATGAAAGACGCAATCGCCGACTCCGGTCTGAGCGACGAGCAAGTCTCGAACCCGCGTACCGGCCTGATCGCCGGTTCCGGTGGTGCCTCCACGCTGAACCAGATGGAAGCGCTGGACATCCTGCGCGAGAAAGGCGTCAAGCGCGTCGGCCCTTACCGCGTCACGCGGACCATGAGCAGCACCGTTTCCGCCTGCCTGGCCACGCCGTTCAAGATCAAGGGCCTGAACTACTCCATCGCTTCTGCCTGTGCCACCAGTGCTCACTGCATCGGTACGGCCATGGAACAGATCCAGATGGGCAAGCAGGACATCGTATTCGCCGGCGGCGGTGAAGAGGAACACTGGAGCCAATCGTTCCTGTTCGACGCCATGGGCGCCCTGTCCAGCCAGTACAACGAAACTCCGGAAAAAGCTTCCCGCGCCTACGACAACAAGCGTGACGGTTTCGTCATCGCCGGCGGTGGCGGCATGGTCGTGGTCGAAGAGCTGGAACACGCTCTGGCTCGCGGCGCGAAGATCTACGCCGAAATCGTTGGCTACGGTGCGACCTCCGACGGCTACGACATGGTCGCTCCAAGCGGCGAAGGCGCCATCCGCTGCATGCAGATGGCCATGTCCACCGTTGACGCTCCAATCGACTACCTGAACACCCACGGCACCTCGACTCCGGTCGGTGATGTCATGGAGATGAAGGGTGTGCGTGAAGTGTTCGGCGACAAGGCTCCGGCCATCAGCTCCACCAAGAGCCTGTCGGGTCACTCCCTGGGCGCCGCCGGCGTTCACGAAGCGATCTACTGCATGCTGATGATGGAAGGCAACTTCATGGCCGGTTCGGCCAACATCGACGAACTGGACCCGGAAGTGGCTGACATGCCGATCCTGACCAAGACTCGCGAAGACGCCACCATCAACACCGTGATGAGCAACAGCTTCGGTTTCGGTGGCACCAATGCCACGCTGGTACTGAAGCGCTGGTCGGGTAAGTAATACCCCCCGCCGCTCTGCTGCACATAAAAACGCCCCGACTGGTTCGGGGCGTTTTTATGTGCCTTTGATTTTGCATTTGCTTTTGTAGGAGCCAGGCTTGCCGGCGAAGGCGTACCCAAAGACGCCTTCGCCGGCAAGCCTGGCGCCTACAGGTACCGGTTTCAATTCGCCGTTTTGTCGTCGCGAACATGAAGCTTTTGTCATGAAACTTAACGCCCTGCGACCAAATGCCGCGTGTTTGGCGGGCTGCAGGACTTTTGCCGATTCTGCAAAAATCAGTTGCCGGACTTAGTCGTTTACTTAGCAAGCTACCAAAATATATAACAAAGGCCTGCACACGCCTTGCTGCAGATAACAGAGATTGGAGCTAGCAGATGACTGTAAAAGTAACTGAACGCGACGATTCACATAAATCCCATGAAGGCGTAGCCGCCGGTATCCGGATCTGGGATGTACATCAACAAGACATGCTGGTGGGGATGTTTCATTCCGAGACTGACGCCCATAATTACAAGGCAGAACTCGAAATACTGGAGCAGCAACGCGAACGGCTATCCGCATAAGCATTTGTAGGAGCGAGCTTGCTCGCGAAGGTCTCAAGAGCGCCGCGTTTAATCAGTAAACACGCGTTATCGTTATCGTCCATCGCGAGCAAGCTTGCTCCTACAGAACGGCATTACCGCATCAGCGGAGTTTGTCGTTGTTACAGCCTTTGACGCCTTACCACATCAGATCGTCCGGGATCTGGAAGGCCGCGTACGGATCGTCCTCGGCGGCCGCTTCTGCGGTCTGCACATTCAACTGCACGATACGTTGCGGATCGCGCTCCTGAATCTTCAGGGCCGCCTCGCGCGGGATCACTTCGTAGCCGCCGGCATGGTGCACGATCGCCAGCGAACCGTTGCTGAGCTTGTTGCGCATCAGCGTATTGACGGAGAGACGCTTGACCTTCTTGTCGTCAACGAAGTTGTAGTAATCCTCGGTGGTCAGCTTCGGCAGACGCGAGACTTCGATCAATTGTTTGACCTGGGCGGCGCGGGCTTTGGCCTCGGCCTTCTCCTGTTGCTGACGGTTCAGCTCCTGGTCGCGCTTGACCTTCTCGGCCATGGCTTCCTGAGCTGCCCGCTGCTGCGAGTCATCCAGTTCGATCTGGCCTTTGTGGACCAGGCGTTGCTGCTTCTGTTTTTCTTTGCCGACCTGCTTGGCCTGCTTCTGATTGACCAGCCCTGCTTTGAGCAACTGGTCGCGAAGGGAAATGCTCATGGTGCTTATTTCTCACTTAGGCAACTGCTCAACCGCAGCTGGGCATATTCTTTTCCTGACGTTTGGCTTCGCCCCACAAGGCGTCCAACTCTTCGAGGGTGCAATCTTCCATGGGACGGTGGGTGTCGCGCAATGCCTGTTCGATAAATCGGAAGCGTCTTTCGAATTTGCTGTTGGCACCTCGCAAGGCAGTTTCCGGGTCGACCTTGAGATGACGCGCCAGATTGACCACGGAAAACAGTAGATCACCGACCTCATCGGCAATCGCTGCCGAGTCATTGTCGGCCATGGCTTCCAGCACTTCATCGAGCTCTTCGCGCACTTTGTCGAGCACCGGCAAAGCGTCCGGCCAGTCGAAACCGACCTGCCCTGCGCGTTTCTGCAACTTCGCCGAACGGGACAATGCCGGCAGTGCCGCGGGCACGTCGTCGAGCAAGGACAGCTGTTCGGGCGCCGAAGATTTCTCCGCCCGCTCTTCAGCCTTGATCTCTTCCCAGCGCTGCTTGACCTGTTCTTCACTCAGTCGCGGAACATCCAGCGGCGCGTACAGATCGCCGGTGGGGAACACATGAGGATGGCGGCGGATCAACTTGCGGGTGATGCTGTCGACCACCCCCGCGAATTCGAAGCGCCCTTCTTCCCGGGCCAGTTGGCTGTAGTAGACCACCTGGAACAACAGATCCCCCAATTCACCCTGCAAGTGATCGAAATCACCGCGCTCGATGGCGTCGGCGACTTCGTAGGCTTCCTCAAGGGTGTGCGGGACGATGGTGGCGTAGGTTTGTTTGATGTCCCACGGGCAGCCGAACTGCGGGTCGCGCAGGCGGTTCATCAGGTGCAGCAAATCTTCAAGTGTGTACATCCCTTATTCCCGTCAAACACCCCCTGTAGGAGCCGGCTTGCCGGCGAAGGCGGCCTCAAGCCATGCGCTGGCCGGATGGACGCCTTCGCCGGCAAGCCGGCCCCTACAGGGAGGGATGGTCATGGCGTGCGGTTACGCCGGGTTTCGATGATGTTCGGCAACTGGGAAATCCGTCCCAGCAACCGCCCCAGCGCATCCAGCCCCGGAATCTCGATGGTCAGGGACATCAACGCGGTGTTGTCCTCCTTGTTCGAGCGGGTATTGACCGCCAGCACGTTGATCCGCTCGTTGAGCAGCACTTGCGAAACGTCACGCAGCAAGCCGGACCGGTCGTAGGCCCGGATGATGATGTCCACCGGGTAGGTGAGCACCGGCACCGGCCCCCAGCTGACCTGGATGATCCGCTCAGGCTCGCGCCCGCCCAATTGCAAGACCGAGGCGCAGTCCTGACGGTGAATACTCACACCGCGGCCCACGGTGATGTAACCGACGATCGCATCCCCCGGCAGCGGCTGGCAGCAGCCGGCCATTTGCGTCATCAGGTTGCCGACGCCCTGGATCTGGATATCGCCGCGCTTGCCCGGTTTGTAGCCGGTGGCCTTGCGCGGGATGAGTTCAAGCTGTTCGTTGCCGCGTTCCGGCTCCACCAGCTGCTGTGCCAGGTTGACCAGTTGCGCCAGGCGCAAGTCGCCCGCACCCAGCGCGGCGTACATGTCCTCGGCCGTCTTCATGTTGGCCTTCTCGGCCAGCTTGTCGAAGTCCACCGCGGGCAGGCCCAGGCGACTGAGCTCACGCTCGAGCAAGGTTTTACCGGCGGCGACGTTCTGATCCCGCGCCTGCAGCTTGAACCAGTGAACGATCTTCGCCCGTGCCCGCGAGGTGGTGATGTAACCCAGGTTCGGGTTCAGCCAGTCGCGACTCGGCGTGCCGTGCTTGCTGGTGATGATTTCGACCTGTTCACCGGTTTGCAGGCTGTAGTTGAGCGGTACGATCCGTCCGTTGATCTTCGCGCCGCGACAGTTGTGACCGATCTCGGTGTGCACCCGGTAGGCGAAGTCCAGTGGCGTCGCGCCTTTCGGCAAATCGATGGCGTGACCGTCCGGGGTGAAGATGTAGACCCGGTCCGGTTCGATATCGACCCGTAGCTGGTCGGCCAGACCGCCAATATCGCCCAGCTCTTCATGCCACTCGAGGACCTGACGCAGCCAGGAGATTTTCTCTTCGTAGTGGTTGGAGCCGGATTTGACGTCGGTGCCCTTGTAGCGCCAGTGCGCGCAGACGCCCAGCTCCGCCTCTTCGTGCATCGCGTGGGTGCGGATCTGCACTTCCAGCACCTTGCCCTCGGGCCCGATCACCGCGGTGTGCAGCGAGCGGTAGCCATTCTCCTTGGGGTTGGCGATGTAGTCGTCGAATTCCTTCGGGATGTGCCGCCACAATGTGTGGACGATGCCGAGTGCGGTGTAGCAGTCGCGCATTTCCGGCACCAGCACACGCACGGCGCGCACGTCATAGATCTGGCTGAACTCCAGACCCTTGCGCTGCATTTTGCGCCAGATCGAATAGATGTGCTTGGCCCGGCCGCTGATATCGGCATCGACACCGGTGGCCTGCAATTCGACTTTCAACTGGTTCATCACATCGGCGATGAACCGCTCGCGATCCAGGCGCCGCTCGTGGAGCAGCTTGGCGATCTGCTTGTACTGGTCGGGCTCGAGGTAACGGAAGGACAAGTCCTCCAGCTCCCACTTGATGTGACCGATACCGAGACGGTGAGCCAGGGGCGCGTAGATGTCGAAGACTTCACGAGCCACGCGGTTGCGCTTCTCGTCGTCGGCGGTTTTCACCGCACGGATCGCGCAGGTGCGTTCGGCCAGCTTGATCAGCGCGACGCGTACGTCGTCGACCATGGCCACCAGCATCTTGCGCAGGTTTTCCACCTGGCCCTGGGTGCCCAGCACCAGGGATTGACGGGGGCTGAGGCTGGCGCTGATCGCCGCCATGCGCAATACACCGTCGATGAGTTTGGCGACCACCGGACCGAAGCGCTGGCTCACCGCCGGCAGTTCGATCTGGCCTTCGCGCACGCCGCGGTACAAGACCGCGGCAACCAACGAATCCTGATCGAGTTTGAGGTCGGCGAGGATCTCGGCGATCTCAAGACCGGTGCGGAAACTCGAGGTCCCTTCGGACCAGAGGTTTTTCGCCGCATTGGCTTGTTGTTCAGAGGTGCGAGCGAACTCGCACGCTTCCTTCAAGGCTTCGCGATCCAGTGCCAGATCGACACTGACCGCGTGATCGAGCCAAGCCTCGAGATTGATACTGCCGTCGGTGTTGATCGGCTGGTGTGCTCTCACCTGTACCATCTTGCTTACCTTCCCTACGACGCAGATTCAATGCGTCAAAATCGCTGACCTTCGTTGCCCATGAGCCCACGTCGGGCTGGTGCGCGGCTGCACGGGCGGGCCAGTCGGACCAGACGAGCCTTCCTAGCTCGCTTCAAATAACGCCATGGCCTCGACATGTGCCGTTTGAGGAAACATATCGAGAATCCCGGCACGTTTTAACCGGTAGCCCTGCTTGATCAATTCGACCGTGTCACGCGCCAGAGTTGCAGGGTTGCATGACACATACACCAACCGTTCGGCGCCCAACGACTTGAGCTTGCGCACGACCTCGAAAGCGCCGTCACGGGGTGGGTCCAAGAGTACCGCACAAAAGCCTTCGCGCGCCCATTCGGCATCGGTCAAAGGCTGGGATAAATCGGCCTGAAAAAATTTCGTATTATGCAGATTGTTGCTAGCGGCGTTGGCGGCGGCCCGCTCGACCATCGCCTGCACACCTTCCACCGCCACCACTTCGCGAACGGCCCTGGCCAGCGGCAAGGCGAAATTGCCCAGACCGCAGAACAGATCGAGCACCCGCTCATCGGCCTTGGGCTGCAGCCAATCCAGCGCCTGGGCGACCATCGCTTCGTTGACCCCGGCGTTGACCTGAATGAAATCTCCGGGCCGGTACGCCAAGTTTAAATCCCAGGTTTCCAAACGATAGCCCAGGGACTGGTCGGGTTCGACCGGATGAGGTTCGCCATCACCGTGCAACCACAATTGAGCGGCATGGAAGGCGCAGAAATCCTTGAGGATCGTCATGTCGGCGTCGGACAACGGCGCCATGTGTCGCAGCAACACGGCCAGTGACGAACCGCTGAACAATTCGACGTGCCCCAACGCCTGAGGCTTGCTCAAGCGCCGGAGCATTTCCGGCAAGCGGGTCATGATTGGCTGCAAGGGCTGTACCAGCACCGGACATTCGTTGATCGCAACGATGTCCTGGCTGCCCGCCGCGCGAAAACCGACCTCGAGTTTTTTCGCCTTCATGTCCCAACGCACCGCCACCCGGGCGCGACGGCGGTAGCCGAATTCCGGACCGCTCAACGGCGCCGCCCACTCTTGGGGTTCGACACCGGCGACCTTCGATAACTGTTCGGCGAGCATGCGTTGCTTCAGGGCGAGTTGTTCGTCATGCGACAGATGTTGCACGCTGCAACCGCCACAGCGACCGGCATGCGGACACGGTGCCGGGCGACGCAATTCGCTGGCCTGGAACACGCGTTCGGTGCGCGCTTCGACCACTTTGCCGTGGGCGCCGAGAACGCGCGCCTCGATGTCTTCACCGGCCAATGCGCCGATGACGAACCAGGTGCGACCTTCAAAAAACGCGATACCGCGACCGTCATTGGCCAGGCGCTCGATGGTCAGGCGCTGCTTTTTGCCGGTCGGGATTTGCACGGCCTTGCTGCCGCCGGTGGGTTGGAAGCGCAGGCCTCTCTCTTGCTTGGCCATCAGTTGGGCGCGTCGAAAATGCCGGTCGACAGGTAACGGTCGCCACGGTCACAGATGATCGCGACGATCACCGCGTTTTCAACTTCTTTGGACAGGCGCAGCATCGCCGCCACGGCACCGCCCGAGGACACGCCACAGAAGATGCCTTCTTCGCGGGCCAGGCGACGGGTTACGTCTTCGGCTTCGCTTTGTGCCATGTCGACGATCCGGTCCACGCGGTCGGCCTGGTAGATCTTCGGCAGGTATTCCTGCGGCCAACGACGGATACCCGGAATCGCCGAACCTTCCATCGGTTGCAGACCGATGATCTGCACGTTGTCGTTCTGCTCTTTCAAGTAGCGCGAAACACCCATGATGGTGCCGGTGGTGCCCATCGAACTGACGAAATGGGTGATGCTGCCGTCGGTCTGACGCCAGATTTCCGGGCCGGTGGTGGTGTAGTGCGCCTCGGGGTTGTCCCCGTTGGCGAACTGATCCAGCACCTTGCCGCAGCCTTCGGCTTCCATGCGCTGTGCGAGGTCGCGCGCGCCTTCCATGCCTTCTTCCTGCGTGACCAGAATCAGCTCGGCGCCATAGGCGGTCATGGCGGCCTTGCGCTCGGCGCTGGAGTTGTCCGGCATGATCAGGATCATCTTGTAACCCTTGATCGCGGCGGCCATCGCCAGGGCGATCCCGGTGTTGCCCGAGGTCGCCTCGATCAGCGTATCGCCGACGTGGATCTGCCCGCGCAATTCGGCGCGGGTGATCATCGACAGCGCCGGACGGTCCTTGACCGAACCCGCCGGGTTGTTCCCTTCGAGCTTGAGCAAAAGGGTGTTGCTGGTGGCGCCGGGCAGGCGCTGCAAACGGACCAGCGGAGTGTTGCCGACGCAATCGGCGATGGTTGGGTACTGCAAGGTCATGGCGTAATTCGCAATCCAGACTGCGGGGGCGCCTATCATACCGGCAAACGTTCGCAGGCCATATCACGCAAAGTACGGTGCTTATGGCTTATGGGAATAAGCCGCTTATTCAGTACCCTCCCCCTGTGCGATATCGAGGGCGAAATCACGCCCACCGACTTGGAGCGGGTATTGGGAGCCGACAAAGCAGAAGTCTCGGCCCAGTTCGACTAGGAACTCTTGGAGACGCGCCAGCAATCCCAGATGAAGATCAGTTTCGGCGTGGCCGCCGGGCAGACCGAGAAACTCGATCATGTAGGCATCGCGGAATACTTCCAGCGCCTCAGGATGAGTTTGTCTCAGCACTGCAGAGACTTTTGCCGGTTGGGTAATGCTGCGCTCGAACAGAGCGGCTTTGAGCTGACGCTCCAATTCGCGCGTCGACCACTTTTCCTGGACAGCCAGACGCAGATAAAACTCACGTTCTTGTGGATGTTTGCTCTGGGTCAAAATGAGCAGGTTGTGGGTCCAGGGTAATTGTGTCAGCAGCGCTGACACTTTTTCATCGCCCCGATAAGCCTCGTAAAATTGGCGCATACGGAACAGATTTCGCCGGGTAAAACCACGCAACCCTGGTTGCGTCAGAGCCAGATGCTCAGCCAACTGGCTGACCACCGCATCACCCCACTCAGCCCGTTCCAGCTTGCGACTGACGTAAGCACCGACCTGCCAGTACAGTTCGATCAACCTGGTGTTGACCGCCTGAACGGCCTGCTGCCTGGCACTGTGAATCAGCGCAAGCACTTCACTGAAGCGGTCGTCGACTGTGCCGGGTGGCATTCGCACTCATGAAAAACCAAAGCGAATACCAGCCGAATTTAAGGTTGCAGGGTTCCCCTGCAACATAGAATCTCCCACAGGGATTAAAGTCGCTCATACAATGTGTGACTACATCCCATCCCACAGGGGATCCGAGGTGATCACACAAGGTATGGCCGACATCCATCCACTGTGGG
The DNA here is from genome assembly GCF_006094435.1 of Pseudomonas sp. MPC6. Lineage (NCBI taxonomy): Bacteria > Pseudomonadati > Pseudomonadota > Gammaproteobacteria > Pseudomonadales > Pseudomonadaceae > Pseudomonas > Pseudomonas sp. MPC6. The sequence goes on along the minus strand of NZ_CP034783.1, from coordinate 1,536,598 downwards.
AGCGGGCTTGCTCGCGAAGGCGTCCTCACTGACACCACCGACATCAGCCAATAACCGCATATTCAGCCGCAACCCCACACTGGTATTCTCCGCCCAAAGCCTCCCGCCCTGGCGCTGCACCGCATTCCTGGCAATGCTCAACCCCAAGCCGAATCCACCGTTCCCCGGCCGCGAACCATCGAGTCGAATGAACGGCGAGAAGATCCGCTCCAGGTCTGCCTCAGCGACCCCGCCGCCCTCATCCTCCAGCCACAAATGCCAGAAATCGCCATCACGCCGTCCGTCCAGACGCACGACGCCGCCTTCGGGTGAATGACGAATGGCATTGCGCAGGATATTTTCCAGCGCCTGAGCCAAGGTATTGAGATTGCCGCGCACCCAGCAGGATGAATCCACCGCACACTGCAACTGGCCTGCAGGCCAGCCACTTTCATAGCAAGCATTTTCGGTGAGCATTTCCCACAGCGCCTGGATCTGGATCGCTTCGTCGGGCAAAGGCGCGCGCTCGGTGTCGAGCCACGCCAATTGCAGGGCGTCCTCCACCAGCCGCTGCATCCCGTCGACTTCCCGGCCAATGCGCTCACGCAATTGCGTCAGCCCCTGCTCGCTCTCGCTGGCCACCCGCAGTCGGCTCAGCGGCGTGCGCAGCTCGTGGGACAGATCACGCAGCAATTGCTGTTGCAGGGCCACTGTGCCTTGCAGGCGTTCGGACATGTGATCGAAGGCTCGGCCCAGCTCACCCAGCTCATCGGAACGGTTGGTGGTACGGCGCGACAACCGCACGCCCAACTGGTCGGCGCGCCAGGCATTGGCTTGCTCGCGCAGACTGTTCAATGGCACGACCAGCAACCGATACAGCACGATACACAGCACCAAGGTGAACAGGCCAGGGATGACGCCGTTGGTGATCACCCGCCAGAACACCCGATAACGCCCGGGCACAAAGCGCTGCGGCAACTCGATCACCAGGCTGCCGACGGACGAATCGCCGGGAAACGGCACCCGCAGCCACGGCCGGCCTTTTTTATGGATGGGCCAGTCCAGGCCGCGCAGAAAGGTCAGGCGCTGGATGTCCTTGTCCGATAGCGGCAGGCTGCTCAACGACTGCAAATCACTGCCAATGACGCCCACCCAGCCCGATTCGCGTTGTTGCATGCCCTGCAACCATGCATCGACACCCGCGTGCTGCCCCTGCTGCCACGCCTGCTCGGCCTCGGCGGCATAGCGCGTCAAGGTTCCTCGGGCGTCATCCGACAGAAACTGGTTGCGCTTCTCCATGTAGCGGCCCCAGGACCAGCTCAACCAGATCATCAGCAAGCAGAACGCCACCAGCAAAAAGGCCAGTTTCCAGAACAGCGAATGGCGGCCCGGCAGATCAGGCCATTTCATCGCCGGCACTCAGAACATAACCCTTGCCCCACACCGTGCGCACTTCCCGCTCGGTGTAGCCGATAACCTTGAGCTTGCGGCGGATCTGGCTGATGTGCATGTCGAGGCTGCGGTCATGGGCGGCGTAACCGCGTTGCAGTACCTGCTGATAAAGGAAGGCCTTGCTCAGCACCTCATCGCCATTGCGGTTCAGTGTTTCCAGCAATCGATACTCGCTGCGGGTCAGGCCGGCAGCCTGGGCGCCGTAAAAGACCTCAAACAGCTCGTCATCGAACCGCAGGCCGTCCGCCAAGGGGACGACCGGTGCAGGCGCCGGCCGCCGGTCGAGCGCCACCCGCCGCAGGATCGCTTCGATGCGCACCCGCAACTCCGCCATGCTGAACGGCTTGGGCAAATAATCATCGGCGCCCAGGCGAAAGCCGCTGATGCGATCCGCCTCGGCCCCGAGCGCGGACATCAGCACCACCGGGGTCGAATGGCTCTGGCGCAATTGCGTCAGCACGTTCAACCCGTCCATGCCCGGCAGCAGAATGTCCATCAGCACCACATCGAAGGCTTGCTGGCGGGCAATGGCCAGGCCTTCCTGACCGTTCTGGCACCAGGTCACCTGAAACCCGCAGCGTCCCAGGTGCTCATGAACATAGGCACCGAGCACGAGGTCGTCTTCGATGGAAAGGATGCGCGGATGGCCAACAGAGATGGGAGTCATGAGTATCTGCAAATAATTCTCAGTTGACGATTATTCAAGATTGCCTCGCCAGGGGCAACCCAAGGTTTGCCCGTGAGGCAAAAGCAGGCCTGCGGCCGACGAATGACGGCATCAATTTTACCGGATGACCGGCGAGCAAAATCGCTACACTGCGCAGGTGGTGCGTGCCAGACGCACGTGCAGGCCATTGATTAGCGGGATGCAGGAGAGAGGCGTGCTCAAGAAACTGGGAATTAAAGGCCGCGTGCTGTTGCTGACCCTGTTGCCGACCAGCCTGATGGCGTTGGTACTGGGTGGCTACTTTACCTGGATGCAGCAGTCCGACCTGCAAGCCCAACTCATGCAGCGTGGCGAAATGATCGCCGAACAGCTGGCGCCCCTGGTGGCCCCGGCCCTGGGTCACCACAACAACGAACTGCTGGAGCGCATCGCCACCCAGTCACTGGAGCAGCCGGACGTTCGCGCGGTCACCTTCCTCGCGCCCGACCGCACGCTACTGGCCCATGCCGGCCCGCTCATGCTCAATCCTGCCCCCATGGGCGATGGCTCGCAGATGCTGCATCGCAGCGGCAACGATGCGACTCGCTACCTGTTGCCGGTATTTGGCAAGCACCGCAATCTGGCCGGCGACCTGATCCCCGATGAAGCCGACCGCCTGCTCGGCTGGGTGGAACTCGAGCTGTCCCACAACGGCATGCTGCTGCGCGGTTACCGCAGCCTGTTCGCCAGCCTGCTGCTGATCGGCGCGGGCCTGGGCGGTGCGGCGCTGCTGGCGTTACGCATGGGCCGCACCATCAACCGGCCGCTGAGCCAGATCAAGCAAGCCGTGACGCAACTCAAGGACGGGCATCTGGAAACCCGCCTGCCGCCCCTCGGCAGCCAGGAGCTGGATGAACTGGCGTCCGGCATCAACCGCATGGCCGGCACCCTGCAAAACGCCCAGGAAGAATTGCAGCACAGCATCGACCAGGCCACCGAAGACGTGCGCCAGAATCTGGAAACCATTGAAATCCAGAACATCGAGCTCGACCTGGCGCGCAAGGAAGCCCTGGAAGCCAGCCGGATCAAATCCGAATTCCTGGCCAACATGAGCCATGAAATCCGCACCCCGCTCAACGGCATACTCGGCTTCACCCATCTGCTGCAAAAAAGCGAGCTGACCCCGCGCCAGCTCGACTACCTGGGCACCATCGAAAAGTCCGCCGACAGCCTGCTGGGGATTATCAACGAGATCCTCGACTTTTCCAAGATCGAGGCCGGCAAGCTGGTGCTCGACCATATTCCGTTCAATCTGCGCGACTTGTTGCAGGACACCCTGACCATCCTCGCCCCGGCCGCCCACGCCAAACAGCTGGAGCTGGTGAGCCTGGTGTATCGCGACACGCCGCTGTCGCTGGTGGGTGATCCGCTGCGGCTCAAGCAGATCCTCACCAACCTGGTCAGCAACGCGATCAAATTCACTCGCGAAGGCACCATCGTCGCCCGGGCCATGCTCGAAGAAGAGCATGAGGACAGCGTGCAGCTGCGCATCAGCATCCAGGACACCGGCATCGGCCTGTCGAACCAGGACGTGCGCGCACTGTTCCAGGCGTTCAGCCAGGCCGACAACTCGCTGTCCCGACAGCCGGGCGGCACCGGTCTTGGCCTGGTGATTTCCAAGCGCTTGATCGAACAGATGGGCGGCGAGATCGGGGTCGACAGCACGCCGGGCGAAGGTTCGGAGTTCTGGATCAGCCTGAGCTTGCCGAAAACCCGCGACGACGCCGAAGACCTGCCGGGGCCGCCGCTGCTGGGACGCCGGGTGGCGGTGCTGGAAAACCACGAATTGGCCCGGCAGGCGTTACAGCATCAACTGGAGGACTGCGGGCTCGAAGTCACCCCGTACAATACCCTGGAAAGCCTGACCAACGGCGTGACCGGCGCGCATCAGACCGATCAGGCGATTGACCTGGCCGTACTGGGCATCACCAGCAACGACATGCCGCCGGAGCGCCTCAACCAGCACATCTGGGACCTCGAACACCTGGGCTGCAAGGTGTTGGTGCTGTGCCCGACCACCGAACAGACGCTGTTCCATCTCTCGGTTCCCAACCCCCACAGCCAGCTCCAGGCCAAACCGGCCTGCACCCGCAAACTGCGCCGGGCCCTGTCTGACCTGGTCAACCCGCGCCAGTTGCGTAGCGAGCCGGGCGAACCGGTGTCCAGCCGTGCGCCGAAGGTGCTGTGTGTCGATGACAACCCGGCCAACCTGTTACTGGTGCAGACCCTGCTCGAAGACATGGGCGCCAAGGTGCTTGCGGTGGAAAGCGGTTACGCCGCGGTCAAGGCGGTGCAGAGCGAGACCTTCGACCTGGTGCTGATGGACGTGCAAATGCCAGGCATGGACGGGCGCCAGAGCACCGAAGCGATACGTCAGTGGGAAAGCGAACGCCATTGCACGCCGCTGCCGATCGTGGCCCTCACCGCGCACGCCATGGCCAACGAAAAACGCGCCCTGCTGCAAAGCGGCATGGACGATTACCTGACCAAACCGATCAGTGAACGGCAACTGGCGCAGGTGGTATTGAAGTGGACCGGCCTGGCGCTGCGCCATCATGGGCCGGAGCGTTCCAGCGACAGCCATGGCGGCAACCATGAGTTGCAGGTGCTCGATCACGAAGAAGGTTTACGCCTGGCCGCCGGCAAGGCTGATCTGGCGGCGGACATGCTGGCGATGTTGCTGGCGTCTTTGGAAGCGGACCGCGAAGCCATTCGCTGCGCTCGGGAAACCAATGACCACAACGCCCTGATCGAGCGCGTTCATCGTCTGCACGGTGCGACCCGCTATTGCGGCGTGCCGCAACTGCGCGCCGCCTGCCAGCGCAGTGAAACCCTGCTCAAGCAACAGGACCCGAAAGCCCCCCGCGCGCTGGAAGAACTGGACCGGGCGATCAACCGCCTGGCCGCCCATGCCCGTATAAATGCTTGAACTGCCTGTGTAGGAGCTGGCTTGCCAGCGAAGGCGGCGTGTCAGGCAACATCGATGCTGGATGTGCTGGCCCCTTCGCTGGCAAGCCAGCTCCTACAGGAGGCGGCCTCAAGAACAACGCTGAATTTGAAGGTCCCTTCGCTGGCAAGCCAGCTCCTACAGGGGGCCGGGGACAAGGAGGACATCATGCGCACCATTCTTTTCAGCAGCCAGACCTACGACCGCGACAGCTTTCTCGCCGCCGCCCTGCCCGCCGGCATCGAGTTGCACTTTCAAGCGGCGCGCTTGAGCCTCGATACGGTGGCGCTGGCGGAGCGTCACGAGGTGGTCTGCGCCTTCATCAATGACGACCTCAGCGCCCCGGTGCTCGAACGCCTGGCCGCCGGCGGCACGCGTCTGATCGCCCTGCGTTCGGCCGGCTACAACCATGTCGACCTGGCCGAGGCCAAGCGGCTGGGACTGACGATCGTACGGGTCCCGGCCTACTCGCCCCATGCGGTAGCCGAACACGCGGTGGCGCTGATCCTGGCGCTCAACCGCCGCCTGCACCGCGCCTACAACCGTACCCGCGAAGGCGATTTCACCCTGCATGGCCTGACCGGCTTCGACCTGGTCGGCAAGACCGTCGGCGTGGTCGGCACCGGACAGATCGGCGCGACCTTCGCCAGAATCATGCACGGCTTCGGCTGCCGGTTGCTGGCGTACGACCCCTTTCCCAACCCTCAGGTCGAGGCCCTCGGCGCCCGCTACTTGAGCTTGCCGCAGTTGCTGGCCGAGTCGCAGATCGTCAGCCTGCATTGCCCGCTCAACGAGCAGAGCAAACATTTGATCAATGGCGAGTCACTGGCGCACATGCAACGGGGCGCGATGCTGATCAATACCGGTCGTGGCGGCCTGGTGGATACCCCTGCGCTGATCGATGCGTTGAAAGACGGCCAACTGGGTTATCTGGGGCTGGACGTGTATGAAGAGGAGGCGCAGCTGTTCTTCGAGGATCGCTCCGATCTGCCGCTGCAGGACGATGTACTGGCGCGCCTGCTGACCTTTCCCAACGTGATCATTACCGCACACCAGGCCTTCCTGACCCGCGAAGCCCTGGGCGCGATTGCCGCGACCACCCTGCAGAACATTGCGGCCTGGGCTGCCGGCAATATTCAGAATCAGGTTGATGCCGGCTGAACCAGATCGAAGGTCATTCGCCCGCGCAGTGCTGCGTTGATGTCCGTGCTAGCATGCCGCGCATATTTGGAGGACCCATGGTCGAACACGATTTCCGCTATAGCCTGATGAACCCGCAACACACCCTCACCGAATGCCGCGCCCTGGTACCGGGGCGATATCAAGTCACCGGCAACGGCGGCTCGATTCGCAATAACGACGTATTGGTGGTGACCCTCAAAGGCAGCAAGGACTTGTCCATGCGCCTGACCGTCGAAACGGTTCGCCACCTGATCAACCCGCCCGGCCAATGGGTTGCGGTGGCCAGTGGTCCGGTGTTCGGCGAACTGGCGATCCACACCTGGAAAGTCAACTGCGACAGCTGCGCCAAAGTGCTGAGCTTCGAATTCGCGGTCGACGCCAAGCTGGGCAACAAGGCCGAAAAGCCAGCCGCCACCGCGCGGATTGCCGAGTTGGGCTGGACCACTGTTGGCGAGAAGCACCTGTGCCCGACCTGCCAGGAGCCTGCGTGATGAAACGCCTTGTTCTGAGCGCCATGGTTGGCGCCAGCCTGTTGGGCTGCGCCGCCGAACCGGTGAAGTTGCAACAGAACCGCAGCTACATACTGGAGTGGATCGGCGAACGTCCGTTGATGGATTACAGCCACCTGACCATCACCCTCGGTGACGACGGCCGGGCCTATGGCAACGGCGGCTGCAACCATTGGTTCGCGCCGTACACCCTGGACGGCGACAAGCTGAGCTTCGGCAAGGTCGGCAGCACCCGCAAAATGTGTGCGCCGGCGTTGATGGAGCAGGAACAGCGTTTTCTCCAGGCGCTGGAAAATGTGCAGCGCTGGGATATTTCGCCGATCGACCAGATGCGTTTCTGGCCGGCCGAAGGCAAGCCGTTGCGCTGGTGGCTGGAAGAGGGTTGATCCGACGCCCCCCCCTGTAGGAGCTGGCTTGCCAGCGAAGGCGGCGGAACGGCCAACATATAGTTGCCTGACACACCGCATTCGCCGGCAAGCCGGCTCCTACAGGGGATCGCAGCTGCGCAACGACGATCAGTTAGTCGCCTGCAACGCCTCCAGCTTCGCCATCACCCCCGCCGCTGTCTGCTCGCCCATCAACTGTTCCCGCACCTTGCCCTTGTTATCGATGATATAGGTCACCGGCAACGCCTCACTGCGCGGCAGTTCGAACAGGTCGGCCGGGTCTTGCGCCAACACCGTGAATTTGATCCCCAACTTCTCACTGGCGCTTCTTAGCTCCTCGCCCTGGACATTGTCGAAATTGACCCCGAACACACCGATCTGCTTGTCCTGGAGCTGATCGGCCAGCGCGTTCAACTCCGGGATTTCGGTACGGCACGGCCCACACCATTCGGCCCAGTAGTTGAGCACCAGCCATTGCTTGTCCAGACGCTCGGCAGCGATTTTCCGACCGTTCTGGTCGATGCCATAGTCATTGCCACAGCCCCCCAGCACCAGCGCCCCGATGATCGCCAATGCCGCAGCCAGTCGTCTTGTCATGTCGTGATCCTTGTCAAAAAAAGAATACTGCCGCGTCCCATTGCCTCCCAAGGTTCTGGATTACGCGCTGCCCAGTTAGAATAGCCGCCACCTTACGCAAGATGCGACCCGCACATGACCGATCTGACGCTTTATCACAACCCGCGCTGCTCGAAATCCCGCGGTGCGCTCGAACTGCTTGAAGCCCGGGGCCTGGCGCCGACCGTGGTCCGCTACCTGGAAACCCCGCTGGACGCCGGGCAAATCCAGAGCCTGTTGACCAAGCTCGGCATCAGCGCCCGGCAACTGCTGCGCACCGGCGAGGACGAATACAAAACCCTCAACCTGGCCGATAGCAGCCTGACCGAGGCGCAATTGATCGCCGCCATCGCCGCGCACCCGAAACTCATGGAGCGACCGATTCTCGAAGTCGGCGACAAAGCCATCATCGGCCGGCCGCCGGAGAATGTGCTGGAGCTGCTGCCGTGAGCACACCCTATATCCTGGTCCTGTATTACAGCCGCAGCGGTTCGACCAATGAAATGGCCCGGCAGATTGCCCGGGGCGTCGAGCAGGCCGGTCTTGAAGCCCGGTTGCGCACGGTGCCGGCGATTTCTACCGAATGCGAAGCCGTGTCGCCGGACATCCCCGACGAAGGCGCGCTGTACGCCAGCCTCGACGACCTGAAAAACTGCGCAGGCCTGGCCATGGGCAGTCCGACCCGGTTCGGCAACATGGCGGCGCCGCTCAAATACTTCCTCGACGGCACCAGCAACCTGTGGCTGACCGGTGCCCTGGTGGGCAAACCGGCCGGGGTGTTCACCTCCACCGCGAGCCTGCACGGTGGCCAGGAAACCACGCTGCTGTCGATGATGCTGCCTCTGCTGCACCACGGCATGCTGATCACCGGCCTGCCGTACAGCGAGTCGGCGTTACTGGAAACCCGCGGCGGCGGCACGCCTTATGGCGCCAGCCACCACGCCGGGGCCGATGGCAAAAGCGGCTTGAATGAACATGAAGTGGCGCTGTGCCGGGCCTTGGGTCTGCGCCTGGCCCGCACTGCACAGAAACTGGAGAGCTGAGGTGGCCAAAAAGCCGAAGATACTGCCCTCCATCCAATGGCTGGAGCCGCGCGTACGCGCGATGCGAGCCGTCAGCCTGCTGTGTTTCCTCGGCCTGGTGGGGCTGCTGTGCGCCTACTACCTGGTCGTTGCCGACCTGCACGGCGCACGGCCCTGGGTCATTCTGCTGATCGAGCTGGTGCCACTGCTGTTGCTGGCGCCGGGCATGATCATCGGCAGCCCGCGCGGGCATTCGTGGATGTGCTTTGTGGTGAACCTGTATTTCATCAAGGGCGCATTGGCCGCGTTCGACCCGAACCGGCAGCTGTTCGGTTTGCTGGAGATGGGGGCGAGCCTGGCGGTGTTCTGCTCGGCGCTGTTGTTTGTGCGGTGGCGGTTTCAGTTGAATCGTCGGTTGGCCGGAGAAGGTGAGATCTCGGTCGCCTGATCTGGCGCTTTCGCGAGCAAGCCCGCACCACATTTGACCGTATTCGACATGAGAATGCGGTCAAATGTGGGAGCGGGCTTGGTCCGGGCGGCGTTCCGACGAAGGGCGCGCCTCGGTACTAATGATTCACGGTGTAAGCCAGCATCATCGAAATCTGGCTCATCGCCCGCCCGCCACTTTGTTCATGCCACTGATTGAACACATCCTGCACCAACGCCAGGTCCCGCTGGCTGGTCGGCACCTTGTCGACGATCTTCTGCGCATTCAACGCCGCCACCACGTCATAGCTCGGCACAAAGGTATCCTTGCCGACCATGCGCAAGAACCGCGGCGCCGACAACCCGCCCAACTGATGCCCGTGCTTTTTCAGGTAAGTCCACAGGCCGACGATATCGGTCACCGGCCAATCGGCGATCAAGGCGCCGAAGCTGCCCTGCTCATGCGCCACATCGAGGATGAACTGCGCATTGCGCGGCACGCTCTTGAGCTTGCCCAGGTGCCGGATGATCCGCGCATCCTGCATCAGGCGCTCCAGGTGTTCGGCACTCATCAGCACGACTTTTTCCGGGTCGAACTTGAAGAACACCTCTTCGAACGACGGCCACTTCGCGTCCACCAGGCTGTGCTTGAGCCCGGCACGGAACACGCGCAGCGCCATGGTCGACAGGTAGCGGTCATCACTGATCTTGCGCAATTGCGCCGGGGTCTTGGGAACGGGCAGATGGGCTTCCAGTTCAGCCGCTGAACCGAAGCGGTTCAGACAGTATTCGTGCAGCCACTTGTAATCGCGCATGCCCTCTCCTGAGGATTGAAATAGAAACCGACACCCGCTCCCACACAATTTGTGTCAGAGATTGACGACGTTGACGAACCGCGAAGCTGCGGTTTCGTCGATCTTGAGGCTGGTGAAATCGAACAGGTTGCGGTCCGCCAATTGCGACGGGATCACGTTTTGCAGGCTGCGGAAAATGCTTTCAGTACGGCCCGGTGTCTTGCGTTCCCACTCATGGAGCATGTCCTTGACCACCTGCCGCTGCAGGTTTTCCTGGGACCCGCAGAGGTTGCACGGGATGATCGGGAATTGCTTGAAGTCGGAGTAGGCCTGGATGTCTTTTTCGTTGCAGTAGGCCAGCGGGCGGATCACCACGTTGCGACCGTCGTCGGCCCGCAGTTTCGGCGGCATGGCCTTGAGCGAGCCATTGAAGAACATGTTCAGGAAGAAGGTCTCGACGATGTCGTCGCGGTGATGACCGAGCGCCATTTTGGTCGCGCCGATCTGGTCGGCGAAGGTGTAGAGCGTGCCACGACGCAGGCGTGAGCACAGCGAACAGGTGGTCTTGCCTTCCGGGATCAGCTCCTTGACCACCGAGTAGGTGTCTTTCTCGACGATGTGGTACTCGATACCCAGCGTCTTGAGGTAAGCCGGCAGTACATGCTCCGGGAAGCCCGGCTGCTTCTGGTCCATGTTCACGGCCACGATCTCGAACCTGATCGGTGCAACCTTCTGAAAGTGCATCAGCACGTCGAGCATGGTGTAGCTGTCCTTGCCGCCGGACAGGCAGACCATGACCTTGTCGCCATCTTCAATCATGTTGAAATCGGCGACAGCCTCACCGGCCTGGCGGCGAAGGCGCTTTTGCAGTTTGTTCTGGTTGACCGTGAGAGTGCCCATGACGCGAAATCCGTGAGGTGTGACGAAAAGCCGGCATTTTACGCAAAAACCCTTCCGGGGCGAAGTGGCCACCATCCCCTGGTGCCCACAGGGTTGATCGTGACAGACCCTTCAGCGATTACCCTTCGCTTTTACAGCGCGATTTGCTCTAAGCCCTCGGGTTAACTCCTTTCTATACTGCGACATAAGGTCGCATGCATATCCAGACCTTTCCTTACTCGGCCACCTTGGCCCGTAGGCGCTCCACTGGGGGGCGACGGTAAAACAAGAGGAGTGACTGGCATGATCCATCACGTAGTGGGGCTATTCACCCACCCTGACCAAGAATGGAAAGAAATTCGTGGCGACCAGGAGGAAAGCATCAGCCACATGTACCTGACCCACACGCTCATCCTGGCGGCCATCCCGGCGGTGTCGGCGTTTATCGGGACCACACAGGTCGGCTGGGTCATCGGCAATCGAGCGCCGGTGATGCTGACGACAGAGAGTGCGCTATGGATGACGATCATGTCGTACCTGGCGATGCTCGGCGGCGTTGCGGTGATGGGCGCGTTCATCCACTGGATGGCCCGTACCTATGATGCCAACCCGAGCCTGGCCCGCTGCGTCGCGTTTGCGACCTATACCGCGACACCGCTGTTCATTGGCGGCCTGGCGGCACTGTACCCGCACATGTGGCTGGGGATGATCGTCGGCACCGCGGCCATCTGCTACACGGTGTACCTGCTCTATGTCGGGCTGCCGACGTTCATGAACATTCCGTCGGACGAAGGGTTTCTGTTTTCGAGTTCGGTACTCGCCGTAGGCCTGGTGGTGCTGGTGGCCATCATGGCGTTCACCGTGATTGTCTGGGGACTCGGCGTGGGGCCGGTCTATACCAACTGACAAGGCTGTTTACCTAAAAACCAGATCTGCCAACACAGGCCGCCGCCAGGCGGCCTTTTAACGTGTTCAGGACAGTGAGCGGTGGTGACCATTCGGCGCCTGGACGATTCGCAAGCCCCGAGGGTTGCGGCATACTCGACGTCTCTGGAGATCCATCAAGCATGCCCGAGCACCTCAATACCCGCGTCGAAGACTGCTTCCAACAAGCTGAATCCTTTTTCAAACGACCCTTCAAACGCCCCGTGGTGAGCCTCAAGCTGCGCGGGCAAAAAGCCGGCGTCGCGCACTTGCACGAGAACATGCTGCGTTTCAATCCGCAGTTGTACCGGGAAAACACTGAAGATTTTCTTAAACAGACTGTGGCCCACGAGGTGGCCCATCTGATCGCCCATCAGTTGTTCGGCGACCGCATCCAGCCCCATGGCGAAGAGTGGCAATTGATCATGCGTGGCGTGTACGAACTGCCGCCCAATCGCTGCCACACCTACGACGTCAAACGCCGCAGGGTGGCCCGCTACATCTACAAATGCCCCTGCGCCGACAGCGACTTTGCGTTTTCGGCGCAACGCCATGGGCTGGTGCGGCAAGGGCGGCGGTATTTGTGTCGGCGCTGCCGGAGCACGTTGGTGTTCAGTGGGGAGATGCGGGTCGAATAGCTGGATTTGCGGTGCCTCGACTGGCCTCTTCGCGGGCAAGCCCGCTCCCACAGGATCTGTGTCGTACACAAAATCTGCAAACGACACGGAACCTGTGGGAGCGGGCTTGCCCGCGAAGGCGTCCTCGTAGTCGCTAAACAATCACCCCGGCACGCCGCAATTCTTCAATCCGCTCAGCGCCATATCCCAACTCCCCCAACACCTCATCGGTATGCTCACCCAGCGCCGCGCCGATATGTCGCGGCTCGGGCAAACCGTCCGAAAATTTCAACGGACAGGCCATCTGCGGTTGGGTCGAGCCGTCGGTGCGCGGCACTTCAGTGACCAGCTGCCGCGAGCGCAATTGAGGATGCCGAACCGCTTCGCCCAGATTCAATACCGGTTCGACACAGGCATCGAGCTCGGCGAACAGCGCGCACAATTCACCAAAGTCGTGTTTCTCGAATTCGGTCTTCAGCGCCTCCTTGAGTTTCTTCTGCTGCGCCGGTTCAGGCGACAAACCCAAGGCTGCCAGCTCCTCCAGCCCCAATGCCGTACACATTTGCTTCATGAACGGCGGTTCCAGGCTACCCACCGATAACCAGCGGCCGTCGCGGGAACGGTAATAGTCGTAGAAACTGCCGCCATTGAGCATCTGGTCGTCCCAGTGCGGCTCCGCGCCACAGGCCAGATAACCGGCGCCGGCCATGGCGTTCAGACTAAATACGCAATCGGTCATGCTCACATCCAGATATTGTCCTGAGCCGCTTTGTTGACGGGCGATCACCGCGGCCAACAGGCCTATCACCCCGTGCAAAGAGCCACCAGCGACATCCGCCACTTGCATGCCCAAGGGCAACGGCCCGCTGTCGGCGCGACCGGTGTAACTGGCCAGCCCTGCCAGCGCCAGGTAATTGATGTCATGGCCGGCGCGGTCCTTGTAAGGGCCGGTCTGACCGTAACCGGTGATCGACACGTAAATCAGTTTCGGATTGATCGCCTTCAAGGCTTCATAACCCAGGCCCAGACGCTCCATTACGCCGGGGCGGAACTGCTCCAGCACGATGTCGTAGTCCTGCAGCAATTGCTTGATCACCTCCAGCGCTTGCGGCTGCTTGAGGTCCAGCGCCAGGCTGCGCTTGTTGCGATTGAGGTAGGCGTGGCTGGCCGAGACACCCTGGTCATGGGGCGGCAGCACCCGCAGCAGGTCCATGCGGCTCGGCGATTCGATGCGCAACACCTCGGCGCCCATGTCCGCCAGCAACAACGAGGCAAACGGCCCCGGCAACAATGTAGAGAAATCCAGAATCTTGAGCGATGCCAATGGACCGAGCATGGGTCTTCTCCGTAAACGATCCCCCAAGACTAGGCAGCCATCGGCATTGCGGCAATCACCTTTTGCGTCAGTTGCGCTGACTGTTGCGCTCAGATCGCCGCCCACAAAAAACCCGCCGAAGCGGGTTTTTCATTGCAGCCTGAGTCGCGGTGAAGCGAGCGTTACTTGACGCCGTTCGGGGTTGGGCCTTCGGCCACGCCCAGGTCATCTTCTTCACGCTCGTCGGCGATGCCGCGACCACCGGAAGCCAGTTCGGCGTGCATCACATCGACATCCAGTTCCTTGACCCATTTGGCCACGACCAGGGTAGCCACGGCATTGCCCACCAGGTTGGTCAGGGCACGGGCTTCGGACATGAAGCGGTCGATACCCAGGATCAGCGCCAGGCCGGCAACCGGCAGATGGCCGACCGCAGACAGGGTCGCCGCCAGCACGATGAAGCCACTGCCGGTCACGCCCGCAGCGCCTTTGGAGGACAGCAGCAACACCACCAGCAGCGTGATCTGGTGAGTGATATCCATGTGCGTGTCGGTGGCCTGGGCAATAAACACCGCCGCCATGGTCAGGTAGATCGCAGTACCGTCGAGGTTGAACGAGTAACCGGTCGGGATCACCAGGCCTACAACGGATTTCTGCGCGCCCAGACGCTCCATCTTGATCAGCATGCGTGGCAGTACCGATTCCGAGGAGGAAGTCCCCAGCACGATCAGCAACTCTTCACGGATATAACGGATCACTTTCAGCACGCTGAAACCGTGGGCGCGAGCGATACCGCCCAACACCACCAGGACGAACAACAGGCACGTGATGTAGAAGCAGGCCATCAACTGACCCAGTTGCACCAGCGAGCCGACACCGTAGGCGCCGATGGTGAACGCCATGGCACCGAAGGCACCGATTGGCGCGAGCTTCATGATCATGTTGATGATGTTGAACATCACGTGGGCGAAACGATCGATGAAGTCCAGGATCGGCTTGCCATAGGCACCCAGGCGATGCAGGGCGAAACCGAAGATCACCGAGAACATCAGCACTTGCAGGATGTCACCCGTGGCGAACGCACCGACGATGGTGGACGGGATGACATTCAGGAGGAAGCCCACCACGCTTTGATCCGCACCGGCGGATACATACTGAGCGACTTTGGAGGCATCCAGGGTAGTGACGTCGATGTGCATGCCGGCACCGGGCTGCACGATATTGACCACCACCAGACCGACCAGCAATGCGATGGTCGAAACGATTTCGAAGTACAAGAGCGCGTAACCGCCGGTCTTGCCGACCGACTTCATGTTCTGCATGCCGGCGATACCGCTGACAACGGTGCAGAAGATGATAGGCGCGATGATCATTTTGATCAGTTTGATGAACCCGTCACCCAGCGGCTTGAGGGCCACACCCGTCTGCGGGTAGAAGTGACCAAGCAGGATGCCGATGGCGATAGCAACGATCACCTGGAAATACAGGGATTTATACAGTGGCTGACGAGTCGTCATTGCAAAGTTCCTCAAGAGCGTCCCGCGACAACCTCCATCTGTTGTCGACGACACCTCATTTGCGAACCCTCCTGCACTGGAGGGATTTGTTTTGTCGAGCTGCGCATCGGCAGGCATCTGCTGGTTGTATCGCAAGGCCCGTGCCACCTTCGGCGAAATGTCCTACAGCCTTATTACATCAAGGGTTACAGGTTTTTCCTGGACTCTGAACAGCCACAGCAGCGTGGCGGAATCCCGCCAATCGGCCAAGTCGCGTCCTGCAATTTGGCGGATATCCGCCTTGTTGATAGCCCGTGTGCCCCGCTACCATCCGCTGCTCACCGGACGGACCTGCCTCTATGCGCGAACGCACCATCGCCAGTCATTTCGCCCGCGCTGCCCTGGGAGGGGCGCGCCGGCGTGGGTACGACTATTCGAACCTGCTGCAGCGATTGGGGATCAGCGCCGAACTGCTCGACGAACCGCGCGCACGCATCGCGCCCGAGCAGTTCACCCGGTTGATCCAGGGATTGTGGTTGGCACTGGACGACGAATACCTGGGTTTCGGATCGGCCCCGAGCAAACCCGGCAGTTTCGCGATGATGTGCCATGCGGTGATCCACTGCCGCAACCTGGAAAGCGCGCTCAATCGCGGCTTGTTGTTTTACGGCCTGTTCCCCGGAGCTCCCCACCTGAGCCTGAGCCGCGAAGACGAATGGGTGCGCCTGAGCCTCGACGATGCACAGCTGTGGGACCCGGACCATTTCCTCAGCGAGAGCCTGCTGCTGATCTGGCATCGGCTTGGCAGCTGGATGATCGGCCAGCGCATCCGTCTGGAGCAGGCAACTTTCAGCTACCCAAGGCCCGAACACGGCGCGGAATACGATTTGCTGTTTTCCTGCCCGCTGCAGTTCAAGGCGGCGCAGAGCAGCCTGCTGTTTCACAGCCGCTACCTGAATATGCCGCTGTTGCAGGACGAGCGAACCCTCAAGCGATTTCTCGAACGGTCTCCCGCCGACCTGTTGTCGCGCCCCGACGACGGCGACAGCCTGAGTAGCCAGCTGCGGCGTTTGCTCAGCCGCGACCGTTCATGCTGGCCTGACATGGAATCGGTGGCGGCGCACCTGCACATCAGCCCGCAGACGCTGCGACGGCATTTGCGTGAAGAGGGTTCGAGCTTCCAGGAACTCAAAGACCAATTGCGCCGGGACATTGCGATTTATCACTTGGGGCGCGCGGATCTGTCGTTGCAACAGATTGCCGAGCAGCTGGGGTTTTCCGAGCCTTCGGCGTTTCATCGGGCGTTCAAGAAATGGACGGGGTTGACGCCTGGGGCCTACCGCGCCCAAGAGAATTGAATTTTCAAAGCCTATTACTTCGGTGTATTTGACGGCCCTTTCGCGGGCAAGCCCGCTCCCACAGTGTTTTTGGGTGCATATGGATCTTGCGTACACCCACTCACCCTGTGGGAGCGAGCCTGCTCGCGAAGAGGCCCGAAAGAACCCCGCAAGACTCAGGTCATACCACCGGAATCTGAATCCGGAACGCCGCCCCGCCCAGGGGTGAATCATCCAGGGTCAGCTTCGCGCTGTAGCTTTCGATGATGTCCTTGACCACCGCCAGGCCTATGCCCTGCCCCGGATGCTGGCGATCCAGGCGTTCGCCGCGCTGCAGAATCCGCGCGCGCTGATCCGGCGGCACCCCGGGGCCGTCATCCTCGACGCACAATTCGATCCCGTCCAGGATCTCGCACGCGCTGATGCGCACTTCGCCGAGACACAGGCGATAGGCGTTTTCCAGCAGATTGCCCAACATCTCCAGCAAGGCGCCCTGCTCGATCGGCACATAACACGGCTCCGACACATCGATGGTCACCCGCACCTGCTTGTCGCGATAAACCTTGTCCAACGTGTCGCAAAGGCTCTGCAATACCGGACGCAAGCGCACCTGATGTCGCACAAGTCCGCTTTTGCGCAGGCTGGCGCGCTGCAGCTGGTAACCGATCTGCTGGCTCATGCGCTCGATCTGGGTTTGCAGGACCCAGGCCTGATCGCGATCCGCCGGCCGCTGGGCCATGTCCTCGCTGACGCCTTGCAGCACTGTCAGGGGGGTTTTCAGGCTGTGGGCCAGATCATCCAGGGAATCGCGATAGCGGCTGCGCTGTTCGCGCTCGCCATGCAGCAAGCGGTTCAGGGAACCGGTCAGGCGCAGCAATTCGCTAGGGTGTTGTTCGCTGAGGCTGTCGCGGGTGCCGCTTTCGATCTCGTCCAGTTCCTGGCTCAGCCGGCGCAACGCCTGCAAGCCCCAGGTCAGACCGATCCACAGCAACGCCAGCAACACCAGCAAGGCCGCGCCGAAGCCCAGGTAAAGGTTTTCCCGCAGGCGTTTGAGGGTGATCTCGTAGTCGCGCAGCGGTTGCAGCGCGACAAAACTGAACGCCGCACTTTTGCCGTCGAGCAGTTTGACCTCGACGTCATAGACGAAGAACTCCTGGCCATTGTCTTCGCGAATCCTTGCGAACTCGTTACCGCGCCCGTCGTAACGCGGTGTGTAATTGATGTTCTCTTCAAGGGTGTCTTTCGAGCGCCAGACCACGCGACCTTCACGGTTGTAGATGTAACCGAGCAAACGGCCGTCGGCCAGGTTGAAGCGCTCGTCGGGCAATTGTGCCGGCATCTGCAAGCGGTTGTTCTCTACCCGTGCGGCGGAGATCAACGTGGTGACGTCCGACGCCAGACGCTGCTCTATGGCGTCCTGCAATGCCAGGCTGAACGCGCCCTGCATCGCCGGCAGCAACGCGAGCATGAACAAAACCGCCAGGGTCGTGGCGGCGAGCATCAGTCGAATTCGAAGAGAACTGATCAAGTGCAGCGCTCATTGAACAGATAACCACGGCCCCGCACGGTATCGATCGGCTTGAAGCAGGCCGGTCCCTCCAGTTTTCGGCGCAGACGGCCGACCAGCACCTCGATCACGTTCGGATCGCGCTCGTCGTCGTCCGGATACAACTGTTCCATCAAGCGGTCCTTGGGCACCGCCTGTTGGTGATGGAGCATCAGGTACTCGAGAATCCGGTATTCGAACGCAGTCAGTGCCAGCGGCTGACCATCGAGGGATGCCTGCTTGCGATTGAGGTCCAGCAGCAGCGGCCCGGCAACAATGGTCGACTGGGTGAACCCGCTGGAGCGACGGAGCAAGGCATTCAGCCGAGCGTCCAGTTCTTCGAACTGGAACGGTTTGACCACATAGTCATCGGCACCGGCCGCAAGGCCTTCGACCTTGTCCTGCCAGTTGCCGCGTGCGGTGAGGATCAGTATCGGAAAGGTCTTGCCCTGCGAGCGCAGTTGACGGATCAGGTCCAGCCCGCCCATGCCCGGCAAGCCGAGATCGATCACCGCCAGGTCATGGTTGAATTGCCCGGTCTGATACAGCGCCTCGGTGGCGTTGGCCACGGACTCGACCACATGGCCGCTATCCGTCAGGCGGGTTTGCAGGTGATGGCGCAACAGCGCTTCATCTTCGACGACCAGCAGTTTCATAACGCCCTCCCGGGCAAATCAACATCTTGAGGCGCTAACGGCGCACCCTGATGACTGACAGGGCGACGCCGGATCAGCCTCCTGGGTTGATCCGGTACCGGCCTGTCGCGAACGCTTTTTAGAAAGCGTAATTAGCGGAAACGTAGGCCTGGGAACTGCTGTTCATGCTCAGCGAACCCTGTTTGCTGCCGCTGTGGTCGCGCATCTCGGTGCCGGCATTGGTGCGCAGGTAACGGTAACCCAGTTCAACCGACGTGTTTCGCGAAAGCTGTTGCAAAACACCTGCCTGCGCACCATAGGTGTAACCGACGTTGGTATCGCGGCTGAAGCCTGTCGATTCCTGACTCGCCTTGGTCAACCCGCCCGAGACGCCGCCGAACAGCTTGGTGCTGCCACCGCCCGGGTAGAAAAGATCGTAGCTGCCCAGCAGGTTTTCCTGACGCACTTTAATGCCATTGTGCGACCCCGACACATTGTCGTAAGTGGCGTAATAGCGGCCGTGGCTGCTTTGCCGACCCAGGCGCACGCCCCAGGTATTATCCTTGTCGATTACGCCGTTGGCGTTCGGGCGATCGAGGTTGTCGCTCAAGGCGCGGGACTTTTTGACCTTGTCGCTGGTCTGTCCATAAGTAAGGCCGGCGAAAGTGTCGTCGGCGAACGCTGCCGTGCTCGCGCCCATTACGGTGAGTGCCAGAAGCAGTTTTTTGAATCCAGTCATGGGTGAAACTCCTAGTGAGTGGCATGTTGTTTGGCTACGAGGCAAGATTACCGACCCTGCCCTGAACGCCCCCTGAACACGCGCTTAACCTGAGCTGAACCAGATTCACCCAGCTGTTTCGATGATTTTCCTGCAGGAGTTCTGACCATGCGCATGCTCTTTGCTCTCTTCTTGCTGGTCGTCAGCGGGCTGACCCAGGCCGCCATCAAGACCCAGGAGATTCCTTACCAAAGTAGCGACGGCACCCGGCTGATCGGTTACTACGCCTACGACGACGCCATCAAAGGTCAGCGCCCGGGCGTGGTCGTGGTGCATGAATGGTGGGGGCTCAACGAATACACCAAGCGTCGCGCTCGGGATCTGGCCGGACTGGGCTATAGCGCCCTGGCCATCGACATGTATGGCGATGGCCAGAACACAGAACATCCGAAGGACGCCATGGCATTCATGCAGGCGGCGCTGAAAGACAGTGCTGCAGCCAGCGCGCGCTTTCAGGCCGGGCTCGACCTGTTGAAGAAACAGACGCAAACCGACCCGGAAAAAATTGCGGCGATCGGTTATTGCTTCGGTGGCGCGGTGGTGTTGAACGCGGCACGCCAGGGCTTGCCACTGGCGGGCGTGGTGAGCTTCCACGGCGCGTTGGCCACCAAAACGCCAGCGACGCCAGGCAGCGTAAAAGCCAAAATCCTCGTCGAGCATGGCGCCCTGGACAGTATGGTCACTGCGGATAACGTCGCGGCGTTCAAGGCGGAGATGGACAAGGCGGGGGCCGACTATCAATTCGTCAGCCTTGAAGGCGCCAAGCATGGGTTCAGCAATCCCGATGCGGATCGTCTCGGCCATGGTGATCATGGCGGACCGGATATCGGTTACAGCAAGGCGGCGGATGAACAGTCGTGGGCGGACATGCAGGCGTTCTTCAAGAAGATCTTTGGCTGATCAGGTAGACCGCGAATGGCTCACCGCGGTTTTGCGCCAGGACTACCCAGCACCCGGGCAACCCGGCAAAATGCCGAGATGAATCGCGCCCCTGCCCTACCCGCCTGCTGCACCCCACTTGATGCCGATTGGCCGCTACCCTTGGTGCTGCCCGATACGGTCCTGTTGGGCACTCACTTCAATACCGCACAATTGGCCAGCGATGATTTTCAACGCAGTGCCATCGAGCCGCCAGCCAGCATCCAGCGCTCGGTCGCCAAGCGCCAGGCGGAGTTTCTCGCCGGACGGGTCTGCGCTCGGGCGGCATTGCAAGCCTTGGAAGGACTGGACTTTATCCCGGCCATCGGTGAGGACCGGGCACCGCTGTGGCCGTCACATATCACGGGTTCGATCACCCACAGCACCGGCCGGGCGGCGGCGATCGTCGCGAAGAAAAGCCACTGGCGCGGGCTGGGCATGGACCTGGAAAACCTGCTTGCCCCCGACCGGGCCGAACGCCTGGCCGGCGAAATCCTGACCGCGCCGGAGTTGCAGCGCATGAACGCAGGCCGTCGGGATCAGCTGGCGCTGCTGGTGACGCTGACGTTTTCGGTGAAGGAAAGTGTGTTCAAGGCGCTGTACCCGATCGTTCGGCAGCGGTTCTATTTTGAACATGCGGAAGTGCTGGAGTGGAGCGAAAAGGGTGAAGTGCGCGTGCGATTGCTCACCGACCTGTCCAGCGAATGGCGCAATGGCACCGAGCTGGATGCGCAGTTTGCGGTGATGGATGGGCAGTTGTTGAGTCTGGTCAGTATCAAGGCCTGAAGATTTGAGGGGCCTGACAGGGCCTCTTCGCGAGCAAGCCCGCTCCCACATTGGACCTGAGGCGTACCTGGAATATGTGCCCGACACAGATCCAATGCGGGCGGGCTTGCTCGCGAAAGCGGTCGAATATTCAACAAAAATCTCAACGCTTCTCCTGATTCCTCGGCCAACTCAGGCTGAAACACGCCCCGCCCAAACGCTTGCTCTTGCTGATCAACGCGCGCCCACCATGCCAATGGATGATCCGTCGCACGATGGACAACCCCAAGCCATGCCCGCCCGACGCCCGGGTGCGGCTGTCATCGAGGCGCAGGAACGGGGTGAAGATCTTCTCCCACGACAATTCCGGCACGCCCGGCCCGTCATCCTCGACATCCACCCGACAGCGCTGCTGCCCCACTTGATAGCTGACCGTCACCCGCGATTGAGCGTGGCGCATGGCATTGCTCACCAGATTCTGCAACGCCCGGTGCAGGTAGCGCGGCTCGGCCTCGACCCAGGCGTCGTCGCAATCGGCGGCCGACAGGCACAGGCCGCGTCGCACCGTGACTTCAGCCCGCAGCGGGGCCAGTTCCTCGATCACCTGATTGACCAAGGCATCCAGGTCGATGCGCTGGAAGTTCAACGCCGGCGAGCCCTGCTCCAAGCGCGCATAAGTCAGCATCTCGTCCACCAGACGATCGAGATCCTCGATGTCATGGTCCATGCCTTCGCGGTATTTCTCCAGCGCTTGCGGGGTAGTGGCCGAACCGATCATCTCCAGGCCAAATCGCAGGCGTGCCACCGGTGTGCGCAACTCATGGGACACCGCGCGTACCAGTTCCCGCTGAATCGCCAACAACTGCTGCAAGTGCTCGGCCATGCCATTGAACGCCGACGCCAGGCGCCCTACCGAGTCCGCACCGCGCGCCGGCACCCGGGTTTCCAGGCTGCCCTTGGCGATGCGCGTGGCCGCGGCTTCCAGGCCACGCAAACGGCGCTCCAGCTGGCGCACCAATAAATAGACGATCAAACCGATCAGGCTCAAGCCTAGGGCCGCGATCAGCACCAGCCACTCCGGCGGGTAAGGATTCATCTGGTACAGCGGACCGATCTCCAAGACCCAGGGCGTACCGACCATGCCGGCGAACACTCGGATCGAATCGCCGCCCTTGCCCAGGGCCATCACCGTATCGCCCTCGGCCACTCGGCGGCTCTGGTCTTCGTCCATGTCGGCCTGGTCGACCGTGACCAGTTGCAGATCAAAGCCGAAGCCCTTCTCTTCCTTTAATTGCGCCAGACGCCGGGGCTGCTCGGCCACCGGGACACGCACCAGTTCATCCGCCAGCAGATAAATAGTCGCCCGCGCCAATTGCTCGCTGATCTGCTGCACCTCCCCCGTCAGTACAAGCTGTTCCTTGTCACTGACCAGGCGGTAAACCTTCGCCGCGTGCGGGCCGGTCTGCTCCACTAGCGCCTGACCGCGCAACACGCGGGTGCGCTGCGTGAGATCGAGGTCGGTCTGGTCGAAGGTTTTCAACGCCAGGGGAATCCCGAGCAGGCGCTCCCACACCAGCAGGGTCCGGTGGCGCTCCGTCGGTTTCATCGGCTGCAGATTGTCGGCCATCAGGGCAAACGTGCCGTGGGCCAGGCGTTCACGGTATTGCTCGCCGCGCACCTGATTGAGCAAGTGCAAGGCCAGTACGCCCAGTACCGCCACCAGAATCAACGCCGCGCACATGCCACCATAAATGCGCAGGAAGATCGAATTCACAGGGTGCAGGCCTCTGGAACGAACAAATAGCCTTTGCTGCGGATGGTCTTGATCAGCCGCGGATGCTCTGGATCGTCGCCAATCTTGGGGCGAATACGCGAGATGCGCACGTCGATGGAGCGATCCTGGCCGTCATAGCCGATGCCACGCAACGCGGTGAATATTTCTTCCCGGGACAGGATGCGCCCGGCATTGGCCACCAGCAGCCAGAGCAGGTCGAACTCGGCGCTGGTCAGCTCGATACCGTGGTCATTGAGCCAGGCTTCACGCAATGCGTTGTCCACCACCAACGGACCGAATTGCAGGCGCCGAAGCTTTTCCGGGGTGGCTTCGGGGACTTCACTGCGCCGCAGCAAGGCCTGGATGCGCGCCAGCAGCAACCGGGGGCGCACCGGTTTGCAGACATAATCGTCAGCCCCCAGGTCCAGGCCCAGAATTTGATCGGTGTCGTCGCTTCGAGCCGTGAGCATCAGGATCGGGCCATCAAAACGCTCCCGGACCTTGCGACAGATGCTCAGGCCATCCTCGCCCGGCAGCATCAGGTCGAGGATCACCAGATCCGGCTGCTCAGCGATGATGCGGGCCGCTGCCAGGGCGCCATTGCCCTCGATCGACACACGCAGACCGTTGGCCTCGAGGTATTCGCGGGTCAATTCGGCCAGACGCTGGTCGTCTTCCACAATCAATATCTGCCAGGCTTCTTGCTCCACGGTGACCTCTGCTTGCCAACAACACGAAATAAGAAAGCATCCGCCCGTCTTTTTGTAATGACCAGGGGGATAAGAATGCGTATGCAGTGGTCGATGGTATAAACGCCACTCGTCGAGAACACAAGCCGGCAAATGCGTTCGGCCATGCCGGTTTTTTGTGGTAGGGTTCGCGCCCTTAAAAATCCGACTGATCGTTTTCAAACATTGAAAATCAGTGAAAATCGGTCCGCTCCAGTGCAGTCGCGGCCTACACGCATGTTCCAACTTTCACACACAATTTACGCACAGGCTTATCCACAGGTTAGTACGTTGCAACACCCCCCAAAACGCATTATCTTGTAGCGCTGCGCGAAAAAAACCCTACATGTAGGGTTTTGCATCAAAAACCAAACACAAACCAGACACCGATTTCAAGCGCTTTTATTGCCTCTGTCCGGTTGAACCAAACGTATTTTTGGAAGACCAAACCGCGCATGCGGATGGCTACTGTTCTTGAGCCGAAAACGGCGACAACGGTACGGGTGTTGCAGTCAGTTGCTGTCACTCAAAAGGATCCCGGTTTCAGGCTCAAGGCCTGGGACCAAAATAGTTCGGCATGGAAGCGGCGCCCTGTAGCCCCTTCCTGATCTGTCCCGAAGTTGGTATGCCCGGCCCCTGGCCGGTTGTAGTGCTTCAGGACGGAACGGTGAGCACCGTGATGGTGCCCAAACAAACATAGAGAATGTGGAGACAACCCCCCATGCAAACCGACACAACTCGCGAGAACCCGCAGGGTACCTTGCCGCAGGCCGCTGATTCGACTTCGGATCTGTCCGCGACCGCGCCGGGTCAACTGCGCGTGATCAAGCGTAACGGCACTGTCGTTCCTTACACCGATGACAAGATTACCGTCGCCATCACCAAAGCGTTCCTCGCAGTTGAGGGCGGCACCGCTGCCGCTTCGTCGCGAATCCACGACACCGTGGCCCGCCTGACCGAACAGGTCACCGCGACCTTCAAGCGTCGCATGCCATCGGGCGGCACCATCCACATCGAAGAAATCCAGGACCAGGTCGAACTGGCCCTGATGCGTGCCGGCGAGCAGAAAGTGGCTCGCGACTACGTGATCTACCGCGACGGCCGCTCGAAAGAACGCGCCGCCCACGCACCGGCCGAGGCCGCGGTCGACGCTCACCCGTCGATCCGCATCACCCGCGCCGATGGCACGTTCGCACCGCTGGACATGGGCCGCCTGAATACCATCGTCACCGAAGCGTGCGAAGGCCTGGAAGAAGTCGACGGCGCCCTGATCCAGCGCGAAACCCTGAAGAACCTGTACGACGGCGTGGCCCTGACCGACGTCAACACCGCCCTGGTGATGACCGCCCGTACCCTGGTTGAACGCGAACCGAACTACTCGTTCGTGACCGCTCGCCTGTTGATGGACACCCTGCGTGCCGAAGGCCTGAACTTCCTGGAAGTCGCCGAAAGCGCGACCCACCACGAAATGGTCGACCTGTACGCCAAGGCCTTGCCTGCGTACATCGCCAAGGGTATCCAATTCGAATTGCTGAACCCGGTCCTGGCCACCTTCGACCTGGAAAAACTCGGCAAGGCGATCAACCACGAGCGCGATCAGCAGTTCACCTACCTGGGCCTGCAAACCCTGTACGACCGTTACTTCATCCACAAGGACGGTATCCGTTTCGAACTGCCGCAGATCTTCTTCATGCGCGTGGCGATGGGCCTGGCGATCGAAGAGAAGAACAAGGAAGATCGCGCGATCGAGTTCTACAACCTGTTGTCGTCCTTCGACTACATGTCCTCGACCCCGACCCTGTTCAACGCCGGCACCCTGCGTCCACAGCTGTCGAGCTGCTACCTGACCACCGTGCCGGATGACCTGTCGGGCATCTACCACGCGATCCACGACAACGCCATGTTGTCGAAATTCGCCGGTGGCCTGGGCAACGACTGGACCCCGGTGCGTGCATTGGGCTCGTACATCAAGGGCACCAACGGCAAATCCCAGGGCGTTGTTCCGTTCCTGAAAGTGGTGAACGACACCGCCGTTGCCGTCAACCAGGGTGGCAAGCGCAAAGGCGCTGTCTGTGCCTACCTGGAAACCTGGCACATGGACATCGAAGAGTTCATCGAGCTGCGCAAGAATACCGGTGATGATCGTCGTCGTACCCACGACATGAACACCGCCAACTGGATCCCTGACCTGTTCATGAAGCGCGTCTTCGATGACGGTCAGTGGACCCTGTTCTCGCCATCCGAAGTGCCGGACCTGCACGACCTGACCGGCAAGGCCTTCGAAGAGCGCTACGAGTACTACGAAGCCCTGTCCCAGTACCCGGGCAAGATCAAGCTGTTCAAGACCATCCAGGCCAAAGACCTGTGGCGCAAGATGCTGTCCATGCTGTTTGAAACCGGCCACCCATGGCTGACCTTCAAAGACCCGTGCAACCTGCGCAGCCCGCAGCAGCACGTCGGTGTGGTTCACAGCTCGAACCTGTGCACCGAGATCACCTTGAACACCAACAAGGACGAAATCGCCGTTTGCAACCTGGGTTCGATCAACCTGCCGAACCACATCACCAACGGCAAGCTGGACACCGCCAAGCTGGAACGCACCGTGAACACCGCCGTGCGCATGCTCGATAACGTGATCGACATCAACTACTACTCGGTGCCGCAAGCGAAGAACTCCAACTTCAAGCACCGTCCGGTCGGTCTGGGCATCATGGGCTTCCAGGACGCGCTGTACCTGCAGCACATTCCTTACGGTTCCGACGCTGCCGTCGAGTTCGCCGACAAGTCGATGGAAGCGGTCAGCTACTACGCGATCCAGGCGTCCTGCGACCTCGCCGATGAGCGCGGCGCCTACGAGACGTTCCAGGGTTCGCTGTGGTCCAAGGGCATCCTGCCGCTGGATTCGCAACAGATCCTGATCGAGCAACGTGGCCAGAAGTACATCGACGTTGACCTGAACGAATCCCTGGACTGGGCGCCGGTTCGTGCCCGTGTGCAGAAAGGCATTCGCAACTCCAACATCATGGCCATCGCACCGACCGCGACCATCGCCAACATCACTGGCGTATCGCAGTCGATCGAACCGACTTATCAGAACCTTTATGTGAAATCGAACCTGTCGGGCGAATTCACCGTGATCAACCCGTACCTGGTTCGCGACCTGAAGGCTCGCGGTCTGTGGGACTCGGTCATGATCAACGACCTGAAGTACTACGACGGTTCGGTGCAACAGATCGAGCGCATCCCGCAAGAACTCAAAGAGCTCTACGCGACCGCCTTCGAAGTGGACACCAAGTGGATCGTTGACGCGGCCAGCCGTCGTCAGAAGTGGATCGACCAGGCTCAATCGCTGAACCTGTACATCGCCGGCGCATCGGGCAAGAAGCTGGACGTGACCTACCGCATGGCCTGGTACCGTGGCTTGAAAACCACTTACTACCTCCGTGCCCTGGCTGCGACCAGCACCGAGAAGTCGACCATCAACACCGGCAAGCTGAACGCTGTTTCCAGCGGCGGCAACCACGGTGGCGACTCGGTCCTGGCAGCGCCAGCCGGCCCTGCTCCAGTGCCGAAGGCATGCGCCATCGACGAGCCGGATTGCGAAGCTTGCCAATAAGCTGAGCCGGTAGGCGCCGCAAGGCGCTTTACCTGAAACCCCCGATGAGCCTCCGGCTTGTCGGGGGTTTTCTTTTTGGCCCCTTTTAAATCTTCCACAAAAAAGCCCCTCTTCCGAGGGGCTCTTTGTAAAACGCTATCCGACCCACATCACGCCATCTGAATGATGGTCTGCATGATGGTGCTCTGGGTGGAGATGGTCTTGGCGTTCGCCTGGTAGTTGCTCTGGCCCTTGATCAAGTCGACCAGTTCATTGGTCAGGTTGACGTTGGACTCTTCCAGCGCGTTGGATTCGATCATCCCCAGGCTACCGCTTTGCGGCGCATCAAAGCCGGGCATGCCCGACGCATAGGATTCTTTCCAGCTGGAGCCGCCAATAGGCTGCAAACCTTGTTCGTTGGTGAAACTGGCGAGCGAGATCTGGCCGATAGCCTTGGTTTGGTAGTTGCTGAAGTTGGCCAGTAACACCCCGCTACCGTCGATGCTCAGGCTGGTGATCTGGCCGGTGGCGTAACCGTCCTGCGCAGGAATCGAACGCGCGGTATCGGCGTTGTACTGCGTCGTGATGCCCATGGCGATGGTCAAGCCCGCCGGGTTGGCGGCGGCGCCGTTGGCCTTCCAGACGCCATCGGTCACAGTGCCCGGCTTCCAGTCGGTGATCTTCAGATCGTTGCCGAGAGTCGCGGTGGGTGGAGTGGTCGGCGGGCTCACCGGAGTGCTGACCGAAACCAGCTTGCCGCTCGAATCGAACGTCATGGTCGACGGGATCGCAGGGTTGGCCATGACAGCAGGGACGGCAGGGCTGCCAGCGGTAGCAAGAACAGCGGGGGTACCAAGGTCACCAGGGATAGCAGGGTCAGGAGGGATGGCAGGGCTGCCAGTAGTAGCAGGAACAGCAGGGATCGCAGGGGTAGTAACGACAGTAGGGTCGGTGCCGTCCGGGTTGCGGCCATCGATCAGGGTGTAGGTGTCCCAGGTATTGGGGCCCGTCTTGACCATGTATTGATCCATGACGTGCTGGTTACCCTGGCTGTCGAAAACCGGGGTGCTGAATTGTTCGGTGAAGGTGGCCTGCTTGGTCGGATCGAACCTGTTGGCGGCAATTGACTGATCGATCACGCCAGCCGTGGAGTTCAGGTTGATCGTCGACGACACGGTGGTGGTGGTCTTCGGTGCCAGGTTCGACGTGTCGATACGCAGGTCGGTCAACACACCGTTGCGAATCTTGCCGTTGGCATCCACACCGTAGCCCTGCAGACGCGCAGAACCGTCGGTGTTGGTGACGTAGCCTTCCTTGTCGACCTTGAACGTACCGGCACGGGTGTAGGACAGCGAACCGCTGTCATTCAGTACGAAGAAGCCTGAACCGTTGATGCCCATGTCCAACACGTTGCCGGTGTTGTTGATGTCGCCCTGGGTGAACTGCTGGGCGACGTTGGCCAGGCGCACTCCGCTACCGACGGCCTTGCTGCCGGTACCCAGCTTGCTCGCCGAATAAACGTCCTGGAATTCGGCACGGGACGATTTGAAACCGGTGGTCGCGACGTTGGCGATGTTGTTGCCGGTCACGTCCAGTTGTTTGTTGGCTGCATAGAGACCGCTAAGGCCGATATTGAAAGACATATTCCACTCCTTTGTGCCGTGTTAGTCGGCTCTACATACCAATGGTTTGTACTTTGGACAGGGCGATGCTGCCCAGCCCGGCCAGGTTGAGCATCAACTCACCGCCGGTCTGGCTGATGGTCACGCTGTTGACGGTCGCCGGCAGATAGGTGATCAGCGCCACGGCTTGATCATCGATGCTGGTCGCAGCGGCGAAGGAGTAAGTACCCGACTCAACCGTCTTGCCTGCATCGTCCTTGCCGTCCCAGATGAAGCTGGCATTGCCGGCCGACTGACTGCCCAGGTCGATGGTGCGAACGGCTTTGCCGTCCTTGTCGGTGATTTTCAAAGTGGCTGCGGGCACTGAATCCGGGATCACCACCGTGCCGGTCATACTCTTCGACGTGTCGACCACGGCTTTGTCGCCCGGTGCGATGACCGAACGCCCCACCAGAGACGAAGCCTGCAACGCCTGGGACGAGTTGTAGTTGCTGGCAAGGCCCGTCACCGTGTCGTTAAGCGAGGTGATCCCCTCCAGGCTGCTGAACTGCGCCAATTGCGCGACGAATTCGCCGTTGTCCTGCGGCTCCAGCGGGTTCTGGTTTTTCAGCTGGGTGACCAGCAACTGCAGGAACGCATCCTTGCCCAGGGCGTTTTTGCCGGTGGCGCTGTTCGTTGCCGACGCCAGTCCGTCGGTGTTGGTATTGGTCTTGATCGAGGAGTTGGCCAGGATGTCGTTGAGGTTCAAGCCACTGGTGGTATCAATCACACTCATCTGAGTCGTCCCTTATCACTGACCCAGGGTCAGGACCTTCTGCATCATGGTCTTGGCGGTGTTCATCATTTCGGCGTTGGTCTGGAACGAACGGCTCGCGGAAATCATGTCGGCCATTTCTTCCACCACGTTGACGTTGGGGTAATACACGTAGCCCTTGGCGTCAGCCGCCGGATGGTTCGGCTCGTACCGTGCGTCCAGATCGCTCTGGTCTTCGACCACGCCCAGCACTTGCACACCCTGGCCGGCGGCGTCCTGGTTCTGGAACAATGAGTCGCCGCCGCCACTCTGGGCGCCCTGGAACATGGTGGCGAACACCGGGTGACGCGCGCGGTAGGTCTGGTCGATGCTCGACGAGACGGTCTCGGCGTTGGCGATGTTACTGGCGACGGTGTTCAAGCGAGTGGTCTGGGCACTCATGCCGCTACCGGCAATGTTGAAAACGCTGGCGAGGGACATGAATCATTCTCCACGAAGGGCTGAGATCAACCCTTTGAATTTGCTGTTGAGCAGGGTAAAGCTGGCCTGGAAGTTGACCGAGTTCTCCGCGTAGGCCGATTGCTCAAGCTGGGCGTCCACGGTGTTCTGGTCGATCGACGCCTGCATCGGCGTGCGGTACAGCAGCGACTCATCGCCATTGCCCAGGCCTTCGGCTTCGATATGACGGTTGTTGGTCATGTTCAAGGCGAAAGAGCCGCTCTTGGTCTTTTCGTTCTGCGCGGCGAGCACTGCCGAGAAGTCCAGGTCCCGCGCCTTGTAGTTCGGGGTGTCGGCGTTGGCGATGTTGTTGGCCAGAACTTCGGCACGCTTGGCGCGAAAGCCCAGGGCCTGTTCGTGGATACCGAGCGCTTTATCGAAGCTGATGCTCATGTCGGGAAACCTTCGGGTGACCTGATTTTTCGTAAGATGAGCTTAGCAAGCGTCGTGCCAATTCGAAAAAGCCCGTAAACCGGGGCTTTGCGGGCAGGGGCAAGGCGGCAATGCCAGAAAAGCGGCAACCGGTTTCCGCAGGCTGCCGCTTTTCTGCCGCTTCACACCGATTTGCGAAACACCACCATCCCCTGTAAGAGCCGGCTTGCCGGCGAAGGCGTCCGTCCAGTCGACAAATGCGTTGACTGACCCGCCGCTATCGCCGGCAAGCCGGCTCCTACACCGGACGTGGTGTCGGCGGAAAATCACTTGGCATAAAAAACGGGAGCCATTGAGGACTCCCGTTGTTTGATGCTGCCACTCAATCACTTCGCCTGGTAAATAATCCCCGGGCTGCACTGAACCATCTGGTAATGATCCGGTAAACCATTCAGTGCCTCAGAAGCACCGAGGAACAGATAACCGCCGCGCTTCAACGTGCCATGAATCCGCAACAGGATGTCCTTCTTCACCTCGGCGGAGAAGTAGATCAGCACGTTGCGGCAGAACACGATGTCGAACTTGCCCAGGCTCGCGTAGCTGTCCAGCAGGTTGAACGAGCGGAACTCCACCCGGCTCTTGATCGGTGCCTTGATGGCCCAGCGTCCCGGCTCTTTGGGGTCGAAATAACGCTGCAGGCGCTCGGGCGACAGACCGCGGCCGATGGCCAGGCTGTCGTACTCGCCGCTCTTGCAATTGGCCAGCATGATGCTGGACAGGTCGGTGGCAACGATCTGCACCCCCTGCTTCAACTGGCCCATGTTGACCCGCTCGAATTCATCGATCGACATCGACAGCGAATACGGTTCCTGACCCGACGAGCACGCCGCCGACCAGATCCGTAGACGCTGGCCAGGGGCGGCCTTGATCGCTTCGGGCAACACCTTGTTCTTCAACACTTCAAACGGATAGGTGTCACGAAACCACAGGGTTTCGTTGGTGGTCATGGCGTCCACCACCCTCTCGCGCAAACCGCTGCGCGGCTGGGTCTGGGTGCGCTGGACCAGCTCACCCAGGGACTTGATGCCTTGCTGCTCCATCAGTTTATTGAGACGGCTCGCGACCAGGTACTGCTTGTTTTCACCGAGCAAAATGCCACAGGCTTTTTCCAGGAATACCCGGAACTGTTCGAAATCCAAATTACCCGTAGACAAAGATACCGCCTCTTAAATCGTGTTGACCGCCAGGGGCAGAAGGCCCCTAGCTGATGTCTGCTGCTTTGATCCGGTCGACTACCCGGGATGCCAAGTCATCAGGACGGAATTTTGCCAGGAAGTCATCGGCACCGACTTTCTTGACCATCGCCTCATTGAACACACCCGACAACGAAGTATGCAGGATGATATGCAGCTTTTGCATGCGCGGGTCGTTGCGGATCTCGGCCGTCAGGGTGTACCCGTCCATTTCCGGCATCTCGATGTCGGAAATCATCATCAGGAACTCCTCTTCCGGCTTCTTGCCCTCCTCGACCAACTTGCGCAGGTAATTCAGCGCTTGCCGGCCGTCGTTCAACGCCACCACTTCGACACCGACCGTTTGCAGGCAACGCGAGACTTGCTTGCGCGCCACCGACGAGTCGTCGACCGTCAACACGCGCAAGGACAACGCCTTGTGCCGGGTGTCGACATCCACCACGCCGACGGAAATCGCTTCCGGTGTCGGCGCCACTTCCGCCAGCACCTTCTCGACGTCGATGATTTCGACCAGCTGATCGTCGACCCGGGTCACCGCCGTCAGGTAATGATCGCGCCCCGTGCCCTTGGGCGGCGGATGGATCTCCTCCCAGTTCATGTTGACGATGCGTTCCACCGAGCGCACCAGGAAACCCTGGGTCTTGGTGTTGTACTCCGTGATGATCACGAAGGGATTGCTTTGATCACGCAACCGACCGGAACCGGTCGCCATCGCCAGATCGAGAATCGGAATAGTCGCCCCACGAATACTCGCTACACCGCACACCACAGGATTGGACTTGGGTATCAGGGTCAGCTTGGGGCATTGCAGCACCTCACGAACCTTGAATACGTTGATCCCATACAACTGCTGGCCGTCGAGACGGAACAACAACAGCTCAAGGCGATTCTGCCCAACCAGTTGCGTGCGCTGGTTTACCGAATCCATTACACCCGCCATGCCCAGACTCCTACACCAACGCTAAGTGTGTTGCGACGCGCATTCATCACTAAACGGCACGGCGCTTGCTTTTTAACCCTTATGAACCCAGACCTGACATTTTTCCGACGCCTGACCTCCAACTGCCGCCGCTGGTGCGGCGTGCTGTCGGCCGTGTGCCTGTTCAACGCCGGCAGTCCTGCCATTGCTGACACGGTTACCTTGCCTGACATGCTTATCGGCGTCACTCAGGGCTTTCTTGAATTCACCGTCGAAGACTATCTGGCGAGCAGTCAAACGGAAGGCCGTTACGAGATCCAGGTCAACCCGCTCGACCCGCGACTGCGCATGCCGATGTGCGACAAGGAATTGACAGCCACCCTCGAGAGCCCGGCCAGGCCGCTGGGTCGGGTCACGGTCAAGGTTCGCTGCGAGGGTGCGTCCCCCTGGACAGTCTTCGTGCCCGCTCAAGTACGCCTGTTTCGCGACATCGTGACCACCAGCCGGCCCCTGCGCCGCGCGGGTATTGTCGAGCCCGAGGACGTAACGTTGCGCGAACGTGACATCAGCCTGATCAGTCAGGGTTACCTGACGTCGGTCGACCAGGCGATCGGGCAGAAACTGACCCGACCCATGGTCGCTGACCAGGTCATTACCCTGGTGAATCTGGAACAGGCTGAAGTCATCAGCAAGGGCGACCAGGTGGTGATTATCGCCCGCAGTGGTACGCTCAGCGTGCGCATGCCGGGTGAAGCACTGTCCAACGGCGGTATGCGTGAACAGATTCGAGTGAAGAATCTCAACTCCAAGCGGGTCATCAAGGCGCAAGTCATCGCGCCTGGCCAGGTGGAAGTGGCCATGTAGGGTGCTCTGTGGGGTGAAGATGTGGCGCGCCACCCGACTGTTCCCTAAACTGTGCTCCATGCAGGGCAAGCGCTGACGCGCGCAAGCTCATTGATAAGTGGGCCTAAAGTTTTCCCGGGTATGGCCGAAAACATGGCAAGCGTCCAAATACCCAGAGGTTTTTATCATGGTCATCGATTTCAGCCGATTGAACAGTTCCTCGCCACCGACGGGCATTACCCGTACCAGCGCTGCCAGGGAAACCGCCGAAGCCGGCAAATCCGCGCCGCTGAGTACCCCGGCCGAACAGGCCAGTACCGTCAAAAGCGGGGAATCGGTACACATCAGCAATGAGGCTCAACAGTTGCAGAAGGTCACTGACACGCTGCGCGATCAGCCTGCCGTCGACAAAGCCCGAGTGGCCGAGTTGAAAGCCGCGATTGCCGATGGCAGCTACAAAGTCGACAGCAACCGTGTCGCCAGCAAACTGCTCAACTTCGAAGCCCAGCGCTAGGCCACGGCCCGCGCCAGGCTTTTGGACGCTTAAAACCCAAGGCCAGCCATGCACGACACTCATCTGCTGCAATTGATCACCGACGACTTTGCTCCCGCACAACACTTGCTGCAGCTACTGCAATCCGAATCCATCGCCTTGCACGGTCGCGACATGCCGCTGCTCGAAGACATTCTGGCGCAAAAACAGGCATTGATCGTTCTGCTCGATCAACATGGCCGCAAGCGCAGTGAAATCCTCGCCAGTCTCAACCTGCCCACCAATCGCCAGGGCCTCGAGCAACTGGCCAGTCAGTCGAGCCTGGGTGAACAGTTGCTGGCGCAAAGCGATGTGCTGACCGACCTTCTGGCCCAATGCCAGGCCGCCAACCTCATCAATGGCCAGTCGATTGTGAGGCAGCAGGCCGCCACGGCCACCCAGCTGAAAATCCTCACCGGCGGCGAGCCGCCAGCGCTCTACAACGCCAGCGGATCCTTCTCCACGCTGGTGAAGCCGCGCCCGCTCAGTCAGGCGTAAGCCTGCTGCCGAGTACGCCCTATCTAGCCGCGAAACATGCTGGCAAAATACTAGCCAGTCGCAGTCATATTTTGTCCGGAGATTGATCAACCGTGTCCAATGCCTTAAATGCGGGAGATGCTCCGCAACCACCCAAGGTGCTTACCACGCCTCTGGAGATCTCCGGCAACCTGCGCCAGCTGCAAGAAAGCCATGATCCGCTGATCATCACGTTCCACGAGCGCAGCCAGCGCTTCCAGAGCTATCTGGTGGACGTCGACCGTAAACATAAAACGATCACCCTCGACGAAATGATTCCCCGCGATGGCGAGCGCTTCCTGCTGGCCGGCGAACCGTTCAAGGTCGAAGGTTTCCACGACGGCGTGCGCATTGCCTGGGACAGCAACGGCCCGCTGACCATCGATGAGTCCGTCGACAGCCGTTGCTACCGCGGCCCCCTGCCCGCTCAAGTGGTCTATCACCAGCGCCGCAACGCCTTTCGCGCAGCGTTGAAGCTGGCACAACTGGTCGACGTCAATCTGGACGGTGAAAAGCTCAGGATGCCGATCAGCGGCAAATTGCTGGACATTTCCGCCACCGGCTGCAAGTTGCGCTTCGAAGGCAACATCAGTGGCTCCCTGCAACTGGGCCAGGTGTACGACCGCTTCGCCGCTGCCCTGCCCTTTGGCAAAATGACGGCGCCGGTCGAGCTGCGCTACCTGCATTTCGAGGAAAAAATCTCCACCACCTTCGCCGGCGTACGCTTTCACAACATGAGCGGATTGGTGCAGCGTCAGGTCGAGCGGTTCGTCTATCAGCTTCAGCGCGAAGCACGGCGCTTCGACAAAGACGACTTCTGATACAACGCTCCCATGAAAACGGGCAGCCCCTTGCGGTGACTGCCCGTTTTTTTATGCTCGGGTGTTAAGGCCGGGCTTCGGTAAAGCTTTTCTGACGGCCCAGGTCATCGTCATCGTCAGCGTCATCGGCGGACGCATCGGTTTCGGTTTCGGTTTCGGTTTCGGTTTCGGGCTCAGGCTCAGGCGCGGGGTCTGGCTCAGGTTCGACCGGACTCTGCATCTGTTCCTGCACCACCTGCTCATCGACCCGCGGATCAAGGCAAGCCACCAGCGGTGAACTCGACATACTGTCCGGCATGGCGACGTGATGCAGCGGCGCATCGTCCACCTGGTGCAGATTGGTGACCGCTTTCGGGCGAATCCGCCAGACCAGCACCAACGCGAAGAAACTGAAGAAGGCATACAGCATCTGGCTGCCGAACAGCTTCATCAGCACCCCCGCCACCAGCGGCCCGATACTGGCCCCGACGCCATAGGTCACCAGCAGCATCGCCGTCAGGGACACCCGACGATCACCCTCGACATGGTCGTTGGAGAACGCCACCGCCAACGGATACAGACAGAACTGCACCAACGAGCAGAGGAAACCGGCAATGAACAACACCTCCAGCGGCACCTGTTTCATGATCGCCAGCGGCAATGCGGCCAGTGCCAGGCTGAAGGCAAAACAGCGGATCAACAGCGCCCGGTCATAACGATCGGACAGCCAACCCAGCGGCCACTGCACCAGCAATCCGGCGAAAATGCAGCTACCCATGAACAAACCGACTTGCTCCGTGGACAAGCCTTGCTGCGAGGCGTACAGCGGCGCCAGGCCGTAGAACGAACCGACGATCAACCCCGCCCCCAGCACCGTGCTCAACGATTGCGGCACGCGCTTGATGAAGAACCGTGGCTCCATCGGCGCCGGGTGCAATGCTGCCGGGTGAATCCGCTGCGTCAGGGTCACCGGCACCAGGCACAGCGCGAAGCACAGGGCGACCAGCATCAGCAGTTCCAGCCCCAGCCCCGGGTGCATGACCAGAATCAGCTGGCCCAACACCAACCCCAGGTAGGACGCGATCATGTAGCCGCTGAACACGATGCCCCGCTGCTTGGCTTCCGCCTGCTCGTTGAGCCAGCTTTCGATGACCATGTACTGGCACATCATGCCAAGGCCGACGATGACCCGCAGAAACAGCCACGCGGGCAGCCAGTCCACCAAGCCATGGCCAAGCACCGCCGCACCGACGATCCCGGCACACGCCGAATAGGCTCGAATATGCCCGACCCGGGCAATCAGCCGATGGCCGATCTTGCCACCCAGCACCAGGCCGAAATAGTTGGCTGCCATCAACGCACCGACCCACAGGCTGTCGACGTGATCGGCCGCCAGGCGCAAGGCCAGGTAAGTACTTAACAAGCCCGAGCCGATCAACATCATCAGCGAGGCGAAATAAAGCGCTCGAAAAGGTTTCCAGATTTGGCGCATCGGCGTTCCGAGCGGCTCCTTGCAGTGAGTAACGGGCTACCCGAAAAGATAGCCCGGTGTCGACGGATCGTCAGGCCTGGGCCGCTAAAACACGCCGCTCCCAGGGAGTTATTTCATCAAGGAAGCTGGTCAATTCCAGGGTCTTCGAAGCGACGTAGCCTTCGATGAATTCCTCGCCAAACAGTTCCATTGCCAATTGACTACGAGTCAGACGCTCGAGAGCGGCATGCAAGGTACACGGTAATGAAAGATTATCCGGCACCTCGAATTCGCCCTGGATCGCCTCGCTCGGCTCCAGTCGATTTTCGATGCCATATAACCCCGCCGCCAGGCTCGCGGCAATAGCCAGATACGGATTGGCATCAGCGCCCGGCAAACGGTTCTCGACCCGACGGGCAAGGGGCGAACTGGCGGGAATGCGCAAACCTGCCGCACGGTTGTCGTGGGACCAGCAGGCATTGTTCGGTGAGGCGAACGGATGGTACAAGCGCTGGTAGGAGTTCACATTCGGCGCGAACAACGCGGTGAAATCCGCCATGCCCGCCTGCTGGCCGGCAATGAAGTGACGGAAGGTCGCGGTCGGCTCACCGCTCTCGTCGCTGAACACGTTCCGCCCGGTGCCGATCTCGACGATGCTCTGGTGAATGTGCATCGAACTGCCCGGCGTGTGCGCCAGCGGCTTGGCCATGCAGACCACGGTCAAGCCATGCTTGAGCGCGACTTCCTTGAGCAGGTGTTTGAACAGGAACGTCTGGTCGGCCAACAGCAACGGATCGCCGTGCAGCAGGTTGATCTCGAACTGGCTGACGCCCATCTCGTGCATGAAGGTATCGCGCGGCAAGCCCAAGGCCGCCA
Source organism: Pseudomonas sp. MPC6 (assembly GCF_006094435.1). NCBI lineage: Bacteria > Pseudomonadati > Pseudomonadota > Gammaproteobacteria > Pseudomonadales > Pseudomonadaceae > Pseudomonas > Pseudomonas sp. MPC6. Next base: position 1,498,817 of record NZ_CP034783.1, on the reverse strand, counting down.
TGCATTCATAGACTTCGCTGAAGAACGGCCGCAAGCCATTGTTGGAACTGACGCTGAAGGCCGAATGACCATCCTCGCGACGACCGTCCAGGCCTACCGGTGGCTGGAAGGGTCGAGTCGGGGCGGTATTGGGCGCGAAGACAAAAAACTCGACCTCGGTCGCCACCACCGGTGCCAGGCCGAGGGCGGAGTAACGCGCGATGACGGCCTTGAGCTGGCCGCGGGTCGACAGATTTGACCTGCCGCCGGTCAACTCATCCGCATCACAGATGGCCAAGGCTCGCGGTTGCTTGCTCCAGGGCAAACGGTGGATCTGCGCAGGATCGGGGACCAACGCCAGGTCGCTGTCATCGCTGCCGTAGAAACGCGCTGGCGGATATCCGCCCATGATGCATTGCAGCAGCACCCCTCGTGCCATCTGCAAACGTCGCCCTTCGAGAAAGCCTTCGGCGGTCATTACCTTTCCACGGGGTACGCCATTCAAGTCCGGCGTGACACATTCAATCTCATCAATGCCCGTCAATCGCTGCGCGAGTGAACGCTGGCCATCGGTTGTCATGACGCAATCCTTGTTATTGTGCGGGCCGCTAACGGCGACCCGTACAAAATAGGCTCCGCGTGTTCGGAATATCAAGCATCGGTACTCAAATTCTTCATCGCCAATGACCACGTCACACTGTAGGAGCCGGCTTGCCGGCGAAAGCGGTGTTTCAGTCGACATCTTCGCTGGATGTCAGAACGCCTTCGCTGGCAAGCCAGCTCCTACAGGGGGGGTGCATTCAGGTAGAAAGCGGCTGAACGGCCGCCGCCGAGGGCGCTAAATATTTGAAGGCGTTATTGAAAAACGGGATTATCCTGACTCATTGATGTGCGCTGTCCATCGCTTGAACTCAAGACGTCTCCCGTCTCTGCCAAAGGCCGAAGTCATGACCACCACTCCCAAGCGCTCGGACACTGTTTCCGAGCCAAAGGCCTTGAGCCCCAGCACCCTGGATTTTCCGGTGGTGGGCATTGGCGCGTCGGCCGGTGGGCTGCAAGCCATCAAACTGTTTTTCGAAAACATGCCCCAGGACAACGGCATGGCGTTCGTGATCATTCTCCATCTCTCCCCCGACCACCAAAGCATCGCCGACAAAATCATCCAGGAATCGACCCGTATGCCGGTGCTGCAGGTCACCGAAACGGTGCCCATCGAGAAAAACCGGGTGTATGTCATTTCACCGGCGCAACGGCTGGCGATGAATGACGGAGTTCTTGAAGTGCGCGCCTGCGACCCGGCTCAGGGGTGCCATGCGTCCATCGATCTGTTCTTTCGTGACCTCGCCGATGTGCACCGCGAGCGTGCTTTCTGTGTGGTGCTGTCAGGTTCCGGTTCGGACGGTGCCGTCGGTTTGTCCCGTATCAAGGAACAGGGCGGCGTCACCCTCGCCCAGGCACCGGAAGACGCCGAGTTCGACAGCATGCCCCGTGCAGCCATCGACACGCGCATGGTAGACCTGGTGTTGCCCGTGGTCGAAATGCCGCAAAAATTGCTGGAATTGTGGCGCAACGCCCAGGCAATCAGCTTGCCTACCGCCAACGATCCCGAACTGCAAACCATTGCCGCCGTCTCCGAACGCGAAGCCGTGGTGGCCGAACAATGGCTGCAGGACATTCTTATCCAGTTGCGCACCGGCACCGGCCATGATTTCAAACACTACAAACGCGCCACCGTACTGCGCCGGATCGAACGCCGGATGCAGGTGACGGCTCAGCCGGACCTCGCCGGCTACTATCGTTTTTTGCAAAGTAACCCCGAGGAAACCAAGGCACTGCTGGGCGATATGCTGATCGGCGTGACCAACTTCTTCCGCGACCGTGAAGCCTTCGAAGCCCTGGAACGGGATGTGGTGCCGCAACTGGTCAGCGCCGCCGTCTCGGCGCAAACCGAGAAAGAAGAGATCCGGGTCTGGTCCGCTGGCTGCTCCACAGGCGAGGAAGCCTACAGCCTGGCGATGCTGCTCAACGATCAGTTGCAACTGGACAGAAGCGCGGCTTCGTTTCAGCTCTTTGCTACCGACATCGACGAGCGCGCCATCAGCGTCGGCCGGGCCGGGCTGTATCCGCAGGCGATCATTACCGACGTACCGCCGACGCGACTGCGGCATTACTTCGGCAAGGAAAACGACCACTATCGAGTTCGCAAGGAAATCCGCGAAAAGGTGCTGTTCGCCAAACACAGCCTGTTGTCCGATCCGCCGTTCTCGCAAATCGACCTGATCGTTTGCCGCAACCTGCTGATCTACCTGGATCGCGAGGTTCAGCGCGAAATCCTGCAGATGTTCCACTTTGCCCTGCGTCCCGGCGGCTTTCTGTTCCTCGGTTCATCCGAGAGCGCGGACGCGTGCCATGAATTATTCGCGCCGGTAGACAAACGTAACCGGATCTTCCGCGCCAAGACTGGCACGGCCAATAGCCGCCGCACCCCGACCATGCCCCGCGGCGGCTACGTGCGGACCAGTGTTTCCCGGCAAGTGCCGCAAAACAGCCTGCCGCGCAAACTGTCCGTCGCCGATATCCATCAACGGGCCCTGGAACAGTCCGCACCACCGAGCATGATCGTCGATGCCAATGCCGACATCCTGCACATGAGCGAAAGTGCCGGGCGTTTCCTGCGGCATGTCGGCGGTGAATTGTCGCGCAATTTGCTGACCCTGATTCTTCCGCAATTGCGCCTGGAAATCCGCACCACCCTGTTCCAGGTGCAGCAGAGCGGCCAGCCGGTCAAATCCCGCGAAGTACCGATCCAGCGCGACGACCGGCGCTACCTGATTGATCTCGTCGCCCATCCCTACAAGGATGAAGAGTCGGACGGCGACTACGTGCTGGTGATATTCGAGGAGGTGGAGGTCGACCCTTCGGAGTTGGCGGCGACCACCGTGCTACAAACGGAAAGCCAGGTGCTGTCCAACCTGGAGCGCGAACTGCAACGCACCAAACTGCACCTGCAGGACACCATCGAACAATCGGAAGTCTCCAGCGAAGAGCTCAAGGCTTCCAACGAAGAAATGCAGGCGATCAACGAAGAACTGCGTTCGGCCACCGAAGAGCTGGAAACCAGCAAGGAAGAACTGCAGTCGATCAACGAAGAACTGCTGACCGTCAACTTCGAGCTGAAAAGCAAGGTCGAAGAGACCGACAAGATCAACGATTACCTGACCAACCTGATCGCCTCCACCGACATCGCCACGGTGTTTGTCGACCGCAGCATGCGCATCAAGTGGTTCACCCCGCGCGCCACCGACATCTTCAGCATGTTGCCGGTGGATACCGGGCGCTCGTTGCTCGACATCACTCATCGCCTGCATTACGACGACCTGGCCGCAGATGCGGCGCAGGTGTTCGAATCATTGAACATGATCGAGCGCGAAGTCAGCAGCACCGACAATCACTGGTACATCGCGCGCCTGCTGCCCTATCGCTCCAGCGAGGACCACATCGACGGCACCGTGCTGACCTTCATCGACATCAGCAAACGTCGCGCCGCCGAAGAAGAGCTGCGCCTGGGCGAAGAACGCATGCGCCTGGTCGCCGAAAGTACCCGCGACTACGCGATCATCACCCTCGATGAACTGGGCATCATCACCAGCTGGAACAAAGGCGCCGAGTTGATCTTCAGCTACAGCAAGGCCGAGGCCGAAGGCGCGTATTACGACTTCATATTCTCCGCCGAGGATCGCGCGGCCGGCGTGCCTGAAAATGAGCTGTTATCGGCGCGCACTCATGGCCGCAGCGAAGATGAACGCTGGCACCTGCGCAAGGATGGCAGCCGCTTCTTCTGCAGCGGCGAGGTGACGCGGCTCAAGGGTGAGAATCTCAAGGGCTATGTGAAGATTGCCCGGGACCTGACCGGCCACAAGCGCCAGCACGAAGAGCAAAGCCAACAGCTGGCCGAGACCCGCAACACCAATTACCTCAAGGATGAGTTCTTCGCGGTGATGTCCCACGAGCTCAAGCATCCGCTGAACCTGATCCAGCTCAACGCGGAGCTGCTGCGTCGCTTGCCGGTCACCAAGTCGCTGGCGCCGGCCGCCAAGGCCGTCAATACCATCTGCGATGCCGTCAACAGCCAGGCACGTATCATCGATGACCTGCTGGATGTCGCACGGGTTCGCACGGGCAAGCTCAAGCTGCAACCGGTCGCCGTGGACCTGATCAGCGTGTTGCGTGACATCCACACTGTGGTCCTCAACGAACAGCACGAACTCACGATTGAACTGTTGGTGCCCGCTGACCCGCTGATCGTCCAGGCCGATCCGACTCGCATGGAGCAGGTCATCTGGAACCTGGTGAACAATGCCCTGAAATTCACCCCGCCCCAGGGCCGCGTGCAGTTAATCGCCAGCCAGGTGGGGAACATGGCTCGGCTGGATGTCAAAGACGATGGTGCCGGCATTGCGCCCGAGAACCTCGATCATGTGTTCGACCTCTTTGGTCAGGCCGAACAGCAGCACGCCACCCACCACCGGGAAGGCCTGGGTATCGGTCTTTCGCTGGTCCGCCAGTTGACTGAGGCACAACGCGGAACGGTTGAGGTGAGTTCTGCGGGTATCGGAACGGGCTGTACCTTCACGGTGTGTCTGCCACTGGCACTCACCCATGGCGCGATTCAATCGGCGCCCCCGTTCGAAATCGCCTCGGGACGGCTGAGCGGATTGACGATTCTCCTGGTAGACGACTCCGCCGACGTACTGGAAACCTTGAAAATGCTGCTGGAGATGGAGGACGCGCAGGTGATTGCCTTCGATCGTCCGGTGGCAGCTTTGGACGCGGCGAAAAACACCCGTTTCGATCTGATCATTTCGGACTTGGGCATGCCGGTCATGAGCGGCCATGAGTTGATGAGTGCCCTGCGTCAGCTACCATTGGTCAAGGATGTGCCGGCCATTGCACTGACCGGCTATGGCGCCCACAGCGACATTCAAAAGTCTCGGCAATCAGGCTTTGACCAGCATATTGGAAAGCCGGTGTCCTACGATGACCTGATCGAAACCATCGAGGCCCTGCGCCAGCCGCAGCGGTAACACATCAATCGAGATAAGCGCGCTGTACGCAGGCGCGTCTATCGATTGCCTGCCTGAGCCGCTCCTTGTGATCGGCCCACATCCCGGGATCAACCTTGGTTGAGCGCATCAAAGCCAACATGGCAGTCTTGGCTGCACGGTACTCCGCCCAGGCATCCTCGGTCCTGAGCTTCAAACGTTCGCGCTCGGTCATCTCCATACGCCTCAACGCCAATACCGACTCATCGGTGATCACCGTACTCAGGGTCAACTGCACCCGGTGCGGCGCTACGAACGCTTGAGTGGCCGCGACCATTTCTCTTGCCCGCTGGGTGCCCCATTTCAACGCGATACAGTAATGTTCACCGACACGCCGGTCATAAAACTCCTCGCCGATCGCCCAGCCATTCGGACCGTAGACACCTACGAAGACCTGGGTAATCCCCCCTTGGTTGATCCGCGCCTGTACTTCGATTTCCACGCCATCGCTGAGGACTTCCTCATGGGACTGGAGGGGTAAACGTCTATTGGTCCATAGCCAGAATTGGGCGCCTCGGCGTCGCATCTATTTCGCTCCGTGAGTGGTCCTCTGGATTAAGGCACAGCACTGGCGGAGTTTCCATGTAGGTCGTCGGGCGGTGGCATTTTCGTCACGCCTGTTTCCTGCGGACAAAAACAAAACCCCTACCTGCAGTCGCAGATAGGGGTTTTGGAATTTAATCTTGACGATGACCTACTCTCACATGGGGAAACCCCACACTACCATCGGCGATGCATCGTTTCACTGCTGAGTTCGGGATGGGATCAGGTGGTTCCAATGCTCTATGGTCGTCAAGAAATTCGGGTACTGAGTCGTAGCCAGTCGGCTTCGCTTCAGCAAATCGGGTATGTGATAGCTTTCGGTGTTTAGTGAGATTCGAACTTTCGGTTCATTTCGTCTTCACACACCGCAATCTGGCCTCTTTCGAGTTCACAAATTGCTTGGGTGTTATATGGTCAAGCCTCACGGGCAATTAGTATTGGTTAGCTCAACGCCTCACAGCGCTTACACACCCAACCTATCAACGTCGTAGTCTTCGACGGCCCTTCAGGGGACTCAAGGTCCCAGTGAGATCTCATCTTGAGGCTAGTTTCCCGCTTAGATGCTTTCAGCGGTTATCTATTCCGAACATAGCTACCCGGCAATGCCACTGGCGTGACAACCGGAACACCAGAGGTTCGTCCACTCCGGTCCTCTCGTACTAGGAGCAGCCCCTCTCAAATCTCAAACGTCCACGGCAGATAGGGACCGAACTGTCTCACGACGTTCTAAACCCAGCTCGCGTACCACTTTAAATGGCGAACAGCCATACCCTTGGGACCGGCTTCAGCCCCAGGATGTGATGAGCCGACATCGAGGTGCCAAACACCGCCGTCGATATGAACTCTTGGGCGGTATCAGCCTGTTATCCCCGGAGTACCTTTTATCCGTTGAGCGATGGCCCTTCCATACAGAACCACCGGATCACTAAGACCTACTTTCGTACCTGCTCGACGTGTCTGTCTCGCAGTCAAGCGCGCTTTTGCCTTTATACTCTACGACCGATTTCCGACCGGTCTGAGCGCACCTTCGTACTCCTCCGTTACTCTTTAGGAGGAGACCGCCCCAGTCAAACTACCCACCATACACTGTCCTCGATCCGGATAACGGACCTGAGTTAGAACCTCAAAGTTGCCAGGGTGGTATTTCAAGGTTGGCTCCACGCGAACTGGCGTCCACGCTTCAAAGCCTCCCACCTATCCTACACAAGCAAATTCAAAGTCCAGTGCAAAGCTATAGTAAAGGTTCACGGGGTCTTTCCGTCTAGCCGCGGATACACTGCATCTTCACAGCGATTTCAATTTCACTGAGTCTCGGGTGGAGACAGCGCCGCCATCGTTACGCCATTCGTGCAGGTCGGAACTTACCCGACAAGGAATTTCGCTACCTTAGGACCGTTATAGTTACGGCCGCCGTTTACCGGGGCTTCGATCAAGAGCTTCGCGTTAGCTAACCCCATCAATTAACCTTCCGGCACCGGGCAGGCGTCACACCCTATACGTCCACTTTCGTGTTTGCAGAGTGCTGTGTTTTTAATAAACAGTCGCAGCGGCCTGGTATCTTCGACCGGCATGGGCTTACGCAGTAAATGCTTCACCCTCACCGGCGCACCTTCTCCCGAAGTTACGGTGCCATTTTGCCTAGTTCCTTCACCCGAGTTCTCTCAAGCGCCTTGGTATTCTCTACCCAACCACCTGTGTCGGTTTGGGGTACGGTTCCTGGTTACCTGAAGCTTAGAAGCTTTTCTTGGAAGCATGGCATCAACCACTTCGTGTTCTAAAAGAACACTCGTCATCAGCTCTCGGCCTTAGAATCCCGGATTTACCTAAGATTCCAGCCTACCACCTTAAACTTGGACAACCAACGCCAAGCTGGCCTAGCCTTCTCCGTCCCTCCATCGCAATAACCAGAAGTACAGGAATATTAACCTGTTTTCCATCGACTACGCTTTTCAGCCTCGCCTTAGGGACCGACTAACCCTGCGTCGATTAACGTTGCGCAGGAAACCTTGGTCTTTCGGCGTGGGTGTTTTTCACACCCATTGTCGTTACTCATGTCAGCATTCGCACTTCTGATACCTCCAGCAAGCTTCTCAACTCACCTTCACAGGCTTACAGAACGCTCCTCTACCGCATCACCTAAGTGATACCCGTAGCTTCGGTGTATGGTTTGAGCCCCGTTACATCTTCCGCGCAGGCCGACTCGACTAGTGAGCTATTACGCTTTCTTTAAAGGGTGGCTGCTTCTAAGCCAACCTCCTAGCTGTCTAAGCCTTCCCACATCGTTTCCCACTTAACCATAACTTTGGGACCTTAGCTGACGGTCTGGGTTGTTTCCCTTTTCACGACGGACGTTAGCACCCGCCGTGTGTCTCCCATGCTCGGCACTTGTAGGTATTCGGAGTTTGCATCGGTTTGGTAAGTCGGGATGACCCCCTAGCCGAAACAGTGCTCTACCCCCTACAGTGATACATGAGGCGCTACCTAAATAGCTTTCGAGGAGAACCAGCTATCTCCGAGCTTGATTAGCCTTTCACTCCGATCCACAGGTCATCCGCTAACTTTTCAACGGTAGTCGGTTCGGTCCTCCAGTTAGTGTTACCCAACCTTCAACCTGCCCATGGATAGATCGCCCGGTTTCGGGTCTATTCCCAGCGACTAGACGCCCTATTAAGACTCGCTTTCGCTACGCCTCCCCTATTCGGTTAAGCTCGCCACTGAAAATAAGTCGCTGACCCATTATACAAAAGGTACGCAGTCACCCAACAAAGTGGGCTCCCACTGCTTGTACGCATACGGTTTCAGGATCTATTTCACTCCCCTCTCCGGGGTTCTTTTCGCCTTTCCCTCACGGTACTAGTTCACTATCGGTCAGTCAGTAGTATTTAGCCTTGGAGGATGGTCCCCCCATATTCAGACAAAGTTTCTCGTGCTCCGTCCTACTCGATTTCATGACTAAGAGATTTTCGCGTACAGGGCTATCACCCACTATGGCCGCACTTTCCAGAGCGTTCCGCTAATCTCAAAGCCACTTAAGGGCTAGTCCCCGTTCGCTCGCCACTACTAAGGGAATCTCGGTTGATTTCTTTTCCTCAGGGTACTTAGATGTTTCAGTTCCCCTGGTTCGCTTCTTAAGCCTATGTATTCAGCTTAAGATACCTAACTTATGTTAGGTGGGTTCCCCCATTCAGACATCTCCGGATCAAAGTCTGTTTGCCGACTCCCCGAAGCTTTTCGCAGGCTACCACGTCTTTCATCGCCTCTGACTGCCAAGGCATCCACCGTATGCGCTTCTTCACTTGACCATATAACCCCAAGCAATCTGGTTATACTGTGAAGACGACATTCGCCGAAAATTCGATAATACTCAATTAAGAGCAACTCACAAATTTTACCTTAGCCTGATCCAACACCAGTGAAAGTGTTGTTCAGTCTATCTTTCTATCACATACCCAAATTTTTAAAGAACGATCTAATCAAAGACTAGAAATCAATATTCACAACGGAATACTCATTTCTAAACTCTAACGTCAGAAGCAGTAAATGGTGGAGCCAAACGGGATCGAACCGTTGACCTCCTGCGTGCAAGGCAGGCGCTCTCCCAGCTGAGCTATGGCCCCATAACAAAATTGGTGGGTCTGGGCAGATTCGAACTGCCGACCTCACCCTTATCAGGGGTGCGCTCTAACCAACTGAGCTACAGACCCAATTTTGATGCTTAGCGCAATCAAACTTGAAGCGTGTAGCTTAAAGCTTGAAGCTGCTTCTATCGTCTTCTTCAATGAATCAAGCAATTCGTGTGGGAGCTTATGGAGCAGCTGATGTCGTCGATTAAGGAGGTGATCCAGCCGCAGGTTCCCCTACGGCTACCTTGTTACGACTTCACCCCAGTCATGAATCACACCGTGGTAACCGTCCTCCCGAAGGTTAGACTAGCTACTTCTGGTGCAACCCACTCCCATGGTGTGACGGGCGGTGTGTACAAGGCCCGGGAACGTATTCACCGCGACATTCTGATTCGCGATTACTAGCGATTCCGACTTCACGCAGTCGAGTTGCAGACTGCGATCCGGACTACGATCGGTTTTCTGGGATTAGCTCCACCTCGCGGCTTGGCAACCCTCTGTACCGACCATTGTAGCACGTGTGTAGCCCAGGCCGTAAGGGCCATGATGACTTGACGTCATCCCCACCTTCCTCCGGTTTGTCACCGGCAGTCTCCTTAGAGTGCCCACCATTACGTGCTGGTAACTAAGGACAAGGGTTGCGCTCGTTACGGGACTTAACCCAACATCTCACGACACGAGCTGACGACAGCCATGCAGCACCTGTCTCAATGTTCCCGAAGGCACCAATCCATCTCTGGAAAGTTCATTGGATGTCAAGGCCTGGTAAGGTTCTTCGCGTTGCTTCGAATTAAACCACATGCTCCACCGCTTGTGCGGGCCCCCGTCAATTCATTTGAGTTTTAACCTTGCGGCCGTACTCCCCAGGCGGTCAACTTAATGCGTTAGCTGCGCCACTAAGAGCTCAAGGCTCCCAACGGCTAGTTGACATCGTTTACGGCGTGGACTACCAGGGTATCTAATCCTGTTTGCTCCCCACGCTTTCGCACCTCAGTGTCAGTATCAGTCCAGGTGGTCGCCTTCGCCACTGGTGTTCCTTCCTATATCTACGCATTTCACCGCTACACAGGAAATTCCACCACCCTCTACCATACTCTAGCTTGTCAGTTTTGAATGCAGTTCCCAGGTTGAGCCCGGGGATTTCACATCCAACTTAACAAACCACCTACGCGCGCTTTACGCCCAGTAATTCCGATTAACGCTTGCACCCTCTGTATTACCGCGGCTGCTGGCACAGAGTTAGCCGGTGCTTATTCTGTCGGTAACGTCAAGACACCAACGTATTAGGTTAATGCCCTTCCTCCCAACTTAAAGTGCTTTACAATCCGAAGACCTTCTTCACACACGCGGCATGGCTGGATCAGGCTTTCGCCCATTGTCCAATATTCCCCACTGCTGCCTCCCGTAGGAGTCTGGACCGTGTCTCAGTTCCAGTGTGACTGATCATCCTCTCAGACCAGTTACGGATCGTCGCCTTGGTGAGCCATTACCTCACCAACTAGCTAATCCGACCTAGGCTCATCTGATAGCGCAAGGCCCGAAGGTCCCCTGCTTTCTCCCGTAGGACGTATGCGGTATTAGCGTCCGTTTCCGAGCGTTATCCCCCACTACCAGGCAGATTCCTAGGCATTACTCACCCGTCCGCCGCTCTCAAGAGAAGCAAGCTTCTCTCTACCGCTCGACTTGCATGTGTTAGGCCTGCCGCCAGCGTTCAATCTGAGCCATGATCAAACTCTTCAGTTCAAACATCTTTGGGTTTTTAAGAAACCCTAAACTTGGCTCAGCAATCGTTGGTTACATCTTTGATTTCTCGCGGAGTAACTTGTGATGCTGATAATCTTGTTGACTATCAGTCTGACTCCACAAGCACCCACACGAATTGCTTGATTCAGTTGTTAAAGAGCGGTTGGTTAAGATCTTTCGTCTCAACCGAGGCGCGCATTCTACGCTTTCCTCTGCTGCTGTCAAGCGGTTATTTTCAGAAGTTTTCAAAGTTTCGCTTGGAAATCCTCAACAACTTCAACCACTTGGCGCTTCCGATCTCTCGTCAGCGGGAGGCGAATTCTACAGCGTTACTCGCTGCTGTCAACACCTCTTTTACTCCGCTTTCGACCGAGAAGATCGAACCGTTGATAAGGCGACAACACACTGCCTGATCAACTCCTTCTGGGCTTCGATGAACTGAAGCAACTCACTGTCGAAAACTGCGTAACTCTTTGTTTACCAAGGAGTTTTCCGTTTCGACTGCGCCGGAAGTGGGGCGAATTATAGACTTCCAGAATCTGCCGTCAACCTTTAATTCAGCCTTCCTGGCAATAACTTGCCGAAGCCCGCAAAACGGTACGTTTTCCCGGGACAGGAGAGCAAAACCCAAGCCTTCTATATAGAAGCAATTGTCAGTGCTCGAAAGCAAACCCTGCAACGCTTCGAAATGCCTGGTGCCAAAACAAAAAAAGCCCCGCCAGATTCGAATCCCTGAGCGGAGCTTTTTCATGCCTGAAGCAAATGCCCTGCCCCGCCAGCCACGAAGCTGATGAGGAAGGAGACGAATTGGCTTCCTTGAATTAGTGGTGTCCCAGGGCAGGTTCGAACTGCCAACCTTCCCCTTAGGAGGGGGATGCTCTATCCAATTGAGCTACTGAGACACAAGTCACCCCTAAGCGCGACGCTTGGGACGGCGAGCATGTTAACGGCCAGGCCTGCTTTTGTCATGTCGTGCGTAGGCTTTTTAAGTGTAGGCAGATACTTCAAGGCCGCGCAGCGTCGCCGACCGTGCAAATTGCATCACCGCAAAAAGCCATCATTGCAAAATGCAACAGCCAGCGCCCGACGCCCCATGCTATATCTTTGATTTTAAAGGATTTATTTGGCCATCAAGTCTTGGCATGCCGGCTGCTTCAGTTACCTCATAAACAACGGAGGTCAGCCCTCATGAATAGCGCCCTTTTACTCTCGAACGCGATCGCCCTGGCCGTACTGCTGGGTTTTCATTTTGCTCCAGAGAACGGCACTGAGTCGGTTGCCCAACGAACACCCCACTACCTCCAGCTACAAAAAGCGCCGCAGCTGGCAGTCCTGAACGATCAGCGCGGTTTTGCAAGCCAGGACGTGAGCCAGGAGAAAATCCTGCGGCCAGCTCCCGCTTCAGAACGCCTGGTATTTTAAATCCACCCTATCGGAGCGCAGCATGTCCAAATCAGCAGCAGGATTTCTCGTCCTGACGTTACTGTGCGGCATTTTTCATCTGGCATTGGTCGAGGATCGGCTCATCACCTTGCCGCTCATTGCCTGCGGCGTATTTGGCACACTGTTTATGGCGGCACTGGTCGCCGGGCGCAGAATCAAATTCGATCCCGTTTTACGCTGACAACCCGCAGACTCCGATCACTGACCAGCCGCGCCCGGGGGGCACGCTTCCGGTCATTTGGCGCTGCCGCAGCTCGCGCGCAATTTTCACCCGGCCCGCCCTGCCCGATCAGCGCAGCCGCTGAAGCACATCAAACTGCCATCCATCCTGCAATCGCGTATCAGTACGCCTGAACCCTAGCAAATCGGCCATCTGCCACTACTCTGTATAGGTAAGGAACATTGAACGAATCCGCATAACTTGCACCTCCAGGCGTCCTAGGACATCACCGGTCGGGCAACCGGACGCGGCCAGCGATACGGACAGGTCAAACTTACCAACCAGTCCGCATTTCTGATAACAGGTGCTGGCAGAACGCCTTTATCCAGTTCAATATTTGTCACAGAATTGACGCCAACGAACTGGCTACCTTGAGGCATGATGCGGGCCTCTACCAATTCAGGTTGAACATTTGGCCAGAGCGCTTGTCCTATCAGACATCCTGCGGCCAATTCCGAGAACCGCTCCCCTGAACTAACCGGTTAAATATATGCGCCCATTGAAACAGGCAATTTATTCCAGCCGTACGGCTGACAAGTTCGTCGTACGTCTGCCAGACGGAATGCGTGAACGCATTGCCGAGGTGGCTCGCAATCATCACCGCAGCATGAACTCCGAAATCATCGCGCGCCTTGAACAGAGCCTTATTCAGGAAGGCGCTCTGGGCGAAGAACTGAGCATGCGCCTGGACAGCCCGGAGTTGTCACTGCACGAACGCGAACTGCTGCAACGCTTCCGCCAACTGTCCCACCGCCAGCAGAACGCGCTTGTCTCGCTGATTGCCCATGACGCCGAAATGACCGCAGACGCGTCCTGATTCATCACGAAAACCCCAAGCCAGCGTAATTGCTGGCTTTTTTGTGCCTGGAATACGGGCATAAAAAAACCCGCCAGGCAGCGGGTTATTGGGTTTCCTGTAGGAGCCAGGCTTGCCGGCGAAGGCGATCCCAAAATCGCTTTCGCCGGCAAGCCTGGCTCCTACGGGGGACGCCAGTCGGATTGGCGGGATTCAGGCAATGGAAATCAGAGCAGGAAAATCGTCGCCAACCCAAGGAAGATGAAGAAGCCACCACTGTCGGTCATGGCGGTGATCATCACACTGGCCCCCATCGCCGGATCACGACCAAGCCGTGACAGCGTCATGGGAATCAATACCCCCATCAAGGCTGCAAGCAACAGGTTGAGCGTCATGGCGGCGGTCATTACCACGCCAAGGGACCAGCTGCCATAGAGCAGATAGGCGACGACGCCGATCACACCCCCCCACACCAGACCATTGATCAGGCCTACGGCCAACTCCTTGCGCATCAGACGCGACGTGTTGCCCGTACTCACCTGGTCCAGCGCCATGGCGCGAACGATCATGGTGATGGTCTGGTTGCCGGAGTTGCCACCGATACCCGCCACGATCGGCATCAATGCCGCGAGCGCCACCAGCTTCTCGATGGAACCTTCGAACAGGCCGATCACCCGGGAGGCAATGAAGGCGGTAATCAGATTCACAGCCAGCCAGGCCCAGCGGTTGCGCAGGGACTTCCAGACCGAGGCGAAGATATCTTCTTCTTCGCGCAGACCCGCCATGTTGAGCACTTCGCTTTCGCTCTCTTCACGGATCAGGTCGACCATTTCATCAATGGTCAGACGGCCGATCAACTTGCCGTTCTTGTCGACGACGGGCGCCGAGATCAAATCGTAACGCTCAAACGCCTGGGCGGCATCGTAGGCATCTTCATCCGGATGGAAACTCACCGGATCGCTGGCCATGACTTCAGACACCTGTTTATCCGGGTCGTTGACCAGTAAGCGCTTGATCGGCAACACGCCCTTGAGCACGCCGCCATAATCGACCACGAACAACTTGTCCGTGTGGCCCGGCAGCTCCTTGAGGCGACGCAGGTAGCGCAAGACCACCTCGAGGCTGACGTCCTCACGGATCGTCACCATCTCGAAGTCCATCAGCGCACCGACCTGCTCCTCGTCATAGGACAGGGCCGACCGCACGCGCTCACGCTGCTGGTTGTCCAGGGTTTCCATGAGCTCATGGACGACGTCTCGCGGCAGCTCGGAAGCCAGGTCAGCAAGTTCGTCGGCATCCATGTCCTTGGCGGCAGCCAGGAGCTCGTGATCGTCCATGTCGGCGATCAGGGTTTCACGAACCGAATCGGATACTTCGAGCAGGATGTCGCCGTCGCGATCGGCCTTGACCAGTTGCCAAAGCGTCAGGCGATCGTTCAGCGGCAAGGCTTCGAGGATATAGGCAACGTCGGCGGAGTGCAGGTCATCGAGTTTGCGTTGCAACTCGACGAGATTCTGCCGGTGAACCAGGTTTTCGACCCGCTCGTTATGCGCGCCTTCCTGGCGATGAGTCAGGTCTTCGACCACCCGCTGGCGCTGCAGCAGCTCAATGACCTGAGCGAGGCGGTCCTGCAAGCTTTCTTGTGTTTTCTTTACTTCTACTTCAGACATAGGCGAACTCCACTCCCAGCAGCGGAGCGCGCCGGAAGGATCAATCAGTCAATTCATGATTGGAAAAACGTTTTACTGAGTAACTACTGGGTAAGTCCATGGAGGTATTCCACAAGCCCCGGCGGGGCTGACGGGCGCAATGATACACCGCCCGACGGTTTTAAACGTTAAAAAATCGCGGGTGGAAACAAGCGGTTGCGAGATAAAGCTGAGCCCTGTCCTGATCCATGAAAATGCGACGACTTATCCCGGAAAGAAAACACACCACCGTCCAAAAATGCAGCGATCCCCCTTGGAAGGCTCCTCACGGAAGAACCTAAACCAACGCATCGTCCCCCCATGAGACAACAGGACATCAAAAGCGTCCCCGGCAAACCGGAGAAGATCGGGAATCAATTCGCGCACGCGCAGCCGTCCCAACCCCAGGCGAGGTCGTGGCGCACAGGCCAGAATTGAGAAGAGAAGATGCAACAGGAAAAAGCCAAATCCCAGACAGCAAAAAGCCCGCGTTAGACGCAGGCTTTTTGGTGTTTGGTGCACTCGACAGGATTCGAACCTGTGACCGCTCGGTTCGTAGCCGAGTACTCTATCCAGCTGAGCTACGAGTGCATTTGTGTTTTTATACCAGATCACAACTGGTTGGAGCCAAGTCATTCGCATTGCTGCAAACAACCCTTAAATGGTGCACTCGACAGGATTCGAACCTGTGACCGCTCGGTTCGTAGCCGAGTACTCTATCCAGCTGAGCTACGAGTGCATTTGTTGCCGCGCATTATAGGCCGTCTAATCTCTATGTCAAACACTTTTTCTAGTAACTTCAACAACTTACCGAAAAAGCCAGATTACAACGTACTACGCAAATAATGGCGGAGAACGGGGGATTCGAACCCCCGACACCCTTTTGAGGTGTACTCCCTTAGCAGGGGAGCGCCTTCGGCCACTCGGCCAGCTCTCCGCAACACGGGGCGTATATTAACCAGCTTCTTCCCCGTTTGCAAACATAAAAAACGATAAAAATTAATGGCTTGGTTCTTCGTCCTTCTCTTTCTTTATACGCAGGTAAATTTCCTCACGATGGACCGCAACCTCTTTCGGGGCGTTGACACCGATGCGCACTTGATTTCCTTTGACGCCGAGCACGGTCACGGTGATTTCTCCATCACCGATAATCAGGCTTTCTGCGCACCGACGAGTCAGAATCAGCATACCTTTCTCCTCACGCATTTCATTTCAGGGACAACCGTCTGCAAAAAAAAGGCACCCGACCTACAACCGGAGCGATCGTAGCCCTACATGCCTGAGTATTGACTAGCGCAAGCAAAAGAACAGCTTGGAGTCACACCATTCGAAAAAACAAAGGGCGCGGTCAGACCGCGCCCTTTGGCAAACGCATCACTCGCCCTGGCGGGCCGGTGCGTCCAGTTCGAAAGCCGTGTGCAGCGCGCGCACAGCCAGTTCCAGGTACTTCTCTTCGATCACCACGGAGACTTTGATTTCCGAGGTCGAGATCATCTGGATGTTGATCGTTTCCTTGGCCAGTGCTTCGAACATGCGGCTGGCGACGCCTGCGTGGGAGCGCATGCCAACGCCGACGATCGACACCTTGGCGATCTTGGTGTCGCCGATGACTTCACGGGCACCCAGCTCGCCAGCGGTTTTTTCCAGCACGGTCTGCGCCGCCTGGTAGTCGTTGCGGTGCACGGTGAAGGTGAAGTCGGTGGTGTTATCGTGCGCAACGTTCTGCACGATCATGTCGACTTCGATGTTCGCGGCGCTGATCGGGCCGAGAATCTTGAAGGCAACGCCCGGGATGTCTGGCACGCCACGGATGGTCAGCTTGGCTTCATCGCGGTTGAAAGCGATACCGGAAATGATCGGCTGTTCCATGGATTCCTCTTCATCAATAGTAATGAGGGTGCCCGGACCCTCCTTGAAGCTGTGCAGTACGCGCAGCGGAACGTTGTACTTGCCGGCGAACTCGACCGCACGGATTTGCAACACCTTGGACCCGAGGCTGGCCATTTCCAGCATCTCTTCGAAGGTGATCTTGTCCAGGCGCTGAGCCACGGGCACGACGCGCGGGTCGGTGGTGTAGACACCGTCGACGTCGGTGTAGATCTGGCATTCGTCAGCCTTCAGGGCTGCCGCCAGCGCCACGCCGGTGGTGTCGGAACCGCCACGCCCGAGGGTGGTGATGTTGCCGTGTTCGTCGACGCCCTGGAAACCGGCGACCACCACCACACGACCCGCCTTCAGGTCACCGCGAATCTTCTGGTCGTCAATCTGCAAGATACGCGCTTTATTGTGCGCGCTGTCCGTCAGGATCCGCACCTGGTTGCCGGTGTAGGACACCGCTGGCACGCCACGCTTGATCAGCGCCATGGCCAGCAATGCAATAGTCACCTGCTCGCCGGTGGAGACGATCACATCCAGCTCACGGGGAACCGGTTGGCCGTCGCCACTGATTTTCCTGGCCAGATCGATCAGACGGTTGGTTTCGCCGCTCATTGCCGACAGCACGACCACCAGGTCATCGCCGGCATCGCGGAATTTCTTAACCTTGTCGGCGACCTGTTCGATTCTCTCGACGGTGCCGACCGAGGTGCCTCCAAATTTCTGTACGATCAAAGCCATTTCAAAGCCGCCTCTGCCCATGAAGGGCGCCCAAATAATCACTCAAACAGCCTGCCGGCCCGCCACTAGACTGCGGGCCGGACACACTGCCTTATAAACCCTGCTCTACAAAAGGAACAGTCAGGGCCAATGCAGCATCCAGTGCGCCAGCGTCTACACCACCGCCTTGCGCCATGTCTGGACGACCACCGCCCTTCCCGCCCACTGCCGCAGCGGCTTGCTTCATCAAATCACCGGCTTTGAGTTGGCCAGTCAGGTCTTTGGTCACGCCAGCAACCAGCACGACCTTTTCCTCGTGGACACTGCCGAGCAGGATCACTGCGCGGCCGAGTTTGTTTTTCAGTTGATCGACCAGCGCCAGCAGCGCCTTGCCATCCTGACCGTCCAGACGCACGGCCAGCACTTTCACGCCTTTGACGTCCAGCGCGGAAGCCGACAGATCGTCGCCCGCCGCGCTGGCAGCCTTGGCCTGCAACTGCTCGAGTTGCTTCTCCAGCAGGCGGTTGCGCTCCAGCACAGCCGACAGCTTGTCGATCAGGTTGTCGCGGCTGCCCTTGACCAGGTTGGCCGCTTCCTTGAGTTGTTCTTCAGCCGCGTTCAAGTAGGCCAGTGCAGCGGCACCCGTGATCGCTTCGATACGACGCACGCCGGAGGCCACACCGCCTTCGCTGACGATTTTCAACAGGCCGATGTCGCCGGTACGGTTGACGTGGATACCACCGCACAGCTCGACGGAGAAATCGCCGCCCATGCTCAGGACGCGCACGCTGTCGCCGTACTTCTCGCCGAACAGCGCCATGGCGCCTTTTTGCTTGGCGGTTTCGATGTCGGTTTCTTCGGTTTCAACCGCGGAGTTCTTGCGGATCTCGGCGTTGACGATGTCTTCCAGCGCCTTCAACTGCTCAGGCTTGATGGCTTCGAAGTGGCTGAAGTCGAAGCGCAGGCGCTGACTGTCGACCAACGAGCCTTTCTGTTGAACATGCTCGCCCAGCACCTGGCGCAACGCGGCGTGCAGCAAGTGCGTCGCCGAGTGGTTCAGCGAGGTGGCGTGACGCACGTCGGCATCGACATGCGTCTCGACCGGCGCGCCAATGGTCAGGCTGCCCGATGCCAGCACGCCGTGGTGCAGGAACGCACCGCCGGTCTTGGTGGTGTCGCGCACGTCAAAACGCGCGCTGCCGACCTGCAGGAAACCGCAGTCGCCAATCTGACCGCCGGATTCAGCGTAGAACGGCGTCTGATTCAGTACGACCACGCCCTCTTCGCCTTCGCTCAATACGTCGACCGACTGCCCATCCTTATACAGGCCAACGACTTTCGCCGAACCGCTGGTGGCGGTGTAGCCGGTGAACTCGGTCGCCACATCAACCTTGACCAGGCTGTTGTAGTCCATGCCGAAGGAACTGGCGGAACGGGCACGGACGCGCTGGGCTTCCATTTCGCGCTCGAAGCCCGCTTCATCGATGGTCAGGCTGCGCTCGCGAGCGATGTCGCCGGTCAGGTCCATCGGGAAGCCGTAGGTGTCGTAGAGCTTGAACACGACATCGCCCGGCACCACGTCGCCTTTGAGTTCGGCCAGGTCTTGCTCGAGGATTTTCAGGCCCTGCTCCAGGGTCTTGGCGAACTGCTCTTCTTCGGCCTTCAGGACACGCTCGATGTGCGCCTGCTGGGACGTCAGCTCAGGGAAGGCTTCGCCCATCTCGGCAACCAGCGCCGCAACGATCTGGTAGAAGAAGCTGCCCTTGGCCCCCAGTTTGTTGCCGTGACGGCAGGCGCGACGGATGATCCGGCGCAGCACGTAGCCACGGCCTTCGTTGGACGGCAGCACGCCGTCGGCAATCAGGAAGCCGCACGAACGGATGTGGTCGGCCACGACTTTCAGGGAAGCCTGGTCGTCGTTGGTGCAACCGATGGCCTTGGCCGAAGCGCTCAGCAGGCTCTGGAACAGGTCGATTTCATAGTTGGAGTGAACGTGCTGCAGCACCGCACTGATCCGCTCCAGGCCCATGCCGGTGTCGACCGACGGTGCCGGCAGCGGGTGCAACACGCCATCGGCAGTGCGGTTGAACTGCATGAACACGTTGTTCCAGATCTCGATGTAACGGTCGCCGTCTTCTTCCGGCGAGCCTGGCGGGCCGCCCCAGATGTCGGCGCCGTGATCGTAGAAAATCTCGGTGCAAGGACCGCACGGGCCGGTATCGCCCATGGTCCAGAAGTTGTCGGACGCATACGGCGCGCCTTTGTTGTCGCCGATGCGAACCATGCGCTCGGCCGGAACCCCGATTTCCTTGGTCCAGATGTCGTAGGCTTCGTCATCGCTGGCGTAGACCGTGACCCAGAGCTTTTCTTTCGGCAGGTTCAGCCACTGCTCGGAGGTCAGGAAGTTCCAGGCGTAGCTGATCGCGTCGCGCTTGAAATAATCGCCGAAGCTGAAGTTACCCAACATTTCGAAGAAAGTGTGGTGACGGGCGGTATAACCGACGTTTTCCAGGTCGTTGTGCTTGCCGCCGGCGCGCACGCATTTCTGACTCGAGACGGCGCGGGTGTACGCGCGCTTTTCCTGGCCCAGGAAGCAGTCCTTGAACTGGTTCATCCCCGCGTTGGTGAACAGCAGGGTTGGGTCGTTGCCCGGAATCAAAGAGCTGGAGGCTACACGGGTGTGGCCTTGCTCTTCGAAGAAGCGAAGGAAGGCTTCACGGATTTCTGCGCTTTTCATTAGGTTCTTCCACGGAGGCTGCGGCCAAAGGCCTGTGCGAAACGTCAACAGACGAAGCGACGGCAAAGGGCCGCATTATATCGGCCCTGCGCGCGGGGTACAGCGTGTTTATACGATAGAAACGGTCAATTGGACGGCTAACGCTGTCAGTTGCGCGAAAACTCGACGAATGCCGCGACGACCTGCCCGATCTGGACGCGACTGACGTCCATATGCGTGACCATTCTCAGGCGGCCTGCCGCACTGAGCTTGATTCCGCGTTCGGCGGCGAAGGTTTTGATCGCCTCGGCCTTGTCGCCCATCTGTACGTAGACCATGTTGGTCTGCACCGGCTCGACGTCATAACCGGCCTTTCGCAGGCCCTCAGCCAGAATCTGGGCATTGGCGTGATCGTCGGCCAGACGCTGCACGTTGTGATCCAGAGCATACAGCCCCGCCGCCGCCAGGATCCCGGCCTGACGCATGCCGCCGCCGACCATCTTGCGCAGGCGGCGCGCCTTGGCGATCAACTCCACCGTACCACAGAGCACCGAACCGACCGGCGCGCCCAGCCCTTTGGACAGACAGACCGACACGGAATCGAAATGCCGGGTGATTTCCCGCGCGTCGACGCCCAGCTTGACCGCCGCGTTGTACAGCCGCGCGCCGTCCAGGTGCAGGACCAGGCCCTGCTCTTGCGTAAAGCGTCGAGCCTGGGCCAGATACGCCAGCGGCAATACCTTGCCTTGCATGGTGTTTTCCAGCGCCAGCAGGCGAGTGCGGGCGAAATGGAAGTCGTCCGGTTTGATCGCGGCGGCAACCTGGGACAGATCCAGCGAACCGTCGGCCTGCACGTCCAGTGGCTGCGGCTGGATCGACCCCAGCACCGCCGCGCCGCCCCCCTCGTACTTATAGGTGTGGGCTTGCTGGCCGACAATGTATTCGTCACCGCGCTCGCAGTGCGCCATCAGGCCCAGCAAGTTGCTCATGGTGCCCGTCGGCACAAACAGCGCCGCCGCAAAACCCAGCCGTTTTGCCACTTCGGCTTCCAGACGATTGACCGTCGGATCTTCGCCATAAACGTCGTCACCGGTGGCCGCGGTGGCCATTGCGTGGAGCATCCCGGCGGTCGGTTGGGTGACAGTGTCGCTGCGAAGATCGATAACGCTCATGAATCTGGCCTCGGTAAACAGGGGAAATCCCTTTCAGGGTGGAATTACTGCGGTCATGGCGACAAATAATCAACCCTTGACCAGGAAAAGGCTGCGCGAGCCAACCATAAAGTCGATAGCAATCATCAGATAGCAGCCATGCACATCTGAGAAATATGTGGTAAAAAAGCTGCGTCGCCAAATAATCTGGCGGCAAAACGTTCTCAGGGCGGGGCGCAACTCCCCACCGGCGGTAATTGCACGCAACGTGCATAGCCCGCGAGCGCTTGGCGACAGTTATGGCTTCGGCGGTGATTGGCGACAAGGTCAGCAGACCCGGTGTGATCCCGGGGCCGACGGTCATAGTCCGGATGAAGAGAGAACGGGATTGGCGCCAAAGGGCCGTCCGCAGGCACTCATGCGAGCGTGCGTACCCTTAAATCCCATTCGATTCATAAGCCCTGTTTTTTACACAAACAGGAATCAGAACATGCAACCCACCGCAATCGATAGCAAAAGTAAAAACCATCACGGCGAGCGCGTTGCGTTCATCCAGGCCTGCTGGCACAAGGATATCGTCGATCAGAGCCGTAAAGGCTTCGTCGCCGAAATGATTGCTCAGGGTTATCAGGAATCAGAGATCGATTTCTTCGAAGTCGGCGGCGCCTTTGAAATCCCGCTGCACGCCAAACTGCTGGCCAAGTCCGGCCGTTATGCCGGCATCGTCGCCGCGGGCCTGGTGGTCGATGGCGGCATCTATCGCCACGAATTCGTCGCCCAGTCGGTCATCAGCGGGCTGATGCAGGTGCAGCTGGAAACCGAAGTACCGGTGTTCTCGGTGGTTTTGACCCCGCACCACTTCCATGCTGGCGAAGAACATCAGAAATTCTTCTTCGAGCATTTCGTGCATAAAGGGCAGGAAGCGGCGAAGACCTGTGCGGATACGTTGCACAAGATGCGGATGTTGCGTCGTAGTGAGCCACGCGCGGTAGCGGTCTAAACGCAAAAACCTGTAGGAGCTGGCTTGCCAGCGAATGCGGCGGCATGGTCAACATAGATGTGACTGATACACCGCCTTCGCCGGCAAGCCGGCGCCTACAGAGGTTCTGTGTCAGGCCAGGTTTTCGTCGGTGGTCGGCACGATCAGGATCCCGGCACGCAGGCCGTTCTTGACCTTGGGGTTCGGGAAGATGATCCGGGCGCCCTCCTCCTCGATGATCCAGCGCGTCTGGGCGATGTCTTCCGCCAGCAGATAACCCACTTCCAACTCCGAAAAGTTCTCGATATCCACCGGCAGGTTCAGGCGGAAGCTATCGCTGTGCTTGATGATTTCCCGCGCCACGCTGAACAGCTGCAGGCCGTCCAGCGCCGCTTCGGTCGGTGGCGGTTCGTTGCCTTCGATGATCTGTTTGAGGCGGGTTTCCAGCAAGTCGACGTTGACGCCATCGTTCTGCCCGAACGGCCGCGCCTTGCCCAACTCCAGGGTAAAGGACTCGGCACCGAGCTTGTCGTAGGTGTAGGAACTGAACACGATGGACGGCTTGTTCTGCAGCAGCACCGCTTCCATGCCGGCGGCGCGCAGGCGAGCCAGTTCCTGGCGAGAATGCTGGCGACCTTCTTTCCAGGGGTACAACGCGAACTGCTCGATTTTCGAACCGCGAATCGCCGTGTGCAGGTCGTAGTGCAGGCGGTTGCGATCCGGCAGGCTGAAGAAACTGGCCGCCAGCCGCTCCAGTTCACAAGCCCGCAGGGCTTCGGAGCCGCTGGTTTGTTCATGTCGGCCATTGAACAGCCGATTGACGTCCTGCTCGATGAAACGCTCGCCCTTGCGAATCGCCTCGGGGTTGCCGAACAGGAACAGAATTCGTGCGCGCGGTTTGACGTCTCCGCGGGCGATGTCATGCAACAGGCGGTCGAGCAACTCGATCGGCGCTGTTTCGTTGCCATGGATGCCGGCTGACAGCAGCAGGTCCAGGCCATTGTCGCGCACTTCAGGTGGCCGGACTTCCAGCGCCCCCTCGCTCAACCAGCGCATCCGCACGCCTTCGACAGTCAGTTGAGTCTTCTCCGCCGGTTCGCGGCCGGCGAGGGTCAGTTCAAGCAGTTTGCCGAGGGCGAGCATAGAGCGATTTCCTTAGTGGTCGTGTGCGCAATCCGGGCCGTGCACGTGGTCTTCGTCACCGACTTCGGCCGGTTCCATTTCCAGTTGCAGACTTACCAGATTAGTTGCCAATGGGCGCAGCAGCAGGTTGGCGTATTCAGCGTCACCTTCTTCGACGTCCACCCCGATCAGCAGTTGGCCGCGGCCATCCTGCTGGATCCACAGCTCTTTGCCTTGCCACATGACCGCGACGCGGGTGCAGGACGTTTCCAGTTGCGTGCCGTCGGTGTCTTCAAGGATCAGCTGCAGGGTATCGCTCATGTTTTTTTACGCTCTCTAAAGGAGATGAGTCGGCGCATGCAGCGCCGGCTTTCAATTGATCTGGAATGGATAAACCGCGCCCAGTTTAAGGATTTGTGTCAGTTCATCCAGTGCCGTCCGGCACTCAAGCAGCAATTGCGGGTCCGCGAGATCATTTTCGGTCATGCGGTCGCGGTAGTGCTTGTCGACCCATGCGGTCAACGTGCCGTACAACGGTGCCGTCATGATAACGCCTTGGTTGACGGCCGCCAGTTCGGTTTCGTTGAGTGCGACACGCAACCGCAGGCAAGCCGGGCCACCGCCGTTCTGCATGCTCTGCTTGAGATCGAATACTTTGACTTCGCGGATCAGGCCGCCGGAACTGGTCAAGCCTTGCAGGTACTGCCAGACCCGCTCGTTGCCACGGCACTCTTCCGGCACGATCAAGAGCATGGTGCCGTCAGCACGTGTCAGCAACTGGCTATTGAACAAGTAGGAGCGAACCGCGTCTTCCACAGTGACCGCGGAACGCGGTACACAGATCGACTGAAATTTCCCACCGACCCTGGCGAGTTTGCCCTGCAGTTCAGCCAGCATCTGCTCGGTGTCGAGGAACGCGTCCTCGTGATAGAACAGCACCTCACCGTTACCCACCGCGATCACGTCGTTGTGGAACACGCCCTGATCGATGACCGAAGGGTTTTGCTGGGCGTATACCACGCCTTCATCGCTCAAGCCGTGCAGGCGGGCAACTGCCTGGGAGGCTTCGAGGGTCTGGCGCGCCGGGTACTTCTGCGGTGCCGGGTAGCGGGTATCGAACGCACTGCGGCCGAACACGAAGAACTCGACGCCGGCTTCGCCGTATTCACGGCAGAAACGGGTGTGGTTGGCGGCGCCTTCGTCACCAAACTGCGCCACGGCCGGCAAGGCGGCGTGGTGCGCGAAATGCTGCTGGTTCGCGAACATCGCCCCCAGCACGCGGCTGGTGGTCGGGTGCTCGATGCTGCGGTGATATTTGCAATTGAGGTTGGCGGCGGTGAAATGCACGCGACCGTCGGCCGTGTCGGCACTTGGGCTGACCGTGGCGGCGTTGGCCACCCACATGCTCGACGCCGAGCAGCTGGCAACCAACAACGGCATGGCGTCCTTGGCGGCCTGCTCGATCACTTGCGCGTCGGTGCCGCTGAAACCCAGGCGGCGCAGGGCGGCTACATCAGGGCGTTCCTGGGGTGCCAGCACGCCTTGTTGAAAGCCCATTTCCATCAGCGCTTTCATTTTCGCCAGGCCTTGCAGCGCCGCTTCCTTCGGGTTCGAGGACTGCTGGCTGTTGCTCTGGGACGCGACGTTGCCGTAGGACAGACCGCCGTAGTTATGGGTCGGCCCCACTAGACCGTCAAAATTGACTTCATAGGATTTCATCAGCGAGGCTCCACGAGAATCTGTTGTTATAGGCATCGGGTAACAATTCAATATGACCGAGGCGCGGCCTTCGCGGGCAAGCCTCGCGCCTACAGGTTTGTGGTGTGCGCCGCTCACGTGAACGACACAAAACCTGTAGGCGCGAGGCTTGCCTGCGAATGGGCGTTACGCCATTTTCACGCCAGGCGTGAGAGTCGCTGGCAACACCAGGCTCGGGGTTTCCAGCGAGGCCACCGGGTATGCGCAGTAATCCGCGGCATAGTAAGCGCTGGCGCGGTGGTTGCCCGAGGCGCCGACGCCGCCGAAGGGTGCGCTGCTCGCGGCACCGGTCAGCTGTTTGTTCCAGTTGACGATGCCCGCGCGGCTTTCCAGCCAGAACTGCTGATAACGCGCTTCGGAATCCGACAGCAGACCCGCCGCGAGCCCATAGTCGGTGTCGTTGGCTTCAGCGATCGCTGCTTCAAAGTCAGCGTAGCGGATCACTTGCAGCAACGGGCCGAACAGCTCTTCGTCAGGACGATCGGCTACCGCGGTGACGTCTACAATACCCGGGGTCAGCAAAGCGGCCTGGGCTTGCGGCTGGGTCATTTCCAGCAGCGCCACGGCGCCATTGGCCAGCAGGTGTTCTTGCGCTTCCATCAGGGCTTTCGCCGCGCCGAGGGAAATCACCGAGCCCATGAACGGCGCCGGTTGCTGGTCGAAAGGGCCGACCTCAATGGTCGAGCTGACTTCCACCAGACGCGCCAGCAGTGCATCGCCCCAGGCACCTTGCGGCACCAGCAAGCGGCGGGCACAGGTGCAACGCTGGCCGGCAGAGATGAACGCCGACTGGATGATGGTGTAGACAGCCGCATCGAGATCAGCCACTTCATCGACCACCAGCGGATTGTTACCGCCCATCTCCAGCGCGAGGATCTTGTCCGGACGGCCGGCAAACTGCTGGTGCAGGTGATTGCCGGTGCGGCTGGAGCCGGTGAAGAACAGGCCGTCGATGCCCGGGTTCGCCGCCAGGGCGATCCCGGTTTCGCGCGCACCTTGCAGCAGGTTCAACACGCCCGCCGGCAGGCCGGCTTCGATCCAGCACTTGACCGTCAGCTCGGCGACTTTCGGCGTCAGCTCGCTCGGCTTGAACAGCACGCTGTTACCGGCCAGCAGCGCCGGCACGATGTGACCATTGGGCAAGTGCCCCGGGAAGTTGTAAGGCCCGAATACCGCCACCACGCCGTGTGGCTTGTGGCGCAATACGGCGGTGGCGTCACCCAGGGGGCCGCTCTTCTCGCCGGTACGTTCGCGGTAGCTCTGCACCGAGATCGCAATCTTGTTGACCATGCTGGTGACTTCGGTCGCCGATTCCCACAGCGGCTTGCCGGTTTCCTCACCGATGGTGCGCGCCAGTTCATCCGCGTGATTTTTCAACGCGGCGGCAAACGCCTCCAGCACGCTGATGCGCTCTTCCAGGGTGCGCCGCGCCCAGCCCGGGAAAGCTTGACGCGCGGCTTGCACGGCCGATTCGACCTGCGCGGTGGTGGCGCCTGCGCCGTCCCACAGCACCTGTTGGGTCACCGGGTTCAGCGACTGGAAGGCTTCACCCTGACCGGCCAGCCATTCACCTGCGATGTATAGCGAATTCATTATTTCGACTCCCGAGCAGCGGACAACGGCACGGCGCGCACTTGATCGCCGGCGTTGAGTTGAAGACGTTTGGCGGTCAGCGGATCGACCACCAAGGTGCCGGCGGCGAAGCGTGCGGGAGCGGCCGTGATCCGACAGTCCTCGCGCTTGCGGTTGTGAATCAGGAAAGGCGTGGCGTCGTCACCCGGGGTGCCGATGGCCAAGACCAGCGCCTGGCTGTCGCGCACCGCACGGATCTTGCCGGTTTCGCACTCCACCGCAGGGCCGGCGTCGAAGATGTCGACGTAGCCTTGATAGCTGAAGCCTTCGCTCTTGAGCATCGACAGCGCCGGCTCGGTGTCCGGGTGAACCTGGCCGATCACGTTGCGCGCGTCTGGCGACAGGAAGCAGGTGTACAGCGGGAATTTCGGCATCAATTCGGCGATGAACGCCTTGTTGCCCACGCCGGTCAGGTAATCGGCCTGGCTGAATTCCATCTTGAAGAAGTGCCGGCCCAGGCTTTCCCAGAACGGCGAACGCCCGGCGGCGTCGGACATGCCACGCATCTCGGCGATGATCTTGTTGCCGAACAGCTGCGGGAACTCGGCGATGAACAGCATCCGCGCCTTGGCCAGCATGCGACCGTTGAGGCCGGTACGGTAATCGGCATGCAGGAACAGCGAGCACAGCTCGGAGTTGCCGGTCAGGTCGTTGGCCAGGAACAGCGTCGGGATCTCGCGATAGATATTCAGTTCCTGGGAAGCACTGACGGTCAGGCCGACCCGGAAGTTGTACCAGGGCTCACGCAGGCCAACGGCGCCGGCGATGGCAGAAATGCCCACCACCCGGCCGTTGTCGTCTTCGAGCACGAACAAGTAGTCCGCATCGCCCCGCCCGGCTTCGCCGCGAAAGGTCTTCTCGGCCCAGCCGACCCGATGGGCCAGCCGCTCTTCGTTGGCCGGCAAGGTGGTCAGGCCGGTACCGGTGCTGCGGGCCAGGTCGATCAGAGCGGGTAAATCGCTGCTGCGTACGGGACGAACGATCATGCTATCTCCTCAAACGGGCCGCTTGCGCCACCCGCGAAACTTCGCTGCTTTTCCAAGCATTGTTTTCCAGCTGTGGCAGCAGTCGTCAGACCGCCACCAGGCGCACGCTGGCACCTTCACCGACGCCCAGGGCTTCGGCGGCTTCCAGATCCAGGGTCACGGGTTTGCCCGGCGCATAATCGAGCTCGAGCAACACCGCGCGGTAATCCTGCAACTGGGCGTTGGCCACCAGGTACTGACGACCGGCACCTTTGACCGGCTCACCGATTTTCACCGGGACCACACGGCTCTGGGCGATCGAGCGGATCCCCGAGACACGGGCATGCAAGGTCGGGCCGCCGTCGAAAATGTCGATGTAGTGATCGGTCTCGAAGCCTTCGCGCATCAGGATGTCGAACGTGATCTGCGCCCGCGGGTGCACCTGGCCCATCGCCTCTTGCGCGGAGTCCGGCAGCAGCGGCACATAAATCGGGTAATGCGGCATCAGCTCGGCCAGGAAGGTCCGGCTCTTCAGCCCGCACAAACGCTCGGCTTCGGCGTAATTGAGGTCGAAGAAGTTGCGACCGATGGCGTCCCAGAACGGCGAGTCGCCATGTTCGTCGCTGTAACCGACGATCTCGGTCACCACCGAATCGGCAAACCGCTCCGGATGGCTGGCCACGAACAGCAAGCGCCCACGGGAGTTGAGTTCCGACCAGGCCGAACCCACCAGCTCCGGCAGCACGTAGAAACTGGTCAGCAAGCTGTTGCCGGTGAGGTCGTGGCACTGGGAGAGCACGTGGATCTTGTTATGAATCTTCAGCTCGCGGGAGGCGTGCACGAAGGTTTCATTGCGAAAGCTGTAGAACGGCTCGGAATAACCGGCCGAGGCCACGATCGCCGAGCACCCGGCCAGTTTGCCGGTGGTGGAGTCTTCGAGGACGAAGAAATAGCTCTCTTCGCCGTTGAAGCTGACTTCGGCGGCGAACGAGGCTTCGCTCGCGGCGATCTTGTCTCTCAGGCGTTCAACGTCATCCGGCAAGGAAGTGACACCAATCGGGCTGTCCGCAGCCAGACGCTGTACCTCGCCCAGATCAGCCATTTGCGCGGGGCGCATCACCAGCATGGTGTCACTCCTTAATCAAGAAACAGGTCGACCCGATTGGCCGACGGGGGGAAAAAATACCGGGGTTGCCCTGACACGCCGCCCCTATGTAGGAGCTGGCTTGCCAGCGAAGAGGCCCGAAAGCATTACGGCGATCTATCGGCCGCCTTCGCTGGCAAGCCAGCTCCTGCACAGGGGGTGATGCGTCTGGACTGGCCCGGCATAAAAATTGGGTTCGACGCCTGAATGTTCAGGCGTCGAAGGGTCTATCAGGCTTGCGTCAGTTTTGCCGCGGCGCGCTCGAAACGGTCCAGGCCTTCGTCGATATCGGCATCTTCCACCACCAGGCTCGGGGCGAAACGCACCACGTCCGGGCCGGCTTGCAGAATCATCAGGCCTTCTTTCTCAGCGGCGTTGAAGATGTCCTTGGCCTTGCCTTTCCAGGCATCGTTCAGCACACAACCGATCAACAGGCCCAGACCGCGGACCTGGGTGAACAGGCCGTACTTCTCGCCGATCTGCTCCAGGCGCGCCTTGAATTTGTCGTGCTTGGCGTTGACGCCGGCCAGCACTTCAGGGGTGTTGACCACGTCGATCACCGCTTCGGCGACCGCACACGCCAGCGGGTTGCCGCCGTAGGTGGTGCCGTGGGTGCCGACGACCAGGTGTTTGGCCAGGTCTTCGGTGGTCAGCATCGCCGCGATCGGGAAACCGCCGCCCAGGCTCTTGGCGCTGGTCAGGATGTCCGGGACCACGCCGTAATGCTGGTAGGCGAACAGCTTGCCGCTGCGGCCCATGCCGGTCTGCACTTCATCGAAAATCAGCAGCGCGTTGTGCGCGGTGCACAGGTCACGGGCGCCTTGCAGGTACTCGAGTTCGGCCGGGATCACGCCGCTCTCGCCCTGGATCGGTTCCAGCACCACCGCGCAGGTCTTGTCGGAAATAGCCGCTTTCAGCGCGGCCAGATCGTTGAACGGTACGTGGGTAATGCCGGTGATCTTCGGACCGAAGCCGTCGGAGTACTTCGACTGGCCACCGACGTTCACGGTGAACAGGGTGCGACCGTGGAAGCTGTTGAGTGCGGCGATGATTTCGTACTTCTCGCTGCCGAACCGGTCGAAACCGACGCGACGGGCCAGCTTGAAGGCGGCCTCGTTGGCTTCGGCGCCGGAGTTGCAGAAGAAGGCGCGCTCGGCAAAAGTCGCGTTGATCAGCTTATGGGCCAGGCGCAGGGCCGGCTCATTGGTGAATACGTTCGACACGTGCCACAGCTTGTTCGCCTGCTCGGTCAAGGCACCGACCAGCGCCGGGTGCGCATGGCCCAGCACGTTAACGGCGATCCCGCCGGCGAAGTCGATCAGCTCGCGGCCAGACTGGTCCCAGACGCGGGAACCGGCGCCACGCACGGGAATGAATGCGGCAGGCGCGTAGTTGGGAACCATTACCTGGTCGAAATCGGCGCGTTGTACCGCAGCGTGCTCAACGGACATCGGAGTCTCCTGAAGAGGAACACTCGCCTGAAACTGGCGAGCGATGAGGGGGATTGTAAGGACAGTTTTCAGCCCGGCCTTGCCGCCAAGCGACAACTTCTTATAGCGCAAACCCCGGTTTCAGCCGGGTTTACGGCAATGCGACAAATAGCGTCGCAAAGGCGCAGTTTAAACTGTCGCGTGCGCTTATAGGCAGTTCTGCGGAAAACCGATGCCCCCCCTGTAGGAGCTGGCTTGCCAGCGAGGGCGGTCCAGAGCCATGCACTGCCCTTGAGGACGCCTTCGCCGGCAAGCCGGCTCCTACAGGGGATAGCACAGGATGAACGGGCGCTGGAGTTAGCCGCGCTCGGAGGGCACCGACGACAATTCGAACGGACTGCTGCTGCGCCGCTGGTTGCGGTCTTCCCGCGGCGTGGCGCCGAAGAAGTTGCGGTAGGCGCTGGAGAAATGCGGCCCCGAGGAAAAGCCACACGACAAGCCGATCTGGATGATCGACTTGCTGGTTTGCATCAACATCTGCCGGGCCTTGTTCAGGCGCAGTTCCAGGTAGTACTGGCTCGGCACACGGTTGAGGTATTGCTTGAAGATGCGCTCCAGCTGCCGACGGGACACGCACACGTGCTGGGCAATTTCGTCGGTGGTCAGCGGCTCTTCGATGTTGGCTTCCATCAGCAACACTGCCTGGGTGAGCTTCGGATGGCTGGAACCGAGGCGGTTCTGCAGGGGAATGCGCTGGCGCTCGCCGCCTTCGCGGATGCGCTCCACCACCAATTCTTCCGAGACGGCGCCCGCCAGTTCGGCGCCGTGGTCACGGGCCAGCACCGCCAGCAACAGGTCCAGCACCGACAAGCCGCCGCACGCGGTCAGACGATCGCGATCCCAGTCGAACAGATGACTGGTGGCGATGACTTTCGGGAAGCGCTCGGCGAAATCGTCCTGCCAGCGCCAATGCACGGCGGCGCGATAACCGTCGAGCAAGCCAAGTTGCGCCAACGGGTAAACACCGGCCGACAGCCCGCCGATCACACAACCGGCGCGCACCAGTTGTTTCAGCGCACTGCTGAGCGCCGGAGTCAGCGCGGTCGGCGGCTCATCGGCGAGCAGGAACAGTTTCTGGAAATGCTCGAGCTTGCCGGCCCAGGGCTCACCCGGCAATTGCCAGGCACCTTCGGCCGGCGGTTCGGCCTGCAGGAACGACAGCTCGTAGACCACGTCCGGATGCACACGCTGGGCAACACGCAAGGCCTCCTCAGCCAGCGCCAGCGTCAATGCTTTAGTGCTGGGCCAAATCAGGAAACCAATTCGATGGGCAGTCATGGTGGGCAATCCGAAAACGAAAACAATGATGAAGGCACGGGGTCAATGCTAGCCCGTAAATGAACGCACATCTCAAAACCAACCCCGCCCCCCCTGTAGGAGCCCGGCTTGCCGGCGAAGGCGTCCTTGAGATCGCCTTCGCCGGCAAGCCTGGCTCCTACAGAGATCGCCTTCGCCGGCAAGCCGGCTCCTACAGGGGATCGGGGGCAGCCTTTAGATCAGGAAGCATGCACGATCCCGGTGCGTAACGGCAGCGATTACTTCAGGCTGCCCGAGAGGAATTGTTGCAAGCGTTCGGACTGTGGATTGACCAGCACCTCACGCGGGTTGCCGCTTTCTTCGACGACACCTTTGTGCAGGAACACCAGTTGATTCGACACTTCCCGGGCGAAGCCCATTTCGTGGGTCACCACCACCATGGTCCGGCCTTCGAGGGCCAGGGCCTGCATGACTTTCAGCACATCGCCCACCAGTTCCGGGTCGAGCGCCGAGGTCGGTTCGTCGAACAGCATCACTTCGGGCTCCATCGCCAGCGCCCGGGCAATCGCCACGCGCTGCTGTTCACCGCCGGACATGTGGCCCGGGTAAGCGTCCTTGCGATGCGCCACGCCGACCTTGTTCAGGTAGAGCTCGGCCTTCTCGCGGGCTTCGGCCTTGGACATGCCGAGTACGTGCACCGGCGCTTCCATGATGTTTTCCAACGCGGTCATGTGCGACCACAGATTGAAATGCTGGAACACCATCGACAGGCGCGAACGCATGCGTTGCAGCTGTTTCGGGTCGGCCGCCTTCAGCGCGCCTTCCTTGTTCGCCACCAGCTTCAGCTCTTCGTTGTTGAGCAGAATCCTGCCGGCGTGCGGCTGCTCGAGCAGGTTGATGCAACGCAGGAACGTACTTTTGCCGGAGCCACTGGAGCCGATGATGCTGATCACATCGCCAGCCGCCGCTTTCAGGGACACGCCCTTGAGCACTTCGTGACTGCCATAGCGTTTATGCAGGTCTTGGACTTCAAGTTTGTACATGCGGTCGGTTCTCACAAAAACAGTCAGTCAGTCGTTGAGCAAGCGCCCGTGACGCAGCGCTTCGCGCCCCGCCACCTTGGCCAGCCAGAAACCGGGTTGGGCATAACGCAGCCGTTCAATGGCAAACAGCACCCCGGACGTACCAGCACACACCGTGCTGACCCGATCCGATAACGGATCGATCACTTCGAAAATCTCGTCGCCGGCATCAACCCATTCGCCGGGCTTGCGCAAAAAGCTGATCACGCCAGGGTGCGGCGCGAACAGCAATTCGGTGCCCTCGAACGGCATGCCTTCGCAGGCTTCTCGCGCAGGCTTCGGCCATTCGCCGCTGATCAAGCCTTGCTCGGCGAGGAACGCCAGAATGCCTTCGGCGTAAGCTTGCGCTTCAACCCGACCGGTGTCGGCCTGCCCACCCAGTTCAAGGGTAGTCGCCAGGCAGGCCAGCGGAATCTGCGCGTCCGGGAACAGACGCGACAGGCGCAGCCACGGCAGCGAACAGGCTTCGTCGAAGGAACTGCCGCCGGATTCTTCCGCCAGCAACCCCACCTTCACGTCCAGGTGCGCGGCGAGGGAACGCCACTGCGGCCAGTGCTGCGGCAAGGCGTACATGTGCAGCGCCGCGTCGGTATCGCAATGCAAGTCCAGCACCACGTCGGCGGTGCAGGCATGGCTGAGCAACACGCGCTGCATGCCCTGCAACTGACTCGCGGCCGGCGGCAAAGCGTCGAGCAGGTCGCTCATGGTCTGACGGATCAAGCGGATATTGGCGTGGGGATCATCACCCAGATGCCCATCCAGCTCGGCAGCCACCGACGCGCTCAGCTCGACGAAATCCCGGTTGAAATTCTTGCCGCTGCCTGCCTCGAAACGACCCTGATGATTGCCCTGAAGCAGTTGGCCGAGGCCTATGGGATTGGCCACCGGCACCAGCTCGATCACACCGTTGAGCAAGCCCTGGGCTTCGAGTTCGGCCAGGCGCTTTTTCAGCTCCCAGGCCGTGCGCATCCCCGGCAATTCATCGGCGTGCAGGCTGGCCTGAATGTAGGCCTTGCGCTCGCCACCACCGAAGCGGAACACCGAAATCTGGCGTTCGCTGCCCAGGTTGCTCCACGGCAATGCATGGTCGATGCGTTCCATATCAGTGCTTCCGCGGGGCCAGATAGCCCAGCCAGCGGCGTTCGGCCAGTTTGAACAGCTTCACCAGAATGAAGGTCAGGCACAGGTAGAACACACCCGCCGTGATGTAGGCCTCGAACGGCAAGTAGAACTGGGCATTGACCGTGCGCGCGGCACCGGTGATGTCGATCAGGGTCACGATGGACGCCAGACTGGTGGTCTGCAGCATCATGATCACTTCGTTGCTGTACTGCGGCAGCGCCCGGCGCAGGGCCGATGGCAGCAGGATGCGCTTGTACATCTTGTAGCGCGACATGCCCATGGCCTTGGCCGCTTCGATCTCGCCGTTCGGCGTGGCGCGCAGACTGCCGGCAATGATTTCAGCGGTGTAGGCGCTGGTATTGATCGCGAACGCCAGGCACGCACAGAACGTGGCGCTGGACAGCCATGGCCACAGGAAGCTTTCACGTACCGCTTCGAACTGCGCCAGACCGTAGTAGATCAAAAACAGCTGCACCAGCATCGGCGTGCCGCGGATCACGTAGGTGAAGAGCCAGGCCGACATGTTGACGACCGCATTCTTCGAGACGCGCATCAGGCCCAGCGGCAAGGCCGCCAACAGACCGAAAAACAGCGACAGCGCGAGCAATTTCAGGGTGGTCACCAAACCGCCGAAGTACAGCGGCAATGACTCCCAAATGACGTTGTAGTCGAAGATCATAGATCAGCCGCCCTTACGCCTACCGAGTAGCGCTTCTCAAGGTGACGCAATGCCAGCAACGAGACACTGGTGATCACCAGGTACATCGCCGCCACTGCGAGGAAGAAGGTGAAAGGCTCGCGGGTGGCATCGGCCGCCTGCTTGGCCTTGAACATCATGTCTTGCAGACCTACCACCGAAATCAGCGCAGTGGCCTTGGTCAATACCAGCCAGTTGTTGGTGAAACCCGGAATCGCCAGGCGAATCATCTGTGGTACCAACACCCGGAAGAACACCTGAAAACTGCTCATGCCGTACGCCATGCCGGCTTCTGCCTGACCTTTGGGGATCGCCATGAACGCACCACGGAAAGTTTCCGACAGGTACGCACCGAAGATGAAGCCCAAGGTGCCGATACCGGCGGCCAACGGGTTCAGGTCGATGTAGTCGTCAAAACCAAGCAGCGGTGCGACGCGGTTGAGCAGGTCCTGCCCCCCGTAGAAAATCAGCAGGATCAGCACCAGGTCGGGAATCCCGCGGATCACCGTGGAATACAGGTCGCCCAGCCAGGCCAGCCAGCGGATCGGAGACAGACGCAGCGCAACGCCGATCAGACCCAGAACAATCGCCAGGACCATGGACGACAAGGCGAGCTGAAGCGTCAGCCAAGCGCCATCGAGGATGACAGCCCCGTAGCCTTTCAACATGATTCAGGTCCTCGAAAAGGGGGATGAAAAAATGGCGCAAACCTCAGAGATCCTGCTGCTTGCGCCATTTCGGACGTGTCGCCGGGGCGGATTACTTGCCGTAGATATCGAAGGCGAAGTACTTGTCCTGGATTTGCTGGTACTTGCCGCTTGCACGAATGGCAGTGATCGCGGCGTTGATCTTGTCTTTCAAGGCGTCGCCTTTGCGCACTGCGATGCCGATACCGTCGCCGAAGTACTTCTCGTCGGTGAAGGCCGGGCCAACGAAGGCGAAACCTTTGCCGGCGTCGGTTTTCAGGAAACCGTCATCCAGCAGCGTAGCGTCTGCCACGGTGCCGTCGAGGCGACCGGCCGCGACATCGAGGTAGATTTCGTTCTGCGAACCGTAAGGCTTGATCTCGGCACCCAGCGGGGCCAGGACTTCGCGGGCGAAACGCTCGTGGATCGAACCGCGCTGCACGCCGATGTTCTTGCCCTTGAGCTCAGCCAGGCTGTCGCTGACCGGGGTGCCGGCCTTCATCACCAGGCGCGCCGGGGTGTTGTAATACTTGTTGGTGAAGTCCACGGACTTCTTGCGGTCTTCGGTGATCGACATGGACGACAGGATCGCGTCGATCTTGCGCACCTTGAGGGCCGGGATCAGGCCGTCGAACTCTTGTTCGACCCAGGTGCACTTGACCTTCATCTCTTCGCACAGGGCGTTGCCGATGTCGTAGTCGAAACCCACGATGCTGCCGTCCGGCGCTTTGGAAGCGAACGGAGGGTAAGCCGCTTCGATACCGATTTTCAGCGGCTTTTCATCAGCGAACGTTGGCAGGGACAGCACGGAAAGTGCCAGGGCGCCAAGCAGCACGAGTTTCTTCATCTTGGGACTCCATCGGTAAAGGGCTAAAACGGCAGAGTGAGCGACAGCCCAATATGCGAATGAATAGAACCGCAAAGCAGTGCTGCGTCCTGGAAAACCCCTGTTGAATTCAACACGAGCAACGACGAGCGAGTGATCGGCATTCTAACGACAGGCCCGAAGCCGATATTTCTTCAATGCGACAACAAATTACAGATGCACCGAGAAAGCCGTTCGGGCGCGTTGACAGCCTTGCAATTTCATGCAAGAGCAAAAGACAGAGAACCGATCAAAGTTGCAAATTGCGGGCCTATTATTGGCAAAGCCTTCTAATCCGGCAAGTGTAGCGTTGGGTCTTATTTTTTATGGGTGCTGAAGTGCCCCGGGAACGGGATATTGCGTTTCTCAATGCCCCGTATTGGCGCCAGCGGTTACACATTTAGTTACTTGAAGGGTAGCGGGTAACAGTAAGAAACGGACTACGGGCGAAGCCGATAATTATTGGTTCGTTGTTTATGCGGCGCCTGACAGGTCGCCTTCGCGGGCAAGCCCGCTCCCACAGGGTTTTCGGGATAGATTGCGATTGCATTCACACCACAAATCCCTGTGGGAGCGGGCTTGCCCGCGAAGAGGCCAGTACAGACAACACAAAAACCCCAGACAAAAAAAGCCCCACCAGGCGCATACCTGACGGGGCTTCATTGACTCAAGAACCGCCGTTAAGCGACGTTCATCGTCCTATGCTCATCAATCAAATGCTGCACCACACCCGGATCCGCCAGGGTGGAGATATCCCCCAACCCATCGTACTCAGCGGTCGCAATCTTGCGCAGAATCCGGCGCATGATCTTGCCCGAACGCGTCTTCGGCAACCCCGGCGCCCACTGGATGACATCCGGCGAAGCAATCGGGCCAATCTCTTTGCGCACCCAGTTTTTCAGTTCCAGGCGCAATTGCTCGGTCGGCTCTTCACCAGCGATCAGCGTGACATAGACATAAATGCCCTGCCCCTTGATGTCATGCGGCACACCGACCACCGCCGCCTCGGCGACTTTCGGGTGGGCGACCATCGCGCTTTCGATCTCGGCCGTGCCCATGCGGTGCCCGGACACGTTGAGCACGTCATCCACACGCCCGGTGATCCAGTAGTAACCGTCTGCGTCACGACGGGCACCGTCACCGGTGAAATACATGCCGCGGAAGGTCTTGAAGTAGGTGTCGACGAAACGGTCATGGTCGCGATACAGGGTACGCGCCTGGCCTGGCCACGAATCGAGAATCACCAAGTTGCCCTCGGCCACGCCTTCGATGATGTTGCCCAGGTTGTCCACCAGGGCCGGCACCACGCCGAAGAACGGACGCGCCGCAGAACCCGGCTTCAGGCCGTGTGCACCCGGCAACGGGCTCATCAGGGTGGCGCCGGTTTCGGTCTGCCACCAGGTGTCGACGATCGGGCAACGGGACTGACCGACGTTCTTGTAGTACCAATCCCAGGCTTCCGGATTGATCGGCTCACCGACCGAACCCAGCAGACGCAGGCTGCTGCCATCGGCGCCTTCGACAGCGGCGGTGCCCGAGGCCATCATTGCGCGGATCGCGGTCGGCGCGGTGTAGAGGATATTGACCTTGTGCTTGTCGACGATCTTCGCCACCCGGGTGATGTCCGGATAGTTCGGTACGCCTTCGAACAGCAACGTGGTCGCGCCGTTGGCCAGCGGGCCGTAGACGATGTAGGTGTGGCCGGTGATCCAGCCGACGTCGGCGGTGCACCAGTAGACTTCGCCCGGGCGGTAGTCGAACACGCGCTCGTGGGTCATGGCCGCATACAGCAGGTAACCGCCGGTGGTGTGCTGCACGCCCTTGGGCTTGCCGGTGGAACCGGAGGTGTAAAGGATGAACAGCGCTTCTTCGGCGCCCATCTCTTTTGGCGCGCACACGCTGCCCGCCACTTTCATCAGGTCTTCGTACCAGATGTCGCGATGCTGGTTCCACTTGATGTCGCCACCGGTGCGCTGGCACACGATGACCTTCTGCACGCTGCTGGTTTCCGGGTTGGTCAGCGCGTCATCGACGTTGGACTTGAGCGGGATCTTCTTGCCGGCACGCAGGCCTTCGTCGGCCGTGATCACCACTTTGGAGCGGCAATCGATGATGCGACCGGCCAGGGCTTCCGGCGAGAAGCCACCGAACACCACCGAGTGGATCGCGCCGATCCGGGTGCAGGCCAGCATGGCGACCACGGCTTCGGGGATCATCGGCATATAGATAGTCACCACGTCGCCGCGGTGCACATCCTGGCCGCGCAAGGCGTTGGCGAACTTGCAGACTTCTTCGTGCAATTGGCGGTAGGTGATGTTGCGGCTTTCGGCCGGGTTATCCCCTTCCCAAATGATCGCGACCTGATCGCCGCGCTCGGCCAGATGACGGTCGAGGCAGTTGTAGGAAACGTTGAGGGTGCCGTCGGCAAACCACTTGATGTCGACATGGTGATCGTCGAACGAGGTCTGTTTCACCGTGGTGAAAGGCTTGATCCAGTCGAGGCGCTTGGCTTGCTCGCGCCAGAAGCCATCCGGGTTGACGACGGACTGCTGGTACATGGCCTTGTAGGTCGCCTCATCAGTCAGCGTGTTGGCCGCAACCTCGGGACGAACGGGATACAGGGAAGCCGCACTCATCTTTCTTACCTCGGTGGAATAGTTGTTTTTGTATGACCCAGTTGTAGCCGGACCGGGCCTATAGAACCATTCGACGATGGTAGTAACAAGCCCCTACAAATTAGTGTGGTAAGCCCGAAATACGTACGCAACCCCTGTAGGAGCCGACTTGCCGGCGAATGCGGCGCACCTGAAAAACCACGTCGTCAAGATCGCCAGCCAACCGGCTCCTACAACGCTATCCAGGGATTGTTACAAAATTCGCCAAAAGTGTTTATCAAAACCCCACCTATATGAATGCCAACCCCACGCCTAAAATCCACCTCGCCAACAAGGCAACGCGATTAACCAAGTTGCAGCCCCCACGAAGGCAGTTAATCCAAAACCCGGTAACCCGCTCCACACGCAACCCCCAAAAGGTTGCGTGACCCCACTCGACCTTTAAAAGGTAAACCTGAAATGAAAGCTTTATTAGTTCTGGCCCTCAGCAGCCTGTGCGCAACCGCCATGGCAGATGGGGTTCCGACTGATGTCGCACAGCAGCAAATCGCCATCGAGGAATACACTTACTCCACCGACCTGGACATCGCCAAAGTCATCTCGATGAGCGAAATCCCCAACGTCTGCGAAGTTGTTCCGGCCAAAATGGAATACGACGACTCCAAAGGTCAGCGCCACATCCTGCGTTACAGCGTCATGGGCAACGGCTGCTCCAACGGCTGATCACCCGCCCTCTCCTTTCCAAGGTTCGACCCATCCGCCCGCGGTTCAAGGCAGATGAAGCGCCGAACCTTTTATATCGAATTATTCGATTATTTTTAGCGTTTATTTGCGCTTTTTAATCAAAATAGTCGGCGTAGTATCAATTCCACACCCAAGGCACACAACGCCAACGAACCTGGAGCACTCACATGAAAGCCAAACTGATCATCGCCCTGACCCTCTCCGTCCTGGCCGCCAACACCTTTGCCGCCGACGGCTACGACCGCACTGGCTCGGCTGCTTACACCACCTCGGCAGCTGTCGCTTCTGACGGTTACGACCATACCGGCTCGGCTAACTTCGCCGCCGACGGTGCCGATCACGTCGGTGCGGGCAAACTCGCTTCCGACGGTTTTGATCACACTGGCGCCGCCAAAGTCGCCGCTGACGGCTTCGATCACACCGGTGCCGCCAAGGTCGCTGCCGATGGTGCCGATCACGTGGGTGCTGGTCGCCTGAGCTGATCCTCGAGCGTGACTAACAGCCCGACTTCGGTCGGGCTTAGTTGTGTCTGGAGCTACGTAAAAACGGCCAAAAACACAAGATGTAGTAAAAATCGTGATTTTCTGGCTGTTTTTTGAACAAAAAAGATCTGCGTTAAATTTTATGAAAAAAAAACTGCACCCGTGATCGCTGCCAAAGCCCTGTAAATCCTCGCTCCAACGAAAAACGTATCTCGTCGACCAGCCCGTCAGCCAATTTCACCGCAGCAAAGCGATGAAAACTTCCCTATAATGCCGCCCTAAACGGGCCTGCAATATCCCCTTACAGGGATGTAAAGCCAGTCTGAAGCCCCGCAGTAGCGATCATCGCTGCCCGCGCCCATCAGTGGCTCTCGGAACCCCGTACAAAATTCTGTTTTATTGCCTGCCTTAGCTGCTGCAAAAAACTA
The DNA here is from genome assembly GCF_006094435.1 of Pseudomonas sp. MPC6. Taxonomy (NCBI): domain Bacteria; kingdom Pseudomonadati; phylum Pseudomonadota; class Gammaproteobacteria; order Pseudomonadales; family Pseudomonadaceae; genus Pseudomonas; species Pseudomonas sp. MPC6. The sequence continues at coordinate 1,458,150 of NZ_CP034783.1, read as the reverse complement.
TTTCTTTAGATCCAATGCGGTCAGAAAGCTGTGTGAACACAATCACACGGGCATCTGGCCCTCACGCAGGAGACGACACGTCATGCTGAGCTGGGACGAATTCGACAAAGAAGACAGCGGCGAAACCGTTGTAAAAGGCGCAAACGCCGGCCACGCGACTGAAGCCAACATGGACCGCCTCGATACGGCTGGTGGTGTCGCGGCTCAAGAAGCTCGCGCCGTCACCGCGTCCGATTCCGCCGCGATCGCCCGAGCCAAAGCAGCCCTGAACAACCTCGACGTTGCCGAAGGCCTTGCCGAACTCGAAGGCGCCTCCGCCCGCGTAGCGGTCGACGAAAAGCGCATGATCAACTGCCGCGCCGACCTCAACCAGCTCGTACCTTTCAAGTACGACTGGGCCTGGCAGAAGTACCTGGACGGCTGCGCAAACCACTGGATGCCGCAAGAAGTCAACATGACCGCCGACATCGCCCTCTGGAAAGACCCGGAAGGCCTGACCGACGACGAGCGCCGCATCGTCATGCGCAACCTCGGCTTCTTCTCCACCGCCGACTCCCTGGTTGCCAACAACCTGGTCCTGGCCGTGTACCGCCTGATCACCAACCCGGAATGCCGCCAGTACATCCTGCGCCAGGCCTTCGAAGAGGCGATCCACACCCACGCCTACCAGTACTGCATCGAATCGCTGGCCATGGATGAAGGCGAGATCTTCAACATGTACCACGAGATCCCATCGGTCGCGAAAAAAGCCACCTGGGGCCTCAAATACACCCGCTCGATCTCCGATCCGAAGTTCGAAACCGGCACCGTCGAAACCGACAAAGAGCTGCTGCGCAACCTGATCGCCTACTACTGCGTCCTGGAAGGCATCTTCTTCTACTGCGGCTTCACCCAGATCCTCTCCATGGGCCGCCGCAACAAAATGACCGGCGTCGCCGAGCAGTTCCAGTACATCCTGCGCGACGAATCCATGCACCTGAACTTCGGCATCGACGTGATCAACCAGATCAAAATCGAAAACCCGCACTTGTGGGATGCCGAGATGAAGGAAGAGGCTTCGCAGATGATTCTGCAGGGCACTCAGCTGGAGATCGAATACGCGCGGGACACCATGCCTCGTGGCGTGCTGGGGATGAATGCGGCGATGATGGAGGATTACCTCAAGTTTATTGCTAACCGTCGTCTGTCGCAGATTGGGTTGAAGGAAGAGTACCCAGGGACGACTAACCCGTTCCCTTGGATGAGCGAGATCATGGACTTGAAGAAAGAGAAGAATTTCTTTGAGACGCGGGTTATTGAGTATCAGACTGGTGGGGCGTTGAGCTGGGATTGATTCAGAAGTGAAATAAAAAGCCCTGTAGACACAGGGCTTTTTATTTAAATTAATAAACTCCACTTCAGTTCTGCAATAATTAAAATCGAATACGCTCCGAAAGAACTACAAACAGCCCCCATCACATACGCCCGCTAGAATGCTAAATATCCCAGCTCGATTAATTTGTTTCTAACTTTCCAAATTTCGACGCACTGCTTTTCGGTAGGCAATTTTTTGGGTATTAATGTGGCACCACGCAACAAACTGATTTGCTTAGGGCTGAGCTTATCTTTCTTCACGCCCCAATTAAGCATCCTAGTCCACTCAATGCCCGGCACATCCACTACCAACATCTGAATTTCTATACCATCATCGAGCTTCTGAGTAACTTTAGAACTCTCGGATGCTTCATGAACGCCTTTTAAATCTTGTAGCGTTTGGATAAAACCAGCACTTAACGTAATCTTGCAATCTCTGACCTGCTCCCAACAAGCTTGCATTTTCGCCCATTCAGTAACGTTATCTTTAGGCCGATCAGGGTCTGTCAGCACTTGGAAGACAAATTTCGCGATAATGGCGATCTGCGCAGATAGAAAATCATCAATACGCTGCCGATCCCAAATACTACGCAAATTCAATTGCTTACCAAGTTGCTCTTCGGCGATTAGATTGTGTAGTTTCGCTATTGAGTAGGTTACGATATTGGCACGATAACCGCCTTGATACCAGTCCTGCTGAGTAACAATTGACTCAGTGCTGCGAAAAATAATAGCCAAAGCTATAAGAGAGCGAAAATACTCTTCGGTGTAATTTCTCCCATCGGCGGCCCACGATTTCGAAATAGCATCAGCGAAGAACATGAAATTTTTCTGTGCCCCCATGCTCACTTTATGAGGATGTTCCTTCCATGTATTTTCAAATTTAGCGACATCAGTTTTGGTAAACAACTGACTCCTTGGGTTTTGCAATTGAAACTGAGTTTTCTGAGAAGACGTAAGTTTAACCTGCTCATTAACATACTGTCCTCTAGCACGCTCGTAAAACCAATGAGTACCATGTTGCGCACCGCCAACGGGAGAGGTAAATAGCCTACGTGAAAAATCTTCCAACCGTACGTGAAACGGATGATTCGAAAAGAAATCCGCGTCACTAACTTTGTTCTGACTGTTGGCAAATCGAGCTATTTCAGGGGTTAGGGCACCCGCTCTTTCCGGCGGGAGAACAGACAACTTCATTTGAACCATTACTTTTGATAGATCGGCAACATCTTTTTTACCACTACCACCCCGCTTCGCAAGTGCCAGTGATGCAGTGGTTTGGCCACCATTTACAATTTGCAAATTCGTGGCACTCTGTATACGCAAGCCTCCATTATCTGAACACAAAACAATATTTTCAGCTGTTGCAGCTATACCATTATTAAAAGCAAAAAACATTTCTGGTTGCGTTCGAATAGTATTCTGGATGGCGGAGTTGACCTTACCTTTGGCGCTCAGAAACGTCCGAACGTTACCCTCTAAAAGCCTGCTACCATACCTTTCATAAATATCAGCTAAAGAATCGCCTGGTATCATACAAAGATAAGCTTTGTATTCACCCTCAGAATGAGCCGCTGCAAGACATGGTAATCCTCTCCCTTCAACCTCTGAAAAATCAACCGTTAACTCATCACGACCAGTTGCAGAGACGTAAGCGGAATGGAAACGACCTACATCCCAAATATGCAACTCCACCGCAGTCCCATTTATATTTTGTTCCAACCAATCTTTAGTCCGAGTCTTTAACAAACCGTCACTAATCAAATAAAATCGATACTTTGAAATTTTAGAATGCCAATCCATCAAATCGCTGGCAAGACCGTAGCCCGGCTGGCTTTCATCTACACTACCATCTGTCAATGTGCCATCAAGCGACTCTTCCAAAAAAGCCCGAAGCATACCAAATGTTTTTTGAACATCTGAGGCATTAAATGTTGCAATATCATCTTCATTGAAAAACTCACAAACCATTAAAGACAGCGAATTATCAGCATCATCGAATGAATAACCATCAACAAGAAGTTTCCTTCTTTTTGCTAGACCTTCAAATCGACAAACTTCAAAACCTAATAACTCCTCCGCCGCTGTAAGCATTTCTCCACATTCTTCGACAAAACTGGCCCTCACAAAATCTTTAGAAGACTCAGCTCTTGCACGAACAGTCTCAATTAAATCTCGGTGATAATCGATTATTTCCATTACATCCCCTCACCAGTAATCAAGTAGTCTTAAAGCTCACACATTCCGCCAAGTTGAGTTCATACTTGACCCTGCTGACACCAACCGGTAAGCAATGAGGAGCAATACGAGGAAAATCACCGCACACGCTAAAAACTGCAACATTACGAACAACCAAATTCAACACATCATATTCAGGCCGAACAATATAACCAGCCTTAAACAGCAAATTATCAAACTTAAGTCTTGCTTCATAATTAGACATCAGTAAACTCTGAATTTTGCAAACCATAGAATTCAAAGTAAATGCACCTTGTGAAGCAACAGTACAGTTCCCAAGTTCAATCACCACAAGATCAATCGAACGAAGTTTAGTATCCAACTGTTCTTCTGATGATATTTTTATAACATCACAACCGGGCCTTATCGTTTTAATTTCCCAAGCATGATTTTCGACTTGAAAGTCCTGATCAGCCCGACTCGGTCCCACCCAAGCATTTACTGCCGCCAATGCACCAATAGATTCAACCAGCGTTCGTAGATATAACAATTCACCACACAATCCCCGGACTTGGTTTTCCGAGAGCAGTCCCAAATCTCCCAGCTCAAATAGCTGCCGCCAGCTCGTCAAACGGCTAACCACGAACGCAAATGACTTAAATAAATCCAAATTAAATCTTGACGACTCTATTAGATCTTCACAAAAAAGAGAAAATAGTTCCACCAGCCTAATATCTTCAAGAACTATAAATAGGGACCACCGGCCATCGTCTCGCGCGTGAGATTTAACTAGCACTGCTCTCATATCACTTTGTACTACAGGTTCCGAGGGACATATCAACAAGAGTGCTCTACGCCCATCACTATCAATACCCACATAAAAGTCCAATATGTGCGTTGCATCGAATCTCCTAAATCCAACCCCTGTCTTATCTAAATTTATAGAATCCCACAGAGAGTCAATTTTAGTCGACATCTTCATCATCCTCATCTGTCGCATCGGAGCTTGACGTCTGTCCGGACAATATATTCCTAAGCTCGACCAAGTTAATACGATAAGAAATACGATGAGTGGCTCCGCTAAGAGTTGGAAAACTTAATCCGATTGCTACCAGTGACTCACACTCGGAAGGCAGCCCGTATTTTTCTCCGGCAGTCGAGGGTTCTATAAAGTGAATTAAGAGAAGAGGTGCGGTTCTTATCTCTGTATAGGATTTACCCGGTACTGTTATTTTATTTTCGTTCGATGCGTTAGCCCAAAATGTTTCCCTAGCACTCTTTATCTCGTTTTCGGTTAACCCAATTGTTTCATCAGAAGACGAGCCAACGCGTAGTTTCCTTCCGTTTACCAATAAGGACCGAGTATCATCTTCCAATAAGACCGTACGCTGACGCTGGTTCACACTTAACCCTGGGACAACAGTTAAAGATGTACCTCTGCCACCAGGAACACCAACATCCCAATAAGAGAGTTTTGGATCGGAAGATCTATCTATAAATTCAGCTAGGCTAGAGGTTTGCAACTTAATGCTTAATGGGTGACTCACAAAAAACCTAAGAAACTCTATAACAATTTTTTTCGGAACTTTGTTCCAAACTGGAAATCCATATGACGGATTTTGGGCTATATCAGTTGCCAATAATTTACGAAGCAAGTCTTGAGAAGATTTATAATTAGCCAGTAGTACATGGGCATCTTTTAACAATCTAGCTGACTCAAGACTTTCCTGCGTTATCGAGATTGTTTCAACAATCTCGTCAGAATCGCGCATTTTATTTCGAGCAGTAATCATCAACGATTCCGGATGTGATCTAACACGCAAACCAAAGTCAATTGGTTTTAGTCTCGATACTTGCATACGCCTAACTTCATCCCGAAGTTCGTCAGTAGCCGTTGAAATATGAGAATACCAATCTGCGGTTTCATTCGACATCCATATCTTACAAAGATCTTCATATCCGACCCGATAACCGAACCAACGGCCCATCTGTAGCAAGGCATCGTACATCTGCGTTCCACGATAGAAATAGCTCACGCACAAGCCTTCCAAAGTTAATCCGCGCGCGAGACTGTTCCCCCCAACAGCAACGACGCGAAGCCCATGCTCCTTATAAGCTGTATAATCCAGACTAGCTGGTCCACTCTTTTGGTTTACCGCAGACACTTGTATTGGAAGTGCCGCAGCCGCGAGAGTTGACTGCAACTCCGACCATTCAACGCCTAAATTCGAATAGTATTTCTCATAGGTATCAAATAAACTTCGAATGGAATTATTTCGCAGCGCGTTTACGGTAGAAAGAGAAGCATAGTTTTGAATATCGCCTTGAATCACGCGTAGCTCGTGATCTAATGCATCTCTAATTTGATTTTGAATTAACGTAAAATGACTGACGTTGATAAGCATGGATCGGTGCTTCGGCATCTGGGGACGAAGATCCATTAAAGCATTGACAATGATAAAACATCGAAGAGCGTCAAGCATAGTGCTAGGCAGGCCCGATATAAAACTATCAGACTTCTGTCCTTTAGGAAAAAACTCTTCAGCATCATTTATTTCTTCAAGACAATTTAAAGAAGCACCTTCACCAAAAATCCTCCGCGCTCCAACATAATTTGTTGGAGCATCAAGAGCGTAGATAAAATCCCTTGGAAATAGATCATCACCTTCCATATCACTAGTAGTGTCAGGATTTATAAATACGTTTGCGAAGGGTGTGGCTGTGAACCCGACATAACTTGATCGAGGAAAAACCTTAAGAAGCCCCCTAATCCCCGCATTGATTGCAGTCGCTTTTTTGGGATTTGTATTGATCGACGCATTGTCCGCCTCGTCATCGATCAGCAAAAGGGGTATATCTATACTATCTGCGGAACCTGCATTAAAATTAATTAACCATGTAGCAAGATTTTCAAGTATACGTTTATTTTTCTTAACTACTAAAAGAACCGGCTCCTTATAGTCTTTTAATTTAAACCCTAGCTGATTTACTGTATCAGCTTTAAAATCACCCACGGTTGAGGTGAAAACACCAGCAGATCGAGTAGCATCAATCAAACCGACACCGATTTCTTTTCGATGTCGTTTGCGATTATTGACGACTCCTGAACTGTCCAGCCCTACGAATCCTGCATCGAGGCGCTCTTGAGTCTGACGACGCAGACTTTCTAGAGTTCCAGTAAGCAATATAACTAGTTTGTATCCTGAGTCTGCAGCCTTGCAGATGAGCCCAGTATAATTTGATGTTTTCCCAGACTGAACATCCCCCATGACTAGGCCTCGTCTCGGCCAGCCCGATCGACCATGAGGGTCTCCCATCAGGTCCAATATTTCGTCTGTCACTTTGTCTAGCGAATTCACAACTTTTGGGCCCCAGCCCTGTTTCAAAAGGTCAGTTTGATACCTACTCCAATAAAAAGGTTCGATTTCTGCTTTTCGCGCTCTAAGCCAAGGATTGTGTTCGTCGTATACACAATTTCCCATCCCCATATCTAACGTTAAAGATAGGTGAAGGCGTTTTATGACCTCTTGAAACTCCTCATCGGTCACCGAATAATTAGGTATACGCCTCAACATACCAGCCAAATCCAATATTTCAGACTCGGTAGGAATACCTTCAACAGTCAAAGTCGTAATAACACCTAACTCGAGACGCCTTGCATTGTTCGATAAAACATTTTTCGAATGAGCGTTCAAATGGAAAACTCCTCAACTATCTTTTTTGTAATAACTGGATGAAGGTTAAATGGCTCAAGAAGATGAAGTGTTTTTAATAGACTTTTCCGTGCGACCGATACCTCTGGCATATTCGAAAACAATGAATTCGCTAACAGCCTTAATTTTTCAGCCACAACATCACTATTAAAATCAGGTTTAACATCGGATGCCATTCTTGAGTACAGCGCTTCCGCTGGAAATGTGCTTTCTATCACGCTCAAAACAAGATTAAACTCCGCCAATACACTTGAGGGTATATTGCTCATATATTCTTTAATCAGAGAGTGCTCGCGATTTATTTCAAACCTAACTCCGCCTCGATCGATCACCTCGTGCCATCCAGGGGTCAATTCGGAGTTATCAACCTTCTTTCCACGGAAAGTAATAGTACGCCCACTGACAGAGCGAATCCGTTCAATGGTGCGTTTTAAATTCAATCTTACGGCTTCAGGAGGGTGGGCAGCTGACTTCTTTATATCTAGAGTCCAAAGGTGATCTAAGGAATTAGGTATATCTACCCTAACCCTAGCCAACTTACTCAACTCATCTTTCCTAGCCAACCTAAACCACGTACCCCAAATTATTAATCTTCGGTTCCTATAAATATAAAAGCCTTGAGAGTTTCTAAAACCTTCGCTACCGCCGGTCTGCTGCAGCTCTGTCATAGATAATTTGCTAGAATGCGGAAGTATAAAAGGCTTTACTACAACTTTACGCCCTTCGACAGTGAAGCTTTCTTCATCCAAAGGTTGCGTGGACTTATGATCACTTAAAAAAGGGTCGGAGATTGGAAGAGGAGCTCCATTGATATAAATACCTATCTTGGGTTTATTTCCCTCCTTGGTTAAAAACCGGTGAAACACTAGAGCTAAATGTTCACGCGCATACGACATTTGGCGACCAATTGCCACCTCTGCTGCACCCTCTCCGGCGATGAGTTTATCCAGTTTCTGCCAAAGAACAATCGTACCAGAAGTCTGTGCGTCTAAATCACGAAAGTGAGGTATCTCTTCATAGTCGCAAGCATTCAACTCGAGCATTACCCACGCTCCGCGCTCTACAACTATATCCAAATCCCAACAATAGGCGCTAATATGGTTATTTTTTTTTGACAATACGGTCATACGTCGACATTGTGAGAGCGAGGATGTTTTCAACCCAAGCCCATAACGTCCCATGTCGTCAACCGCGCGTTCAATAAGCGGGTTTGTACTACCGTGCCGCATAGCATTTATCAGAAGTTCTGGAGACATTCCGAAACCATCATCTATTAATGCGACGTACGGTTCATCATACGGTCTGAACTCGATTCTAATTTTTTTGGCTGAGGCCGAGATGCTGTTATCAATCAAATCAGCTAGCGCAGATTCTAGCGTGTATCCGATTGAACGCATCGACTCCATAAGCGAGGCGGCATGTGGGGGATGCTGAATCTCTCTCATATCCCTTCTACCGCTGCCTTCGACTTGGGCGCTGCGACTGCGTTTTCCAACATTCCTTGTCTCCTAGCTCTTAAAAATCAAAGACTTAAAATTAAAATCGGTCAAAAATCCTCTGAAAAACCCTAGACTCTTGACCTCCAGAAGCAGGATAAAAACCCGTCAATGCCATGCCTTCGCCATCATTCTTTTCACAAAAATGTTTCCAACGCAAGTAAAGACAAACGCTCAATTGGATTCTCAGCAAATCAAACAAAAAAAATGGCCTCGCAATTTTACAAAAACGCGAGACCAGTTGGACCCTTAGCTACAATCGTCCTATGCACTTTTTATGATCGATTCAACAATTTTTGCGATTTTTCCGGCAAGTAACGGCGGTACAGCATTACCGACTTGATGATATTGTTGAGTTCGGTTACCTAGAAAAAAGTAATTATCCGGAAATGTTTGGATACGAGCAGCTTCACGTACAGTCAAGCTTCTGCATTGATTTGGATCATAGTGGATAAAATAATGACCATCCTTGGATATATGGCTAGTTATGGTAGAAGCAACTTGACCTTTTAATTGAACTCTAAATCTATCGCTAAACTTGCCCGTTTCCCAATTCTTGTGATCGGGTGCCAAGCCGGCCAAATTAAATTCTTGATGTCCCTTTGGCGAGGTTAAATGAGCATCACCAAATACGGCCGCGTAAACATACCGTCGAAGATCGGAAGTCATATGGCCGCGAGCCTCGTGATTTAGCCAGACGCCGAGCCGGTCATCTGTTAACCAATTATCAAGATCCGGGACATCGATGGTGCCCGACCAAGTATTGTTTTTTCTTACTCGTAGTCCGCCATTGTTTAATCTGCCGCCGGAAAATGAATCTCGAAAAATTTTCAATTTCATTTCGAGCTTAGGATCCTTCTTTCCTGAAGCGACCAAATCAGATCGAAGCTCATCAAGATGTTCAACAACTTGGCCACACCATGCATCAGCGCTGTCCCGTCCTCTCGACAATGTGCTCCGAAGCGGCGGTAGCTTACCAATCATTTGCTCTACGGTAGGGCCTTTGGACGGTTTCAACTTATGCTCATGTATGCCTTTGAGATAACGCTCAGATACTCCGACTAAAATCACTCGATGCCTACTTTGCGGCACACCATAATTTTCAGCGCGTATTACAAAATTGTTGAGATCCAACTTAAGTGGATCATCACCACTTTCATAAACATCATCTGTCACCAACGAACATATTCTATATCTATTTTCAGACTCGGCTGTTCCTCCTAACGCGAGGTCGGGATCAGCGAGATCCTTAAGAATCTGCGGAAATATTTGTTCGCCCCCAACTTTTGAAGACAAGATCCCTTTAACATTTTCCATTACGAAAACAGCTGGCTTCTTTCTTTGAATTATCCTTAGGTACTCTCTGTATAAAAAATGCCGATGATCATCTTCGGCTTTGTATTCAAGATTCCCTTTGTTTCTTGCCCTTCCTACAATTGAATAAGCTTGGCAAGGAGGTCCGCCTATTAGAACCCAAGGTTTACGTGTATCCAATCGATCTTCAAGTATCCGATCTAGCTCAGCGTTTCCCTCGGGACTCCCTAGCTTGATCTGCCTCGCCTCTTTATCAGCAATTTCCCACTCCTTGAAGCTGCGTGATGTCCATGGATGCTGGGCTCCTGCGGTTTCGCAAAAACGGTAATAATCGTCCAATGCAGCGGGATTGTTTTTTTTCAGAGCGCGGTAGAAAGCGCGAAGTCGTAACGTAGAGCGAGCGAACGGATCCATTTCTGCGGAGACCAATACTTCAAAGCTTTTCCCCTCATTTAGGGAGGAAAAACCTTCACCAAGACCTCCTGGCCCAGCGAAGAGATCAACGACCTGTAAAGGTTGATCAAAATTCATATACTAATTCTGCCAAAGGTGAACTGAGTGGATATCGTAGATAGCGCGACCAGATCGCGGATGATGGCCGCCATTCGTGGAAAAAATACTGGTCCGGAAATTGTGGTCCGGAGGTACCTGCATGCCCATGGCTATCGATTTCGTATACATCGAAAAGACCTACCTGGAAAACCGGACATTGTAATGCCGAAGCTCCGCACCTGTATATTTGTCCATGGATGCTTTTGGCACCGTCATCCTGATTGCAAATTCGCCTACACACCGAAAAGCAGGCTCGACTTTTGGTTGCCTAAATTCGCTAAAAACGTTGAGAGAGATCAGGCAGCTCAGGACGCGTTGCGTGCACTCGGGTGGAACGTCGTGATCATCTGGGAATGTGAAACAAAAAAAACCGACTTATTACGCCACAAAATCTCCGAGGCGCTCGCTGCAAACTCTCAGGCATAAACGTAGTGATTGGCGAACTGTTAAACAGTTTTATAGGGTTGACCGCAGCGCTTTGGCTCCCTAAGCTTTCGATTCGGCGCCTAAGAAACGCCTACACCAGAGCGGTCCTCCGCACCCGACAGTCATGCGGCTTTTTTTCGTCTGCGGTTTCTCTACGCCTGCGAGAAAATCCCCGTTATGTCGGGAGTGGGCGAATACAAGACCCGAAAGGGGAATATGTCCGGCCCGTCTCTGGTGGGTTTCTTAGCTCCCGACACCCATAACGAATGCCCTAAGAAAGCAGCCAGAGGTAAAGGAAATGCCTAACCTACCGACCTTCGCGATGAAGGTGACTCGCCGTATCCGCATGTCTAATCGCGCGCTTCCGTTTCAGGAGGTTCGCTATGTCTGAACCGCTCGTTTCAACCCTATTTACTCGTCATGGCACTGGTCTTAATGCCCTTCTCGTGGAGAACCAGGCTTGGTTCTGTGCTCAAGACTTGGGACGATTGATGGGCAAAAATCTCGACGAACGCCTGTCACGCAAGCTCGATCCAGATCAGCGGCAGATAATGCTCGTGGAGGCTTACGGGATTGCCAAAGAACGGCTGATGATCAGCGAGTCTGGCGTCTATGCGTTGTTGATTTATCACTATTGCCCGGAGTATCGGCTGCTGAGGGAATGGCTGACGCACCAGGTGGTTCCGGCGCTGCGTGATGCGCGTCCATCGCGGTCGATTGAACGGCCAACGTTGAGTGTGCTGAACTGGCCGAAAATGTCGCTCTGCATGTTGCACTGGCAGGATGAACCGTGGATTCGGTTGCGGGATATGCCTTGTGTGTTGGCCGATGATCCATTCAATCAGCGCGGATCCTGGTGGCGTAAGGCAGCACGCGCGCTGCGAGGTTTCTGATAGTTAATTGCCCTAAAACATTCGCTGTTTGAATCTCAGGCAGCGGGTTTTTCAGGTGGTGTATTCACTGACACATTCGCGAACAGGCTCGCTCCCACGGGGGCAGCGGTAGGATCTGCGCTTACCGGCGGTTCATCGGATAGCCCCGGAGAAACGCATGAGTTTCCTCAATAAGCGACTCAAAGGAAATGATGTCCTCAGGTGTCTTGTCAAAATCCGCAGACATCCAAATTTCCCCCTTCAACCGCCCTGGTTTGCGCGCCCGCAGTGTTCCGACATGAGGCAGCAGGTCCAGATAAGGCTTGCCGTCCTTGACGATCACAACCGTATCACCATGCCATGCACGCTTAGCGAGTTGAGAGAGTTGGGATTGTGCTTCGTGCATGTTTACTTGTACCCGTTCAGTCATTCGGCATCTCCTCAGAGTTAGCCACGCTAGCTGAAGCTTGAGATCTTTGATAGGCAAGGTGTCGAGCTGACCGTCTGTAAAAAAAGGCGTATTACGGTTCTGTCAACGACCTCGCCCTTAGCAAGGCGCCCACCCGCTCAATCAACCACACAAGGCCCTACCACTGTAGGAGCGAGCTTGCTCGCGAAGATTGTGAATGATAATGCGTAAATCCAGATGCCCAGTGGCGTTCTTGAGTTTTTCGCGAGCAAGCTCGCTCCTACAGGGCCGGTGGCTTGCTGTGGGTTTTGCGGGGTTTTGAAAACAGTCAGTGCAACTCGCCCCGCCTCTCGCTATTAATAGCCTTTCCCACTCAAGGACCTGAGCCCGCCATGAAATTCGACCTCGCCTACTGCCTCAGCCTCGACGCCAAGCTGTCGATCTATGACGCGCGCGATTTGAATTTCGACGAGACGATGGCGTTCGATTCCGCCAAGGAGCACTTCCAGTGCCCCAACGATGCCTGCCGCTTGGCGTTCGATGCGGGGAATGTGTTGGGGACGTTCAACGCCAAGAATGTCAATTACGTACGCACGCCGCACTTCAAGAACATCCCCAGCACCCGGCATGTCGAGGGTTGTCCTTATGTCAGCTTGAAGACGCCGGCATCGGGCGTCGAGGCGGAGGGTGCGGAAACGGATGACAGTCGCGAGGAACATTTCCCATCCGAGTTATTGCTGACTCGGCGTGAGTATGTGCGCAAGCCATCCAACCCGGCAGTGATGGCGGATGTCTTGCGGGATGATCCCAAACTTCCTTCAGCGGCCAGTGACGTCGAGCATTCGACTCGCGACTCGGCGCCGGACAAGACCAGTGTCTTCGCGCATCCGGTGGAATGCTTCGTGTCGAACTTCGAGGACAAGGAGCTGCTCAAGCGCATGCCGCTGAAGATTGGCGAGCACACGGCGCCTTATGCATCATTCTTCAAGAAAATCGAGTATCTGCAGGACAACAAGGGGCTGATCTACTGGGGCAAGATCAAGGAGATCAAGGATTACACCCAGAGCTTTCGCATCGATTTCGAACAGAAGGTCTGGTTCAAGCAAGGGGATGAGGCGAAGAAGAAGCCTTATTCGGTCAACGTTTACCTGAGCAAGAAGCTGATTGAGAACTACCGCAAGCGCAAGGCGTTTCTGGAGGAGATCAAGCATGCCATCGACAGTGATGCCGAGTTGTTTTGCTTCTTTTATGGGGTGACGCCGGAGTTGCAGCAGGTGCCGAGCAAGAAGAACCCCGAGCAGACGTTCGGGGTGTTCAGTGCCGATATCGAGAACCTGGATCACTTCATTATTCGTGAGGCGCCGGGGTTGGAGGGCAAGTAACTCGCTGCATAGCGTTATTACAACGGCTGATCCTGCTGCTCGTGGGCCGCTTCCAGCTCCCGTATCTCTCGTTTTACTTCATCACGTCGGTTGCGGGCGTCCTGGATGACGGACTCGTCGAGACCACAGTACTGGCGCATCCAGTGGGCCATCATTTCTTCGTCCGGCACTAAATAACCTTTGACGCTTTTATTTCCTCTGATGAAGCCATTCATCTTTGCGTCAAAGCGACCAGCCATGATCTCGTCTGGCGGTAAACATCCCCACTCTGCGGCGTAATCCTCAAAGATCCAGGCAATTTCACCCAGGTGTCCCTGCGCACTGCGATGACCACGTTTGTACAGCTTGTATTGGCGGCAGCTTTCAGCGATTCGCTCCAGCATGTCGGTACCACCCGCCCATTGCAGGGCGTCATGGTGCAGCGCATCACGCATCAGCCCATTCATCCAGCGTTCGGTGAATCGTTGGATAAAACCTGCAACGTCAGCCTTTTTAGCGTCGGCGAAGATCATGCAGTAACGAGTTTGCACATGGATGACGTACAACACGTGCTTACGTTGCACGGTCTTGGCGTGGACCAGCCATTGCTCGGCGAATTCGTCTGGCTCGTCGTCCTCGACAACGGTCGATGGCGGCTTCTCCACCGGGGTGATTTTCTTGCCTTTGTGCACGCGACTGAAGAAGTTGCCGGCGGCTTCGGTGCAGTTGAAGATCAACATTCGTGGTCCTTTAATAATGCGATGTGCGATGCTCAGTCCTCTCGCTCGATCTCTTCAATCCATTCAAGCTCATAGGGCTGGCGAACAACGTCAGCAAGGTCCTGCTGCGTTGCCTCGCTGAGAATCGAGAGTTCTGCATCGGTCAATAAGTCGTGCCTGACCATCAATCGCAGGGCCATGGGTGCCTTTTAGCGACTGTAGGCGTCGAAAATCCGGCCTATGTCGTTGTGCCGATCGCGCATCAAGCGATGAAGCATTACATACCTGGCTTGCGACGAAAGCGCGTCATGCCCGGTGATGGTGTTGGCATCAGCCAGTACACCTTGGCAGAAACGATCGAGCGCAATCTTGCGCAATTCCTTGAATTTCTTCCAGTCGCTTTCGAGGATCGATATGAGGTTCTCCTGGGTGAAGTTGAAATGGTGCGAAGGCATATTCGTGAGAAGAGGCCTGCTGATTCCAACCCTGACTGATGCGCATGCTTGCTATTACAAAAACTAGCAAACCCACGTAGAAACGGGCATGCACTCGGTCCGAAGCCGCCCGATCCAGGAGGTTTGCTGCTCGCGTTGGGATTTAGACTGTGAGAGATCAGCGGTGTATTCGATGCTGTTTCGCCGAGTGCCGTGAGAGCCATCGTAGATCTGGCTGGAGTGGCCGAAATAGCATGCTTCAAAAAATGAGTTTGATCCGGGGCCAAAACAACTGTACAAAAACACAGTATATTTTGAACCGACACTCTCGAGCCCGGAGAACACCATGGCCTCTTATGCGATGAAGATCACCCTGGAACGTATCGCCCTTTTCCAATTCACGCCAACCCACTGCGCCCAGGCCCGGGCGATGCTGGGTTGGAGTATCAAAGAGCTGTCTGAAGAATCCGGCGTTTCGGTTGACGCCATTCAACGATTCGAAGCCGAGCGTGATGTGCTGGATGTGACCCGGCTGGCGTTGGCTTACCGGTTCGAAGCGCAGGGGTTGGTGTTCTTCCCGGGGTTTGCGCCGGGGAGAGGGATGAATGTGAAGGGCTCGACGCCGAATCCGGTGGGACGGGCGGATTATGCGATGGTTGAGTGATCTGGCAGGAGCAGCTCTGACGCTCAATGAGCGTCGAGCTATGACTCGCCTATTCAGCACCCGCCACTGCCTACGGATTAAACGCCGGTGCCCGCCGCGCACGGGATACTTGCGCCGGGAGCGTTTTCGTTGAATTGCACCAGTTGCTCCAGGCTTTGGACGGCAAGAACCGGTTCGTGTCGGTTGCAGCCATTTCGTGTAATCCACGCGGCGAATGGGCTGTGGTGTTTTGATCGGTTCGGCATTGTCACTGCCGGTCATGGCATTCAATAGCAGGGCAGCCTCGCGAACGGTGCGCGTCATCGGCCCGGGGGTATCGGTTTTGTATGTCACGGGAATAATGCCCGTGCGACTGAGCAGGCCCACAGTACCGGAATGCCATGCAGTGGGCCTCGAATATGCCCTGCCCGTCGCTCCTGATCCAGCGACTCGGCGATGGCCAATGCCTTCGCGTCATGCAGGCTTTTAATGTCACATCCATGTGATAAAAATCCTTGTGATGATGGATAGCGAGTGAATGAGTTCACCCGTTTTCCAGCCTATCGACGACGCTGGAAATGTCCGTCATCACTTATCGCTGAATCCTGTACGAATACGCGCCCCGCCCTGTAGCCGCTTTAGCCGACACTCTGCAGGTACACCTGCTGCTCGACCTCATCCCACCAGGTGCTGCCTCGCTGCGGATGCAGCACATTGAAGGCTTGCCCCATCTGCGGCGTGGTGATCGACACATTGCGCTCCCAGGCCAACGCCAGGATCCGGTCAAAGGGTTCGTACCAGGCATGCATCGACAGGTCGAAAGTGCCGTTGTGGATCGGCAGTAACCAGCGCCCTTTCAGATCGAGATGCGCTTGCAAGGTCTGCTCCGGCTGCATGTGCACATGGGGCCATTCAACGTTGTAGGCGCCGGTTTCCATCAGTGTCAGGTCGAACGGTCCGAACTGTTCGCCGATGCGTTTGAAGCCGTCGAAATAGCCGCTGTCGCCGCTGAAGAAGATTCGCGTGTCGCCGTCGATCATCACCCATGAAGCCCACAGGGTGCTGTTGCCGTCGAACAGGCCGCGGCCGGAAAAATGTTGCGAAGGGGTGGCGATGAACTGCAGGCCATCGACCTCGGTGCCCTGCCACCAGTCCAGCTGACGCACCTTGCTGGCGTCGACGCCCCATTTGATCAGGGTGTCGCCTACGCCCAGGGGCGTCAGGAAGTAGTTAGCCTTGTCCGCCAGTTTGAGTACCGCCTGATAATCGAGGTGGTCATAGTGATCGTGGGACAGGATCACCGCTTCAATCGGCGGCAGTTCGTCCAGGCTGATCGGTGGCTGATGGAAACGCTTGGGGCCGGCCCATTGCACCGGTGAGGCGCGTTCAGCGAAGACCGGGTCGGTGATCCAGAATTTGTCGCGCAGTTTCAGCAGTACCGTGGAATGACCGAGGCGGTAGACGCTGTGATTGGGCGCGGCAAGCAATGCCGCTCGCGTCAGGTTTTGCACCGGTACGGGTGCCGTCGGGCGGGTGTTGCCCGGTTTGTGGAAGATCATGTTCCACAGGATGCGCAAGGTTTTACGAAAACCTTCGCGTTGCACCGGGGCATGGTTTCGGTATTGCACTTGAGTCTGTCGAGATGCTTCAGGTGTGGCGGTGTTGTCCGCCGGGGAAGTTGAGGTGGCCATGGCTGAAGACTCCAGGAAAACCGCAGATTGGCGGCCCTCTGCTTTGAAACGTTAAATGGCCGAGCACGCACGCACTAGCCGAAAACTCTATGGTCACTGCACAGGATTAACAGAGCATTACACTGCACAGTGTAGTTTCTAGGTTGCATCATTGCCGATCACAAGTAAACTGATCAGTGTAATCTTTACCTTTTCCTGACGAAGCGTCCCTATGACTGCCCCACAGCGCCTCACCGATCGAAAACGTGCAGCCATCATTCAGGCGGCGATTGCCGAATTCCGTGCCAACGGCTTCGACATCACCAGCATGGACAAGATCGCCGCCACTGCAGGGGTGTCGAAGCGCACGGTGTACAACCACTTCCCCAGTAAGGAAGAGTTGTTCGCCGAAATCCTCAATCAGTTGTGGGCGCGACTGACCGCGGAACCGGAAACGTCCTACCGTCCGGACCTGCCCCTGCGCGACCAGATGCGCCGGATGCTGATGGCAAAGTTGCAGATGATGAGCGACGACAATTTTCTCGACCTGGCCCGGATTGCCATCGCCGCCACCATCCATTCCCCGGAGCGTGCGCAGAACATGGTCGCGCGCATGGGCGAACGCGAAGAAAGCCTGACCCTGTGGATCCGTGCCGCCCAGGCCGCCGGCCGGTTAAAACCGGGCGAGCCGGAATTTGCCGCGCAGCAGATTCAGGGAATGCTCAAGTCCTTTGCCTTCTGGCCACAGATTTCCATGGGCCTGCCAACCCTGTCAGCCGAGCGGCAGAGCGCAGTCGTGGAGTCGGCGCTGGACATGTTTCTGGCCTGCCATCAGGTCTAGATCAAGCTCTCGCTGCGCCCTGGCGCTATAGTGAGCCTCAGTCCCAGCGCCAGGCAGAGAGCCCCATGACCACCGACACCAAAACCACCGCCGCCGTCGATCACCTGCGTTTCCACCGGCCTCACGCGCACCTGGCGCCGACCTTTGGCAACGACAAGTTTGCCTTGCGCGCCGAAGCCTTTGCGCGGTTCTTCGGCACGCCGACCTTTCTCGGTGCGCAGACGCTGATCGTGGTGGTGTGGATATGCCTTAATCTGTTTGGCGTGGCCCACTTTGACCTGTACCCGTTCATCCTGCTCAACCTGGCGTTCAGCCTGCAAGCGGCTTATGCCGCACCCCTGATTCTGCTGGCCCAGACCCGCCAGGCCGCCCGTGACAAAGCCCAGTCCGAAGCCGATGCGCAACACCGCGAAGCCCTGGCCGTGGCCAACTCCGAACGTCAGGCCCAGGCCGCGCAGAACACCGCGCAACTGTTGGAACTGCTGGAGCAGAACACCCGGCTGACCGAGATGACCAAGGCCCTGACCGAACGCATCGAGAGCCTGACGTCGGAGATGCATCAGCACTTTGTGGCCAAGGATCAGCCGAGCCGCTGATCAGCCCTGCACCAGACTGCGCACTGCCGAAATCTCAGGCACTTCCCGCCGGTTCATGTACACCCGCAACGGCTCGGTAATGTTGATCCGGTCATCGATGTGCTGATCCAGCAACAACTGAATCGACTCGCGTTTAAGCGTCATGGCCTGCTCCGGACCGGCTGCCCAGACGAACTCGCTCGCCGCAATGATGCCGTCATCCGCCACGTCCATGCCGAACGCGTCTTCACTGAAGCGAACGATGTACTGGCCGGTTTTTCGATTGAGGCCGACGAAGCCCTTGAGTTGGTCGGCAGCCTGGCAGATGAGCTGGGAAGTGATACGCATGGTAAACCTCACAAAGGGTCGTGATGGACCGGTGATCGATGGTTTACACGCAAGACAAGTCAATGGCGTTCCCTCTGCCGGGGACGCTGCCGGGGCCAAGGGTACTGCAAGGAACCGCATGAAAGCGCGGGAAATATCTGCTTTGAATCGGTTTATGTCGGTCTCGCGATAGCGCTGGCAGCCCTCAGTTGTTAAAAGGGGACTCTTTGAAAAACTGCGAAAGGACCTCGACCCATGCCTGTCACCTTCACCCAAAGCGCCCTGCTGCTGAGTGTGCTGCTCGGCCTCGGCCAGGCACAGGCCGCCAGCGAACCAAGCCCCACCGCACTGGCGACCCGCCTGGGTATCCCGCATCCCGCCGTGATCGCCCACCGTGGCGCGTCCTTCGATGCACCGGAATCCACCGCCCCGGCTTACAAACTGGCGCGCGATCTGGGCGCCGATTACCTGGAGCTGGACTTGCAGCGCAGCAAGGACGGCGTGCTGTTCGCCCTGCACGACGACAACCTGCAACGTACCACCGACGTCTCCACCAAATTTCCGGAGCGCAAGGACAGCCCGGCCAACGCCTTCACCCTTGCCGAACTGAAAACCCTCGATGCCGGCAGCTGGTTCAACAGCGCTTACCCGGATCGCGCCCGCCCGTCCTATGCGGGGCTGAAGATCCTGACCCTGGACGAGATCATCGACATCGCCCAGGGCAACCCGCTGCACAAGCCGGGCCTGTACATCGAAACCAAGGAACCGAAGCAGTTTCCCGGTCTCGAACGCGACCTCAAGGACAAGCTCCAGGATCGCGGCTGGTTGAGTCCGACCGGTTCGAAACTGGCGAAAAGCGAACTGGCGGTCGGCCAGGGCAAAGGCAAGGTGGTGCTGCAAACGTTCGAGAAGGGCAGCCTCGAACTGTTGCAAAAGGAAATGCCGCAAGTGCCGAAGATCCTGCTGCTGTGGGTCGGCGAAGGCAGCATCGAGCCCAAGTCCAAGGTGACCTTCGCCCAGTCCGGCGACAAGGACAAAGCGACGTTCTACGCCAAACAGCAACCGAAGGACAAAGCCGAATTCCAGCGCTGGGTCGAGTACGCCAAGGCCCAGGGCGCCATCGGCACCGGCCCTTCTGTCAGGCTGACCCAGGGGGGTGATCAGAGTTACTCGGACCTGGTGCAACCGTGGATGAACCAGTACACCCATGACCAGGGCTTGCTGGTGCACGCCTACACCGTCGACGATGCCGTGGATTATCAGAAAGTCATGGACACCGGCGTCGATGGCATTTTCACCAACCGCGCCAGCGAACTGCTCAAGTTTTATAAACGGCCGGCGGCGGCGAGTGTGACGCAGTTGTTGAAGAACAATGGGTATTGATGGGCGCGCAGTTTGAGGAATTAAGGCTGAATTAAGTTGCCACAGTTAATCTGATCCCACTTAAACAGATCAATCCAAGGAAAGAACCCCATGAAAACCCTGACTGCCTTGTTCACCGCAGCTGCCCTGACCCTCACCGCTGGCCTGGCCCAGGCCGATGTGCCTGTCGATCAGATCCCGCAGCTGGTCAAAGACAAAAAGATCAAGCCGCTGGAAGAACTGAACCAGATCGTGCTGAAACTGCACCCGGGGGCCACGATTACCGACAGCGACCTGGACAACCACTTCAACAACTACGAATACGAAGTTGAACTGCGCGATGCCAAAAACATTGAATGGGACGTGGATTTGAATGCCGCCACCGGCGAAGTCCTGAAAAACAAACAAGACGACTGATACGCCTATCAAGCAGCCGCACGACCGTCGGGTCGTGCGGCTTTTTTGCATCTTGCGGCAACTGATTCCGAACGCCTTCAAACAAGTAACGCCAACCTCGCGCCAGCCCGTTAGAATTCCTCGACATCCTCGGCGTCTTGCAGCGAGAACAACGTACATGGGTCATACAGCGGCAGCAGACATCGCCACCATCGGTCGAATCAGCGCGGTGCCCGCCATACTTCAGGTGATCCGCGAAATGACCGGCCTGCGCTTTGCTGCAGTGGCCCGCGTCACCGAAGACTCCTGGACCGCCTGTGCTGTGCTCGATCAACTGGGTTTCGGCCTGCAGGTCGGTGGTGAACTGGAGGTCACGACCACGCTGTGCCACGAAATACGCCAGGCCCACCACGCCGTGGTGATCGACAAGGCCAGTGACGACCCGCTTTACCGCGACCACCACACGCCGCGCCTGTATCAATTCGAAAGCTACATTGCGGTACCGGTGTTTCGCACTGACGGGCGTTTCTTCGGCACCATCTGCGCCCTTGATCCCAACCCGGCGCCGCTCACCTCCAGCACGATCCAGAGCACCATGGAGTCGTTCGCACGGATGCTGGCGCTGCAGATCGAATCCGAAGAAAACCAGCAGAAGACCGAAGCGGCGCTGATTCAGGAGCAAGCCAACGGAGAACTGCGCGAACAATTCATCGCCGTGCTCGGGCATGACTTGCGCAACCCCTTGTTTGCCATCAGCGCCGGCGCGGAAATGCTCCTGCGCAAGTTTCCCGACCCGGCCCGCGACAAGCTGGTGCGACACATACTGACCAGCGCCCGGCGCGCGACCAGACTGGTCGACGATGTACTGGATTTCACCCGCGGCTCCATGGGCAAGGGCATCCCGGTGAACATCGAGCCGTGCCCGGATCTGGAAGAGGCATTACGCCATGTGATTGCTGAAATCCAGAGCGTGCACCCCGACCGCAGTATCCTGTCGTCCATCGGCGACTTGCGCGATGTGCAGTGCGATCGCGAGCGAGTCGCGCAACTGGCCTCCAATCTGGTGGCCAACGCGGTCACCCATGGCGATCGTGCAGGTGCGGTCGTGGTCAGCGCGCAAAGCGATCAAGCCACCTTTGTGCTGAGCGTCAAAAATCAGGGACAGATTGCCGAAGAGGCGTTGCCGCACCTGTTCAAACCCTACTCGCGACCGACCGGCGATACACCGCAGGCCGGCCTCGGGTTGGGCTTGTACATCGCCAGCGAAATCGCCAGGTCCCATGGCGGCACGCTGGACGTGGTCTCCAACGCGGAACAGGGCACGATCTTTACCTTCAGCCTGCCCGTTCGCCCCTAGGAACCGTCACAAAACCGTCAAACAGCCTTGCGATGATGCGGCTCAAGTGAACCTGTGAAACCCGCGACAGGCGCCTCCTCACAGCGAGCCTCCATGAACCACAGCATCGACCAAAGCCACCGCGATCCGGACCTGTTCGGTCTGCTGTACGGTTTCCGTTTTCGCCCCGGCGAACGTGGCAGGGAAATCGATTCGGCCAGCGCTTTGCAGTGCCTGCAACAGCCGGACGACAGCGATGAATTTCTCTGGCTGCACCTCAACCTCGCCCATGCCGCGTGCGAGCGCTGGATGAAAAACCATCTGCAATTGCCCGAAGAGTTTTTCGAGGCACTGCATGAAGGCTCGCGTTCGACGCGCATCGAGCACGTCGATTCAGCGTTGCTGGCGGTGGTCAACGATGTGGTCTTCAACCTCAGCAGCATGGTCTCGTCCGATGTGTCGACGCTGTGGGTCTGCGCCCGCAGCCGGCTGATCATCAGCGCGCGCCTGCAACCGCTGCATTCGGTGGATAAATTGCGCTCGTCGGTGAAGGCCGGCGAGTGCTTCCGCTCGCCGCTGGAACTGCTGGTGCATTTGCTGCGCGATCAGGGCGAAGTGCTGACGCAGATCGTGCGCAAGACCAGCCTCAGTGTCGACCAGGTCGAGGATGAGTTGCTGTCGTCGCGACTGTCGACCAACCGGGCCGAGCTGGGCGCCAATCGCCGGGTGCTGGTGCGCCTGCAACGTCTGCTGGCGCTGGAACCCGGCTCGCTGCTGCGGTTGCTCAATCGCCCGCCCCAGTGGTTGCAGAAAGAGGACGTGAAGGAGTTGCGCAAATCCACCGAGGAGTTTGCGCTGATCATCAACGACCTCACGGCACTGGGGGAGCGGATCAAGCTGTTGCAGGAAGAAATCGCCGCCAACCTCAACGAACAGAGCAACCGCACCTTGTTTACGCTGACTGTGGTCACAGTGCTGGCGCTGCCGATCAACATCATTGCCGGGTTTTTTGGCATGAATGTCGGTGGGGTGCCGCTTTCCGGTGACCCTGAGGGGTTCTGGATCCTGGTGGCTTTGGTCGCGACCTTCACGGTGATCGCCGGGCGCTGGGCGTTTCGCAAGCGTCAGGATTATTAATCAGACAGCCCGCAAAACGCCCAAACCCTGACCCAACGCAGCCTCTCTGTAATATTTAGCAATGGTCATGACAAACACTCCTCGCCTCCTCAGGATTGTCCGCCATGGCTACTCCTGCCTTCACCGCCGCCCGGGCGCCCACCAGCAGCGCCAAACCGCAGCTCGACAAAAAACCCGGCCTGCTGACCATTGTAATTTTTTCACGGTGCTGGCCATCGGATTGTTGTTCACGGCCAACAGCCTGATGCATGGCCACGACGGCACCAGCGGCGTGGACTGGGCACAGGCGACCAAGATCGGTTATGCGCTATTGCTGTCGCCGCTGGTCGGCTTCGGCTTCGCCGCGCTGTTGCTGCTGCCTTGCGGGTTTTCGTCAAGAATCGCGCGCTGTACAAGGCCCCGGTGGGCGACGCTCCGCCACCGTCACCCAAATTATCTGACCACCACATAACCCCCTGTAGGAGCTGGCTTGCCAGCGAAGGCGTCCGTTCAGGCAATAAATATGTCGGCTGATCCACCGCTTTCGCTGGCAAGCCAGCTCCTACAGGGGGGAGGTGGTGCTCAGGTGGTTGGCAGGATCACCTGCCCCAACCAATCCATGAACGCCCTGACCCGCAACGGCAAATGCCGTTGCCGGGCATACAGCAGTGAAACCCTCAGGGACGGCGCGTTGAACTGCGGCAATACCGCTACCAGCTCACCGCTGAGCAGGTGCGGCGTCATGCCCGCCCGCGGCGCCTGGATCAAACCAAAACCACCCAGGCACGCCGACTCGTAACAATCGGTGCTGTTGACCGTGACGCTGCCCGCCATCGGCACTTGATGCGACTGCCCGTCCACCTCGTACACAAAACCTTCCGGGCGCGAACCCAGGACACCGACGTAATGCACCAGCCGATGGTGCGCCAGGTCTTCGAGTCGTTCAGGCACACCATAGCGTTGCAGATAAGCCGGGCTGGCGCAGTTGACCATGACAAAGTCGCACAAGTGGCGGGCGACCACCGATTGATCCGGCTGCGCGCCGACCCTCACCACACAATCAAAACCTTCACCGAGCAAATCGACCCGGCGGTCGGTGCTGCTGATTTCCAGCTCCAGATGGGGGTGCTGCGCCATGAATTCGGGCAGGCGCGGCATCACGACGCGACGGGCCAGAATATTCGGCATGTCGATGCGGATGCGCCCGGTGAGCGCAGCCGCATCCTGGCGAAACAGCCCCTCGATTTCGTCCATGTGCGACAGCAAGTCCTTGCTGCGTTCGTACAACACGATGCCGTCCTGGGTTGCCTGGACCTTGCGCGTGGTGCGTTGCAGCAGGCGCGTGCCCAGCAGCGTTTCGAGGGCCTGGACGTGGTCGGAGACCGTAGACCGGGGCAAGCCCAGACTTTCACCGGCGAGGGTAAAACTCGACATCTCGCTGACACGCACAAAGGTGCGCAGCAGTTCCAGCTTGTTCATGGGTCGCCCCCTATTGTCCGGTTTAACCGACCAGTGATTCCGATTCAGCTCTGTTTATCACTGTGCTGCGGATAAATAAACTTCCTTCGCGCCATCACTCACCGCGCTTGAGGAAGTCCCATGAACCGTAAAATCGCATTGATCACCGGCGCCAGCCGTGGCCTTGGCAAAAACGCAGCGCTGCATCTGGTCGCCCAGGGCGTCGACATCATCGGCACTTTCAACAGCCGCGCCGAAGAGGCGCACGCCTTGGTGACGCACATCGAAAGTCTCGGCGGTCGCGCCGCGATGCTGCAACTCGACGTTGGCCAGAGTGAAGGCTTCGTCGAATTCGCCACTCAGGTCGCCGATGTCCTGCAACAGCATTTCGATCGTCAGCAGTTCGACTTTTTGATCAACAACGCAGGCATCGGCGTGAATGCGAACTTCGTCGACACCACCGTCGCCCAGTTCGATCTGCTGATGAACATCCATCTGAAGGGGCCGTTTTTTCTGACGCAGAAGCTGTTGCCGCTGCTGGCTGACGGTGGACGCATTCTCAACGTTTCCAGCGGCCTGACCCGCTTCAGCATGCCGGGTTACGGCGCCTACGCGGCCATGAAAGGTGCCATGGAAGTGCTGACGCGCTACCAGGCCAAGGAGCTGGGTGCGCGTAACATTGCAGTGAATACCTTGGCACCTGGCGCGATCGAAACCGATTTCGGCGGCGGTACGGTGCGCGATAACGCGCAGGTGAACACACTGGTCGCCAGCAATACCGCGCTGGGTCGTGTCGGCCAGCCGGACGACATCGGCGCGGCCATTGCGTTATTGATGGCGCCGGGTGGCCAGTGGATCAACGGGCAGCGGATCGAGGCTTCGGGGGGGATGTTTTTGTAAGCAGACCGCCAGGATCAAAAGATCGCAGCCTGCGGCAGTTCTTTGTTGACCTGCGTACTAATGGTTTGTGGTCAACACCAAACCTGTAGGAGCCGGCTTGCCGGCGAAGGCGTCTTCATGGGCGCGGCATGGCTCGAGGCCGCCTTCGCTGGCAAGCCAGCGCCTACAGGAATCGGGTACATCCGCAATTGTAGTGGTTGTACCTGATCGGTGTAGGAGCTGCCGCAGGCTGCGATCTTGGCTTTTATCCCTCGCAAGAGGTGCGCATGACCACACGCTCACGCACCACGTCATACGCCCAGTGATAAACATAGGTATACGGCAGGAAAAACAGCAGCACACCGATGTCCAGCAGGAACGCTTGCCACAGGCTGACATTCAGCCACCAGGCAATCAGCGGCACGCCGACGGCGACCAGCCCGCCTTCAAACAGCAATGCGTGCACGACGCGCACCCAGGCGTTGCGCGCAAGGGTGAGACGTTTGAGCGCGCGATCGAACAAGCCGTTGAAGACCACGTTCCAGGCGAGGGCCAAGGCAGCGATAGCCAGGGTCGCCACCCCCATCTCCAGCATCGGTTTGTCCATGACCCAGGCGAGCAACGGGGTACAGATCAGCACCGCCAGCAGTTCAAAACCAATGGCCTGGAAAATACGTTCTGTAATGGATTTGTTGGCGTTCATGACCAGACTCCTGAGTGACTGTGTTGCCATGGTCCGTCATCCCATCGATACTTCATAACCAATAACCATCGATCAGAGCGATAGTTCATGGCCTCTCACGAAGTGTTGCTGGCGTTCGTCCAGGCGGCGACCCAAGGCTCGTTCTCCGCGGCGGCACGCAAGCTTGGCCGCAGTCAGTCGACCATCAGCGCGGCCGTGGCCAGCCTGGAGATCGACCTGAACCTGACCTTGTTCGATCGCAGCAGTCGCAAGCCCGGCCTGACGCCGGCCGGGCATGTGGTATTGCAGCGGGCGGAGGCGATTCTGGCGGCCACCAGCCGCCTGGAAATGACTGCCAGCCAATTGTCCCAGGGGATCGAGGCGAAACTGACGGTGGCGCTGTCCGACACCTACCAGTCCGACCGGTTCGAAGCGGCACTGAGCACCTTCGAACAGCGTTATCCGGACCTGGAACTGGAATGCCTGATTGCCGAATGCGATGACCTGGTGGCGCTGGTGCAAAGCGGTCGCGCCCATGTCGCCTTCGCCGAGCGGCAAGACAGCTACCCACCGGACCTGGCCAGTTCGACGGTGGACGAACGCACGGAAATCGCGCTGTTCGTCGCGCCCGCGCATCCGTTGGCGGCCATGGCAAAGGTGGATCAGGACGTGCTGCAGCAGCATCGCGAACTGCGTCTGGCGACCATCGTCAATCCCTATGAAAGCCGGGCGAAGGGGCGTGTCTGGTCGGCGCCGAGCTACCTGATGCTGCTGGAAATGGCCCAGGGCGGGTTCGGCTGGGCGCCGTTGCCCCGGTGGTTGGTGGAACGCTTTGGCGCGGGGTCGCTGCAGGAGATTCAGGTGCGCGGTTGGCCGAAGACCGTGTCGGTGGATGCGCTATGGTCGCGGTTGCATCCGCCGGGGCCGGCGGGGAGCTGGTTGATCGGCAAGATGCTGGAATAGCGGCGCGACCATTCGCGGGCAAGCCTCGCTCCTACAGGATCGAGCCCATCTTGTGATTGACCTGGCCCCGTAGGAGCGAGGCTTGCCCGCGAAGAGGCCCGAGGGATCACCTCACTCCAACCCCTTGAGCCGCCCCTCGATAAACCGCCGCTCCGGCACCTGCTGCGTCAACTCAAGCGCCCGCTCATACGCCGCCCGCGCTTCATCCACCCGCCCCAACTGCCGACAGAATTCGGCTCGAGCCGAATGCGCCAAGTGGTAATCGAGCAGCTCCCCCCGCTGCAGAATCCCTTCAACCAGGGTCAAACCCGCCAACGGGCCATCCCGCTTGGCCAGTGCCGCGGCCCGGTTCAGCTCGATCACCGGTGAAGGCATGGCCTGCAACAGCACGTCATACAGGCCGACAATCTGCGGCCAGTCCGTCTCCCCCGCCCTCGGCGCTTCGGCATGCACCGCCGCGATCGCCGCCTGCAGGCAATAAGGCCCGAAACGCCGGGTTGTCAGTGCCTGTTCCACCAGCGCACAACCTTCGGCAATCATCTGGGCATCCCACAACGAACGGTCCTGCTCATCCAGCACAATCAACTCGCCACTGGCCGAGGTCCGGGCCAGGCGCCGCGACTCATGCAACAGCATCAACGCCAACAGGCCCATCACCTCCGGCTCCGGCAGCAACTCGACCAGCAACCGGCCCAGCCTTATCGCTTCACGGGTCAAATCCTCTCGGGTCAATTCGGCGCCGATGGACGTCGAGTACCCTTCGTTGAATACCAGGTAAATCACCCGCAGCACGCTGTCCAGACGTTCGGGCAACTCGGCGAGGGTCGGCACTTGATAGGGGATTTTCGCGTCGCGGATTTTCGCTTTGGCCCGCACGATGCGCTGGGCAATGGTGGCCGGTGCCGAGAGGAAGGCCCGGGCGATTTCTTCGGTGGTCAGGTCGCAGACTTCCCGCAGGGTCAACGGCACCTGGGCGTCCGCCGCCAGTGCCGGGTGACAGCAGGTAAAGATCAGGCGCAGGCGGTCGTCTTCCACGTCTTCGTCACTCCAGTCTGCCTGCTCCAGCGCCTCCAGTTGCGCGATCAACAGCGGCCGGGACGCGTTGAAGCGCGCGCGCCGGCGCAACACATCAATGGCCTTGAAGCGCCCGGCAGACACCAGCCAGGCCCGTGGATTGTCCGGCACACCGTCACGCTGCCAGCGCTCGACCGCGACGAAAAACGCCTCGTGCAGGGCCTCTTCGGCAAGATCGAAATCGCCGAGCAAGCGGATCAGGGTCGCCAGAATCCGCCGCGAGTCTTCACGGTAGACCTGCTCGACCCGAGCCGTCACCGCGACGTCAGGCATCAGTCCGGCAGACCTGCGGCACCCACGTCACTGACGCGAATCCGCCAGGCTGCTTGTTGCAAGGTTGCGGGCTCATGCAGTGCTCCTGTGTGTGAGGGTTGTTCAGGGATTCAACTGGCGAACGGGGCGCACCTCGACACAGCCCACCCGGGCCGCCGGGATGTTGCCGGCGACCTGGAGAGCTTCATTGAGGTCCTTGGCATCGATCAGGTAGAAGCCGGCCAACTGCTCCTTCGTTTCAGCGAACGGGCCGTCGGTGATCGACATTTTCCCGTTGCGCATGCGCACGGTGGTCGCGGTCTGCACCGACTCCAGCGCTTCGGCCGCGAGCATCCGGCCACTGCCCTGGATCGACTCGGCGTAGGCCATGCATTCAGCGTCTTTCGGGCTGTCGGGCAGCGAATGCAACTCGCGCTCGTTGCTGTACACCAGGCATAGGTATTTCATGGACGCTCTCCGTTTCTTGAGGCTCTGCCCTGCTCGAACTGATCAACTATGGCTGCAGATCGGCGGTTTGGCGTTGTTTGCCGATCAACCGCCCGACGATCAAGGTTCCAGGTTGAATAATGCGGTGCCGCTCATCATGTCGAACGGGGCCGACCAGTGTTCGTGGACGATGCGCCATTGTCCGGCCTCGCGCCGGTAACAGGCGGTCACTCGCATCCAGCAGGCCTGTGTTTCACCCTTGTCATTGGTGCCACCGCAATGGGCCAGCCAATGGGCGAAGGCGATATGCTCGTCCGCCACGATGTTCGTGTGGTCGAAGTCAAACGTGTGCGCGCCCTGGCACATTTCCATGCACTCCAGCCAATGCGCGCGGTAGGCGGCCTTGCCCCGGAATTGCAGGGCCTTGACGGCATCGTAGGAGACGATGTCCTCGGCATACAGGGCCATGATTTTCTCGACGTCCTTGGCGATGACCGCCTGACGATAGGTGTCGATCAGGGTCTGGATCTCGTGTGTCGCGTTCATGGTGGTTCTCCGTGGTTTTTGTTGGAAGACACCCTTTGTCGTCTGGCAAAACGCCAAATCGACAACCGAAATAAAAATAATCCATCGGCACAAACTCGTTAGAATTCGAAACATCTCGGTAATGGAAAAAGGATACTCCAGTGACAGCCAGACTCGTGCCTTACGAAAGCCTGAACGCGCTCCAGCGCCGGCAGGTCGAGGCCATTGAAGTTCACAAAGACCAAATCAAGTTCTCCGGCGACATCCACGGTGCGTTGCACACCCTGCTGTCAAAGCCCGGCCCGGGGGTCAAGGGATTTGCCCTGCTGGCCGGGGATATTCCCGTCGCTTTTCTGCTGCTCAAACGCCCGCCGGTGCTGCCGGCCTGGGCCGACGAACACAGCGCGACCCTGCATGCATTGCAAGTGGATCACCGCGCTCAGGGCAAAGGTTACGGCAAGGCCTGCCTGCAAGCGTTGCCCGAGGTGGCGCGCCAGGCCTGGCCGGAAATAAAGGGGCTGGAATTGTCAGTGGATGCCGACAACGTGTCGGCCATCGCGCTTTATGCAAAATTCGGCTGGATCGACAGCGGCGAGGCCTACAAGGGCCGGATCGGTTATGAACGGCGAATGGGCCTGATCTTCTGATGGTCGGCGCTGGCGCTGGATCCAGGCAACTGCAACACCACCGATGCAAAAGAGCGCTACGCCGATCACGCCGACGTCACGCTCTTTCACCCACTCGACACAAAATCCCTACAAATTACCTGGCCCGTTACCTTTCAACCGGGCGAGCCTGCGTATATAAAAGCACCCCGTTGCGACAACGCGGGCCAGGAACGACGCTTCACCCCTGCCGAGCATTGGCAGAACCGGTTCCATTTATAGATTTTGTTTTATTTGCACAGACTCGGGCTCAAGCGCAGCATATCCAACCCTGTATCGGCCCAACGCTCGGCTTCGGTGTGCAGTTCAAAACTGTCGGGCGCCAACAGCCACTGGTACAGGATGCCATCAATGTACGCATGCAGGCTGATGGCGGCGCGGACGGTGTCGAGGTTTTCCGGCAACTGTCCCCGATTCACTGCATTACTCAGGGCCAGGGCGATTCGCCCATTGCAATCGAGACTGGCCGCGCGGCGCTGCTGGCGCAGGTCGCACATTTCATCGGTGAATTCGCACTTATGAAACAGAATCTCATTGAGTCGTCGGGTCTTCGGGTCCAGCGCAACTTGATGAAACAAATGAATCAACAGCTTGCGCATGCAGCCCAGCGGATCGAGTTCATCCGCACTTTCGCTGGCCTTGGCCATGTCATCCAGCGGCTCGTGAAGGGTGTCGAGCATGGCCTGCACCACGGCCGCCTTGTTGCTGAAATGCCAATAGATGGCCCCGCGCGTAACGCCGGCCAGGGTCGCGATCTCCGCCAGCGTGGTGCGCGCCACGCCCCGCTCGAAGAAGGCTTGTTCGGCCGCTTCGAGTATCTGGCTACGGGTTTCTTGAGCTTCCTCTTTGGTACGACGGACCATGGCAGTACAACCTCATCAGGATGCTTCAGCGATGTCTGAATATCAGCTGAATAAAAGTGGAGCGAGCGCTCTCAGGCGTCGTCCCCGGCCTACAATTCGAACCTTTGAACAAATTTTGTAACGTCAAGGTGACACGGTTCAGCTATTTACAAACAACCATGAACGTAAGTATATTACTTAGCAAGCTACTTATCCACTCAGCGCACAATTTTTACCCTTCCACCTTTCTTGTGCGCAACTTGCGCGCCTGACCCGAGGATTTTCATGCAATTCAAGCCAGCTGTTACCGCTCTGGTCACCGCCGTCGCCTTGGCAACACTGCTTAGCGGATGCAAAAAGGAAGAGGCCGCGCCTGCCGCAGCGCCCCCTCAGGTCGGCGTCGTAACCCTGCAACCACAAGCGTTCACCCTGACATCCGAGGTCCCGGGCCGCACCAGCGCGTTCCGCATCGCCGAAGTTCGCCCTCAGGTCAATGGCATCATTCTCAAGCGCCTGTTCAAGGAAGGCGGCGACGTCAAGGCCGGCCAGCAGCTGTATCAGATCGATCCGGCCGTTTATGACGCCACCCTGAAAAGCGCCCAGGCCAACCTGCAACAGACCAAGTCGATCTCCGATCGCTACCAGCAACTGGTCAAGGAGCAGGCTGTCAGCCGCCAGGAATACGACACGGCCCTGGCCAACCGACTACAAGCGGAAGCGACCCTGCAAAGTGCGCAGATCAATGTGCGTTACACCAAGGTGTATGCGCCAATCTCTGGCCGCATCGGCCGTTCTTCGGTGACCGAAGGCGCGCTGGTGACCAACGGCCAGGTCGAAGCCATGGCCGTCATTCAGCAGCTCGACCCGATCTACGTCGACGTGACCCAGTCGTCCGTGGAGCTGCTTGAACTGCGCCGCGAACTGGAAAGCGGTCGCCTGCAAAAGGCTGGCGATACCGCCGCAGCGGTCAAGCTGACCCTCGAAGACGGCAGCGAGTATAAACAACCGGGCAAGCTCGAGTTCTCCGAAGTCTCGGTTGACCAGACCACCGGTTCCGTGACCTTGCGTGCGGTGTTCCCGAACCCTGACCACACCCTGCTGCCAGGCATGTTCGTCCACGCCCAGTTGCAGGCCGGCGTGAACAGCGCGGCGATCCTCGCGCCGCAACAAGGCGTGACCCGCGACCTCAAAGGCAGCCCGACCGCACTGGTCGTCGGCCCGGACAACAAGGTCGAACTGCGTCAGCTCAAGGCCAGCCGCACGGTGGGCAGCCAATGGCTGATCGAAGACGGCCTGAAGGCCGGTGATCGACTGATCACCGAAGGACTGCAATACGTCAAACCTGGCATTGAAGTCAAAGCCAGTGAAGCGACTAACGTTGGCGCAAAGAACCCGGCCCCCGCACAGGTAGCTGACAAGGCTGCCAGCGGCAAAGGGGAGTAAACCATGTCGAAATTCTTTATCGACCGTCCGATTTTCGCCTGGGTAATAGCCCTGGTGATCATGCTGGTCGGGGCACTCTCGATCCTCAAACTTCCGATCAACCAATACCCGAGCATTGCGCCTCCGGCCATTGCGATCCAGGTGACCTACCCGGGCGCGTCTGCACAAACCGTGCAGGACACCGTGGTGCAGGTGATCGAACAACAGCTCAACGGTATCGATAACCTGCGTTATGTCTCCTCGGAAAGTAACTCCGACGGCAGCATGACCATTACCGCGACCTTCGAGCAGGGCACCAACTCCGATACCGCGCAGGTTCAGGTGCAGAACAAACTGAACCTGGCCACCCCGCTGCTGCCCCAAGAAGTGCAGCAACAGGGGATCCGCGTGACCAAGGCAGTGAAAAACTTCCTGCTGGTGATCGGCGTGGTGTCGCGTGACGGCAGCATGACCAAGGACGACCTGTCCAACTACATTGTGTCGAACATGCAGGATCCGATCTCGCGGACCGCCGGTGTCGGTGACTTCCAGGTCTTCGGTGCCCAGTACGCGATGCGGATCTGGCTCGATCCGGCCAAGCTCAACAACTACAGCCTGACCCCGGTGGACGTGAAAACCGCCATCGCGGCGCAGAACGTCCAGGTGTCGTCCGGTCAACTCGGCGGTTTGCCAGCGGTCGCCGGCCAACAGCTGAACGCGACGATCATCGGCAAGACCCGCCTGCAGACGGCCGAGCAGTTCAAGGCGATCCTGCTCAAGGTCAACAAGGACGGCTCGCAAGTGCGCGTCGGCGACGTGGCGGATGTCAGCCTGGGTGGTGAGAACTATGCGATCAGCGCCCAGTTCAACGGCAGCCCGGCCTCCGGTCTGGCGGTGAAACTGGCCAACGGTGCCAACGCCCTCGACACCGCAAAAGCCCTGCGCGATACCATCGAAACCCTCAAGCCGTTCTTCCCGCAAGGCATGGAAGTGGTGTTCCCATACGACACTACCCCCGTGGTGAAGGAGTCGATCAAGGGTGTGGTTGAAACCCTGGTCGAAGCGGTCGTGCTGGTGTTCCTGGTGATGTTCCTGTTCCTGCAGAACTTCCGCGCCACCGTGATCACCACGATGACCGTGCCGGTCGTATTGCTGGGTACCTTCGGGATCCTCGCGGCGTTCGGTTTCAGCATCAACACCCTGACCATGTTCGGCATGGTGTTGGCCATCGGCTTGCTGGTGGATGATGCCATCGTCGTGGTGGAAAACGTCGAACGGGTGATGAGCGAAGAAGGCCTGTCGCCCAAGGAGGCCACCAAGAAATCCATGGGGCAGATCCAGGGTGCACTGGTCGGCATTGCCCTGGTGCTGTCGGCGGTACTGCTGCCGATGGCGTTCTTCAGCGGCTCCACCGGGGTGATCTACAAGCAGTTCTCGATCACCATCGTCTCGGCCATGGCCCTGTCGGTACTGGTCGCGCTGATCTTTACCCCGGCCCTGTGCGCCACCATGCTCAAGCCGATTCCCAAAGGCGAGCACGGCACGCCGAAACGCGGCTTCTTCGGCTGGTTCAACCGCAATTTCGACCGTGGTGTCAGAAGCTACGAGCGTGGCGTGGGCAATATGCTCTCGAACAAGGCGCCCTACCTGCTGGCCTACCTGGTCATCCTGGTCGGCATGGTCTGGCTGTTCACCCGCATTCCAACGGCGTTCCTGCCGGAAGAAGACCAGGGCGTGCTGTTTGCCCAGGTGCAAACCCCCGCCGGCTCCAGTGCCCAGCGCACGCAGGTGGTGGTGGACGAGATGCGTGAATTCCTCCTGCGTCCGAGCAAGGACGGCGGTGAAGGCGATGCGGTGGCCTCGGTGTTTACCGTGAACGGCTTCAACTTCGCCGGCCGTGGCCAGAGTTCGGGCATGGCGTTCATCATGCTCAAACCATGGGGCGAACGTAACGCCGATAACAGCGTATTCAAGGTCGCGGCTCGGGCCCAGCAGCACTTCCTCACCTTCCGTGACGCCATGGTGTTCGCCTTCGCGCCACCGGCGGTACTGGAGCTGGGTAACGCCACAGGTTTCGACGTGTTCCTGCAAGACCGCGCCGGTATCGGTCACGAAAAGCTGATGGAAGCGCGCAACCAGTTCCTCGGCATGGCGGCAAAAAGCAAGATCCTCTCGCAAGTGCGTCCGAACGGCCTGAACGACGAACCGCAATATCAGCTGGAAATCGACGATGAGAAGGCTAGCGCCTTGGGCGTGACCCTCAGCGACATCAACAACACCCTGTCGATTGCCCTGGGCAGTAGCTATGTGAACGACTTCATCGACCGTGGTCGGGTGAAGAAAGTGTACATACAGGGTCAGCCCGGCTCGCGCATGAGTCCGGAAGACCTCAAGAAGTGGTACGTGCGCAACGCCAGCGGAACCATGGTGCCTTTCTCCGCCTTCGCCAAGGGTGAATGGATCTACGGTGCACCGAAACTCTCCCGCTACAACGGTGTAGCGGCGGTGGAAATCCTCGGGGCCCCGGCCCCCGGATACTCCACCGGTGAAGCCATGGCCGAAGTCGAAGCCCTGGCCAAGAAACTGCCAGCCGGTGTCGGTCTTTCCTGGACCGGGCTGTCGTACGAGGAACGCCTGTCCGGCTCGCAAGCGCCAGCCCTGTATGCGCTGTCGCTGCTGATGGTGTTCCTGTGTCTGGCGGCGTTGTATGAGAGCTGGTCGATCCCGATCGCGGTGATGCTGGTGGTGCCGCTGGGGATCATCGGGGCGCTGATGGCGACCAGCCTGCGCGGCTTGTCCAACGACGTGTACTTCCAGGTGGGCTTGTTGACGACCATCGGTCTGGCGGCGAAAAACGCCATCCTGATCGTCGAATTCGCCAAGGAACTGCATGAACAGGGACGTAGCTTGCGCGATGCAGCGATCGAAGCCTGCCGGATGCGTTTGCGACCGATCATCATGACGTCGCTCGCTTTCGTCCTCGGCGTGGTACCGCTGGCCATTTCCACAGGCGCAGGCTCAGGTAGCCAACATGCGATCGGTACCGGGGTGATTGGCGGTATGATCACGGCCACGGTCCTCGCGATCTTCTGGGTCCCCCTGTTTTTCGTCACAGTGTCGGGCATGGGCCAGCGCAAAACCGCTGACCAGGATGCCGCGATTGAACCTTCTAAAGAGGCTGGCTAATGAGCAAGTCGCTACTCTCCATCGCAATCGCCGCCCTCGTGCTGAGCGGTTGCTCACTGATACCGGACTATCAGCGCCCTGACGCGCCGGTGGCAGGCCAGTATCCACAGGGCCCGGCGTACTCGCCGGCCCAGGCGCCGGCCCAGGCCGCCGCCGAACAGGGCTGGAAGCAGTTTTTCCATGACCCGGCCCTGCAACAGCTGATCCAGGTCGCCCTGGAAAACAACCGCGACCTGCGGGTCGCGGCGTTGAACATCGATGCCTTCGCGGCGCAGTACCGCGTCCAGCGTGCGGATCTGTTCCCGGCGGTGTCGGCCAATGGCACCGGCAGCCGTCAACGGGTCCCGGCACGGGCCTCGCAGACCGGCGAAGCGGGCATCACCAGTTCCTACTCGGCCACGGTCGGCATCAGTGCTTATGAACTGGACTTGTTCGGTCGGGTTCGCAGCCTGAGCGAAGAAGCCCTGCAGCAGTACTTCGCCACTGAAGAAGGCCGCCGCAGCACGCAGATCAGTCTGGTGGCCAACGTCGCCAATGCCTACCTGACCTGGCAAGCCGACAAAGAGCTGCGCAAACTGACCCAGGACACCCTCGGTGCATTCGAGGAGAGCCTGAAGCTCACCGCGCGCAGCAACGAAGTCGGTGTGGCCTCGGCCCTGGACCTGGCCCAGTCGCGTACCTCGGTGGAAAACGCCAGGGCGCAACTGGCCCGGTACACCCGCCAGGTGGCGCAGGATGAAAACGGCCTGGTGCTGCTGCTCGGCACTGGAATCCCGGCCAACCTGCAAACCGCCAAGCCGCTGTCCGACGAACTGCTGAGCGACGTTCCGCCTGGCCTGCCATCGGACTTGCTGCAACGTCGTCCGGATATTCTCCAGGCCGAATACAACCTCAAGGCCGCCAATGCCAACATCGGCGCGGCCCGGGCTGCATTCTTCCCGAGCATCAGCCTGACGGCCAATGCCGGCTCCCTGAGCCCGGACCTGTCCGGCCTGTTCAAGGGCGGATCGGGCACCTGGCTGTTCCAGCCGCAGATCAACCTGCCGATCTTCAACGCCGGCAGCCTGCGCGCCAGCCTGGATTACTCGAAAATCCAGAAAGACATCGGCGTGGCGAACTACGAGAAGTCCATTCAAACGGCCTTCCAGGAAGTCGCCGATGGCCTGGCCGCGCGCCAGACCTACACCGAGCAGTTGCAGGCCCAGCGTGATTTCGTCACTGCCAACCAGGACTACTACCGTCTGGCCGAGCGTCGTTATCGCATTGGTGTCGACAGCAACCTGACCTTCCTGGATGCCCAGCGTCAGCTGTTCAGTGCCCAACAGGCGCTGATCACCGACCGCCTGGCGCAGCTGACCAGTGCGGTCAATCTGTACAAGGCGCTGGGGGGTGGCTGGAACGAGCTGACCGCGAAGGTCGAGCCGCAGAAAGAAGAAGCGCCGAAGCTGAAGTTGTTCTGATCTCGGGGTAAACAACTTGAAGCCCACCTTTTGGTGGGCTTTTTGTTGGCTGCGGGGAAAGGTGTGTTGGCCCTGCTGGCCCCTTCGCGAGCAAGCCCGCTCCCACAGGTTCTGCGGTGTTCACAACATTTGTGTGCGACACGGACACTGTGGGAGCGGGCTTGCCCGCGAAGGGGCCAGTGCAAGCAACACATAAACTTCAGTCAATCTTACGTTCGATTATCGCCCAAAACCCGCCTCACCCAATTGAACTATCTAGTCCATTCACAGCACCATTCGCCACACAACACCAATAACAACAGGTTCGACACCATGTCCCAGCGCCCTGCCCTCTCCGGCTGATCCCGCACCGTTTCGAATTCGAATCTTGTGACTGCAACCCCAGGTTGCGGCATCGCCACGCTTCATCCCCAAGAATCAGAGAGACCCGAGCCCATGACGCCTTCCACCGCGCAGTATTTTTTTCCCAGCCTGATCGCCATCGCGCTGACCGGTGCGGCGCTGCCCGCCGCGGCCGAGGAATCGGGTTTTGTCGAAGGCGCCAAGGTCAACCTGAACCTGCGCAACTTCTACATCAACCGCAACTTCACCAACCCGACCCGGGCCCAGGGCAAGGCTGAAGAATGGACGCAAAGCTTCATCCTCGACGCCAAATCCGGCTTTACTCAGGGTACTGTCGGGTTCGGCATCGATGTGCTGGGGTTGTATTCGGCGAAACTCGACGGCGGTAAAGGCACCGGCGGCACCCAGTTGCTGCCGTTGGACAGCGACGGTGGCCCGGCGGACCACTTCGGGCGCACCAACGTGGCGTTCAAGGCCAAGCTGTCGCAGACCGAAGTCAAGGTCGGCGAATGGATGCCGGTGCTGCCGATCCTGCGCTCCGACGACGGGCGCTCCCTGCCGCAAACCTTCCGTGGCGGCCAGATCACCTCGAAGGAAATCGCCGGCCTGACCCTCTACGGCGGCCAGTTCCGCGCCAACAGCCCGCGGGACGACAGCAGCATGAGCGACATGTCGATGACCGGCCAGGCTGCGTTCACCTCCGACCGGTTCAACTTCCAGGGCGGCGAGTACCTGTTCAACGACAAGCGCACCCAGGTCGGCCTGTGGAACGCCGAACTCAAGGACATCTACAGCCAGCAATACCTGAATGTGACCCACAGCCAGCCCATCGGCGACTGGACCCTGGGCGCCAACCTCGGTTTCTTCCATGGCAAGGATGACGGCAGCGCCCGGGCCGGAGAGCTGGACAACAAGACCTGGTCCGGCCTGTTCTCCGCCAAGTACGGCGGCCACACCTTCTACGTCGGCCTGCAAAAGCTCACCGGCGACAATACCTGGATGCGGGTCAACGGCACCAGTGGCGGCACCCTGGCCAACGACAGCTATAACGCCAGCTATGACAACGCCAGGGAGAAGTCCTGGCAGCTGCGCCACGACTACAACTTCGTTGCCGTCGGCATACCGGGCCTGACCCTGATGAACCGCTACATCAGCGGTGACAACGTGCACACCGGCGCCGTTACCGATGGCAAGGAATGGGGGCGTGAATCGGAACTGGCTTACACCGTACAAAGCGGAACGTTCAAGGACCTGAACGTCAAATGGCGCAATTCGACCATTCGCCGGGATTTCAGCAATAACGAGTTCGATGAGAACCGGTTGATCGTCAGCTATCCGATCAACTTGCTGTAAACACAGGTCAAATGTGGAGCGGGCTTGCCCGCCAAGGCGGCGGCACATTCGACAGAGATGTTGTCTGATAGAACGCTTTCGCTGGCAAGCCAGCTCCTACAGGGGATCTTCGGTGAACACAAAATTGGTGTTCACACTGGACAACTGTGGGAGCGGGCTTGCCCGCGAAGGGGCCAGGTCAGGCCCTGCAAATCGCCGGAATCACTCCCGCGACTCGACCCCCAACTCGTCCCACACCGACTCCGCCAGGTGGAACGTCGCATTCGCCGCCGGGATGCCGCAGTAAATTGCACTCTGCATGATCACTTCCTTGATCTCGCCACGGGTTACGCCGTTGTTGGCAGCGGCGCGCAGGTGCAGCTTGAGTTCACCCTCGCGGTTCATGCCGATCAGCATGGCGATGGTGATCAGGCTGCGGGTGTGGCGCGGCAGGCCCGGGCGGGTCCAGATGTCACCCCAGGCATGGCGGGTGATCATCTCCTGGAACTCCGAGTTGAACTCGGTCAGGGTGGTCAGGCTACGGTCCACGTGGGCATCACCGAGTACTGCGCGACGGACTTGCATGCCCTCGTCATAACGTTGTTTCTCGTCCACGACCTTCCCCCTAATTCGCTGACAGGAACGCGAGCACCCGATCGCTGAACGCAGCGCCGGCCTGGACGTTGGACAAATGCGCCGCATGGAACTCGGCGTACTCGGCCCCGTGTACATGCTCCTGAATGAAGTGCCCGCCGGCCGGCGGCGTGACCGCATCTTCGGTACCGGCGATCACCAGCAGCGGCACCTTGATCGAAGCCAGCTGATCACGGAAATCGGCATCGCGCACGGCCGCGCAGTTCGCCGCGTAACCTTCAGGCGAAGTGGCCGCGAGCATGTCCGTAATCTTCTTCGCGACAGCCGGGTTCGCTTCAGCGAAGTCAGGGGTAAACCAGCGCGCAATCGACGCATCGCGCAGCGCGACCATCGCCGCCGTACCGTCACGCAGCACGGTGTCGATCCGCGGGTTCCACACCGATGGATCGCCGATTTTCGCCGCGGTGTTGCACACCACCAGTTTGTGCAGACGCTGGCCGGCGTTGATCCCCAGCCACTGGCCGATCAAGCCGCCCATGGACAGGCCGCAAAAATGCGCGCGCTCGATGTGCAAGGCATCCAGCAGTGCCAGCACGTCGTGGCCCAGTTGCTCAATGCTGTAGGGGCCCGGCGTCACCAGGGACTTGCCATGCCCACGGGTATCGAAACGCAGCACCCGGAACTGTTCGGTGAACGCCGCAATCTGCGCGTCCCACATGTGCAGGTCGGTACCCAACGAGTTGGACAGCACCAGAACCGGCGCATCGGCCGGTCCATCGAGTTGGTAGTTCAGTTCGCCCTCGGCGAGTTGTACGAAAGCCACAGCAGTCTCCTTCAGGCAGTCAACGCAGAATGTTCAGCCACCGCTCGCTCGACCCAGGTATGGGCCTGACCGAGGTAATGGGCGGGGTCCAGCAGACGATCGAGTTCAACAGCGGACAGCTCGGCGGTCACTTGCGGTTCGTCGCCGAGTACCGCGCGCAGGTGACGGTGTTCCGCCACGGCGCGCTTACAGCATTGTTCGAGCAGATGATGGGCAGTGTCGCGGCCGACCCGTTGGGCGAGGACGATGCTCACTGCTTCGGCCAGCACCAGGCCTTGGGTCAGGTCGAGGTTGCGAGCCATGCGATCGGCATCCACTTCCAGCCCGTCGGCCAGCGACAGCGCCTGCTGCAGCGCACCGGACACCAGGCAGCAAATCTCCGGCAGGGTTTCCCACTCGGCATGCCACAGGCCCAGGCTGCGCTCGTGTTCCTGAGGCATGGCGCTGAACAGAGTCGACAACAGACCCGGTACCCGGGTCGCGGCACCGATCAGCACCGCTGCGCCCACCGGGTTGCGTTTGTGCGGCATGGTCGAGGAACCGCCCTTGCCCGGTGCCGACGGTTCGAAGA
Organism: Pseudomonas sp. MPC6; assembly: GCF_006094435.1. Classification (NCBI taxonomy): domain Bacteria; kingdom Pseudomonadati; phylum Pseudomonadota; class Gammaproteobacteria; order Pseudomonadales; family Pseudomonadaceae; genus Pseudomonas; species Pseudomonas sp. MPC6. Next base: position 1,417,540 of record NZ_CP034783.1, on the reverse strand, counting down.
CTTCGGCCGCTTCGGTCTGCATCAACAGGCTGATGTCGCGCCCGAATTTGCCGAGGCTGCCGGCGATCAAACCCAGCACCGCAGCGAATTCCACCAGGCGATCGCGCTGGGTGTGCCAGGGTTGTTCGGGCAAGGCCAGTTGCAGTTCGGCTGCCAGTGCTTCGGCGACCGGCATCGCCTGCTCGCCGAGGGCCGCCAGTGTCCCGGAGGCTCCGCCGAATTGCAGCACCAGCAGTCGTGGCTTGAGTGCTTGCAGACGCTGGCGGCTGCGGGTCACGGCGCCGAGCCAGCCGGCGATCTTCATGCCGAGGGTGACTGGCGTCGCATGTTGCAACCAGGTGCGCCCGGCCAGTGGCGTGGCGCTGTAACGCAAGGCCTGGCTCGCGAGGGTTGCCCCCAGTTGCGCCAGATCGTTTTCAATCAACGTCAGCGCGCGGCGCAGTTGCAGGACCAGGCCGCTGTCCATCACGTCCTGACTGGTCGCGCCCAGATGCACAAAGCGCTCGGCTTCGGCATCGTGCCTGGCGATCTGCTTGCCCAGTGCCTTGACCAGCGGAATCGCCGAATTGCCCGCCGTGGCAATCGCCTCACCCAGGGCAATGAAGTCGTAATGCTCGGCCCGACAAGCCGCTTCGATCGGTGCGACCGCAGTCGGCGGAATCAACCCGACCCGCGCCTCGGCCCGGGCCAGTGCCGCTTCGAAATCGAGCATGGCCTGGACCCGGCCCTGATCGCAGAACACGTCACGCATATCGCGGGCAGTGAAATAAGCATCGAACAACTGATTGCCCGGTCGCTGGTTCATAAACAGTCCCTGAAGGCGTGGGCCGGTCAGGCCCACGGGTAAAAAATCAAAGATCGTGTTCCAAATATTTCGGCTGCTTCGGCAGGCGCAGGCTGAACAGGAACGCCACCGCCATCATCACCGTCACGTACCAGTAAAAGGAGTTTTCCATGCCCACGGCTTTGAGGCTCAAGGCTACATACTCCGCCGAACCACCAAAGATCGCATTCGCCACCGCATACGCCAGGCCGACGCCCAACGCGCGCACTTCCGGCGGGAACATCTCGGCTTTGACCAGACCGCTGATAGACGTGTAGAAACTGACGATCGCCAGCGCCAGGGTAATCAGCACAAAGGCCAGGAACGGATTGGTGTTGCTTTTCAGGCTCAACAGGATCGGCACGGTGCACAAGGTACCGAGGGCGCCGAACCAGAGCATCGACTTACGACGGCCGATCTTGTCCGCGAGCATGCCGAAAAACGGTTGCATGCACATATACAGGAACAGCGCGCCGGTCATGATGTAGCTGGCCGTCTTGGCATGCATGCCTGCGGTATTCACCAGGTACTTCTGCATATACGTGGTGAAGGTGTAGAAAATCAGCGAACCACCGGCGGTGTAACCCAACACGGTAATGAACGCGGCTTTGTGATCGCGAAACAGCGCACGAATGCTGCCGGCGTCCTTGTTTTCGCGCATTTCCTTGCTGGTCGTTTCTTTCAACGAACGACGCAGGAACAGCGAAATCAGCGCCGCCACTGCACCGACCACAAACGGGATCCGCCAGCCGTAGGCACGCAGATCGTCCTCGGTGAGGAACTGTTGCAGGATGACCACCAGCGACACCGCCAGCAACTGCCCGCCGATCAGCGTCACGTACTGGAACGAGGCGAAGAAACCGCGCTGGCCCTTGAGGGCGACTTCGCTCATGTAGGTCGCCGTGGTGCCGTACTCGCCGCCCACCGACAAGCCCTGCAACAAGCGGGCGAACAGCAGCATGATCGGCGCCCAGACGCCGATGTCCTTGTAGGTCGGCAGGCAAGCGATGAGCAACGAACCGAAGCACATCATCAGAATCGAGATCAACATCGAATTCTTGCGCCCGTGCTTGTCCGCGACCCGGCCGAAAATCCAGCCGCCGATCGGTCGCATCAGGAACCCGGCGGCGAACACGCCAGCGGTATTCACCAGCTGCACCGTGGGGTTGTCGGACGGAAAGAACGCTGGCGCGAAATAGATCGCACAAAAGGCGTAGACGTAGAAGTCGAACCATTCGACCAGATTGCCCGAGGAGGCGCCGACAATCGCGAAGATTCTCTTACTGCGCTCTTCACCGGTGTAGTGCGCTGGAATAGCGGTGGGGGTAGTCATGGGTATTCACTCTTTGGGGACTGTCAGAGTCTAGACACAATTTGCAACAGTCCCGTTCCACAGAAGCTTTAGCAATACACAACCCCTGTGGGAGCGGGCTTGCCCGCGAAGGCGTCGTGCCAGTCGACATCAATGTTGCCTGACACGACGCCTTCGCGGGCAAGCCCGCTCCCACAGGATTGATGGTGTTCTCTCAATAATCGAAGAACACCGTCTCCGCATCAGTCCCTTGCAAAATCACGTTCCACTGATAAACACCCGATGCATCCTTCTTCGCCAGCAAGGTATCGCGGCGCTCGGCAGGCACGCATTCAAGCAGCGAATCAGCCACATTGGCCGGCTCGCCATCAAAGTAGATCCGCGTCAGCAAGTGCTTCACCAACCCACGGGCAAACACCAGTACCACCAAGTGCGGCGCCTGGGTCGTGCCTTTGAGGCCTTGCACCGTGCCCGGCTTGATCGTGGTGAAGCGGAAACGCCCCTCGGCATCCACCGGCACGCGGCCAAAGCCTTCGAAGTTCGGGTCCAGGGGTTTGTCCTGATCGTCTTCGGGGTGGTCGTACTTGCCGGCGGCGTTGGCCTGCCAGACTTCCAGCATGGCGTCGTTGACGACATCGCCGTTGCCATCGATGACCTGCCCGGTGATCGCCACGCGCTCACCCAGAGTTTGCTCGACGGTCAGGTTTTCGCGGTTCAGCCAGGTCAGGCCAATGTGATAGTACGGCCCGACGGTGTGGGACGTGGTCGCGTTCAGCGTCATCTTATTTCTCCATCGGCGTGGCTTCGCGGCCGCGCAGGACGATGTCCCAGCGATAACCGAGGGCGTAGGAAGGAATGGTCTTTTCCAGGTCGAAACTGGCGATCAGACGCTCTTTGGCACTCGTATCCGGTACGCAGTTGTAGATCGGGTCGTAAGCCAGCAACGGGTCACCGGGGAAATACATCTGGGTGACCAGCCGCGTCAGGATGCTCGGGCCGAACAGCGAGAAATGGATGTGCGCCGGACGCCACGCATTGTGGTGGTTGCCCCACGGATAGGCGCCGGGCTTGATGGTCTGGAACTGGTACCAGCCATCGGCGTCGGTCACGGTGCGGCCGGTACCGGTGAAGTTCGGGTCCAGCGGTGCATCGTGCAGGTCGCGATCATGGTTGTAGCGACCGGCGGCGTTGGCCTGCCAGATCTCCACCAGGATCCCCGGTACCGGCAAGCCGTCTTCATCCAGCACACGGCCATGAACGATGATCCGCTCGCCCTGCGGTTCGCCCTGGTGTTGAGCGGTCAGGTCGTTGTCCTTCTCGTTGATGCGCTCGGCGCCGATGGTCGGACCGGTAATTTCCGACAGCGAATGAGGCAAGAACACCAGCGGCTTGGACGGCGAGCGACGGTTGGTGGATTGGTAGGCCGGGTGCAGGTAATCCGGCTGAGTGCCCGCCTGCGGGCGACGGTAACCAGGCTTGTCAGTCATGGAGCATTCCTCAGTTCTTATTATCCAGGCGACGTATCAGACGCGCTCGATAGCCAACGCCAGACCCTGGCCGACGCCGACGCACATGGTTGCCAGGCCTTTCTTGCCACCGGTCTTTTCCAGCTGATGCAGCGCGGTCAGCACCAGGCGCGCACCGCTCATGCCCAACGGATGGCCCAGGGCAATGGCGCCCCCGTTCGGGTTGACCTGAGCCGCGTCGTCCGCCAGCCCAAGTTCGCGCAACACCGCCAGACCCTGGCTGGCGAAGGCCTCGTTGAGTTCGATCACGTCGAAATCGCTGACTGCCAGGCCCAGGCGTTCGGTCAGTTTGCGCACCGCCGGGACCGGGCCGATGCCCATGACCCGAGGGGCGACGCCGGCGCTGGACATGCCCAATACTTTGGCGCGGGCCGTCAGGCCGTGCTTCTTCACCGCGTCGCCGGACGCCAGGATCAACGCGGCCGCACCGTCGTTCACACCCGAGGCATTGCCTGCGGTCACGGTTTTGTCGGGACCGTTTACCGGTTTCAGCCTGGCCAGGGTTTCCAGGGAGGTGTCGGCGCGAGGATGCTCGTCCTGGCTGACGACCGTTTCACCCTTCTTGTGGGCAATGCGCACTTCGACGATCTCTTCGGCGAAAAATCCTGCAGCTTGCGCGGCGGCGGTCTTTTGCTGGCTGCGCAGTGCAAACGCGTCCTGATCCTCGCGGGAAATTTCGTAGTCGTCGGCGACGTTGTCGGCGGTCTGCGGCATCGCATCCACGCCGTACTGGGCTTTCATCAACGGATTGATGAAACGCCAGCCGATGGTGGTGTCTTCCAGCTTCATGTTGCGCGAGAACGCCGCGTCAGCCTTGCCCATCACGAACGGTGCGCGGGACATCGACTCGACGCCACCGGCAATCGCCAGTTCCATCTCGCCGCTGGCAATGGCCCGGAATGCGGTGCCGATGGCATCCATGCCCGAGGCGCAGAGTCGGTTGAGGGTCACGCCCGGAATGCTTTCCGGCAGGCCCGCCAGCAGCAACGCCATGCGTGCCACGTTGCGGTTGTCTTCACCGGCCTGGTTGGCGCAACCGAGGAACACCTCGTCCACCGCGGTCCAGTCCACCGACGGGTTGCGTTCCATCAGCGCCTTGATCGGCACGGCAGCCAGGTCGTCGGCGCGAACCGCCGACAGGCCACCGCCGAAACGGCCGATGGGGGTACGAATCGCATCGCAGATATAAACGTCACGCATCACGCTTCTCCAGGTGCTTGGCCGTGGGCCGCGGCAGTGCGGGCTTCCAGATCGCGCAGTGCCTTGAGCTCGACTTCGGTCGGCTCGGCGGTGTTTTCAACGTGTTCGGCGAAACGAATCGGCCAACCCGTGGCAGCGCTCACTTGCTCGCGGGTCACGCCCGGGTGCAGTGCGGTGACCACGAATTCATGGGTGCCGGCTTCCGGCTCCATGATGCACAGGTCGGTAATGATGCCGACCGGACCGGCGCCCGGCAGACCGAGACGCTTGCGTGAATCACCGCCCTCGCCATGACCGACCGAGGTGATGAAGTCGAGCTTGTCGACGAAGGAACGCGCCGACTGCTTGAGGATGATCAACACGCTCTTGGCAGAACCGGCGATCTCCGGCGCCCCACCGGCACCCGGCAGACGGACTTTCGGCGCGTGGTAGTCGCCGACCACGGTGGTATTGATGTTGCCGAAACGGTCGACTTGCGCAGCGCCGAGGAAGCCGACGTCAATGCGCCCGCCCTGTAGCCAGTAGCGAAAAATCTCGCCGGTCGGGACTACGGTGTCGGCGGTTTCCGCCAGCTCGCCGTCACCGATCGACAGCGGCAGTACGCTCGGCTTGGCACCGATCGGACCCGATTCGTAGATAAGGACTACATCTGGCGAGGATGTCAGACGTGCCAGGTTGGCAGCTTTCGACGGCAAGCCGATGCCGACGAAACACACCGAACCGTTCTTCAAACGGCGGGCGGCGGCGACGGTCATCATTTCATTGGTGGTGTAAGTCATTACTTCGCCTCCGAAGCAGCGGCCAGCTTGGCCTGGAACTCGCTGAAGTCAGCGCAGCCATGGATGTACTCGTTGATCCACGCGGTGAAGGTTTCACGGTCGCGGGCAATCGGGTCCCAAGCCTGGTAGAAACGGTTGTCGCGCTCGTTGTAACCGTGAGCGTAGGACGGATGTGCGCCGCCAGGGACGTGGCAGACCGCGCTCAAGGCCCAGGTCGGCAGTACGCAAGCGTTCATCGGAGCATTAAGGTCATCGACGATTTCTTCGACGGTCACGATGCAACGCTTGGCCGCCAGCGCGGCTTCTTTTTGCACGCCGAGGATGCCCCACAGCAGCACGTTGCCTTTGCGGTCGGCCTTCTGCGCATGAATCACGGTGATGTCCGGACGTACCGACGGTACGGCTGCCAGCACTTCGCCAGTGAATGGGCAGGTGACGGTCTTGATCAGCGGGTTGACCTTCGGCAGGTCGGAGCCGGCGTAGGCGCGCAGCACAGCGAAAGGCAGCCCGGAAGCGCCAGCGACGTAGGCATTGGCCAGGTCGGCGTGGCTGTGTTCTTCGATTTCCAGCGCGTGCGGCCACTGCTTCTCGACGGCATCGCGCAGACGGTGCAGCGAACCGACACCCGGGTTACCACCCCAGGAGAAGATCAGCTTGCGAGCACACCCGGCACCGATCAATTGATCGTAGATCAAGTCAGGGGTCATCCGCACCAGGGTCAGGTCTTTCTTGCCCTGGCGAATGATTTCATGACCCGCCGCGGTAGGGATCAGGTGGGTGAAGCCTTCGAGTGCGACGGTATCGCCGTCGTTAACGAATTGCTTCACCGCGTCGTGCAGCGAAAGGATTTCAGCCATGGGGCAGGCTCCCGTTTTGTTATGAACCGACAGTGGTAGAAAAAGGCGCGATGCGCAGCGCCGGAATGACTGAAGAGTAAGCCCCTGAAATTCGCCAAACAATCCGATAATCGACTGAGTGTTCGTTTATCGCACAGATTGTTGTCTGCCTACCTATCCCAAAAGCTCGTCGGAACGCCAGGGGCCGGTTCGCTCCCACAGGGGAATGCGATCAATTGTGGGAGCGAGACCGGCTTGCTGGCGAAGGCGGCCACCGCCGAAGTCGCCGCCACGGCGCAATCACCAGCACCTGCCTCGAGGTGGCTGACGTTGCCGCGACATTAGTGATCCAGAGGAAGGAACGTCAATTCGACAACGACACCTGTGTGCGGTTATCGAACAACTTAGGCGAAGAGCTGTGCACTGAGGTCACGGCTGGCGCTCAGCAGCCCCGGCAGGAAACGCTGTTCCAGCTCGTTGCGGCTGACCCGGCCGGCGTGAGTACTGACATTCAAGGCCGCCACGACTTGCCCGGACGCGTCGTACACCGGAACGGCAATCGAGCGCAGGCCTTGCTCGAGCTCCTGATCGACGATGCACCAACCTTGCTGCCGCACTTCCTGCAGGCATTCGAGCAACGCCTCGGGGGTATGCAAGGTGCGACTGGTCTTGGCCTGCAACTCCGCATGATCGAGGTACTCGCGCAACGTAGTGTCGTCCAGGGCGGCGAGCAGAATCCGGCCCATGGACGTGCAATAGGCCGGCAGGCGTCCGCCCACCGACAAATCAACTGAAATCAGCCGCTGGGTGGTGGCGGAGCGGGCGATATACAGGATGTCATCGCCTTCCAGCGTGGCCATGTTGCACGCCTCGTGAAGTTGCTCGCTCATGCGGTCCAGATAGGGCTGGGCGGACACTGCCAACGGGGTCGAGGACACATAGGCATGGCCGAGGGTCAGCACTTTGGGCAGCAGCGAATAGGTGCGACCGTCAGTGGTGGCGTAGCCGAGCTTGATCAGGGTGTGCAGGCAACGTCGCACCGCGGCGCGAGGAATTTCCGTGCGATGGCTGATCTGAGCGATGGTCAGGTGCCGTTTGCGCTCCTGGAACGCTTGCACCACGGCCAGGCCACGGGCCAGGGACGTCATGAAATCCGGGTCACCGGTCATGGCCTGGATCCGCTTGGCCGGCGACGCAACGATTGGCGGGGCCACGGAGGCGAAGGCATTGCGCATTTGATCGTTCATATCAGGTCCTTTTCCCACACGGATCAGCGACTATTACAAGCGGCTCCCGGCGTCCTGCACAAGCCATGGCGGCCAACACTGGGCGATTATCGAACGCACAGCCGATAATCGCAATTGGTGGCCACTGCACCCGATGATAGCTCAGCGGATTGATACCTTCCCAGGGCGATTCACGCTTGCGCGGAACAGGCATAAGAGGGTAAATGTAATTGTCCTTACTTGACCGACTTAATGGCGTCAGAAAGACACCGCTGTGTGGCGCGCCCTAGTTGGCCCTGAAGTTGCGAACAACAAAACAATCACATATGGAGAACCACTTTTAACGCGTTGGCGATAGTGTTCTTCGAATCGACCGCTATAATACAGTTCAGTGGTGCTCGGTTTTCACCTGAGTTCGCCACCCGGTAGCGCGATGTCCCATCGCCGCTGCCCGCAGCAAGCGCCAGACGCTCATTTCACAGGTTACAACCTGGCGCTCGCTGGAACAGGAATCTGATGCTACGTCAGCTATTTGTCTCTGGTGCCGTGGCCGCCTGCAACATGGAAGTATTGATCGCAAATGCCCAGGAACGAAGCCTTCGCGGGTTTTGTCTTTTCGGCGAGCGCGACCAATAGGTTCAATGCAGCGCGTTTCACCAGAATTAATCTCATCTCAATCAGGTATCACTGTGACGAAAGACGAACTGCGCGCGGAACTTGAGCGCCAGGAACAACGCTACAAGGAAGTATACGGCGGGGAAGTCACCACCTACGCCGCCCAGCCAGAACCGGAACGCAAGCCTTGGCGTAAACGCGCCACCGTTCAGGATCAGGCATTCACTCAAGAACTGCAGAAAATGGAAAAGGAACTCAAAGCCGAAGAGCCGTGACAGTCTCGGCCGGATTCCTTTCAAGGGCCTGGTGTCTGCACCCGTTACAAGCGCGGTGTATAGATGTTGCCTTTTCGCGCCCGTTATCCGCGGGCAGCGGCTGCCTCTCCCACCGGATGAGGTAAATGGCTTATGTCTGGCCCTCTTTTCAGAAATTTCACACAAGCGTTGAAGCCTCTCGGTATTACGAGAGAATGCCTTGTGCCTGCGGGCTTTCCAAAGCAATTCAATGACTTGTAAAACCCGGCAAAACACGGGGGCCCAAGGTATTTTTACAATTTAATTCGTTGAAGAATGTTACCGATGAGCAGCAAGTGCATCGATTTCCAGTCTTTTCTGGCATAATCGCGCCCCCTTACGACCGGGTCAGAAAACCTTCATGATCGATTTATTCAGCGGACTGGATGCTTGGGTGCTTGTGAGCCTCTTGCTCGCCCTGGCCTTTGTCCTCGCCTTCGAGTTCATCAACGGCTTTCATGACACCGCTAATGCGGTGGCCACTGTTATCTACACCAAAGCCATGCCGCCTCATCTGGCGGTGTTCTTTTCCGGTGTGTTCAACTTTCTCGGCGTACTGCTGGGCGGGGTTGGCGTGGCCTACGCCATCGTCCACCTGTTGCCGGTAGAGCTGTTGATCAATGTGAACACCGGACACGGGCTGGCCATGGTGTTCTCGTTGCTTGCCGCCGCCATTACCTGGAACCTCGGCACCTGGTATTTCGGCATCCCTGCTTCCAGTTCCCACACGCTGATCGGTTCGATTCTCGGTGTCGGCCTGGCCAATGCCTTGATCAACGACATTCCGTTGGCCGATGGCGTGAACTGGCAGAAAGCGATCGACATCGGTGCCTCGCTGGTGTTCTCGCCGATGGCCGGCTTCCTGGTCGCCGCCCTGATATTGATCGGCCTTAAATGGTGGCGTCCACTGTCGAAGATGCACAAGACCCCGGAACAGCGCCGCAAGATCGACGACAAGAAGCACCCGCCGTTCTGGAACCGCCTGGTGCTGGTGATTTCGGCGATGGCCGTGAGCTTCGTGCACGGTTCCAACGATGGCCAGAAAGGTATCGGCCTGATCATGCTGGTGTTGATCGGTATCGTCCCGGCGCAGTTCGTGCTCGACCTGGGCAGCACGACCTACCAGATCGAACGGACTCGCGACGCGACCTTGCACCTGAGCCAATTCTACAAGCGCAATGCCGATACGCTGGGTGAATACCTGGCCCTGGGCAAAAGCGTGGAAGGCGATCTGCCGGAGAAATTCCGTTGCAACCCGCAACAGACCGAACCGACCATCACCGCCCTGCTCGGCACCCTCAAGGGTGTAGCCGACTATCACTCGCTGCCGGCGGAAAGCCGCATCGAAGTGCGTCGCTACCTGCTGTGCCTTGACGATACAGCGAAAAAGGTCGGCAAGTTGCCTGGCCTCGCTCCCCGTGAAAAGGCTGACCTGGACAAGTTGCGCAAAGACCTGACCACCACCACCGAATACGCGCCGTTCTGGGTGATTCTGGCGGTTGCCCTGGCCCTCGGCCTGGGTACCATGGTTGGCTGGAAACGTGTGGTATTGACCATCGGCGAGAAGATCGGCAAGCAGGGCATGACTTACTCCCAAGGCATGTCGGCCCAGATCACTACCGCGAGCCTGATCGGCATGGCCAACATCTTCAGCCTGCCGGTGTCCACCACCCACGTCCTGTCCTCGGGCGTGGCCGGCACCATGGTCGCCAATAAAAGCGGCCTGCAAGGCGGCACCGTCAGAACCATCCTGCTGGCATGGGTCCTGACCCTGCCGGCAACGGTGGCGCTGTCGGCCGGCTTGTTCTGGCTGGCTTCCAAGGTACTTGGCAGCTGATACAGAAGCGGCACAAAAAAGGCGCGTTCCGTGAGGTTCGCGCCTTTTTTATTGCTTCTGACTCGTCCTGAATAAGGTTTACACCTTCTGGCTTCTTATCAGGAAGGTGCAATGGATACGGGCGAAAAACGCAGTCAGCGAGATTACACGCTGACTTTTAAATTGTCGGTTGTCGACCAAGTAGAAAAAGGCGAGTTGAGTTATAAAGAGGCTCAACGGCGCTACGGGATTCAGGGCCGGTCGACGGTGCTGGTTTGGTTGCGCAAGTATGGTCGGCAGGACTGGAGTCAAGGCGCTTCCATTCGCGCTCAGAGGGTCCGACCGATGGACGAGCCTACTTTGCCATTAACTCCCGAGCAGAGAATCAAAGAGCTTGAGGAGCAGTTGGCGTTGGCGAATCAGAAAGCCAAATTCTTCGAAGACGTGGTCGATGTCCTGAAGAACGATTACGGCGTATCTATCGTAAAAAAGCGGCCAGGCAAGTCGTTGCGCAAACCCAAACCCTGAGTGTCTGCAGGGCTTGCCAGTTTATGGGGATTAGTCGACAGGCCTATTACAAGCGTGATCGGGTCTATCGGGCGCGGGTCGAGCAGGATCAGAAGCTTATCAAGTTTGTGCAGGAAATCCGCGTGCGGCAACCCTGTCTGGGCACCCGGAAACTGCACTCACTGATGCACGCAAAGCATGACAAGCCGGAACTGCATGTTGGCCGAGATCGCTTGTTTGAAGTGTTGCGCGATCACCGGTATTTGGTACGCAGAAAACGGGCCTATCACAAGACAACTGACAGCCATCACCGCTTCCGCTGCCATCCCAACCTCCTGAAGCCTGGCCCCCAGCAAATCGTTGCCACCGGCCCGGAGCAGGTCTGGGTGGCGGATATCACTTATCTGTCCACCAAACGTGATGACCCGGCTTACTTGAGCTTGGTGACGGATGTCTTCTCGAGGAAAATTGTCGGTTATCACGTGCATGGCAGTCTGCATGCCGACTCGGTGGCTCAAGCCTTGCGCATGGCGTTGAAGACGCGACGAAGCAGTCAGCGATTGGTTCACCACTCGGATCGTGGAGTGCAGTACTGCTCGACGCTTTACCAAAAACTGCACGCAAGACACGGCATAACGTGCTCAATGACTGATGGCTATGACTGTTACCAAAACGCCTTGGCAGAGCGGGTCAACGGCATCCTTAAAACTGAGTTGTTGCTTCATCGGCCTAACGATCTGACAGAGGCTGAAAAGATGGTGAGAGAGGCGATCCTAATCTACAACCAGGAACGCCCGCACCTGTCCTTGAAATACAAAACGCCCGATGCGGTGCATCGGGCGTTGGGGTGAAACAGGTGTAAACCTATTTCAGGACTAGACATTCCAGACACCGCCAATCAAAATGTGGGATCCATGTACCTCAAATAGACTTTCGCAGACGAAAAAAAAGGCGACCGAAGTCGCCCAAAATGCCTTGCGTGCTCATTACATCCACAAAGACCTACGGCTTGCGCTTATGCGAGTCTTTCCAGATAAAAAATCCAAACCCTGCGAAAAACACCACCATGAGGCCGACGGTCAGCACTCCGGCAATCACCACGTTGTCGAGAAACATGACGGCTCTCCTGCAGTTGCCCTGTTGCGATGGAGCTAAGGTAACCAATCAGGCAGAAGAGAAAATTGACCGGGATCAATGTCGCCCGAGACTGGGCGTAAAGGCGGGGAAAAATTGATCTGCATCAACCGATGCAGGGGGCATCAACGCTTTTTCGGTTTGTTTTTCGGCTTTTTCTTCGCCTTACCCAACGGCATGGCCTGTTCAAACGCCTGGCGCACTTCGTTCAGGCGTTTTTCGTTGAGGTCATGAACCCGCTTGGCGCGTTCAGTGTTGAGGTCGATCAGTTTGTCGTCTTGGCTCATGGGGTTCAGTACATCGCTTGGCAGGTTTGTCATCATAATATGCGGTGTGACGGCAACCCTGAACAGCCATCGCCTCAAATCTTGATATCAACCCACAAACCCTGACGCGGCTCGCCCTCAATCAGCGGCGCGACCGGCACGGTGTCGTCGGCGTTGAGCTCGGTACCGGGAATCGCCAGGTGCACTTCGACGCTTTCATCAGCTTCACGACGACGCTTGTCCCGCTCCTGCTTGCGACGATGTTCCTCGCGCAATTGAAAGGCCGCTTCTTCCGGGTCGTGTTGCTGCAGGTCGATCGTGCTTTCGCTGGAGCTTTCCTGCACCGCCGCCACAGGCGGAATATCCGGACGCGGGCGGACCGGGTCGAGCTGTGAGGTGATCGGAACCGCACTCAAGGGGAGCATCGGTGGCAGCATAATGATGGGTCTCCTGTCAGCAGGCTGTCGGCCGCGCAGATGGCGACTTTAGCCATCGGTCGCAAACTGTGACCCGGTTGGCACGAATAGGTGCCCCGGCCTGCCCCCTCGTCTGGGTAGTCTAAGGTAAATACCGTGAGTTTTATGAGAGTCCTTTGGCCCTGAAGCCCTCATTCCGTTAAGATAGCCCGCTTTTTCAAGGTGGGAGTCAGGCAGCATGGCGCAGCAGTATCAACCGGGGCAACGCTGGATCAGTGACAGCGAAGCCGAGCTGGGTTTGGGCACCGTTCTGGCACAGGACGGCCGCTTGTTGACCGTGCTCTATCCGGCCACTGGCGACACTCGCCAGTACGCGCTACGGAATGCGCCGCTCACGCGTGTGCGGTTTTCGCCGGGCGATTCGATCACTCACTTCGAAGGCTGGAAACTGACCGTACAGGAAGTCGACGACGTCGATGGCCTGCTGGTCTACCACGGCCTCAATGCACAGAACGAAGTGGTCACCCTGCCGGAAACCCAACTGTCGAACTTCATCCAGTTCCGCCTGGCCAGTGACCGCCTGTTTGCCGGGCAAATCGATCCGCTGCCCTGGTTCTCCCTGCGTTATCACACCCTGGAACACACCAGCCGCCAATTGCAGTCTGCGCTGTGGGGCCTGGGCGGCGTGCGTGCGCAACCGATCGCGCACCAGTTGCACATCGCCCGTGAAGTTGCCGACCGCATTGCGCCGCGGGTACTGCTGGCGGATGAAGTGGGCCTGGGCAAGACCATCGAAGCCGGCCTGGTGATCCATCGCCAACTGCTCTCGGGTCGCGCCAACCGCGTGCTGATCCTGGTGCCGGAAAACCTGCAGCACCAGTGGCTGGTGGAGATGCGTCGCCGCTTCAACCTGCAAGTCGCGCTGTTCGACGAAGAACGCTTCATCGAAAGCGATGCCTCCAACCCGTTCGAAGACACCCAGCTCGCGCTGGTTGCACTGGAGTGGCTGGTGGAAGACGAAAAGGCCCAGGACGCGCTGTTCGCCGCCGGCTGGGACCTGATGGTGGTCGATGAGGCCCACCACCTGGTGTGGCACGAAGACAAGGCCAGCCCCGAGTACACCCTGGTCGAGCAGCTTGCCGAAACGATCCCGGGCGTATTGCTGCTGACCGCAACCCCGGAACAACTGGGCCAGGACAGCCACTTTGCCCGTCTGCGCCTGCTCGACCCGAACCGTTTCCATGACCTGCAGGCCTTCCGCGCCGAGAGCGAAAACTATCGCCCGGTGGCCGAGGCCGTTCAGGAACTGCTGGACAAAGGGCGCCTGTCGCCCGAAGCGCACAAGACCATCCACGGCTTCCTCGGCAATGAAGGCGAAGCCCTGCTGACCGCGGTCAACGATGGCGACACCGAAGCCGCCGCCCGCCTGGTCCGCGAACTGCTGGACCGCCACGGCACCGGCCGCGTGCTGTTTCGCAACACCCGCGCCGCGGTGCAGGGCTTCCCGGAACGCAAGCTGCACCCGTATCCGCTGCCGTGCCCGGACGAATACCTCGAACTGCCGCTGGGCGATCACGCCGAGTTGTACCCGGAAGTCAGCTTCCAGGCCCTGCCGGACGCCAACGAAGAAGAACGCTGGTGGAAATTCGACCCGCGCGTCGAATGGCTTATCGACACCCTGAAGATGCTCAAGCGCACCAAAGTGCTGGTGATCTGCGCCCACGCCGAAACCGCCATGGACCTGGAAGACGCCCTGCGCGTGCGCTCCGGCATCCCGGCCACGGTGTTCCATGAAGGCATGAACATCCTCGAGCGTGACCGCGCCGCCGCCTACTTCGCCGACGAAGAATTTGGCGCGCAAGTGCTGATCTGCTCGGAAATCGGCAGTGAAGGTCGCAACTTCCAGTTCTCGCACCACTTGGTACTGTTCGACCTGCCCTCCCACCCGGACTTGCTGGAACAGCGTATCGGCCGTCTGGACCGGATCGGCCAGAAGCACATCATCGAAGTGCACGTGCCGTACCTGGAAACCAGCCCGCAAGAGCGGCTGTTCCAGTGGTATCACGAAGCACTCAACGCCTTCCTCAACACCTGCCCGACCGGCAACGCCTTGCAGCACCAGTTCGGCCCGCGCCTGCTGCCGCTACTGGAAAATGCCGACGATGGCGAGTGGCAAGCCCTGATCGACGAAGCCCGCGCCGAGCGTGAGCGCCTGGAAGCCGAGCTGCACACCGGCCGTGACCGCTTGCTGGAGCTCAACTCCGGCGGCGCTGGCGAAGGGGATGCGCTGGTCGAGGACATCCTCGAGCAAGATGATCAGTTCACCCTGCCGATCTATATGGAAACCCTGTTCGACGCCTTCGGTATCGACAGCGAAGACCACTCGGAAAACGCCCTGATCCTCAAGCCGAGCGAAAAAATGCTCGACGCCAGCTTCCCGCTGGGCGACGACGAAGGCGTCACCATCACCTACGACCGCAACCAGGCGCTGTCTCGCGAAGACATGCAGTTCATCACCTGGGAACACCCGATGGTGCAGGGCGGCATGGACCTGGTGCTGTCCGGCTCCATGGGCAACACCGCCGTGGCGTTGATCAAGAACAAGGCGCTCAAGCCTGGCACCGTGTTGCTGGAACTGCTCTATGTCAGCGAAGTGGTTGCCCCGCGCTCGCTGCAACTGGGCCGTTACCTGCCGCCAGCCGCCCTGCGCTGCCTGCTCGATGCCAATGGCAACGACCTGTCGGCCCGGGTCTCGTTCGAGACGCTGAACGACCAGCTGGAAAGCGTGCCTCGCGCCAGCGCCAACAAGTTCATCCAGGCCCAGCGCGATCAGCTGACGCCACGGATCAACGCCGGCGAGGAGAAGATCTTCCCGCGTCACGCCGAGCGCGTTGCCGAAGCACAGCGGCGCCTGGCCGCCGATACCGACGAAGAACTGGCGCGCCTGACCGCGTTGCAAGCGGTCAACCCGACCGTGCGCGACAGCGAACTGATTGCCCTGCGCAAACAGCGTGAGCAAGGTTTGGCGATGCTGGACAAGGCGGCGTTGCGACTGGAAGCGATCCGGGTGTTGGTGGCAGGTTAAGCCCCTGCTCCACCGGTGAAAAAGAAGGCCCGCAGCGATGCGGGCCTTTTTTTGTCTGCTTGATTGTTAGGGTGTTGCTGTTGACCTCTTCGCGGGCAAGCCCGCTGCCACAGGTTCAGTGGCGTGCATGGATTTTGTGCTCGACACGGACACTGTGGTGAGCGGGCTTGCCCGCCATGGCGATCAGGCAGTCGCCGCAGAAATCCCAGGCTCGGTTACCCCCACCAACCCTTCCTTCATCCGCTTGGCATCGCGCACAAAACACCGCGAAGCCAGGACCAGAAACACCATGGTCAAGAACAGCGCCACCGGGATCAGGTACATCGCATCGTGCAAGCCGACCGCCTTGAACGCCTCGCTCATCTGCTCGGCACCGGCCGAGAGCATGGCGGCATGGGCAAAGTGATCGGACAGAGCCCCCACTACCACCGGCCCCAATCCACCGCCGAGCAGATACAGCCCGGCAAAGAACAGGGCCATGGCCGTCGCCCGCAGGCGCGGTTCGACCACGTCCTGAATGGCGGTGTATACGCAGGTATAGAAGTTATAGGCGAACAACCAGCCCACACTGAACACCGCCACAAACACCCCGATCTCGATCCGCCCCGAATGCAGGGCCCAGCCCGTGCACACCGTCGAGATGATCAGGCTGAAGGCCGCAAACAGCAGGCGACCATTGGCGATGCGCTGGTGGATCTTGTCGGCGACCCAGCCGCCCAGCGTCAGGCCGAACAACCCGGTGACGCCGACGATCACCCCGGTCGCCACTGCGGCGTCCTGCAGCGGCATCAGAAAATAGCGTTGCAGCATCGGCACCAGGAACGAGTTACAGGCGTAGGTCGCGAAGTTGAAACAGAGCCCCGCCATCACCAGCCACAGGAAGGTCGGGACCGCCAGTATGCGACGGATTGGCCGGTCCACGCGTTCCTGCGAGACCTGTACGCTTTCCGCTGCGCCGCGTTTGGGCTCCTTGATGAAGAACATGAAGACCGCCAGGATCAGCCCCGGCACCGCCGCGATGAAGAATGGCGCACGCCAGCTGTCGAACGCCTTGACCATCCAGCCGATGGTGAAGAACGCGAGCAACAGCCCCAGCGGCAGGCCGAGCATGAAAATGCCCATTGCTCGCGCACGGCGGTGGGCCGGGAACAGGTCGCCGATCAGCGAGTTGGCCGCTGGCGCATAACTGGCTTCGCCGATGCCGATGCCCATGCGCACGATCAGGAAACCCCAGAAGCTGCCCACCAGGCCGTTGACGGCTGTCAGCCCGCTCCACGCCGCCAGGCCCCAGCCCATCAGTTTGCTGCGCGAACCGGTATCGGCCATCCGCCCTAACGGCAGGCCGGCGATGGCATAGACGATGGTGAATGCAGTGCCGATGATCCCCAGCTGAAAGTCGCTGAGGTGCCATTCCATGCGGATCGGCTCGATGATGATGGCCGGAATGGTGCGGTCGAAGAAGTTGAACAGGTTGGCCAGGAACAGCAGGAACAGAATGCGCCAGGCATTCGCCGCTTGGGTCGAGTTCTGCATGGGTCCGTCTCTTTTATTGTTATTGGGACATCACTGTCCCGGAGCCTGCAATCTAGTCAGGCCCGCTGGAGCTGTCTGTAATTATTCGTAAAGCTGATACCTGCCCATGGCAACAGGCGTGGCCCATGCAACGAGTTATTTCC
Organism: Pseudomonas sp. MPC6; assembly: GCF_006094435.1. Classification (NCBI taxonomy): domain Bacteria; kingdom Pseudomonadati; phylum Pseudomonadota; class Gammaproteobacteria; order Pseudomonadales; family Pseudomonadaceae; genus Pseudomonas; species Pseudomonas sp. MPC6. The sequence continues at coordinate 1,400,030 of NZ_CP034783.1, read as the reverse complement.
AAAGGCAACGAAATCAACCAACGCAAGCACTTGAGTGCAGTCAGACCTCCGAGCCTGGCTCGCGATACAGCTGCACCAGCGTTGACGGATCCTTTTCCAGAAAGCCCTGGCCCCCATGCAGGCGCATCAGTTGCGCGGCCAAGCCGCTGATGGGCGTGGCGGAGCCCTGTTCACGGGAAAACTGCACGGCGGCGTCGAGGTCCTTGAGCAACGTGCGAACATGCCATTTGACCGGTTCGAAACGACTCTCGGCCATTTGCGGCGCGAGTATCTGCAAGGGCCTGGAGTCGGCGAAACCGCCGGCCAGGGCCTCGGCGATCAGGCGGGCATCGACGCCGGAACGCTCGGCCAACGCCACCACTTCGGCGATCACCAGCGCATTGCAGGCGACAATCATCTGATTGCACGCCTTGGTCACCTGCCCTGCCCCGACGGCGCCCATGTGGGTGACGCGCTGACCAAGGCTCAGCAGCAGCGGCCGAACTCGCTCCAGATCCGCCGCTTCGCCGCCGACCATGATCGCCAGGCTGCCGGCCTCCGCGCCGACCACGCCACCGGACACCGGGGCGTCCAGCCAGCTCATGCCGGTCTGGCTGACCAGCGCTGCCGCCATCTCCCGCGTGGCGGCCGGTTCCAGGCTGGAAAAATCCACCAGCAGTTGGCCGCTTTTCGCACCTTGCGCCACCCCCGCCGCGCCAAAAACCACCTCGCGCACGACTGAAGTGTCCGCCAGGCATAACATCACCACGTCGGCGTGCTGGCACAACTCGGCAGGCGTGGCGACCTGTCGCGCGCCGGCCTCGACCAGCGGCGCGCATTTGGCCGGATTGCGATTCCACACGGTCAACGGATAACCCGCCGCCAGCAGGCGTCGGCACAGGGGCAAGCCCATCAGGCCAATCCCGGCAAATCCAAGCGGCGGCAGGGTTGACATTATTTAGCTTCCTCTTGATTAAAGACCGTCAAATATTGGCCGCGAAACCCATCGTCTCGCTCACAATCAGAAACAATTAAGCAGCCCCAAGGCAGCGCAATAAACTGTTCCCGTTACGCGCACGTCACCCTCGCCAAGACCCTTCTGTGGCCTTTCTTCACGGCAACATGCCATCACGCTACTCACCTACACACTTTTATCCGGCAAAGCAGTGCACCAATAATGTGCGCACTATCAGCTCGTCGCCCTTTCCTGGATCAGAATCCACGGCGAAACGACCACTGCCCACAGCTCGGGATCGCGTTCGAAAAGATCCAGCGCCCGCGTTTCAGACAGCTTGGCGAGCTGGTCGGCGGCCAGCCAGGCAGCCACTTTCTCCCCCTCGTCCGTGGCCACGGCCTCGGCGGCAACGATCAAATCCAGGCCAGGATCGACCCATAACAGGGCACCCTTGGCGAAGAACGGTTCCAGCTCCTTCCAGGTAATAGATGCGGTTTCACCAAGCAGCTTGGCATAGAGGGTGCTAGGTTCTTGAGTCATGGGTCTGTCCGGAAAAGAAATCGTCGTCGTCATCATAACGTCGGTGGTCTGGCAGAAAAACCCGGATGCAATTGAGTGACCGATCGAAAACAGCAGGAAAGCCAAGGATTGCTGATACTTCAGCTATAACCCCCGCCGCGATTCTGTCTTTTTCTTTCAATTAAGCGACACCCTCAGGTTTTGCCCCCTGGCGCCAGCTTCCCAGGCTGACAATCGGCGCTCTACACTGTACCGGTACAGTTGCCGGGGGCATTTCCGGAGGGTATCGAAGATATCTGACCCGGTTCTGCTGCTACGGCGCCAGGACTATAAAAACTACAACAGTAAGAGTGGAGCACTATGACTAAGGCTACTAAGCAGATTTCCAAACTGTTTGCCGCTATGGTTCTGGCCGGGGTGGCCAGCCATTCGTTCGCAGCCGACACCATCAAGATCGGCATCGCCGGCCCTAAAACCGGCCCTGTAGCCCAGTATGGCGACATGCAATTCAGTGGCGCAAAAATGGCCATCGAACAGATCAACGCCAAGGGCGGCGTAGACGGCAAGCAACTCCAGGCCGTTGAATACGATGATGCCTGCGATCCGAAACAAGCCGTGGCAGTGGCCAACAAAGTCGTCAACGACGGCGTCAAGTTCGTCGTCGGTCACCTGTGCTCCAGCTCCACCCAACCGGCTTCGGACATCTACGAAGACGAAGGCGTGATCATGATCACCCCGGCTGCCACCAGCCCGGACATCACTTCCCGTGGTTACAAAATGGTGTTCCGCACCATCGGTCTGGACAGCGCCCAGGGCCCTGCCGCCGGTAACTACATCGCCGACTTCGTAAAACCGAAGATCGTTGCTGTTCTGCACGACAAACAGCAATACGGTGAAGGCATCGCCACCGCCGTTAAACAAACCCTCGAGAAAAAAGGCACCAAGGTTGCCGTGTTCGAAGGCATCAACGCCGGCGACAAGGACTTCTCGTCGATGATCTCCAAGCTCAAGCAAGCCAACGTCGACTTCGTCTACTACGGCGGCTACCACCCGGAGCTGGGCCTGATCCTGCGTCAAGCCAGTGAAAAAGGCCTGAAAGCCAAGTTCATGGGTCCGGAAGGCGTGGGTAACGACTCGATTTCGCAGATCGCCAAGGACGCTTCCGAAGGCCTGCTGGTGACCTTGCCGAAATCCTTCGACCAGGATCCGGCCAACATCGCCCTGGCTGACGCGTTCAAAGCCAAGAAGGAAGACCCGAGCGGTCCGTTCGTGTTCCCGTCCTACTCCGCTGTGACCGTCATCGCTGACGCCATCAAGGCTGCCAAGTCCGAAGACACGGCCAAAGTGGCTGAAGCCATCCACAAAGGCACCTTCAAGACGCCGACCGGCGACCTGAGCTTCGATGACAAGGGCGACCTGAAAGACTTCAAATTCGTGGTTTACGAGTGGCACTTCGGCAAACCAAAAACTGAAGCCAAGCCTCAGTAAGGCGTTGCCTGACTGACTGCCAACAAAGCCCACGGCGTGCCGTGGGCTTTGTTTTACGAACGTATTGGGCCGCGCTGGCGTGATCCGCCAGTCTCCCCACCTGAAAATCTCAAAACCGTCATCAGCGGTTCGCTGGCCAAGCTCGAATTCGAAGTGGGTGCAGATCCATGGGGCTCGAGCGGGAAAATGACTCCACCAGTGAAATGCGTATCAGGTTTTTAGGAGCGCTGTAATGCCTGACATCTATCACTTTTTCCAACAGCTGGTTAATGGTCTGACCATTGGCAGCACGTATGCCCTGATCGCCATCGGCTATACGATGGTTTACGGCATCATTGGAATGATCAACTTCGCCCACGGCGAGGTGTACATGATCGGTTCGTACGTGGCGTTCATCGCCATCGCCGGGCTGACCATGATGGGACTCGACAGTGTTCCGCTGTTGATGACCGCCGCTTTCATCGCAACCATCGTCGTCACCAGTGCCTACGGCTACAGCATCGAACGGATCGCCTACCGCCCCCTGCGCGGCAGCAACCGTCTGATCCCGCTGATTTCCGCCATCGGCATGTCGATCTTCCTGCAGAACACGGTTCTGCTGGCGCAAGACTCCAAGGACAAATCCATCCCCAACCTGATCCCCGGCAACTTTTCTTTCGGGCCAGGTGGCGCACAAGAAGTGCTGATTTCCTACATGCAAATCGTGGTGTTCGTGGTGACTTTCGTCGCCATGCTCGGCCTGACGCTGTTCATCTCCCGCTCTCGCCTGGGTCGCGCCTGCCGCGCCTGTGCCGAAGACATCAAGATGGCCAACCTCCTGGGCATCAACACCAACAACATCATCGCCCTGACCTTCGTCATCGGTGCCGCACTGGCGGCCATCGCGGCCGTGCTGTTGAGCATGCAATACGGCGTGATCAACCCCAACGCCGGTTTCCTCGTCGGCCTCAAGGCCTTCACCGCCGCGGTACTGGGCGGTATCGGCAGCATTCCCGGCGCGATGCTCGGCGGGATCGTGCTGGGGGTGGCGGAAGCTTTCGGTGCCGATATCTTCGGCGACCAGTACAAGGACGTCGTGGCGTTCGGCCTGCTGGTTCTGGTGTTGTTGTTCCGGCCAACCGGCCTGCTGGGCCGTCCGGAGGTTGAGAAAGTATGACTAGGAATCTTAAACAGGCGTTGTTCAGCGCCTTGCTGGTGTGGGCTGTGGCGTATCCGGTACTGGGGCTGAAACTGACTATCGTCGGCATCAACCTCGAAGTCCATGGCACCAGTGACGCCACGCTGATCACCATCGCCGTGTGCTCGGTATTGATGTTCCTGCGGGTGCTGTTCGACCAGCAGATCAGCTCGGCCTGGCGCTCCTCGCCAAGCATGCCGCTGATTCCGGCCAAGGCCAGTCACTTCCTGACCCTGCCGACCACCCAGCGCTGGTTCATCATCGCGTTGATCGCCGGCGCCCTGGTCTGGCCGTTCTTCGGCTCTCGCGGGGCGGTGGATATCGCCACCCTGGTGCTGATCTACGTGATGCTCGGCCTCGGCCTGAACATCGTGGTCGGCCTGGCCGGCCTGCTCGACCTGGGTTACGTGGGCTTCTACGCTGTCGGCGCCTACAGCTATGCGTTGCTGTCGCACTACTACGGCCTGAGCTTCTGGATCTGCCTGCCGATCGCCGGCCTGATGGCGGCCACCTTCGGCTTCCTGCTCGGTTTCCCGGTATTGCGCCTGCGCGGTGACTACCTGGCGATCGTGACCCTGGGCTTCGGTGAAATCATCCGTCTGTTCCTGCGTAACCTGACCGGTCTCACCGGGGGGCCGAACGGCATCAGCAACATCGAGAAGCCAACGTTCTTCGGCCTGACCTTCGAGCGTAAAGCGGCAGAAGGGATGCAGACCTTCCACGAGTACTTCGGCCTGGCCTACAACTCGATCAACAAGGTGATTTTCCTGTACCTGGTTGCGTTGTTCCTCGCGCTGGCCGCGCTGTTCGTCATCAACCGCCTGCTGCGCATGCCGCTGGGTCGCGCCTGGGAAGCGTTGCGTGAAGATGAAATCGCCTGCCGTGCGCTGGGTCTCAATCCTACGGTCATCAAGTTGTCGGCCTTCACCCTGGGCGCCAGCTTCGCCGGTTTCGCCGGCAGCTTCTTCGCTGCGCGCCAGGGCCTGGTAACGCCGGAGTCCTTCACCTTCATCGAGTCGGCGATCATTCTCGCCATCGTGGTATTGGGTGGCATGGGCTCGCAGCTGGGCGTGATCCTGGCCGCCGTGGTGATGATCCTGTTGCCTGAAATGATGCGTGAGTTCAGTGAGTACCGCATGTTGATGTTCGGCGCCTTGATGGTGCTGATGATGATCTGGCGCCCTCAAGGCCTGCTGCCCATGCAACGTCCCCACATGGAGCTGCGCAAATGAGCCGCGAGATCCTGAAAGTCGAAAATCTGAGCATGCGCTTCGGCGGCTTGCTGGCGGTCAATGGCGTGGCCCTGACCGTGAAGGAAAAACAGGTGGTGGCGCTGATCGGCCCTAACGGCGCCGGCAAGACCACCGTCTTCAACTGCCTGACCGGTTTCTACAAACCGAGCGGCGGCAGCATCCTGCTGGACGGCCAGGCGATCGAAGGCTTGCCCGGCCACAAGATCGCCCTCAAAGGCGTGGTGCGCACCTTCCAGAACGTGCGGCTGTTCAAGGACATGACGGCGGTCGAGAACCTGTTGATCGCCCAGCACCGTCACCTGAACACCAACTTCCTGGCCGGCCTGTTCAAAACCCCGGGGTTCCGCAAGAGCGAGCGCGAGGCCATGGAATTTGCCGAGTACTGGCTGGACAAGGTCAACCTCACGGCGTTTGCCAACCGTCCGGCCGGCACCCTGGCCTACGGTCAGCAACGTCGCCTGGAAATCGCTCGCTGCATGATGACCCGCCCGCGGATCCTCATGCTCGACGAACCGGCCGCCGGCCTGAACCCGAAGGAAACCGAGGACCTGAAAGCGCTGATCGGCATGCTGCGTGAAGAGCACAACGTCACCGTGCTGCTGATCGAACACGACATGAAACTGGTCATGAGCATTTCCGACCACATCGTCGTGATCAACCAGGGCACTCCCCTGGCCGACGGCACGCCGGAACAGATCCGCGACAATCCTGAAGTGATCAAAGCCTACCTGGGGGAAGCGTAAATGCTGCAATTCGAAAACGTTTCCACCTTCTACGGCAAGATCCAGGCCTTGCACAGCGTCAACGTGGAAATCCGTCAGGGCGAAATCGTGACGCTGATCGGTGCCAACGGTGCCGGCAAGTCGACCCTGCTGATGACGCTCTGCGGTTCGCCACAGGCCCACAGCGGCAGCATCCGCTACATGGGCGAAGAGCTCGTGGGGCAGACCTCGGCGCAGATCATGCGCAAGAGCATCGCTGTCGTGCCGGAAGGTCGTCGGGTTTTTGCCCGCCTGACCGTGGAAGAAAACCTCGCCATGGGCGGTTTCTTCACCAACAAGAGTGACTATCAGGAACAGATGGACAAGGTTCTCGGACTTTTCCCACGCCTGAAAGAACGCTTTGCCCAGCGCGGCGGCACCATGTCCGGCGGCGAACAGCAAATGCTCGCCATCGGCCGGGCGCTGATGAGCAAGCCCAAGCTGCTGCTGCTCGACGAGCCTTCGCTGGGTCTGGCGCCGATCATCATCCAGCAGATCTTCGACATCATCGAACAGTTGCGCAAGGATGGCGTGACGGTGTTCCTGGTGGAGCAGAACGCCAACCAGGCGTTGAAAATCGCCGATCGCGCGTACGTTCTGGAAAACGGTCGGGTGGTGATGCAAGGCACGGGTGAGGCGTTGCTGACCGATCCTAAAGTGCGCGAAGCGTACCTGGGTGGTTGAGCCTTTGCGGTAACCAAAAAAACGGCCTTCGGGCCGTTTTTTTTATGCCCGCCCCTATTCCGACAACACCGCGAACCCCCTGTAGGAGCTGGCTTTCCAGCGAAGGCGGCGTCACATCCAATGATGATGTCGACTGATCCACCTCTGTTCGCTGGCAAGCCGGCTCCTACAGGGGGTTGTTAGAGCCGGTCCAACGCTTCGCCACTGCGCTTGAACCCGTCGATCAAGTAATCCGCCAGCACCTGGGTGCGTTTGGGCAACCCGCCCTGATAGGGATGCACCAGATACATCGGCATTCTGCGGGTTTGATAATCGCGCAGGAGCCAGCGCAATCGGCCATCAGCCAATTCCGTTTGCAGCAAATAGGAAGGCAAACGCGCAATGCCGGCACCGGCCAGTGCCGCTTTCTTCAGCAGGCTGTAATGGTTGCTGGCGAAGGGGCCGGACACGCGAACCCGCAATAACTCATGTTGCTGATGATAAAGCCACTCTTCGCGGCCGCTGTAATGACTGTTGAGCAGGCAGCGGTGTTCAGCGAGCGCTTGCGGCGTCAACGGTTCGCCGTACTGTTCGAGATAGCCCGGGCTCGCGCAGGTCATCTCGTGCCAGGCCAGCAGGGGTCGGGCGACCAGACGTTCGTCATTGCCCACCTCGGAGCGAACCGCAAGATCGAAACCGTCGCGGGACAGATCACGATAGTCATTGCTCAGGTCGAGCTCGATCTGCACTTCGGGATAGGTGTGAGAAAATTCCAGCAACAAGCCGTCGAAGAAGGTTTCCCCCAGCGATACCGGAACCGTCATACGTACCGGGCCGGCCATATCGTCCTTCAATCGCGCCAACGCCTGACGCGCCCGCTCCACTTGGACGACGAGCGCCTGGGCTTGTGGCAGCAATGCCGCGCCCGCCGCGGTCAGACTGAGGCGGCGCGTCGTCCGTTGCAGCAGCACCACGCCAAACCGCGATTCCAACAGGCTGATGCGCTTGGACAACTGCCCCTTGCTGCAACCCAGTTGCTGCGCCGCCTGGGTGAAACTCCCCGCTTCGATCAAAACCGCGAACGCCGCCAGATCATCCATTTCGCTCATGGATTGTTTCCAATTAAAAACCAAAGGTTGCCTATTAGCGCGCTTATCAATGGAAAAAACCACTCTAGACTGTGGTCTCGTTCAACTCATTCGGGGACCAGCACCATGAAAATTCTTTTGATCGGCGCCGGCGGCACTATCGGTTCAGCCGTCGACAAAGAACTGTCCGAGCGTCACGAGATCATCCGCATCGGCCGTAATAGCGGCGATCTACAGGTCGATATCAGCGACAGCGCCTCGATTCGCCAACTGTTCGAGCAAACCGGCAAGTTCGATGCACTGGTGTGCGCCGCCGGAAACGTGACCTTCGCCCCCTTGAGCGAAATGAGCGAAGACAGCTTTGCCCTGGGCCTGAAGGATAAATTGATGGGGCAGGTCAACCTGCTGCTGATCGGCCGCGAATTCGCCAACGATGGCGCGTCGTTCACGTTCACCACCGGCGTGCTCAGCCATGATCCGATTCGCAGCGGCACCTCGGCAGCCCTGGTCAATGGCGCTATCGACAGCTTCGTCCGTGCCGCCGCGATCGAGTTGCCCCGCGGACTGCGCGTCAACTCGGTGAGCCCCAACGTATTGCTCGAAGCCATGGACAAGTACGCGCCGTACTTCCGCGGTTACAAGCCGGTTCCGGCGGCAGAGGTGGCACTGGCCTACGCCAAAAGCGTAGAAGGCCTGCAAACCGGTCAGACCTTTCACGTCGGCTAGACCAGCACAATCTGTAGGAGCCGGCTTGGCCGCGATGGCGCCCTCAGGATCGCCATCGCCAGCAAGCCGGCTCCTACAGAATGATCGGCGCACCCAAATCAAAAGCCGGCGGGGTTGTGATGAACGGTCAGGCTGAGTAACGTGGCGGCACTTGTCTGGAGAACCAAAGATGCGTGTCGCCCGTTCCTTAGTCCTTGTTGCCCTGCTTCCTCTGTTCGCCGCGTGCCAGTTGCTCGATGGATCGCGTGAAAGCACCTCCTCCGCGGGACAAACCCGCATGCAGGGCCAGTTGACGGCGGCCGACGGCAAGCTGTTGTTCCAGCCGTGCAATGAGCAGCGCAGTTACGTGGTCAACGACACCGGCGGCACCAGCGTCCTGCAAGAGGCCGCCACGCTGGCCGATGCCCGGGGCAAGTTGTTCGCCGACGTGCGTGGCCGGATCGTTGCCGATGGCGCCAATAACCGACTCGATCTGCAGCAGCTGTACCGCGTCGAGCGTTCGGGCACCGCCTGTGACGATCCCGACTTCAAAAAGTTGATCCTGCGTGCTGCCGGCCACGGTCCCGAATGGAACGTTAAAGTCAGCGCCAAAGGCATGATCATCGACCGCGCCGGTCAGCCGCCATTGGCGGTGCCGTACGTTGAAGAGCAACTGGGCGATGGCCGCTTCAACCTCAGCACCGAAGCCAATAAGCAGCACATCGAGCTGTGGGTCGCGCCGCAACGTTGCGTCGACAGCAAGACCGGCAGCGTCCAGCACATGAGCGCGGAGCTGCGCATCAATGGCCAGGTTCAGCGCGGCTGCGGGTATTTCGGCGGATCCCGGGACGACTGATCGTTTAAGCCTCACTGGAATGCGCCTTTGGGGCTTATAATCACCGGTTTCATACGCCTTGGCGCAGTTGTGCGCCCCGCGAACCGGATCCCGTCATGTTACGAATCACCGAACTCAAGCTGCCGATCGACCATCCCGATGAAGACCTGCGCCCTGCCATCGTGCAGCGCCTGGGGATCGCCAGTGATGACCTGCTCGATTACACCTTGTTCAAGCGCAGCTACGATGCGCGCAAAAAGTCCTCCGAACTGTGCTTCATCTACACCATCGACCTCAACGTTCGCGATGAGGCGGCGGTGCTGCACACGTTCGCCGATGACCGTAACGTCAACGTGGCGCCGGATGTCAGCTACAAACCGGTGGGCCAGGCGCCGGCTGATCTGCAGCAGCGCCCGATTGTCGTAGGCTTCGGTCCGTGCGGGATTTTTGCCGGGCTGTTGCTCGCCCAAATGGGCTTCAAGCCGATTATCCTCGAGCGCGGCACCGAAGTGCGCCAGCGCACCAAGGATACCTGGGGCCTGTGGCGCAAGAGCGTGCTCAACCCCGAGTCCAACGTGCAGTTCGGCGAGGGCGGCGCGGGGACGTTCTCCGATGGCAAGCTCTACAGCCAGATCAAGGATCCGAAGTTCATCGGGCGCAAAGTCCTGCACGAGTTCGTCAAGGCCGGTGCGCCGGACGAAATCCTCTACGTCAGCAAACCGCATATCGGTACGTTCCGTCTGACCGGTGTAGTGGAAAACATGCGTGAGCAAATTCGCGCCCTCGGCGGCGAAGTGCGCTTCCAGCAGCGAGTGACTGACGTCTTGATCGAGGATGGCCAACTGGTCGGCGTCGAACTCAACGGCGGCGAGCAGATCCATTCGAAACATGTGATTCTGGCGCTCGGCCACAGCGCCCGGGACACTTTCCGCATGCTTCACGCCCGTGGTGTGTTCATGGAAGCCAAGCCGTTCTCGGTGGGTTTCCGCATCGAACACCCACAGTCGCTGATCGACCGCGCGCGCCTGGGCAAGTACGCCGGCCACCCGAAACTCGGGGCCGCCGACTACAAACTGGTGCACCACGCCAGCAATGGACGTTCGGTCTACAGCTTCTGCATGTGCCCGGGCGGCACCGTGGTGGCGGCGACCTCCGAGCCGGGGCGCGTGGTCACCAACGGCATGAGCCAGTACTCGCGCAACGAGCGCAACGCCAACTCCGGGATCGTTGTCGGCATCACCCCGGAAGTCGATTATCCGGGTGGCCCGCTGGCCGGGATCGAGCTGCAGGAGCGTCTGGAATCCCATGCCTTTGTGCTGGGCGGCAGCAACTACGAAGCGCCGGCGCAACTGGTCGGCGACTTCATTGCCGGCAAGCCGTCCACCGAGTTGGGCAGTGTCGAACCGTCCTACAAGCCGGGGGTTGCCTTGGGTGACCTGGCGCTGGCGTTGCCGGCGTTTGCCATCGAAGCCATCCGCGAAGCCTTGCCGGCGTTCGAGAAGCAGATCCGTGGTTACTCGCTGCACGACGCGGTGTTGACCGGGATCGAAACGCGCACCTCGTCGCCGCTGCGGATTACCCGGAACGAGTCGATGCAGAGCCTGAACGTGAAAGGCCTGTTTCCGGCGGGTGAAGGCGCGGGTTATGCGGGCGGGATTTTGTCGGCGGGTGTCGATGGGATTCGGATTGCGGAAGCGGTAGCGCGGGATATCCTCGGCCTCGAGGACTAACCCCGGCCCCCCTGTAGGAGCGAGCTTGCTCGCGATGGTCTCAAGGGCAACGCGTTCATTCAGAAAAAACGCGTTATCGTTAACGTCCATCGCGAGCAAGCTCGCTCCTACAGGGGTTCATCAGTGTTTGCAGGAACTCAGATATTGGCGCGCAACACCGTCGCCGGCAGCGGCTCCCCGCGCTCGACACTCGCCGCCACCGCGGCCATTAAACCACTCAGCTCATACCCCTGGGCCTTGAGCCAATCCTGATCGTAATAGGTGGTCGCATAACGCTCGCCGCCATCACACAGAATCGCCACGATCGACCCCGACTCCCCCGCCTCTGCCATCTGCCGGGCCGCCATCAAGGCGCCGATCAGATTGGTCCCGCTGGACCCGCCCACTCGCCGTCCCAAATGCTGCGCCAGGTAATGCATGGCCGCCAGTGACAGGGCGTCCGGCACTTTGACCATTGCATCGATCACCTTGGGCAGAAACGACGCTTCCACCCGGGGCCGACCAATGCCCTCGATTCGCGAACCATGATCCAGGCGCAGGCTGGCATCGCCCGTCAGGTAGTAATCGAAAAACACCGAACGCTCGGCATCGGCGCAGAGCACGCGGGTGCAATGCTGCCGGTAACGTACGTAACGGCCGAGGGTCGCCGTGGTGCCGCCCGTACCGGGGCTGGAAATCAGCCAGCTCGGTTCGGGGTGCTGTTCGAAACGCATCTGCTGGAAGATCGATTCGGCGATGTTGTTGTTTGCCCGCCAGTCAGTGGCGCGCTCGGCGTAGGTGAACTGATCGATGAAATGCCCGTCGTGCTCACGTGCCAGACGTTCGGATTCGGCATAGATCTGCGTCGGATCATCGACCAGATGACTCTTGCCGCCGTAGAACCCGATCTGCTCGATCTTTTCCCTGGAGGTGGTCGCGGGCATCACTGCGATGAACGGCAATCCCAGCAAACGGGCGAAATACGCTTCGGAAATCGCCGTCGAACCGCTGGATGCCTCGATCACCGGTGCACCGGGCTTGAGCCAGCCATTACACAGCGCATAGAGGAACAACGAGCGCGCCAAGCGGTGTTTCAGGCTACCGGTAGGATGGCTGGACTCGTCCTTGAAATACAACTCGATGCCCGCAAAACCCGGCAGCGGCAAGGGGATCAGGTGGGTGTCGGCACTGCGCTGGAAATCGGCTTCGATAATCCGGATGGCTTCGCGGGCCCACTGTCGGTTGTCGCTCATGGTGGTTTTCTCGGTGAGTCGGCCTTTTTCAAGGCTCAGCTGACAAGCTTAGGAAGAATCCTACATCACGCACAGATACAGCTGAGGTTCAATACGCCCGGTAACTGCTAGGCTCAGCTCCGTGTCGACTAGCAGCCTTGTAACGCTATATAACAAAAAAGAATATAACTTTTGTTTTAACAACTAACGGTACGGGTTAGGGTGTGCCACCTTTTGACCTCATCAATGGAGAGTGACCTTGCCTCTGCGTAGCACTTTCACGCGTTTCTTTCAATTGGAAGCTGCCAGCGGTCTGTTATTGATCGCCGCTGCAGCCCTGGCTCTGATCATCAACAACTCCCCGCTGTCGTGGCTCTACAACGGCCTGCTGGACACCCCCGTGGTCGCCCAGATCGGCGCGCTGAAAATCGCCAAGCCCTTGCTGCTATGGATCAACGACGGTCTGATGGCCTTGTTCTTTCTGCTGATCGGCCTGGAAGTGAAGCGTGAAGTGCTCGACGGCCAGTTGTCGAAACCTTCGCAGATCGTCCTGCCCGGCGCGGCCGCCATTGGCGGCATGGTGGTGCCGGCGCTGATCTACTGGTTTCTCAACCGGGATAACCCGCCAGCCCTCAGCGGCTGGGCCATTCCGATGGCCACCGACATCGCCTTCGCCCTCGGCGTGCTCGCCCTGCTGGGCAAGCGGGTGCCGGTGTCGCTGAAACTGTTCCTGATGACCCTGGCGATCATCGACGACCTTGGCGCCATCATCGTCATCGCGATCTTCTATTCGGGTGCGCTGTCGACGCTGTCGCTGGCGCTGGCGGCCGCCTGCATCGTGGCGCTGATCGCGATGAACCGGCTCGGCGTGGTCAAGCTCGGGCCGTACATGATCATCGGTCTGATCCTGTGGGTCTGCGTCCTCAAGAGTGGTGTGCACGCCACCCTGGCCGGCGTGACTCTGGCCTTCTGCATTCCGCTTCGCACCAGGAATGCCGAGCCTTCGCCGCTGCTGACCCTGGAACATGCCCTGCATCCCTGGGTGGCCTACGGCATCCTGCCGCTGTTCGCCTTCGCCAACGCCGGCCTGTCCCTCAGCGGGGTTACCGTCGAAAGCTTCACCCACGATGTACCGATGGGCATTGCGGTTGGCCTGTTGCTGGGCAAGATGCTCGGTGTGTTCGGCCTGACCTGGCTGGCGGTGAAAATCGGCATCGCCGCCCTGCCCCAAGGCGCCAACTGGGGTCAAGTACTGGGCGTGGCGATCCTCTGCGGCATCGGGTTCACCATGAGCTTGTTTGTCGGCTCCCTGGCGTTTGTGCCAGGCGCCAGCGAATACGCCGGGATGGATCGAATGGGGATTTTGACCGGCTCGATACTGGCGGCGGTGATCGGGTACGCGGTGACGGCGCTGGCGAGTCGCAAGAGAAGCTGATCCGGGCGTACACGAATCCTAAGTCCAACAAAGATCCACTGTAGGAGCTGGCTTGCCAGCGAAGGCGGCCTTAAGTCTTGCATCGCCTATGAAAACGCCTTCGCTGGCAAGCCAGCTCCTACAGGTGGCATCGAAAAAAAACCCCGACCAGTTCACCTGATCGGGGTTTTCTTTTGCGTTATTCCGCTTAGTGCGAAACGCGGCTCGTGCCATCCACCGTGGCAATCCGCACACGTTCGCCGACACGGAACACTTCGTTTTCCTGAACCTGTTGCACGTAGGCACGCATGCTGCCGTCGTCTTCACGGACGGTGATTTCCACGCCCTGGGTGCGGGTCAGGCCTTCTTCGGTAGCGGAACCGAGCAGACCGCCAGCAACGGCACCGATGACGGCTGCGACGATGCTGCCGCGACCGCCGCCGATGGCGCTACCGCCGACACCGCCCACGACTGCGCCCGCGGCACCGCCGATCGGGGTCTTGGTACCTTCGATTTTTACCGGACGCAATGCTTCAATGGTGCCCATCCGAATCGTCTGTACACGACGCGCTTCGTCACGGGAGTAGGAGTCACCGGTCAGGTTCGATTGGCAGCCAGTGAGCAACATCGCCATGGTGGAAAATGAAGCAACCAACAGAACAGACTTACGCATAGCATCAACTCCAAAAAGACAGGTATTCATTAAACTCCGCAGCTTGACGCCTGTCACGGCATCGCCTGGATAAAATTGGTTTCATTCAGTTCCGGTACAGACGCCCCTCGCGAACTCACCACACAGTAGCGGCAAATTCCGGGAATTGCCCCGCTGACTCAAGGATTGTCATGGATTATTTCATCATTGTCGTCACCACTGTCGCCGGCCTGTACTTCCACGGGTGGCTGTACGTGCGGATCAAGCGCTGGATGGACCGCGACCTGGCGTTGGCCCTGGCGGGTAGCGATGAGCACAAGAAAGCCTTCATGCTGCAGCAATTGGCCAATGCTCAGGCGCAGAAGATCAAGCGTCGGGACCTGCCCCAGTGGCTGGAAGCCGCTGCGGCAGACTATCCCGGTCGGTAGACTGCTCAGGGTGCCAGACGTTCAAGAATCCAGTCGGCGCCCTGTACACGGTAGTTGAGGCGATCGTGCAGGCGGCTCGGACGGCCCTGCCAGAATTCGATGCGCTCAGGCAGCAGACGATAACCGCCCCAATGCTCGGGGCAGTGCGGCTGAGTGTCGCTGAAGCGTTGCTCGGTATTCTTGAGCAACGCTTGCAGCTCGTCACGCCCGGCAATCACCCGACTTTGCGGTGAAGCCCAGGCACCGAGTCGGCTGCCCAGCGGCCGGACTTGATAGTAGGCATCGGATTCCTCGGGCGTGACCTTCACCACCCGCCCTTCGATGCGCACCTGGCGCTCCAGGGCCGGCCAGAAAAAGGTCATGGCGGCGAACGGATTCGCCGCCAGGTGCTGACCCTTGGCACTGTCGTAGTTGGTGAAGAAAGTGAAGCCCTGCTCGTCCAGCCCCTTGAGCAGCAAAATGCGGCAATGCGGTCGACCGTCCTGATCGACGGTGGCCAGAGTCATGGCGTTGGCTTCCACCGGCGCCTGTTCGGTTTTCACCGCGTCGGCGAACCACTGATGGAACAGCGCGAACGGCTCGGCCGGGGCTTGCGCCTCGGTCAGGCCGTCCCGGGTATAGTCGCGACGCATATCAGCCAGGCCCTGGGTCATGGCGCATTCCTTTTGGTTAACGAATCACTTTTTTGCAGCATCGGCAGCGGCGACTTTTTTGTCGGTGGCTGCGGCTTTGGCCGGCGTGGTCTTTTTCGCCGGAGTCTTGGCCGGTGCTTTCTTGGCTGGCGCCTTGGCAGCTTTCTTGGCAGGTGCCTTTTTCGCTGCCGGGACATCGGCTTTCTTCGCGGCTGGCGCAGGCGTGACCGGCGCGGCTACTGGCTTGACGTCCTGGGCTGCAACCAGGCGCATTGGCGCCGGCGCTGGCATGTTGTACTTGCTCAACAGCGCCACCATGGTGTTCTGCGGGGTCACCAGCAGTTCCACGCGACGGTTCAAGGCACGGCCTTCATTGCTGTCGTTGGCAGCACGCGGGGCTTCGCCGCCCATGCCGCGCAGCATCAGGCGATCACGCTGCAAGCCGCTGAGACGGAAAATCGCGGCCACGGATTGGGCACGCTCCTGGCTCAGTTTCACGTTGGCCGGTGCCGCGCCCGACGTATCGCTGTGACCGAGTACCAGCACGGCAGTCTTCGGATCGACTTCGAGGATTTTTGCAACGCGAGTGAAGGGACCGAGGGTCACAGGCAGCAGCATGGCCGGACGGTCAGGGTTGAACGAACCTTCTACCGGCGCGATGACCACCAGCACGTTTTCACGACGCTCGAGTTGCAGGTTGCTGTCCTTGATCGCCGTGCGCAGGCGTGGTTCGTAGTCGTCGAGCCAGGCCTGGGTGACTTTCGGGTCAGGCATCGGCACGACTTTGGCGGTGCTTTGGTCCTTGCCACCGAACGGCCACCACCACTTGCCCCCTGCATCGGCTTGCGCCTTGGCCACTTCGACAGGTTTGGCTTGCGGTTTTTTGTCCTGCACCTCTTCGGCGCCGAACGGCCAGTACCACGGGCTGGCGCTTTCAGCCTTGGCCACCGGCGCGGTTGCGGCAGGTTTCAGCGGTGCCGGGGCTGAATCTTTGGCGGCGACTTTGTCGGATGAGCCGAACGGCCACCAGCTGCTGCCATCCGAGTCATTTTGTGGGGTTTGTGCGCAACCGGTGATGGCGAAGCACAGGGCCAAGGCGAAGGTTTTATTGGATGACATTGGATTTCCACAAAATGAAGTAATGATAAAATCAGGCCGGATCAACCCGGACAAACAGACGCTTTGAAAACATAAAGGCCTTTGGGTTCCGGCCCTGGAACCTTTGGGCAGGTTTTACAGACAAGTGGCCAGTACCCGCACCAGCTTTTGCGCCCTGGGATCCATCAAGACGTACGGCCCCAGGGTGTTTGTCACAAAACCGAAGGCCACGTCGTATTCCGGATCGGCAAAACCGATGGAACCGCCCGCACCCGGATGGCCGAAGGCGCGAGGGCCAAGGCCGTAGGTCGCGTTGGCGACGTCCGGTTGATCAAGCATGCAACCCAGGCCGAAACGGGTCCGGGTCAGTAAAGTCTTGTCTTCGCCGAGGCTGTGTTCGCGGGTCAGCTCGTCGAGCATGTCGCTTTCCAGCAGGCTGCCATCCAGCAGGCCGGCGTAGAACCCGGCCAGGCTGCGGGCATTGCCGTGGCCATTGGCGGCCGGCTGCTGCATCCGGCGCCATTCCGGCTTGTTGGTGCTGGTCATGATCGACGGCGGGTTGGTGAACGCCCGCGTGCTCATGGCCGTCGGTTCGCGCATCGTCACTTGTAGCAGACGCTGGGCCGCCGCATCGCCGACGTTGCCCTTGCCACGGGCGATGTGCGCCACGCGGTGGAATTCTTCGTCCGCCAGGCCGACATGGAAATCCAGCCCCAGCGGCTTGGCAACGCGGGCCACAATGGACTCGCCCGGTCCTCGACCGTCGGCACGCCGCAGCAGCTCGCCGACCAGCCAGCCATAGGTGATCGCGGCGTAACCGTGACCTTCCCCTGGCGTCCACCAGGGCGTTTCGGCGGCCAGGGCATCGACCATGGTGTGCCAGTCGTACAGCGCTTCGGGCGCCAAGGGTTCGCGCAGCGCCGGCAGGCCGGCCTGGTGGCAGAGCAACTGGCGCAGGGTCACGGACCCTTTGCCGGCGGCGGCGAACTCGGGCCAGTAGCGGGCAACCGGAACATCCAGTTGCAGCTTGCCTTCGGCCACCAGTTGCAGGGCGGTCACGGCGGTGAAGGTCTTGGTGCAGGAGAACAGGTTGGCGAGGGTGTCGCTGTGCCAGGCTTCGCAGCCATCCTTGTCGGCGCTGCCCGCCCAAAGATCGACCACGGTTTCACCGCCGACCTGGATGCACAGCGCGCCGCCACGTTCCTGGGGATCGTCGAACAACGCCGCGAATGCTTCACGCACCGCTTCGAACTTTAGATCGTAATAACCCTGAATCAGCACCCGCAACTCCCCTGGATAAACGCACTACAACGTGGCCCGCATTGTTCCAGCCATTGAGGCTTTTGGGAACAGGGGCGGGCCGGGCGGTCGGACGCCCGTGGAATGGATCGGACATTCATGGCGTCCTCTCGGACGCCTTCGCGAGCAAGCTCGCTCCTACATTGGATCTGCGTCACACCAAAGATCCCCCTGTAGGAGCTGGCTTGCCAGCGAAGAACGATAACGCGGTCTCAGCCCCTAGTGGCCATCAGCCGAATGCCCACCCGCCTGGCCAGCGCCCTGCCCCGGACCCTTGCCGGCGTCGCCTTGCCTGCCGCCCGCGGCATCATGGCTGGCTTTCTCCGCTTTGGCTTTGCCCTTCCCGGCCTCTTTACTCCATTGATCGACCATCGCCAGATTGCTCTTGCGCACACTGTCGACGAACCCCTGGAACGGCAGGTCGGTGATACCCACCAGGCCAAAGTGCCCGTTCTCACCATCCTGCAGACGCCCGGTCACCGGTTGATCGAGGTACTGGAACCAATGCACCCCGACAATCGACGGTTCGTTCATCGCCTGTTTGAGGAAGTTCGCGTAGGCCGGCCCACGGTCCTCTTCTTTGGCCAATTGCGTCACGCCCCCCCAGAACGGGCCCCGATCCGCGGAGCCGAAGTTGAACTCGGTGATCAGCACCGGTTTGTCCAGGCTGCGCAGCGCGGCGAAGTCATAGCCGTCCTGCGGTTGCAGGGTGTACATGTTGAAACTCAACACGTCGCAATACTGGGCGCAGGACGCCACGGCTTCCGGCGTGCTGATGGCGAAGCGGCCGCCCAGCAACAGCTGATTCGGCGCATGCCACTTCAGCGAGTCGGAGATGGTCTTGAAGTAGGTGTCGGCGAAGACCTTCTGGAAGTATTTGAAGTCGGCTTCGATTTCCGGGTATTCAGCGCTCGGCAGTGGCGGCACGAAGCCCGGGTCTTCCATCAATTCCCAGGCGGGCAGGTCGATGCCCCAGGCTTTGGACAGGCCAGCCTGGTTGCGGTATTTGTCCCGCAGTTGCTTGAGGAACGCGCGTTTGGCCGGCACGTCGGTGGTCATTTTCAAGGTGCCGTAGGCCAGTGCGTAACGGGCTTTCGGGTCGTCGCCGGGACCGGCCCAGGCCAGTTCGTTATCGGCGAAGTAGCCGATCAGCCACGGATCGTCCCGATGGTCGCGGGCAGCGATGGCCACGGCACGTTCGGTGGCCATGGCGAATCGCGGGTCGAACGGGTCGGGCATGCCGCCCCACCAGTCGTTACCGGTGCTGATACTGGCGTAATCGCCGACGATCGACAGCGGCAAGGTGTATGGCATGCGGTCAGCGTTGGCCAGTACCGGAGCGCTCCAGTTACCGACGGTGTTGAAACCCCAGGCTTGCAGACGATCAAGCGCATGGCTGGCCCATTGCTTTTCATCGACCAGCGCTTTGCAGGGTTGGGCGACGGCTGCTTTTTCAATAGTGGCTTCGACGGCGTCGGCCTTGGCCGCTTCGGCAACTCCGGCCTTGGACTCGGTAGCCACGGGTGCGGCAAGTTGCCCGGCGCCCTTCTCGACCGTCGCCTCGACGGCGTCGGCCTTGGCCGCTTCGGCAACCCCGGCCTTGGTGTCGCTGCCCAGGGCACACGGTTCGCCATACAGGCGCTGCAGGTTGGCCCCATAGAAGTCGTACCAGCGACCGGCGTTATAGCCACGGCCTTGATCGGCACCATTGCCGCCGCGGTTATCGCCTTCACCATAGTGACTGGCCAGCAGTTCGTCGGGCTTGGGCAGGGATTCGAACATCCACTCGCGTCCGGCGATGTAGGTCCGATTGACGTCCGGGGTCATGGTGTTGACCCCTAGCGAGTAGAACGGATGCCCTTCGGGCGTCACCAGGTACCAGCGACCGTCACGTTTCTCAGTGCGGAAAAAGCCACTGGCCTTGAAGGCCGGGCCTTTGTCCCAGCCTCCGAAGGTGTCCAACGACGATTTCCGAAGCTCGGCCAGCCAGGTTTTCAGCTGTTGCTGTTCTTTGGCCGCAGCGCTTTTGAGTTGTTCGTCGTTGCCGATCTTCTCTGGCCATTTGGCGCGAGTGGACTGCCCGTAAGCGTCCACCAGACCGCCATAGGCCGCTTTGGTCACCGCGTCGCCTTCCTGCACGCCGAAGCGCTCGAGCAGGATGCTCTGGGCGACTTTCGGCTGATCCATCGACAAGGTCACCGACACCACCTGGCTGCGCTCCAGCTCGCCCGCGCTGCTGGCCAGCAATACGCGCTGACCGTCAAAGGTCATCGGCATCGGCGGCCCGGCTTTCATGCCCAGGCTCAAGGGCGTAAACGGCTGCAGCGGCACGAGCAAGGTTTGCGCAGGGCCGGCCGGCAGATCGACTCGACTGACCAGGATCTTGCCGTCATTGCTCTGGATCTTGACGTACAGGGTCACGGCCCAATTCATCGCGCTTTGAATCCGCAGGCTCATGAAACCCGACTGCGACCAGTCCCAGGCACCGGTTTGCGGGCTCAGGCGCAAGGTGGGCTGCGCCACCGGGTTGAACGTCACCCGCCGCAACACTTCGCCTTCGGCCGTTTGTTCGGCGTTGGATTGCGGCAGGCTGGCGTCCTGAGTCGCCACTTGGACCACGTCGGCGGGGCGCACAAAGTTGAACAGCGTCTGCTGGCCGGCAGGCGCCGCCAACACAGGGGCTGCAAACATCAGGGCAAACACGGAAGGTAACGAACGGCGCAGCGAACGGCGAATCATGAGAACGAAATTCTCCCTAACGACCTTCAATGGGCCAGTGGAAAAGCGATGGTAGAGAGATAGACAACGCGGCGGGCAAAATTGCCCACCGGTGTTTCAGGAAATTTCACGACGGAATGGCGGCAACGCATTGAGGATCGCCTTGCCGTAGCGCTGGGTCACCAGGCGCCGATCGAGCAAGGTGATGGTGCCGCGGTCTTCCTCGGTGCGCAGCAAGCGCCCGCAAGCCTGGACCAGCTTCAACGAGGCATCCGGCACCGAGATTTCCATGAACGGATTGCCGCCCCGGGCCTCGATCCATTCGGCCAGGGCCGCTTCGACCGGGTCATCGGGCACCGAGAACGGAATCTTCGCGATCACCACGTGCTCGCAATACGCACCGGGCAAGTCGACCCCTTCGGCGAAACTCGCCAGGCCGAACAGCACGCTGGAGTCGCCGCCGTCGACCCGCGCCTTGTGCTTGTTCAGGGTTTCCTGTTTCGACAGGTTGCCTTGAATGAACACCTGTTTGCGCCAGTCGCGATCCAGGCCGTCGAACACGTCCTGCATCTGTTTGCGCGAGGAGAACAGCACCAGGGTGCCGCGCGAGCCTTCCACCAGCGCCGGCAAGTCACGGATGATAGCCGCGGTGTGGGCCGGCGCATCACGCGGGTCGGCTTTCAGGTCCGGCACCCGCAGCACGCCAGCGTCGGCGTGATGGAACGGGCTCGGCACCACCGCGGTCACGGCTTTTTTCGGCAGGCCGGCGCGCATGCGAAAACGGTCGAATGTACCGAGCGCGGTCAGGGTCGCCGAGGTCACCAGCGCGCCGTAAGCCACGTTCCACAGATTGCGGCGGAGCATTTCCGCCGCGAGGATCGGGCTGGCGTTGACCTCGATGTCGAACAGCGAACCGCTTTCAGCCAGGGTCAGCCAACGGGCCATGGGCGGGTTGTCTTCCGGGTCCTCGGCGGTGAAGGCGGTCCACAGCTCCCAATTGCCCGAAGAACGGGACAACAGGCTGCCAAACAGCGGATACCACTCTTCCGCCTGGTTGCTCGCGATGCCGATGTTGACCTCGCCGTCCATGCCTTCCTTGAGCAGTTCGGTCAGCCGGGTGAACAGGTCGGTCAGACGGGCAAAAGCCTTCTTCAGCTCGATGCCCATTTCGCGCATGTGCTCGGGAATGACCCCGCCGACGAAACGATGGCGCGGGCGCTCGCGGCCTTCGACGTCTTCACCG
The DNA here is from genome assembly GCF_006094435.1 of Pseudomonas sp. MPC6. Lineage (NCBI taxonomy): Bacteria > Pseudomonadati > Pseudomonadota > Gammaproteobacteria > Pseudomonadales > Pseudomonadaceae > Pseudomonas > Pseudomonas sp. MPC6. The sequence continues at coordinate 1,378,182 of NZ_CP034783.1, read as the reverse complement.
GGCTTGAAATCGGCGACCTGCTCGCAGGCGGTGAACATGAACTGCTGCTGGGTCTTGATCTCTCGCGCCAGCTCCGGCACCTGCTCGAGCAACTTGCCCAGATCCCCGGGCAGCGGGTGCTGGGCCAGGAGTTTGGTCAGGTTCTTGGCGGTGGCTTCGAGCCAGTCGGCGGTGGAACGCAGGCGTGTGTAGTGGGCGAAGTGGCCGATGGCCTTGTCCGGCAGGTGATGGCCTTCGTCGAAAACGTAGATGGTGTCGCGCGGATCGGGCAATACCGCGCCGCCGCCCAGGGCCAGGTCAGCCAGGACCATGTCGTGGTTGGTGACGATGACGTCGACCTTGCCCATGCCTTCGCGGGCCTTGTAGAAGGCGCATTGGCCGAAATTGGGGCAATGGCGGTTGGTGCACTGGCTGTGATCGGTGGTCAGGCGCGCCCAGTCGGCGTCTTCCAGCGCGGTGGACCAACTGTCGCGGTCGCCGTCCCACTTATTGCCGGCAAGCTTCTCGATCATGCTGGTGAACAGCTTCTGGCTGGCCTCGTCGACCTCGATCTTGAAGCCTTCTTCTTCGAACAATTGCGCCGTGGCCGTTTGCGCATGGCCTTCCTGGAGCAACATGTCGAGTTTGGACAGGCACATATAGCGCCCGCGCCCCTTTGCCAGGGCAAAGCTGAAGTTCAGCCCGCTGTTGCGCATCAGGTCGGGCAGGTCCTTGTAGACGATCTGCTCTTGCAGGGCCACGGTGGCCGTGGCGATCACCAGGCGTTTGCCGGCAGCCTTGGCCGTGGGGATGGCCGCGAGGCTGTAGGCCACGGTTTTACCGGTACCGGTGCCGGCTTCCACCGCGACAATCGCGGGGTCGCCACTGCGCCGGCCTTCGTCGTCGGTGTCGATGGCACCGAGGACCTTGGCAATTTCGGCGATCATCAGGCGTTGTCCGTAGCGTGGCTTGAGGCTCTTGGCTTCGAGAAAACGCGAGTAGGCGCCCTGGATCGTGGTTTTGAGTTCGGTGCTGATCATGGATTGTCGGGCGCAAAAAACGCTGGATAAATTTTCAGTGGTTCGGTTCGGTCGCTATCATACCCCGCTAATTAATCCCGCGCAGAACGGAGTACCTCAATGACACCTTTTGGCATCGTTTATACCCTGCATGTCCTGTCCGCCCTGGTCTGGGTCGGCGGCATGTTTTTCGCCTGGATGGTCTTGCGGCCTGCCGCGATGAAGGCGCTGGAGGGGCCTGCCCGGTTGAAACTGTGGGTCGAAGTGTTTCAAGGATTTTTCCGCTGGGTCTGGGTGGCGGTGGTGCTTTTGCCGATCAGCGGCGTGGGCATGATTCATCTGCAGTACGCCGGGTTTGAGGCCGCGCCACGTTATGTGCAGGTGATGATGGGCTTGTATGTGGTGATGACTGCGCTGTTTATCCGGATCCAGGCATTGATGTTGCCTGAGTTGCGTGTTGCGGTAACGGCGCAGGATTGGCCGACGGGGGCGGCGGTGCTGGGGAGGATTCGCCGGTTGGTGGGGATCAATCTGGTGGTCGGGCTGGTGCTGGTGGCAATTGCTGCGGCGCGTCCGATGTTTTGAGGCGGCCGGGATGACGTCATCGCGGGCAAGCCACGCTGCCACAGGTTCTGAGTTGTTCACAAATGTGTTGAACGACTCAGAACCTGTGGGAGCGTGGCTTGCGCACGAAGACAATCGATCAGACGACACACATCTCAGGAAATGGATTACAACCGCTGGACAGTCACCGAACCTTCCGCACCCGCAGGCCCTGGCTGGCCATCAGCCCCTGGGCGCCCGTTCTTGCCGCCATCGGCCTTGTACACCAGGCAGCCCTTGGCCTTGCCACCCGCCCCCGGCTTGCCGCCGGGTCCGGCCATGCCACCGGCACCGCCCGCGACCTGGACCTTGATCCGTTCCGCCGGGTAATCGCGCGGCACTTCCAGCCGGACCAGCGCACCCGCGGCCCCCGGCTGGCCGTCGCTGCCATTGGTGCCATCGGCTCCGCGACCGGCCTGGCCCCAGGTGCAACCCGGTGCCTGCCCGTTGGCCCCATCCAGACCGACAAACCCCGGTGCGCCGGCGCCACCGCGAGCGTCTACCGACAATTGCGGCGCATCCAGCGTCTTGATCTGCAACGTCAGGTTGCGCCCGGCACGGGCAGCCTTGAGGAAGGTGCCCGGCGCACCGCGCGCGGTGATCTGGCTGCCTTCGGCCAATTGGGCACGACTGACTTTCAGCGCCAGTGCCTGTTCGCTGGGCACGATCGCGATCCGCGCTTCGCGCCCCAGGTGCAGTTGGTCGACGCTCACTTCGGTCACGTTCGACGGGATTAGCAAAGTGCCATAATCGGCCACTTCCAGGCGTTCCAGGCGCAAGGTGCTGGCGGTGTTGGGCAAGCGCATCAGCGAATTGGTTTCGACGCTTACCACCTGAGCGCAGGCCAATGGGCTGACGAGTGCGGCGAGCAGACAGAGTTTACGCATGGGAAGCCTTCGATACGGTAGGAGCCGGGATGGTTTGCAGGTGGTAAACACCGAAAAAGAGCACCTTCAGGCGATCAAGCCAAGGGTGGGCGCGGCCTCTGAGGCTGCGAAAGCAGAACACCGCCTCCAGCAGATGAAGGCCTGCCAGCAGGCTGCCGGCCATATTGACCAACACGTGCAGCGGATAGACAAACGGCACGAGCAGGTTGACCAGCACTACCAGCCAGAACAGCAGGGTCAACAGCTTCCCCAGCCACCAGAACACCTTCATACGCTCACCCGTTGAGAATTATTCTTTGCACGCACAGTAACGGCTTCCACACGGGATAAGCCAGAGGGCAATGGCAAATTCTTCATGAAGGTGCCGAATGGCCGCCAGATCGACCACCATGGCTGTCCGACGGCTCTATTACGGGCTTGAGCGATTGATGTGCCGTCGGCATGACCGATCGCCTTGATGCCCACCACACCGGCGTTTTGCAGTTTGCTCATCAGCGCATCCCGCTTGCTTTGCGCGGAAGGGGTCAGGCTGGACGTGTAAGAACACTTATGGTGAAAGCTCCTGTGTGACCGGCCGATGCCGGTTACACAGGAGTAAAGGACCGCATCCGCGACTGCACAAGCCGCGGAATGCGAGGGGCCTAGCGGTTGATTTTGATCTCGGTGCGACGGTTCAGCGCACGGCCGTCAGCGGTTTTGTTATCGGCCACCGGCTGGCTTTCACCGGCACCGGCAACAGATACGAACTCGCTGCGGGGTACGCCTTGGGAGATCAGGTACTCAACCACCGAGTGCGCCCGACGATCCGACAGTTTCTGGTTATAGGCATCACTGCCTACACTGTCGGTGTGACCGGTGACGGTCAACTGGGCAGTGCTGGACTCCTGTTTCAGGCGAGTGGCGATTGTGTTGAGTACTTCTTTATCGGAAGGCGTCAGCGTGGCTTTGTCGAACTGGAAATGAACGTCGCGAATGACGATGACTTCTTCCTTGACCACAACGACCTCTTCGACCACTGGCGCCGGCACCGGTGGAGGGCAACCGTCGGCGTCGACCCGTACGCCTCGAGGCGTGCCCGGGCACTTGTCGCGGCTGTCCGGCACACCGTCGCCGTCTTCGTCGCCATCACCGTGAACCCAGCAATAGGCCGCAGCCGTGCCGCCGATCAGCAGCGCGCCATACCCTGCCCATGCCGAACTCTCGGTCGCGCCAAGACCCGCACCAACGACACCACCGACCGCCGCACAGGTCGGCCAGTCGGTCTTCTGCAAACCTGCGCAACCAGTCAACACACTGGTTAGCAGAACCAAGGGTAATGCTGTCCGAACTATGCTCATCTAGTTTTCTCCTGAGGGGATCGGCTTGAAGACCGATTCTAGGGAGTAAAGACCCCAGCATTAATCTCCGCCAGCAATAGGCCAGTGCTGTTTAGTCCCGTATTCGCGGCTGATCGACACTTTTGACTGTACCCAGCTCTGTATCTGGACCTGTGGGCAGGCTAGTCTTGGCACTCTGATTGAGGATATTCGATGATTGCAGGTATTTCTCCGCGCACGCCCCAGCAGGCGCTGGCCGCATTGCTTGATCGTTACGCCCCGGCGCGTTTGTTGCTGATTGGCGCCAGCGAATTCCCCGCGCTTGAAGCGTTCAAGCTCGCCCATCCGGACACCTGCGTGGCCCATGCGGCACCTGGACCGTTGCCGGACGACCTGGCGGCACGCCGGTTTGACCTGGCGCTGGTGGTCGATTGCCTGGAACATTTGCCCAAGCGCGATGGCCTGAACCTGTTGGGCGGGATACGCAACCTCAATGCCAGCCGCATCGCGGTGCTGGCGGACTTGCCGGCCAGTGGCTGGCAAGAGACCGACTTCTTCTCCCTGGCCCTGCAAGCCAGCGAACGCTTCCAGCGCGACGAACAGGTGCTGACCCTGTTTACCTATGATCTGCTTGACTACAAACAAGTACCCGACTGGCTCAATTCGCGGTTCTGGGCCAATCCGGAAAATTTCGGGAAATATTGGTGGTAACGCAATGAGCACTTCTATTTGTCCTTGCGGCAGCGGCACCCTGCTTGACGCCTGCTGCGGTCATTACCATGCAGGGCATCCGGCGCCTTGTGCCGAAGCCTTGATGCGTTCGCGCTACAGCGCCTATGTGCTGGGCCTGATCGATTACCTGGTGGCGACCACCCTGCCCGCGCAACAAGCGGGCCTGGACCGGCAGTCCATCAGCGACTGGAGCGCCCAAAGCACCTGGCTGGGCCTGGATGTGGAAAGCGCCGAGGTGCTCGGCGGCCAGCCGGAACACGCGTTCGTCACCTTCACCGCGCGCTGGCACGACGGCGGCGGCGAACACAGCCACCGCGAACGCTCCTCGTTCGTGCAGAACGCCGGCCACTGGTACTTCATCGATCCCACCGTGCAACTGAAGGCCGGGCGCAACGATGCCTGCCCGTGCGCCAGCGGGCAGAAGTTCAAGAAGTGTTGCGCGGGGTATTTCGCCACTTGAGGTAACGCCAAAAGATCGTCGGAACGCGGCCCGAGCCTTCCGCAGCCCCTACGGGTTTACGCCAATCCAATGCAGGAGCTGCCGCAGGCTGCGATCTTTTGGGGCTAGACTGGAGTTCAAGGGAGAACACGACCATGGTCACCCGACGACTCGTACTTCATCTCTTTACGCTGCTCCTGTTTGCGGGGCTCGGCGGCTGTGCGTCATGGTTCAGCGACGACGGGCCGGAGCCACAGGTGCACCTGGTCAAGGTCGAAGTCGTCCAGGCCAAACTGATGCAGCAACGATTCCTCCTGTACTTTCGCGTCGACAACCCCAATGACAGTGACCTGACGGTGCGCGGCCTCGAATACCGGATTCACCTGGGCGACCTGCTGCTGACCGAAGGCGAGCACGAACACTGGTTTACGGTCGGTCCCAAGCGCAGCGCGTACTTCAAGGTGCCGATCCGCACCAACCTGTGGCCCAAGGTCCGGGACGTGGTGAAACTGCTGAAGAAACCCGATCAGCCCATCCCCTATCGACTGGAGGGTGAAATGGAAACCGGTTTATTCATCGCGCACTACGTGCACCTGGCGCGCAATGGCGTGATAATCCCCGCCGATTTAATTCCGGAGCAACTTCGATGACCCAGCAACCCCATGTCCATGGCCCTGACTGCAACCACGATCATGACCATCACGAGCATCATGAGCACCATGATCACGACCATGGCCATGTCCACGGCCCGAACTGCGGCCACGCCCAGCAGGAACCGGTGCGCAACGCCCTGAAAGACGTCGGCCGCAACGACCCTTGCCCGTGCGGCAACGGCAAGAAATTCAAGAAATGCCACGGGGCTTGAGAACAACGGATCGGTGAACGCCACCAATCCCGTGTAGGAGCCGGCTTGCTGGCGAAGACGGCGGCACATTCAGTAGAGGTGTTGGCTGATAGACCGCTTTCGCTGGCAAGCCAGCGCCTGCAGGGGGATCTTCATTGAACCCAAACATCCCGCGGGCTGCGAACTTTGGGCTTGGCAGACAAATCCTGAAATAAGCTGCTTGCGCGGCCACCTCCTGCTCACTAACGTAGCGCCTTTAATGACGCTACCCCCCGCAGGAGCTTTGCCATGGCCTCGCCAGCCCTCATACATTTTCTTCCCCGGTTCGGCGTTGCCGCAGCAGTGGCCGGTGTCTTGAGCCTGACCGGTTGTCAGACCAGGAACACCCAGGACACCCTCCCGCCGACCGCCGGAGTGCAACCGCTCAAAGGACTGGCGCAGAACGTTTCGGTACGACGCAATGCCATGGGCGTGCCGTTGATCGAAAGCAACAGTTTCCATGACGCGCTGTTTTCCCTTGGCTATGTGCACGCCACAGACCGCGTCACCCAAATGGTGACCCTGCGCCTGCTGGCCCAGGGCCGTCTGTCGGAGATGTCCGGTCCGGACCTGCTGGACGCCGACCGCTACATGCGCGCGGTCAATCTGAAGAAAAGCGCCGACGAGCTGTACAAAGCATCTTCGCCGCGCCTCAAGCGCTTTTTCGAAGTCTACGCGCGTGGCGTCAACGCCTACCTGTTCCGCTACCGCGACAAGCTGCCGGCGGACCTCGCCGCTACCGGCTACAAACCTGAATACTGGAAACCGGAAGACTCGGCGCTGATTTTCTGCCTGTTGAATTTCAGCCAATCGGCCAACCTGCCGGAAGAAATTGCCTCGCTGATGCTGGCGCAAACCGTCACCACCGACAAACTGCCGTGGCTGACACCCTCCGCCCCCGATGAAAAACTGCCGGTGGCCGAAGCCGAAAAACTTCAGGGCATCAAGCTCAACGGGCAGGTTCCGGGCCTGGCGGAAATCAGCAAAGCCACCGCCCAACTGTCCGATCTGAACCTGCTGGGGGCCACTTCATCGAACAATTGGGCGATCGCCCCGCAACGCAGCCGCAGCGGTAAGAGCCTGCTGGCCAGCGACAGCCATGGATCGCCGGGCGTGCCGTCCTTGTTCAGTTACGTGCAGATTCGCGCGCCGAAGTACCAGGCGTCCGGCGTCACCATCGCCGGTTTGCCGATGGTGCTGAGCGGTTACAACGGCAAGGTGGCCTGGAGCATGACCTCGGTCATGGGCGATAACCAGGACCTGTTCCTGGAAAAGATCAAACGCCAGGGCAACGGTCTTTCCTACGAAGTCGGCGGCAAATGGCAGCCGGTGATCGTGCGTAACGAAAGCTATTTCGTCAAAGGCCAGCGGCCAATTCGCGAAGCGGTGTATGAGACCCGCCATGGCCCGCTGCTCAACAGTGCCCAAGGCACCGCGCTGGCCAACGGCCTTGGCCTGGCCTTGCAGACGCCGAATTTCACCGACGACAAGACCCTGGATGCGTTTTTCGACTTGTCCCGGGCGCAGAATGTCGAAAAAGCCTCGGATGCCAGCCGCGAAATCCGCGCCATTACTCTGAACCTGGTCTTCGCCGACGCCCGCAACATCGGCTGGCAAGTCACCGGCCGCTACCCGAACCGTCGCGAAGGCGAAGGCCTGCTGCCATCCCCGGGCTGGGAAGGCCGCTACGATTGGGACGGTTACGCCGATCCGATGCTGCATCCTTATGACCAGGACCCGGCCCAAGGCTGGCTCGGCACCGCCAACCAGCGGGTCATTCCCCATGGCTATGGCATGCAACTGTCCAATTCCTGGTCGGCACCGGAACGTGGCGAACGCATGGCCGAACTGGCCGGCGCGGGCAAACACGACACCCGCAGCGTGATCGCCATGCAATACGATCAGACGACGACTTTCGCCGCCAAGCTGAAAAAAACCTTCCAGGCACCCGGCATGGCCCAACCGCTCAAGCAAGCCATTGAAGCGCTGCCGGACGCCGATCGCGGCAAGGCGCGCGAGGCGTACACCCGCTTGATGGCGTTCGACGGCAAACTCAGCCCGACCTCCGCCGACGCAGCGATCTACGAACTGTTCCTCCAGGAAAGCACCCGGCAGATCTTCCTCGACGAACTGGGCCCGGAAACCGGCCCGGCGTGGAAAGCCTTTATCGCCAACGGCAAGTTGTCCTATGCCGCCCAGGCCGATCACCTGCTGGGGCGCGAGGATAGCCCGTTCTGGGATGACGTTCGCACGCCGCAGAAAGAAGACAAACCGGCAATGCTCGCTCGCAGCCTAGCGGCAGCCATCAGCGCAGGCGACAGTCAGTTGGGTGGCAATCACACCGCCTGGCAGTGGGGCAAATTGCATCGCTACGAATGGAAGAATGCCAGCGGCCAGACCGTGCGCGGTCCGCTGCCGGCGGGTGGCGATCACACCACCCTCAACACGGCGGCATTCGCCTGGGGCCAGGATTTCAACACCACCCTGGCACCGACCATGCGCTTGATTGTCGACTTCGGCCTGGCTGAACCGTTGATGGGGCAGAACAGCACAGGCCAGTCCGGCAACCCGGCGAGTGCCAATTACCTGGACAGCATCGATCCGTGGCTCAAGGGCCAGTACATGAGCCTGCCGATGCAGCCGCAGAACTTTGACAAGGTGTATGGGAGCAAGCGGTTGACCCTGACACCAGGCAAATAACCCCCTTCCAATGTGGGAGCGAGCCTGCTCGCGAATTCGGTCCGATATTCACCAATGATGTCGACTGATACACCGCTTTCGCGAGCAGGCTCGCTCCCACAGCTGAATGTCATTCGTGCTTTGAAAAACCGATAGAACTTCTCGCCTCGCGCCATCCTCATAGCTAACAAATCCCTCCATATTTGGTAACAAACATGGACCTTGTTATCGCCCGCCCAGAAGGTTTGTACTGCCCCGCCGGGGATTTCTACATCGACCCCTGGCGCCCGGTCGAACGGGCGGTCATCACGCACGCCCACGGCGACCATGCCAAAGGCGGCAACCAACACTATCTGGCGGCGGCTCCCGGCGAAGGCATCCTGCGCGCACGCCTGGGGACGGATATCAACCTGCAAACCCTGCCTTACGGCCTACCCCAGACTCACCATGGCGTGACTCTGAGCTTTCACCCCGCCGGCCATGTGCTCGGTTCGGCCCAGGTACGCCTGGAGTACGGGGGCGAAGTCTGGGTCGCTTCGGGGGATTACAAGATTGAACCCGACGGCACCTGCGCACCGTTCGAACCCGTGCGCTGCGACACCTTCATCACCGAATCGACCTTTGGCCTGCCGATCTATCGCTGGCAGCCCCAGGCGCAGGTGTTTGCCGAGATCAATCAGTGGTGGCAAGCCAACGCCGCCGCCGACAAGGCCAGCGTGCTGTTCTGCTACGCCTTCGGCAAGGCCCAGCGCATTCTCCACGGCATCGACGCCAGCCTCGGCCCCATCCTGGTGCATGGTGCGGTGGAACCTTTGAACCGGGTGTATCGCGAGAGCGGTGTTTATCTACCGCCAACGATCTACGCCGGCGAGTTGAAAAAGAGCGACCCCATGATACGCAAGGCGTTGGTGCTGGCCCCGCCTTCGGCGGGCGGCAGCACCTGGATGCGCCGCTTCGGGGACTACAGTGACGGCTTTGCCAGCGGCTGGATGCGCTTGCGCGGCACACGTCGGCGGCGCGGCGTAGACCGAGGCTTCGTGTTGTCCGACCACGCCGACTGGCCGGGTCTGCTGTGGGCCATCGAGCAAACCGGTGCCGAACGGGTCATGGTCACCCACGGCTCGGTCGGGGTATTGGTGCGCCACCTGCGCGAGCAAGGGCTCGATGCGCAGAGCTTCAACACCGAGTACGGCGATGACGAGGAAGAGCGCGCGAGCATCGAGCCGCAAATCGCCGAGGTGCCGACATGAAGGCCTTCGCCCGGTTGTACGCCGAGCTCGACGCCACGACATCGAGCAATGCCAAACTGGCGGCGATGCAACATTACTTCGCTGAGGCGGCTGCGGAAGATGCCGCCTGGGCGGTTTACTTTTTGTCCGGTGGGCGCCCCAGGCAATTGGTGCCGGTGCGCATCCTGCGCGAACTGGCGGTGGCATATTCCGGCCTGGCGCCGTGGCTGTTCGAGGAGAGTTACCAGGCCGTCGGCGACCTGGCGGAAACCATCTCGCTGGTGCTGCCCGAAGCGCCCCACAGCTCCATCGACGGCTTGGCGGTGTGGATCGAAGACAAGCTGCTGCCACTGCGTGGCGCGCCCCCGGACGTTCTCGCCGAACAGCTTCCCGCGCTTTGGTCGCAACTGGACCGTCCCAGCCTGATGCTCTGCATCAAATTGATCACCGGCAGTTTCCGGGTCGGCGTCTCCAAATTGCTGGTGACCCGCGCCCTGGCATCCATGGCGCATCTGGACAGCAAACGCGTGGCGCAGCGGCTGGTGGGGTATACCGACCTGTCCCACCGTCCGAGCGCGGCCAGCTATTTAAAGCTGATCGCCGCCGAATCATCCGACGAGCATGCCCAACGGGGCGGCCAGCCCTATCCGTTTTTCCTGGCCCATGCGCTGTCACAGCCGGTCGAACAGTTCGAAGCCCTGCTCGGCCCTGCCAGCCACTGGCAAGTGGAATGGAAATGGGATGGCATCCGCGCCCAGGTGGTCAAGCGCGACGGCCGACTATGGATCTGGTCGCGCGGTGAAGAACTGGTCACGGAGCGCTTTCCCGAACTCGATAGCCTGGTGCATTGCCTGCCCGACGGCACCGTGATCGACGGTGAAATCGTTGCCTGGAAAACCGCTCGACCGGACACCGAGGATGCCTTCGATCCGCCAACACCAGCCGCACCCGCGGTGCAACCTTTCGCCCTGCTGCAACAGCGGATCGGTCGTAAGACCCTGGGCAAGAAAATCCTCGACGAGGTGCCGGTGGTCGTTCTTGCCTACGATTTGCTGGAATGGCGCGGCGAAGATTGGCGCAATCAGCCTCAGGTCAAACGCCGTACTCAGCTGGAACAGGTGATCGGCGCCTGCGCCAACCCCGTCCTGCTGCCGTCCCCCGTGCTCACCGGCGAAGACTGGTTCGACCTCGCCCGGCAACGGGAAGCCTCCCGCAGCCTGGGGGTCGAGGGCATGATGCTCAAGGCCCGGGATGCGCTGTATGGCGTCGGTCGGACCAAGGACATGGGCGTCTGGTGGAAATGGAAAGTCGACCCGTTCAGCGTCGATGCCGTACTGATCTATGCCCAGCGCGGCCATGGGCGCCGGGCCAGTCTCTACAGCGATTACACCTTCGCCGTCTGGGATGGCCCGGCCGATGCCAGCGAGCGCACGCTGGTGCCGTTCGCCAAGGCGTATTCGGGGCTGACGGATGAAGAAATGCGCCAAGTCGACAGCATCGTGCGCAAGACCACGGTGGAGAAGTTCGGGCCGGTGAGCAGTGTGAAGCCAAGCCTGGTGTTTGAGCTGGGGTTCGAAGGGATCGCCTTGTCCAAGCGTCATAAAAGTGGCATTGCGGTGCGGTTTCCGCGGATGTTGCGGTGGCGGCGGGACAAAACCGTCGAAGAAGCGGACAACCTCGGCACCCTGCAGGATCTACTCAGCTGACCCGTCCCCCTGTAGGAGCTGGCTTGCCAGCGAAGCATTTGAAAACACCGCGTTAATCCAGCAAGAACCTGTCATCGTCAACGATCTTCGCTGGCAAGCCAGCTCCTACGAAAAGCAGCGGCCATGACCACTGTTGGTGCAGCCTTTTCCCCACGCCCGTTTTCGTGCATAAATCCCTCCGCGACATTTCTTGAACTACCTTTTAAACGCTTGTTCGGGACTCTGGTTCGGAAATTGCTACTTTCATAGGGTCCTACGCTGTCCAGTAACAATAATTCTGCGCCACAAGCGCTCATATTGGTTTTTAGGGATTGAAGAATGAAAAAAGCATTGCTGACCCTTTCTGCACTGGCGTTGTGCATGGCAGCTGGCTCCACGCTGGCCAAGGAATACAAGGAATTGCGTTTTGGCGTTGACCCGTCTTATGCGCCGTTTGAATCGAAAGCGGCCGACGGCAACCTGGTGGGCTTCGACATTGATCTGGGGAACGCGATCTGCGCCGAGTTGAAGGTCAAGTGCAAATGGGTCGAAAGCGATTTCGACGGCATGATTCCGGGCCTGAAGGCCAATAAGTTCGACGGTGTGATCTCGTCGATGACCGTCACCCCGGCTCGCGAAAAAGTCATCGACTTCTCCGAGGAGCTGTTCTCCGGCCCAACCGCTTATGTGTTCAAGAAAGGTTCCGGCCTGAGCGAGGATGTCGCGTCGCTGAAGGGCAAGACCATCGGCTATGAGCAAGGCACTATCCAGGAAGCCTATGCCAAGGCGGTGCTGGACAAGGCCGGGGTCAAAACTCAGGCCTATCAGAACCAGGACCAGGTCTATTCCGACCTGATGTCCGGCCGCCTCGACGGGGCGATCCAGGACATGCTGCAAGCCGAACTGGGCTTTCTTAAGTCGCCAAAAGGCGTCGATTACGAAGTCAGCAAACCGGTCGACAGCGAATTGCTGCCCGCCAAAACAGCGATCGGTATCTCTAAAGGTAACAAAGACCTGAAGGCACTTTTGGATAAAGGTATCAAAGCGTTACACGACGATGGCACCTATGCCACCATTCAGAAGAAACACTTTGGCGATCTGAATCTGTACAGCGGCAAATAATGCCCGGCGCCCATTTCGCGATGGGCGCTTTTTTCATCCGATCAGGTTGCTGATTTATGTTCGAAAACCTATTACAAAACCTGGGGCTCTCAGCCTTCAGCCTCAAGGGCTTCGGTCCGTTGCTGATGGAAGGCACCTGGATGACCATCAAGTTATCGGTGTTGTCGCTGTTGGTGGCCGTGTTGCTCGGCTTGCTCGGGGCCAGTGCCAAGCTGTCAAAAGTCAAACTGGTGCGGATCCCGGCCCAGCTCTACACCACACTGATCCGCGGCGTACCGGACCTGGTGCTGATGCTGTTGATCTTCTACAGCCTGCAAACCTGGTTGACGACCTTTACCGACTTCATGGAATGGGAATACATCGAGATCAACCCGTTCAGCGCCGGGGTCATCACCCTGGGCTTCATTTATGGTGCGTATTTCACCGAAACCTTCCGTGGCGCGATTCTCGCGGTCCCGCGAGGCCAGGTCGAAGCCGCCACCGCCTATGGCCTCAAACGCGGCCAGTGTTTTCGAATCGTGGTGTTCCCGCAAATGATGCGCTTCGCCCTGCCCGGTATCGGTAACAACTGGATGGTGATGCTCAAGGCCACCGCACTGGTCTCGATCATCGGCCTGGCCGATCTGGTCAAGGCGGCCCAGGACGCCGGCAAAAGCACTTACCAACTGTTTTATTTCCTGGTGCTTGCCGCGCTGATTTACCTGCTGATCACCAGCGCCTCCAATTTCGTCCTGCGCTGGCTCGAACGCCGTTACGCCGTCGGTACCCGGGAGGCGGTGCGATGATCGAACTCTTGCAGGAATACTGGAGACCCTTTCTTTATACCGACGGCTACAACATCACCGGCCTGGCCATGACCATGTGGCTGCTCAGCGCCTCGATCTTCATCGGTTTCCTGGTGTCGATCCCGCTGTCCATCGCCCGGGTTTCACCCCACGCCTACATTCGCTGGCCGGTGCAGTTCTACACCTACCTGTTCCGCGGTACGCCGCTGTATATCCAGCTGCTGATCTGCTACACCGGTATCTACAGCCTGGCCGCCGTGCGTGCCCAGCCCGTACTCGATGCGTTCTTTCGCGATGCCATGAACTGCACGATCCTGGCGTTCGCCCTGAACACCTGCGCCTACACCACGGAGATTTTTGCCGGGGCGATCCGCAGCATGGCCCATGGCGAGGTCGAAGCGGCCAAGGCCTACGGGCTGACAGGCTGGAAGCTGTATGCCTACGTGATCATGCCGTCGGCCCTGCGTCGCTCGTTGCCTTATTACAGCAACGAAGTGATTCTGATGCTGCACTCGACCACCGTGGCGTTCACCGCAACCATCCCGGATATCCTGAAAGTCGCGCGGGACGCCAACTCGGCGACCTTCCTGACCTTCCAGTCGTTCGGCATCGCCGCGCTGATCTACCTGACCGTCACCTTTGCGCTGGTCGGCCTGTTCCGCCTCGCCGAACGCCGATGGCTGGCCTTCCTCGGGCCATCCCACTAGGACTTTTCTGCTTCAGGAAACACAGAATGCGCCACCAGATTCATGACCTGCTGGCCCCGCTGCCGGGGACCGCACGACAGATTCACAGCTTCCACTTCGGCCCGCCGTCGGCCAAGGGCAAGATCTACATCCAGTCATCCCTGCACGCCGACGAAATGCCCGGCATGCTGGTGGCCTGGCACCTCAAGCAGCGCCTGGCAGAACTCGAGGCCGACGGCCGCCTGCGCAGCGAAATCGTGCTGGTGCCGGTGGCCAATCCGGTCGGCCTGGAACAGGTCCTGATGGATGTACCCTTGGGCCGCTACGAACTGGAGAGCGGGCAGAACTTCAACCGCTGGTTCGTCGATTTGAGCGAGGAGGTCGGCAATGCAATCGAAGGCCAACTCGGCGACGATCCGCAGCGCAACCTCGACCTGATCCGCGCCAGCCTGCGTGACGCGCTGGGCCGTCAGAGCGCTGCCACCCAACTGCAATCCCAGCGCCTGGTCCTGCAACGGCTGGCCTGCGATGCCGACATGGTGCTGGACCTGCATTGCGATTTCGAAGCGGTCGCCCATCTCTACACCACGCCTGAAGCCTGGCCGCAGGTCGAGCCGCTGGCCCGTTACATCGGTGCCGAAGCCAGCCTGCTGGCCACCGATTCCGGCGGCCAGTCGTTCGATGAGTGCTTCACCCTGCTCTGGTGGCAGCTCCAGGAACGCTTCGGCGAACACTTCGACATACCGCCGGGAAGCTTTTCGGTCACCGTCGAACTGCGCGGCCAGGGCGACGTCAATCACCCGCTGGCCAGCCTCGACTGCCAGGCACTGATCGACTACCTGACGCACTACGGCGCCATCATCGGCGAACCGGCGCCGCTGCCCGCGCTGCCCTACCCGGCCACGCCCCTGGCGGGTGTGGAACCGGTGGCAACCGCCGTCGGCGGATTGCTGGTATTCCTGGCGTTGCCGGGGCAATACCTGGAAGCCGGGCAACTGATCGCCGAAATCATCGACCCGATCAATGATCGCGTCACCCCCGTTCATTGCACCGCCGCCGGGCTGATGTACGCCCGCTCGCTGCGACGCATGGCCACTGCCGGGATGGTGATCGCGCATGTCGCGGGCATCGAAGCCTACCGCAGCGGCTACCTACTTTCGCCTTGAGGATGCATGCCCCATGTACAAACTGACCATCGAAGGCCTGCATAAAAGCTACGGCGATCATGAAGTCCTCAAAGGCGTTTCGCTCAAGGCCAATACCGGTGACGTCATCAGCCTGATCGGCGCCAGTGGCTCGGGCAAAAGCACCTTCCTGCGCTGCATCAACTTTCTCGAACAACCCAACGACGGCACCATGAGCCTCGATGGCCAGAATATCCGCATGATCAAGGACCGCCACGGCATCCATGTCGCCGATGCCGATGAACTGCAGCGGATCCGCACCCGCCTGGCCATGGTGTTCCAGCATTTCAACCTGTGGAGCCACATGACGGTGCTGGAGAACATCACCATGGCGCCGCGCCGGGTGTTGGGTTGTGACAAGAAAGAAGCCGAGGACCGCGCCCGACGCTACCTGGACAAGGTCGGCCTGGGGGCGCGGGTGGCTGATCAGTACCCGGCGTTCCTGTCCGGCGGGCAGCAGCAGCGGGTCGCCATCGCCCGCGCACTGGCCATGGAGCCGGAAGTCATGCTGTTCGACGAACCGACCTCGGCGCTCGATCCGGAACTGGTCGGTGAAGTGCTCAAGGTGATCCAGGGCCTGGCCGAAGAAGGCCGGACCATGATCATGGTCACCCACGAAATGAGCTTCGCCCGCAAGGTATCGAGCCAGGTGCTGTTTCTGCACCAGGGGTTGGTCGAGGAGGAAGGCGCGCCGGACGCCGTGCTGGGCAATCCGAGAAGTGAACGCCTGAAGCAGTTCCTCAGCGGTAACTTGAAGTAGCGAGCTTGCTCGCGATGGTCGTTAACGACAACGCGTGTTTACTGATTAAACGCGGCGCTTTTGGATCCATCGCGAGCAAGCTCGCCCCTACAATTTCCTTATCTGACTGGCATTACGGCAAGCCGGGCTCCTACAGGACCGCGTTGTGTCATTAAACCTTTCGCATGCCGGCGTGGTCACTGAAAGAAGACTTTCAGAGCGCACACCGCCGGCATGGGAACCTCCCCCGACTTCGCCAGACACTGGTTCACCGCTCGCGGCTGGAAGCCGTTCGTCTTTCAGAAACAGGTATGGGCAGCGATAAAAAACGGCCAGTCCGGGTTGCTGCACGCCAGCACCGGCGCCGGTAAAACCTATGCCGTGTGGTTGGGGGCGCTCGATCGCTTCGCCCGTGCCACCCCTCCCGACGATAAACCGCGCAAACGCAAACCGGTCGCCGAGCCCTTGACAGTGCTGTGGATAACCCCCATGCGCGCCCTGGCCGCCGATACCGCCCGCGCGCTGGAAGCGCCGTTGCACGACTTGCAGGTCCCCTGGAGCGTTGGCCTGCGCACCGGCGATACCAGCAGCAGCGAACGCGCACGGCAAAGTCGGCGCCTGCCCTCCGCACTGATCACCACCCCCGAAAGCCTGACCCTGATGCTGGCCCGCGCCGATGCGTTCACAGCACTGTCGACCTTGCGCATGGTGGTGGTCGACGAATGGCACGAATTGCTCGGCAACAAGCGTGGCGTGCAACTGCAACTGGCCCTCGCCCGGTTGCGCCGCTGGCATCCGGAGCTGATCGTCTGGGGCGTTTCCGCAACCCTGGGTAATCAGGCCCACGCCGAGCAGGTATTAATCCCACAGGGCGGTGGTATCAACGTTCAGGGGCAAACGTCCAAGGCACTGCAGGTCGACACGTTGCTGCCGCCTGCCCTCGAGCGCTTTCCGTGGGCCGGGCACATTGGCTTGAAAATGTTGCCGGCGGTCGTGGCCGAGCTCGAATCCAGCCCCAGCAGCCTGGTGTTCACCAACACCCGTGCGCAATCGGAAATCTGGTTCCTGGCGCTGCTCGAGGCTCGCCCGGACTGGGCCGGCCTGATCGCCCTGCATCACGGCTCGCTGTCCCGGGACACCCGCGACTGGGTCGAACGAGCGCTCAAGGAAGGTCAGCTCAAAGCCGTGGTCTGCACCTCGAGCCTGGACCTGGGCGTGGACTTCCTGCCGGTCGAACGGGTCCTGCAGATCGGCTCGGCCAAAGGCGTGGCGCGGCTGATGCAGCGTGCGGGGCGTTCCGGCCACGCGCCGGGCCGGGTTTCGCGGGTGACGCTGGTGCCGACGCACAGCCTGGAATTGATCGAAGCCGCCGCGGCACAGGACGCGGTGGCGCAACGTCGGATCGAACCCCGCGAGTCGCCGCACAAGCCGCTGGATGTGCTGGTTCAACACCTGGTGAGCATGGCATTGGGCGGCGGGTTCCTGCCCGATGAGTTGTACGAAGAAGTGCGCGGCGCCTGGGCTTATCGTGATCTCACTCCGCAAGATTGGACCTGGGCCCTGGCGTTCGTACGCCACGGCGGGCTTTCTCTGACAGCCTATCCGGACTATCGCCGGGTCGAACCGGATGAGGACGGCGTCTGGCGCGTGCCGGATGCGCGCTTGGCCCGACGGCATCGCATGAACATCGGCACCATCGTCAGCGACGCGAGCATCCAGCTGAAGTTCTGGAGCAAAGGCGGCGGTGGCAAACAGCTGGGCAGTGTCGAAGAAGGCTTTATCGCCAGGCTCAAGCCGGGTGACGGTTTTCTGTTTGCCGGACGCTTGCTGGAGCTGGTCCGGGTGGAAAACATGACGGCCTATGTCAAACGCAGCGCCACGAAAAAAGCCGCAGTGCCGCGCTGGAATGGAGGGCGCATGCCATTGTCCAGCGAGTTGGCGCACGCCGTGGTAGCGCGTTTCAGTGCAGCCGACCAGGGCACTTTCATCGGCCCGGAAATGCAGGCCCTGCGCCCGTTATTAGCGGTACAGAAACGCTGGTCCGGGCTGCCCACCGAGACCAGCCTGCTGGCCGAGGTGCTCAAATCCCGCGAAGGCTGGCACCTGTTCCTCTACCCGTTTGCCGGACGCCAGGTGCATTTGGGCCTGGCGAGCCTGCTGGCATGGCGGGTCAGTCAACGGCAGGCCGTCACCTTTTCGATTGCGGTCAACGACTACGGCCTGGAACTGCTCAGCGCCACTCGCGTCGATTGGTCGACGCAGCTGGATCCGCAACTGTTGAGCCCTGACTGTCTGTTGAAGGACGTCCTCGCCAGCCTGAATGCCGGTGAACTGGCGTTGCGCCGCTTTCGGGAAATCGCGCGCATCGCCGGGCTGGTGTTCGCCGGCTACCCCGGCGCGCCGAAAAGCACGCGCCAGGTTCAGGCGTCGAGCGGCTTGTACTTTGAAGTGTTTAAACAGTACGACGCCGGGAATCTGCTGCTGGCTCAGGCCGGGGAAGAAGTCCTGCGGGAGGAACTGGATATTCGTCGCCTGGAACAGACCCTGGAGCGGCTCAATCGCCTGCAATTGGACCTGCATCCTGTCAAACGCCCTACTCCCCTCGGGTTTCCGCTGCTGGTGGAGCGGATGCGCGAAAGCATGAGCTCGGAAAAACTTGCCGACCGCATCAGACGCATGGTCAGCGATCTCGAGAAAACCGCCGAAACCGGGAAAGCCTGATGAGTACACCCTATCCGGTCCGCCTGGCCGGTGAAGACCTCTGGTTGCTGCCAGAAAAGGCTGTCTATTGGCCAGCGCAACAGGCGTTGTTGATCGCCGATGTGCATTTCGGCAAGGCCGCCGCTTATCGCAGCCTCGGCCAACCGGTGCCGCGGGGCACCACCGCCAGCAATATTGCGGTGTTGAACGGGTTACTGGCAGCCCTGCCCTGTCGACAGCTGATTTTTCTCGGGGATTTCCTACACGGGCCCGGCTCCCACGCGAAAGCCACGCTAAGCGCTTTAGCCGAGTGGCGAGCGCAGCACAGCAACCTGCCCATGACGCTGATCCGCGGCAACCATGACAAGCGCGCCGGCGACCCGCCCGCTTCGCTGAATATTCGAGTGGTGCCCGAGCCTTTGCTGCTGGGACCGTTTGCCTTGCAGCACGAACCGACCCCGCATGGGAGTCGGCACGTGCTGGCCGGGCATGTACACCCCGTCTACCGATTGCACGGTCGAGGTCGACAAAGCTTGCGCCTGGCCTGTTTCAGGCTCGGTGACGAGATCAGCCTGTTACCTGCCTTCGGCGCGTTTACCGGGGGTTATCAGGTAGAGCAGGATGACAGTTGCAGGATATTCGTCATCGGCGATAACGAAATCTGGCCCATCGGCCTGTAGGAGCGAGCTTGCTCGCGAAAAACCTGAGACCACCGCGGGGTGTCAGGCTTATCGAGTCATCGTTGACGACCATCGCGAGCAAGCTCGCTCCTACAGGGGGGCGGGGTGTAATCAGGCAACTGGCGCGGGTGGCGGCTCATCCGGCAGGGTGGGCTCTCCCGGTTCCGTCGGTTGTTCGTTGGGGGTATCGGGATCGGGCTGACCGGGGATGCCCCCCGCCATGATTGGCGGGTGCGCCAACAAGGACCAGGCCAAGACGCCAACCTGATTGGGTTCAAGCCTTGCCAGTTCGGCACTTATTCGCGGATCGATCTTCATGGGACACTCCTGAGCAATGGCCTCGTCCGCTGTGCGCGAACCGGGCAGTACACCCAATAGAGTGTCTACCCGCCCAAGAATTCCCGCCAGCCGCCCGATGAAATGGATCAGGTGCGTGGCAAAGTGACGCCGCGCTGCCCCTGATACTTGCCGCCACGGTCCTTGTAGGAGACTTCGCACTCTTCGTCGGATTCGAAAAACAGCATCTGCGCCACGCCTTCATTGGCGTAGATTTTTGCCGGCAGCGTGGTGGTGTTGGAGAATTCCAGGGTCACATGGCCTTCCCACTCCGGCTCGAGCGGCGTCACGTTGACGATAATGCCGCAACGGGCGTAGGTGCTTTTACCCAGGCAGATGGTCAGCACGTTGCGGGGAATGCGGAAGAATTCCACGGTGCGCGCCAAGGCGAAGGAGTTCGGCGGGATGATGCACACGTCGCTCTTGACGTCGACGAAGCTCTTCTCGTCGAAGTTCTTCGGATCGACGGTCGCCGAATTGATGTTGGTGAACACCTTGAATTCATCGGCGCAACGCACGTCGTAGCCGTAGCTCGACACACCGTAGGAAATCACTCGCTCGGCGCCTTCGCCACGCACCTGGCGCTCGACGAACGGTTCGATCATGCCGTGCTCTTGCGCCATGCGGCGAATCCACTTGTCCGATTTGATGCTCATGGCGGGTGTCCTGAATAGCGAGGTGGAAAAATTCTGTCCGGCATCTTACCGGGCGCGCCGCCGGGTTCAAAGTCCGAGGTACGATTCTCGGCGCCAACCCCTTAATTTGCGGACCTTCGGCACAGAACAATGCACCGTCAGTCACGAAAACAAAGAAACCTTCGCAAGAAACATTGGCACGTTCCGGAAAAAGGGTTAAGGTGGCGCCACTGTGCTGCTTGTGTCACTGAGAATCTCTACACGATATGTTGAATTTCGATCCAACCATCTACAAGAATTTTTCCTGCTCTTTGCACTCAGTCTCGGCCAGGGTTCTTCCTGCGTCGCAGTTATCTTTGTCCAAGGAGTTACACCATGTCTAATCGCCAAACCGGTACCGTTAAGTGGTTCAACGATGAAAAAGGCTTCGGCTTCATCACTCCACAATCCGGTGACGACCTGTTCGTTCACTTCAAAGCTATCCAATCCGACGGCTTCAAAAGCCTGAAAGAAGGCCAACAGGTTTCTTTCATCGCTACCCGCGGTCAGAAAGGCATGCAAGCTGAAGAAGTTCAAGTTATCTAACTTGTACTTGCTTTAGTAAAAGGCCCCGCCCTCAAAAGCGGGGCTTTTTTGTGCCCGTATGTTTTTGCCGGCACCAAAAAAGATCGCAGCTGCGGCAGCTCCTACAGGATATCCATCAATCCAACGTAGGAGCTGCCGCAGGCTGCGATCTTTTGACCTTCAGCGGTTACCAGGTAACGCCAAACCCAGCCGTATAACGCGTCTTGCTCAGGTCAGCCTCATCGCTACCCTTGATGATGTCCCTCTCGGCCTTCAGGTTCAGTGACGCCCAATCGGTCACCTTGTAGCGCAACCCGACCTCGGCATCCAGCGCATAATCCGCCACGCTGCCCAGCGGCTTGCCCACCTCGCCATTGGTGAAGAACTCCACCTTCTTTGCGACCAGATAGCGGTTGTAGTCCCACTTCATGGCGACCGAGTAGAAGTTGTCCTTGCCGCCGTCACTGTATTCGTAATCTGTGCGGTTGAGCAGCGAGCCCAGGGAGAATGCACCCAGCTCGTCATCCCAGAACTGATAACCGGGACCGGTACCGACAGTGCGCTGACGGGCAAGGTCTTCGACCTTGTCACGCTTGTACACCAGGCGGCCCTGCCAGAACCATTTGTCGGTCAGGAAGCGGTCGAGGGAGTACTCGCCGCGCCAGTTGTCCGTGGTGACCACGTCATCCTGGAATTCGCGGTTGTACTCGCCTTCTGCGGTGTGACGCCATCTGCCATGACGGGCACTGGTCTTGAAGTCGACGTCGTAGTCATCGGTATCGTTTTCTGCGCGCTGATAGTCCAGCGCCACATCGATATTGCCCTTCCACACCAGATCTTCGACCACCGGCTTGGGCTTGAGCATCTGCTGAATGCTGGCCAGCTCCACGGTCTTGGGACCGTCGCCGTTGGCAAGGGTCACCTTGCCGTCTTCCGCCGCATGCAGCGCCTTGGCCTTTTCGCCGGTGTAGGCATCCTGTTTGACCAGCAATTGCTGATCGCTTTCCAAAGTTTTGACTTGCTTCCAGTCGATCGGGACCGCACCGGCATACTCGGTCTGGATCAGCAGCTTGCCACCGTCGAACAAGGTGATCTTGCCGCTCAGTTTGTCACCGTTCTTCAACCAGACGGTGTCGGCAAGCAGGGGCGTGGAAGCCGTGAAGACAGCGAGGCACAGCAGGGTTCTGGACACCATAAGCAAAGACAGGCTCAAGATTGCGAAAAAAAGTCGGCATTATCCATAGGAATAAGACCCCAGCAAGCACTGACCCGACTATTTCTATTGAGTTCATTTCTCAATTGCAGACCCAGGCATTACTCTACAGACGGTAATGCGAATCCCCCCAGGAATTGCGGACGTGACCGACTCAACCGCTGAACATCAAAGCCCGGCGCAAATCCGACGCACGGCTCTCTACCTGACCTTGGCGCAAGTGCCCGCGGGCAAGGTGGTGAGTTACGGTCAACTCGCCGAACTGGCCGGGCTGGGTCGCGCCGCCCGCTGGGTCGGTCGGACACTGAGCCAACTGCCCCCTGACAGCAAATTACCCTGGCACCGCGTGCTCGGTGCCGGCGGGCGCATCAGCCTGCCGGCGGGCAGTGTTTCAGGGGATGAACAGCGAGCGCGTTTGCGCATGGAAGGCATCAGTGTCCAGAACAATCGTGTTGATATTCAGCGCCATGGCTGGCGCCCGGTAGAGCACAGCGGTTAGAGTGCGCGCTTTGTTTCCGTAATTCTTGAGGCAGACTCCAGCCCATGCCCCGTAAAACCTGGCGCGCCGCGCTCGCCGCCTATGCCAGCCCTTCAACGCTTGTGCTGTTGTTGCTTGGTTTCGCCGCCGGCTTACCCTACATGCTGGTGTTTTCGACACTTTCAGTCTGGCTGCGTGAAGCCGGCGTGGCTCGCGAAACCATCGGCTATGCAAGCCTGATCGGTCTGGCCTACGCCTTTAAATGGGTCTGGTCGCCGTTGCTCGATCAATGGCGCCTGCCACTGCTCGGCAAGCTCGGTCGCCGTCGCTCCTGGCTGGTGCTCTCCCAGGCACTGGTGATCCTCGGCCTGATCGGGATGGGTTTCTGCGACCCGCAAAAACATCTGTCCTGGCTCATCGCTATCGCCGTGGTCGTCGCCTTCGCCTCCGCGACGCAAGACATCGCCGTAGACGCTTATCGCCTGGAAATCGCCGAAGACAGCCGCCAGGCAGCGCTGGCCGCCAGTTACATGTCCGGTTACCGGATCGCCGCGTTGCTGGCCACCGCTGGCGCGCTGTTCTTCGCCGAAGGCTTCGGCTCCACCGGCTTCAATTACCAGCATTCGGCCTGGGCCGGCACCTACATCCTGTTCGGCGCACTGATGATCCCAGCGCTGCTGACGTCCTTTTTCATGCGCGAACCGCCGGTGCCGCTGCGCACGCAACTGCAGGCCGGCCGCTACAGCTTTGTGCATCAACTGGCGTCGGTCTTCGTGCTGATCGTGCTGCTGGTCTCCGTCCCGGCCTTGTTCACCCAGCTCTATAACACCGACTTCGCCAGCGTGCTGTTCCAGGACGAAAGCCTGCTCGACCTGCTGCTCGAAGACCGCGCATTCCTGCGGGCCATCCTCTACACCACCTTGACCGTCCTGTGCCTGTCGTCCGTGGGCCGCCGCGGCCTGGCGCCGGTGCTGACGCCGGTCAACGACTTCATTCTGCGGTACCGCTGGCAGGCGCTGCTGCTGCTCGGACTGATCGCCACCTACCGGATGTCCGATACGGTCATGGGCGTGATGGCCAACGTGTTCTACATCGACCAGGGTTTCACCAAGGATCAGATTGCCAGCGTCAGCAAAATCTTCGGCCTGATCATGACCCTGGTCGGCGCCGGCATGGGCGGCTTGCTGATCGTGCGCTTCGGCATCTTGCCGATCCTGTTCATCGGCGGGATCACGTCGGCCAGTACCAACCTGCTGTTCCTGATGCTCGCCGACATGGGCGCCAACCTGAACATGCTGATCGGCACCATCTCCCTGGACAACTTCAGCTCGGGCCTGGCGACTTCGGCCTTCGTCGCCTACCTGTCGAGCCTCACCAACCTCAAGTTCTCCGCCACCCAGTACGCGCTGCTCAGCTCGATCATGCTGTTGCTGCCACGCCTGATCGGCGGCTACTCAGGGGTGATGGTGGAGAAATACGGCTACCACGACTTCTTCCTGATTACCGCGCTCCTGGGTGTTCCGACGCTGGTGTTGATCGCCGTGCACTGGTACCAGGAGAACCGCCGCGCCGGTCCGACCCCGACACCGGAGCCGGTGCCGACCCAGGTCGCGGAAGAATCCTAGGCGCTTTACGTAGGAAGTTTCGCAAAGGGCGGGTCGATTCCCGCCCTTTGCCACCCCGCCGACCGCACGCCTGTACGCCAGAAGATCTCGCCCGTACAATGCTCCGTCATTTCTAGTCATCAGCAACCGACAACGGCCAACCATGCGCACCAGTCAATTTTTGCTCGCCACACAGAAAGAAACGCCTTCCGATGCGGTCGTGATCAGCCATCAGCTGATGCTGCGCGCCGGCATGATCCGCAAACTCGCCTCGGGCCTGTACACCTGGCTGCCGATGGGCTTGCGAGTGATGCGCAAGGTCGAAGCCATCGTTCGCGAAGAAATGAACGCCGCGGGCTCTCTTGAAGTGTTGATGCCGAGCACGCAACCGGCCGAGCTGTGGCAGGAATCCGGTCGCTGGGAAGAATACGGCCCGGAATTGCTGCGCTTCAAGGATCGCCACGGCCGCGACTTCTGCGCCGGCCCGACCCACGAAGAAGTCATCACCGACCTGATGCGCAACGAGTTGAGCAGCTACAAGCAGCTGCCGATCAACCTGTATCAGATCCAGACCAAATTCCGTGACGAAATCCGCCCACGCTTCGGTTTGATGCGCGGCCGCGAATTCATCATGAAGGACGCCTATTCCTTCCATGCCGACCAGCCTTCGCTGCAGGTCACTTACGACCGCATGTACCAGGCGTACTGCAACGTGTTCACCCGTCTGGGCCTGAAGTTCCGTGCGGTTGAAGCCGACAACGGTTCCATCGGCGGCGCAGGCTCCCACGAGTTCCACGTGCTGGCCGAATCCGGCGAAGACGATATCGTCTTCAGCAACGGTTCCGACTACGCGGCCAACATCGAGAAAGCCGAAGCCGTGCCCCGGGAAACGTCCCGTGCAGCCGCAACGCAAGAGCTGCGCCTGGTCGACACGCCGAACGCCAAGACCATCGCGCAACTGGTCGAAGGCTTCAACCTGCCAATCGAGAAGACTATCAAGACCCTGGTGGTTCACGCCGAAGAGCCAGGCAAGCTGATTGCCCTGATCATCCGCGGCGACCACGAGCTGAACGAAATCAAGGCCGCCAACCAGCCAGGCGTTGCCAGCCCGCTGGTGATGGCGTCCGAAGCCGAACTGCGCGACGCCATTGGCGCCGGTGCCGGCTCCCTCGGCCCGCTGAACCTGCCGCTGCCGATCATCATCGACCGCTCCGTCGAGCTGATGAGCGACTTCGGCATCGGCGCCAACATCGACGACAAGCACTACTTCGGCGTGAACTGGGAGCGTGATCTGCCGGTACCGACCGTGGCCGACCTGCGTAACGTCGTGGCCGGTGACCCAAGCGCGGATGGCAAGGGCACCCTGGAAATCAAGCGCGGCATCGAAGTCGGGCACATTTTCCAGCTGGGCAACAAATACAGCAAAGCGATGAAGTGCGAAGTGCTGGGCGAGAACGGCAAGCCGGTGACCCTGGAAATGGGCTGCTATGGCATTGGCGTGTCCCGCGTGGTGGCTGCGGCCATCGAACAGAACAACGATGCAAACGGCATTATCTGGAGCGACACCCTGGCCCCCTTCCAGGTCGCCCTGGTACCGCTGCGCTACGAAACCGAACAGGTTCGCGAAGCCACCGACAAGCTGTATGCAGAACTGACTGCCGCCGGCTTCGAAGTGCTGCTGGACGATCGCGACAAGAAAACCAGCCCGGGCATCAAGTTCGCGGACATGGAGCTGATCGGCATTC
The DNA here is from genome assembly GCF_006094435.1 of Pseudomonas sp. MPC6. Classification (NCBI taxonomy): domain Bacteria; kingdom Pseudomonadati; phylum Pseudomonadota; class Gammaproteobacteria; order Pseudomonadales; family Pseudomonadaceae; genus Pseudomonas; species Pseudomonas sp. MPC6. The sequence goes on along the minus strand of NZ_CP034783.1, from coordinate 1,352,260 downwards.
CGCACCGGATCGTGGTCAGTGACCGCGGCCTCGCCGATGGCAATCTGGAATACAAGAGCCGCACCGAGCCCGAGGCGCAAGCGCTGCCGGTCGCTGACGTGCTGTCTTTCCTCCAGGCCCGTATCCGCCGCTGACACCAGATAGAGAAGTCATGTTCAAGCGAAACACCTTAGGCCTCGGTGGTGCCGCCTTGTGCGGCACCCTGCTGGTCAGCGGCTGTGCCAATCACATGTCGCAACGCAGCGAGCACGAGGAACGTGTCGAGCGCAAATTGCTCGATCACAGCCTGCAGATCGATGTCGGCGAGCCCAAGGTGCTTGAGCTGCCGCAACGGCGGGTGAAAATCCACGAGCAGAAGACCTTCGAAGTCACCGAATTCGAAGTCACGCGCCACTATGATCGCTACACGCCTTACCAACCCTGGCGGGAGATCTATGAGATTCCGCTGGGCGCGGTGGCGGTGGTGGGCGGTGTCGGCGCCAATGTGCTCAACGTGTTCGCCCTCGGCAACCTTCCGGACAGTGTGACCCGGGACTGGTTCAGCTACGGTTTCGCCGGGCTCAACCCGTTCATGAACGCGCAGTCCAATGGTCGTGCGCAGCAGAACCTGGCCGGCATCGACGAAGTCCAGCTGGACAAGCGCACCGAGTACTCGAGCCTGCCGTGGAGCGAGCGCCCGGTCGAGGTCAAGGCCGGCAAGGAAACCTTCCAGCTCAATACCGACAAAAACGGCATTTTGCGCGTGAACCTGCTGGACAGCCCGTTCGCCGAACATGACATCAACCATCTGAGCCGACTGCTGATCACGGTCGCGGACGCCCAGGACGACGTGCACTCCGACTCGTCCCTGGCGGTCAGCAGTGGCTTGCGCGGCAAACTGCTCGAAGCGCACGGGCTGATTTACGACGACCTCGAAGACGACGAAGTGAGCCAGTGGGTACACCGGGTCAAGCGTCTGTCGGAACTGGGTCTGGAAGAAGAAGCCACGGAGCTGGAGCAAAGCCTGATCGAACTGACCCGCAACGATCCGGAGCTGCAGACCGAATTCCTCAAGTCATTGACCCGGGATGCCGGGCGATTGGTGGCGGATCCGGGACCGAATTAAAAGCAAAAGCAAAAGCAAAAGCAAAAGCAAAAAGCTTCGCGAGCAAGCCCGCTCCAACAAGGGATTTGAGGCGGTCACAAATCATGTGTCTGCTGCAAATCCCTTGTGGGAGCGGGCTTGCTCCGGGCGGCGTTCCGAGGAAGGCGGCCTCACATTCATCCCCCCATCAAAACTCTGCCACTACCGCTCAAACAACTCCATCTGCTCAAACCCACCGCGCAAATCCTCCAGCCTGACCCCAATCCCCAACAACCGCACCGGCTTCCCGCCGCGATTGAACGCCTGGGTCAGCAACAGCTGATAACTTCCCAGATCCCGACCTGCCCCGGCCTGCTCCAGCGTGGTCTGGGTAAAGTCATGGAATTTCACTTTGACGAACGGCTTGCCCGGCCGATAACTGCTGTCGATTCGCGCCATCCGTCCGGCCAGGGTCTCCAGCAGCTCGGGTAATTTATCCAGGCAGCTCACCAGATCTGGCAAATCCACGTCGTAGGTGTTTTCCACGCTGATCGACTGGCGACGACTGTCGTTGTGCACCAGACGGTCATCGATCCCACGGGCCAGGCTCCAGAGCCGCTCACCAAAGCTGCCGAATTCGCGCACCAGTGCCAACTTGTCCCATTCGCGCAAATGCGAGCAGTCGACGATACCCAGCCGGCCCAGCTTGTCGGCAGTGACCTTGCCCACCCCGTGCAACTTACTGACCGGCAGACCGCTGACAAAGTCCTCCACCTGATCCGGTGTAATGACGAACAAGCCGTTGGGTTTCTTCCAGTCGCTGGCGATCTTGGCAAGAAACTTGTTCGGTGCGACGCCGGCCGAGACGGTGATGTGCAACTGATTGGACACCCGTCGCCGGATGTCCTGGGCAATGCGTGTGGCGCTACCACCGAAATGCGCACTGTCCGACACATCGAGGTACGCCTCATCGAGGGAGAGCGGCTCGATCAAGTCGGTGTAATCGCGAAAGATCGAGTGAATTTCCTTGGACGCTTCTCTATAGGCGTCCATGCGCGGCTTGACGATGGTCAGGTCCGGGCACAGCTTCAAGGCATGCCCCGACGACATGGCCGAACGCACGCCGTACGCCCGCGCTTCATAATTGCAGGTAGCGATCACTCCCCGCCGATCGGCCGCCCCACCCACCGCCAGCGGTTTACCGGCCAGGCGCGGGTCGTCACGCATCTCGATGGCGGCGTAGAAACAGTCACAATCGACGTGAATGATTTTTCGCTGGGTCATATAAAAGCGGTATTCATGGGCTGGAAATGCGGTCAGGCCGTGTCGGACAGGCAGTATCTCACCGACACCTGTATATAGCACCAGTACTCGGAATGTTCTTTTTCATACGTAGGAAAAGTATCGGATGAATTTAATGACTCAATCGAACCATTTCACCCAATAGAGCCGCAGGCCTTGCCACACCTGCCTCACAGACGTTAAGACCCACCCCCTTGGAGAGCTAAGCGATTGAACAGGAACAGGTTTTTTCAGGATTAGGCTTGACACCCGCGCCATCCTCTGTAGAATCCGACACACAGACGCGGGATGGAGCAGTCTGGTAGCTCGTCGGGCTCATAACCCGAAGGTCGTCGGTTCAAATCCGGCTCCCGCAACCAAACATCAAGAAAGGCTACTCGAAAGAGTGGCCTTTTTTGTGCGCGCCTGTTTTGTACGAGTGCAGCGCTTACCCATCGCCAGCCCAGGAAGATAAATCGTTCTGATTCCTGAACTTAGGTCTTCCCTGCGACGATTTGCGACTGATTTGCGCTTATTCGACCCGTTTCAGGATTAAAGGTTGACTCTGCGCCGTGCGCCTGTAAAGTGCCGCCACACAGACGCGGGATGGAGCAGTCTGGTAGCTCGTCGGGCTCATAACCCGAAGGTCGTCGGTTCAAATCCGGCTCCCGCAACCAAACACCAAGAAAGGCTACTCGAAAGAGTGGCCTTTTTTGTGCGCGCCCGTTTTGTACGGGGGCAGCGCTTACCCATCGCAGTGCGGAAAGAGAAATCGTTCTGATTCCTGAACTTAGGTCTCCCCTGTCGCGGCGTGCCATTCATTTGCACTTATTTGACCAGGTTCAGGATTAACGGTTGACACTCCGCCGTTCGCCTGTAGAATGCCGCCACACAGACGCGGGATGGAGCAGTCTGGTAGCTCGTCGGGCTCATAACCCGAAGGTCGTCGGTTCAAATCCGGCTCCCGCAACCAAACATCAAAAAAGGCTACTCGAAAGAGTGGCCTTTTTTGTATCTGTTGAAAAAGTCCTTTCGCAACAATGACCTGCCATCAGCGAATGAGGCTCGCTCCGACAATTTCCTGCGACCGCAGACAAAACCCTCTATGACTGACGATGTGCCGTCGCCGGATCCCGGTGAGAGGCATTAATATTTGTAATTATTTTTTCTACAGGGATTGGTAACTTGGCTGGATACCCCCATCCTGTCGCGCACAATCCAAGAGGTGATTGATGCGCGCCAACTCGTCTGATCCACAAGACACCGTCACAGCGACACAACCGATCAAGGCCGAGCGTCTGCGCTTGCTGGACCTGATCAGCAAATACCGCCAACCCCTGGGCCTGGCCGTCACTCTGCTGTTGTTCGCTATCGCGCTGATTGCCTGTCGCCACCTGCTGAGCGAACTCGATCTGTACGCGCTGCACGACTCGATTCTCGAAGTACCGCAACCGGCGCTGCTCGGCGCACTGGCTGCGACCTTGGTCGGCTTCATCATTTTGCTCGGCTACGAATGGTCCGCCAGTCGGTATGCCGGCGTGACACTGGCGCCGCGCATTCTCGCCCTGGGCGGGTTCACCGCATTCGCCATCGGCAATGCCATCGGTCTTTCGATGCTCTCGGGAGGCTCGGTCCGCTACCGTTTATATGCGCGTCATGGCCTGGGGGCTTCGGAAGTCGCCCACATGACGCTCTTTGCCAGCCTCTCGCTCGGGTGTGCCCTGCCCCCGCTCGCGGCGCTCGCCACCCTCAGCGACCTGCCGGCCGCTTCCGTCGCCCTGGGCCTGTCCGAGCTAGTGCTGGGGGCGATCGCCGTCGCCGTACTGCTGCTTTTTACGGTGCTGGCGATCGGCATCTACCGCCGTCGCCTGCCGGAACAGCCTTACCCGGATAATCTGCTGGTCAAGGTCGGTCGCCGCACCTTGCGCCTGCCAGGGCGTCGCCTGACGTTCCTGCAATTGGTCATCACTGCCCTGGACGTGGCCGCCGCCGCGACCGTGCTGTATCTGTTGCTGCCCGAAGCCCCGCCCTTTGGCGCCTTCTTGCTGGTGTACCTGCTGGCCCTGGCGGCCGGGGTGCTCAGCCACGTGCCCGGCGGTGTCGGGGTGTTCGAGGCCATCCTGCTGGCCGCCTTCGCCGACAAGCTCGGTGCCGCGCCACTGGCTGCCGCGCTGCTGCTCTATCGCCTGATCTATGTGGTGCTGCCGTTGCTGGTGGCCTGTCTGCTGCTGCTGATCAACGAAGGCCAGCGTCTGTTTCAGACCCGCCAGACACTGCGCGCCGCATCCGGCCTGGCCGCACCGATCCTGGCGGTGCTGGTGTTTCTATCCGGCGTGGTGCTGCTGTTCTCCGGCGTGACCCCGGAAATCGATACGCGCCTGGAACACATCGGTTTTCTGATCCCGCATCGACTGGTCGACGCCTCGCACTTCGGCGCCAGCCTGGTCGGCGTGCTGTGCCTGCTGCTGGCCCAAGGTCTGCGCCGGCGCCTGTCGGCCGCGTGGATGCTGACCACCATTCTGTTGCTGGTGGGTGCCCTGCTCTCGCTGCTCAAGGGCTTCGACTGGGAGGAAGCCTGCCTGATGACCCTGACCGCGAGCCTGCTGGGGGTTTTCCGGCGCTCGTTCTATCGCCCCAGCCGCCTGACCGAACTGCCCTTTTCGCCGCTGTATCTGGTGTCCAGCCTGTGCGTGCTCGGCGCGTCGATCTGGCTGCTGCTATTCGCCTATCAGGACGTTCCCTACAGCCATCAACTCTGGTGGCAGTTCACCCTCGACGCCGATGCCCCCCGTGGCTTGCGTTCGCTGCTGGGGGCCGCCGTCCTGCTGCTGGTGGTGTCCCTGACCTGGCTGCTGCGCACCGCGCGCCCGGTGATCCATCTACCCACGCCCGATGAGCTGGATCGCGCGACCAAAATCCTCATGGCTTCCGCCCAACCGGATGGCGGCCTGGCCCTGACCGGTGACAAGGCGCTGCTGTTCCACCCTGACGACCAGGCGTTCCTGATGTACGCACGCCGTGGTCGCAGCCTGGTGGCCTTGTATGACCCGATCGGCCCGGCCCAGCAACGGGCCGAGATGATCTGGCAGTTCCGCGACCTGTGTGACCTTCACCACGCCCGCCCGGTGTTCTATCAGGTGCGCGCCGAGAACCTGCCGTACTACATGGACATCGGCCTGACGGCGATCAAGCTCGGCGAAGAAGCCCGGGTCGATCTGCAGCGCTTCGACCTCGAAGCCAAGGGCAAAGAGATGAAGGACCTGCGCTACACCTGGAACCGTGGCACCCGCGACGGCCTGTCGCTGGAGATCCATGAGCCGGGGCAAGCGCCGATGGATGAGCTCAAGGTGATCTCCGATGCCTGGCTGACCGGCAAGCACGTGCGCGAGAAGGGTTTCTCCCTCGGCCGTTTCAGCGATGCCTACCTCAAGCATTTCCGCATCGCGGTGATTCGGTTCGAAGGTCGCCCGGTGGCGTTCGCCAACCTGCTGGAGACCTTCGGCCATGACCTGGCCAGCCTCGACCTGATGCGCGCGCACCCGGAGGCCCCCAAGCTGACCATGGAGTTCATGATGGTCGGCCTGATCCAACATTATAAAAATCATGGCTACGCGCGTTTCAGCCTGGGTATGGTGCCGTTGTCGGGGTTGCAACCCCGTCGCGGCGCACCGCTGACCCAGCGCCTGGGCTCGATGGTGTTCCGCCGTGGCGAGCAGCTCTACAACTTCCAAGGCTTGCGCCGCTTCAAAGACAAGTTCCAGCCTGACTGGGAACCCCGTTATATGGCCGTGCCCGCCGGACTCGATCCGCTGGTAGCCCTGGCCGACACTGCCGCCCTGATTGCGGGCGGCTTGACTGGATTGGTGAAACGCTGATGATTCAACGCTCCCTGCGGTACGTACTGAGCACACTGGTAGTGCTGGCCCTGGTCCTTGGCGGCGGTTATTGGTACCTCAAACGTCCGGCACCCGAACCCACCCTCGAACAGCTGGCACCCGCCGACGGTGCGGCGATGACTCGAGTCATCCCCGGCAACACACCGCGCGCCCAGGTGCTGGTGGCGGTCAACGCAGACCAGAAGCTCAGCGACAAACAACTGCTGACCCTCAGCCGCAGCGGCTCGGCGCAGATCGTCCAGGTGATCCTGCCCAAAGATTGCCTGCTGCAAAGTCGTGCCCTGCAATCCGGCCTGAGAGAACTCAAGGGCCCGGCGACGCTGGTCAGCGGCATCGGCCCAGGCGCCGTGCTCGCCTGGCGCTGGCTGTCCGAACAGAAGAACGACAAGGCCCAGGCCGTTTCGGTGGACCTGGCCCTGGAAAAACCCGGTTGCACGCATCTGCTGCCGAAAAGCGCCTCCCACGGTCACTGGCTGGTGGCCTGGAACGACAATCCGGATGACACCAGCGCCGGCTTCGTGCGCGATCAGCCGAACGCCGAAACCAGCATCAGCGACTACGACATCAACCTGCCGCAAGTGCTGAACAACGAACTGCGCAAGTTCCTGGTCGGTGGCGACAAAGCCGCTGGCGGCCTGCAGATCCCGGTGGTCGAAGTGCCGGCCGGCCAGGCCCGGGACACGGTCACCCTGTTCCTGTCCGGCGACGGCGGCTGGCGCGACCTGGACCGCGACGTGGCGGGCGAGATGGCCAAGATCGGCTATCCGGTGGTCGGCATCGATACCCTGCGCTACTACTGGCAGCACAAGAGCCCTGAGCAAAGCGCGCTGGACCTGGCCGAACTGATGCAGCATTACCGGCAGAAATGGGGCACCAAACGCTTCATCCTCACGGGTTACTCGTTCGGCGCCGACGTCCTCCCGGCGATCTACAACCGCCTGGAGCCCGCGGAGCAACAACGGGTCGACGCCATTATCCTGCTGGCCTTCGCCCGCACCGGCAGCTTCGAAATCGAAGTCGAAGGCTGGCTCGGCAACGCTGGCAAGGAAGCCGCCACCGGCCCGGAAATGGCCAAGCTGCCGGCGGAGAAAGTGGTGTGCATCTACGGGGAAGAAGAAGTCGATGAGAGCGGCTGTACCGACAAGACGGCCGTGGGCGAGGCGATGAAGCTGCCTGGCGGGCATCACTTTGATGAGAACTACCCGGCTTTGGCCCAGCGGTTGGTGGATGTGATCGAGAAGCGCCAGGCGAAGGAAACGGCGCTGTAGGAGCAAGCTTGCTCGCGATGGACGTCAACGATAACGCATTCATCCTGGATGAACGTGTTGCTTTCGAGTCCTTCGCGAGCAAGCTCGCTCCTACAGGTGATCAGGCGCCCCGCCCACAAAAAAGCCCCCGCTGCCTTTACGGCAACGGGGGCTTTTTGATGGGGCTTACATTTCCACCTGGGTACCCAACTCAATCACCCGGTTCAATGGCAGATTAAAGAACCGCAAATTGCCATTGGCATTCTGCAACATGAAGGCGAACAGCGCCTCGCGCCAGCGGGCCATGCCTTCGAGCTTGGAAGCGATGACCGTCTCGCGGCTGAGGAAGTAGGTGGTGCGCATCGGGCTGAAGTCCAGGTCATCGAGATGACACAGTTTCAGCGCCTGCGGCACGTCCGGCTCATCGATGAAACCAAAGTGCAGGATCACCCGGAAGAAGCCTTCGCCGTGGGATTCGACCTCGAAGCGCCGCGTCGGCGGTACCCGCGGAATGTCTTCGTAGACCACCGTCAGCAGCACCACTTGCTCGTGCAACACCTGGTTATGCAGCAGGTTGTGCAGCAACGCGTGGGGCACGGCGTCCGGGCGGGCGGTGAGGAACACCGCGGTGCCCTGGACGCGATGGGGTGGTTGGACGGCGATGCTGCTGATGAAGATCGGCAGCGGCAATCCGCCCTCGTCGATTCGGTCGACCAGCAGTTGCTTGCCGCGCTTCCAGGTGGTCATCAGGATAAACAGCACAATCCCCGCCAGCACCGGAAACGCACCGCCCTGGATGATCTTCGGCACGTTGGCGGCGAAGAACAGCCCGTCCACCAGTAAGAAGCCGATCAGCAGCGGCACGGTCAGTAGCGGCGGCCATTTCCACAACAGCAGCGCCACTGCCGATACCAGGATGCTGGTGATCAACATGGTTCCGGTTACGGCTACGCCATAAGCCGATGCCAGGGCACCCGACGATTCAAAGCCCAGCACCAGCAGAATCACGCCTACCATGAGCGCCCAGTTCACCGCACCAATGTATATCTGCCCCTGTTCGGCACTAGAGGTATGCTGAATACGCATGCGCGGGATGTAACCCAGCTGGATGGCCTGGCGGGTCAGCGAAAATGCTCCGGAGATCACCGCCTGGGAAGCGATCACCGTGGCCAGGGTCGACAGCACCACCAGTGGCACCAGGGCCCAGCTCGGGGCCAGCAGGTAAAACGGGTTGCGCGCCGCCTCTGGATTTTCCAGCAGCAAAGCCCCCTGACCAAAGTAATTGAGCACCAGACCCGGCAGCACCAAGGCGAACCAGGCACGGGCAATCGGCTTGCGGCCAAAATGGCCCATATCGGCGTACAACGCTTCAGCGCCAGTCAAGGCCAACACCACTGCGCCGAGAATCGCCACGCCCATGCCCGGGTGAACGACGAAAAAGCGCACACCCCAGGCCGGGTTCAGGGCATTGAGTACTTCCGGGTGCTGGGCAATGCCGTGAATGCCCAAGCCCCCAAGCACCACGAACCACAGCACCATCACCGGCCCGAACAGTTTGCCGATCCGGTCGGTGCCATGTTTCTGGATCAGGAACAGGGCCACCAATATCACCAACGACATCGGCACAACCCAGTGCTCAAGGCCATCGAAGGCGACTTCCAGACCTTCCACTGCCGATAGAACCGAAATCGCCGGGGTAATCATGCTGTCGCCATAAAACAGCGAGGCACCGATCAGCCCGAGAATCACCAATATGGAACGCAATTTTGGATAGGGCGCCGCAGCCCGACGAGCCAGCGCGGTCAGCGACATGATGCCGCCTTCGCCCTGGTTGTCGGCACGCAGGATGAACAATACGTACTTGATCGAGACCACCCAGATCAGCGACCAGAAAATCAACGCCAGGATACCGAAGACACCGTCATGATTGACTTGCACGCCGTATTGTCCGGAGAACACTTCTTTGATGGTGTACAACGGGCTGGTGCCGATGTCGCCGTAAACCACCCCCGCCGCCGCGACCAGCATGCCGATCGGCTTGGCCGCCGAATGCTCGGCACCCGCTGCCTGACTACTTGCCTGACCCATCCACCACTCCTACACCCAGATCCGGACTTCTTTGAAAGAAGCACTATGCTTTACCGTGCAGCATGCGCTGTTTTACTTGTTGTTACAGACGTTTTATTGACTGTAGAAATCGGTAAAGCGTAACAGCGCGAAGCATAGCGCAGCACTCGTCGTATTTCCCCGTATAAAGCTGGTCAAGTGCGCCTCTCATCGCTAGAATTGCGCACTTTTTGATCAGAGACGCGATAAAGCGTCCGTCTGTCGCCTTGCCGATCACGGCTGGAGGCGTCACAAATACCGAGGTTAGACATGTCCACCACTCCTGCGCCGGCCAATCCAAAGGTTGGCTTCGTATCCCTGGGTTGCCCCAAAGCACTGGTCGATTCCGAGCGCATCCTTACCCAGCTGCGCATGGAAGGCTATGACGTCGTGTCCACCTATCAGGACGCCGACGTCGTGGTGGTCAACACCTGCGGCTTCATCGATTCGGCCAAGGCCGAGTCCCTGGAGGTGATCGGCGAAGCCATCAAGGAAAACGGCAAGGTCATCGTGACCGGCTGCATGGGCGTCGAAGAAGGCAACATTCGCAAGGTGCATCCGAGCGTGCTGGCCGTGACCGGCCCGCAACAGTACGAGCAAGTGGTCAACGCCGTGCACGACGCCGTGCCGCCGCGCCAGGATCACAACCCGCTGATCGACCTGGTGCCGCCGCAGGGGATCAAGCTGACCCCGCGTCACTACGCCTACCTGAAGATTTCCGAAGGCTGCAACCACAGCTGCAGCTTCTGCATCATCCCGTCGATGCGCGGCAAACTGGTCAGCCGTCCGGTCGGTGACGTGCTCGACGAAGCCCAGCGCCTGGTCAAGGCCGGGGTCAAGGAGCTGTTGGTGATCTCGCAAGACACCAGCGCCTACGGCGTCGACGTGAAGTACCGCACCGGGTTCTGGAACGGCGCGCCGGTGAAAACCCGCATGACCGAACTCTGCGAAGCCCTGAGCAGCCTGGGCGTCTGGGTGCGCCTGCACTACGTATACCCGTACCCGCACGTCGACGAGCTGATCCCGCTGATGGCCGCCGGCAAGATCCTGCCGTACCTGGACATCCCGTTCCAGCACGCCAGTCCGAAAGTCCTGAAAGCCATGAAACGCCCGGCCTTCGAAGACAAGACCCTGGCCCGCATCAAGAACTGGCGCGTGATCTGCCCGGACCTGATCATCCGGTCGACCTTCATCGTCGGCTTCCCTGGCGAAACCGAAGAAGATTTCCAGTACCTGCTGAACTGGCTGACCGAAGCCCAGCTCGACCGTGTCGGCTGCTTCCAGTACTCGCCGGTCGAAGGCGCACCGGCCAACCTGCTGGACGCGGCCATCGTGCCGGACGACGTCAAGCAAGACCGCTGGGACCGCTTCATGGCGCACCAGCAGGCCATCAGCTCGGCGCGCCTGCAAATGCGCGTCGGCCGTGAAATCGAAGTGCTGGTCGATGAAGTCGACGAGCAAGGCGCGGTCGGCCGCTGCTTCTTCGATGCCCCGGAAATCGACGGCAACGTGTTCATCGACAACGGCAGCAACCTGAAACCAGGCGATAAAGTCTGGTGCAAAGTGACTGACGCCGACGAATACGACCTGTGGGCTGAACAGATCTAAACGCAATAAATACGAAAAGCCCTGCTCTCTTGACGAGATGCGGGGCTTTTTTACGACTATCGTTTTGTGGGAGAAAGGACTCGCACGATCAACTGCCAAAAGGGGCATTCGGCCATGCGCCAACATTCGGTCGTCCAAACGCCGAAACAGAGCGACTACAAAGAACTGACGCAGGTGTGGGAAGCCTCGGTGCGCGCCACCCACGACTTTCTGCCCGACAGTTACATCGAACTGCTGAAGAACCTGGTGCTGACCCGCTACCTCGATGCGGTCATGCTCATCTGCACCAAAGACTCGCGCCAGCGCATCACCGGGTTTGCCGGGGTCGCGGCGGGCAAGATCGAAATGCTCTTCATCGACCCGGCGCATCGCGGCGAGGGGCTGGGCAAGCAGTTGTTGCGGCATGCCCTGGAGCACCTGAATGCCAACGAACTGGATGTCAACGAACAGAACCCGCAAGCCCTGGGGTTCTACTTCAAACAGGGCTTCGAGGTGATCGGCCGTTCGGAAGTCGATGGCATGGGCCAGCCGTATCCGCTGTTGCATATGCGCCTGCGTCAGGCACAGCAATTGAAACGCAATGCCTGACACAACACAGAACCCTGTAGGAGCGGGCTTGCCAGCGAAGGCGGCCTCAAGCCATACAGCGCTTATGAGGACGCCTTCGCTGGCAAGCCGGCTCCTACAAGGTCCCTTCGCTGCGGTGCGGTGATCCGCCAAGCCACACACAAAAAGCTGTACGGCGCAAATGGAGCCGGGATTAACCGGCGCCCAGCAGGTACAATGCCCACCCCTTTTTTGTTACGGCCCTGTCATGACTGACCCGATTCGACTCTCCAAACGCCTCATCGAACTCGTCGGCTGTTCCCGTCGGGAGGCTGAGCTGTTCATCGAGGGCGGCTGGGTCACCGTGGACGGTGAAGTCATCGACGAGCCGCAGTTCAAGGTCGACACCCAGAAAGTCGAGCTCGATCCAGAAGCGAAAGCCACTGCGCCCGAGCCGGTGACCATCCTGTTCAACGTTCCGGCGGGCATGGATGCGGACACGGCCCTGGCGACCATCAGCGCCGAGACCCTGAGCGAAGAACACCGCTTCAGCAAACGCCCGCTCAAGGGCCACTTCCTGCGCCTGACCGCCAGTACTGACCTGCAGGCCAACGCCAGCGGTTTGCTGGTGTTCACCCAGGACTGGAAGATCCTGCGCAAGCTCACCGCCGACTCCGCCAAGATCGAGCAAGAGTATGTGGTCGAGGTTGAAGGCGACATGGTGGCGCACGGCCTCAATCGCCTGAACCACGGCCTGACTTACAAGGGCAAGGAATTGCCGCCGGTCAAAGCCAGCTGGCAGAACGAAAACCGCCTGCGTTTTGCGATGAAGAACCCACAACCGGGAGTGATCGCCCTGTTCTGCCAGGCCGTCGGCCTGAAGGTCGTCGCCATCCGCCGCATCCGCATTGGCGGTGTATCCATTGGCAAAGTACCCTTGGGGCAATGGCGCTACCTGTCCGGCAAAGAGAAGTTCTGAGACTGCTCACGCCGCCACACATTCTGGCGCCGCTGTTTATGCGGCGCCCACTGCCGATTATCAGGATTGCACACCATGATTCATAACGACGTACTGCGCAGCGTGCGCTACATGCTCGACATCAGCGACAAGAAAGTCATCGAGATCATCAAGCTCGGCGGCATGGACGTGACCCTGCCAGACCTGCTGACGTACCTCGACAAGAAAGAAGAAGACGAAGAAGGCTTCGTCCGCTGCCCGGACGACGTCATGGCGCATTTTCTCGATGGCCTGGTGATCTTCAAGCGCGGCAAGGACGAAAGCCGTCCGCCGCAGCCGATCGAAACGCCGGTGACCAACAACATCATCCTGAAGAAACTGCGCGTAGCCTTCGAACTGAAGGAAGACGACATGCACGCGATCCTCAAGGCCTCCGAATTCCCGGTGTCCAAGCCGGAGCTGAGCGCGCTGTTCCGCAAGTTCGGCCACACCAACTACCGTGCGTGCGGCGACCAGTTGCTGCGCAACTTCCTCAAGGGCCTGACCCTGCGCGTGCGCGTGTAGGAGCCGGCTTGCTGGCGATGGCGATCACACCATCGCCACCGACCCAGCGGTGGCTCGGGTTATCATGCCCACCCTCATTCCCCTTCGACCCCAACCCATGACCTACAGCGTCTCCCCCATCGGCTTCGTGCGCTCCTGTTTCAAGGAGAAGTTCGCCATTCCGCGCCAGCCGCAACTGGCCCCCGCCGCTCGCGGCGTGCTGGAACTGGTGGCACCGTTCGATCAGGGTGACGCGGTGCAGGGCCTGGAGCAGGTCAGCCACGTCTGGCTATTGTTCCTGTTTCATCAGGCCCTGGAAGAAAAGCCCCGCCTGAAAGTCCGCCCGCCTCGCCTCGGCGGCAACAAGTCCATGGGGGTATTTGCCACCCGTGCGACCCATCGGCCCAATGGCATCGGGCAATCCGTGGTGAAGCTGGACAAGGTCGAAGCCGGTCGCCTGTGGATATCCGGCATCGACTTGCTCGACGGCACGCCGATCCTCGACATCAAACCTTACGTGCCGTACGCCGATATCATCGATACGGCGTCCAACAGCATCGCCAGCGCTGCGCCGCTGATGATTCCAGTGCAGTGGACGGCTTCGGCATTGCAACAGGCGCACGGGCACGCTCAGCGCCTTGGCGAGCCCTTGGTGGAGCTGATCGAGCAATGCCTGGCGCAGGATCCGCGCCCGGCTTACCAGACGCCTGCGCCAGAGCGGGAATATGGGGCGCAGTTGTGGGATGTGGACGTGCGGTGGCATTACCCCGAGGCGGGCCTGATCCGCGTCCTTGAAGTCATTCCCGTGCGTCGGCCATAAAAAAGCCCGCATGACCTTCTCAGGTCATGCGGGCTTTCTGTAGGAACTGGCTTGCCAGCGAAGGTCCTGAATGCGCCGCGTTTACCCGGTAAACACGCGTTATCGTTAACGACCTTCGCTGGCAAGCCAGCTCCTACACAAGTGACCTGCGGTCACTTTTCGACGAACGCTCGCTCGATCAGGTAGTCACCCGGCTCGCGCATCCGCGGCGAGACTTTCAGGCCGAAGCTGTTCAACACTTCGCTGGTCTCGTCGAGCATGCTCGGGCTGCCGCACAACATGGCGCGATCGTCCTGCGGGTTGATCGGTGGCAGGCCGATATCGCTGAACAGCTTGCCGCTGCGCATCAGGTCGGTCAGGCGACCTTCGTTCTCGAACGGCTCACGGGTCACGGTCGGGTAGTAGATCAACTTGTCACGCAGGGCGTCGCCGAAGAACTCGTTCTGCGGCAGGTGCTCGGTGATGAATTCGCGATAGGCGACTTCGTTGACGTAACGCACGCCGTGGCACAGGATCACTTTTTCGAAACGCTCGTAGGTTTCCGGGTCCTGGATGACGCTCATGAACGGCGCCAGGCCGGTACCGGTGCTGAGCAGGTACAAATGTTTGCCAGGCTTCAAGTCGTCCAGCACCAGCGTGCCGGTAGGCTTCTTGCTGATGATGATCTCGTCGCCTTCCTTCAGGTGCTGCAACTGGGAAGTCAGCGGGCCATCAGGCACCTTGATGCTGAAGAACTCCAGATGCTCTTCCCAGTTCGGGCTGGCAATCGAGTAAGCACGCATAAGCGGGCGGCCGTTGGGCTGTTGCAGGCCGATCATCACGAACTGACCGTTCTCGAAGCGCAGGCCCGGATCGCGGGTGCACTTGAAGCTGAACAGAGTGTCGTTCCAGTGGTGAACACTGAGGACACGCTCGTGGTTCATGTTGCTCATGTACGTGGGACTCCTGGAGATTTGTCTGCGCGCGCTCTGCGCCTGCTCTGAAAAAAATGAGCTGCTGTGCGCAATTGCATCGCATTCTAATGGCAGCCACAATATCTGTTAACTGGATTATTAAGATAAGGGTTATCGGTTATATCGATATGCGATTTACTCTCCGTCAACTTCAAGTATTCGTCGCCGTCGCCCAGCAGGAAAGCGTATCCCGCGCGGCGGGTCTGCTCAACCTCTCGCAATCGGCGGCGAGCACCTCGATCACCGAGCTCGAGCGCCAATGCAGCTGCCAGCTGTTCGACCGCGCAGGCAAACGGCTGGCCCTCAACGCCCTCGGCAAACAGCTGTTGCCGCAAGCGGTGGCACTGCTCGATCAGGCCAAGGAAATCGAAGACCTGCTCAACGGCAAGTCCGGTTTTGGCTCCCTGGCGGTCGGCGCGACCCTCACCATCGGCAATTACCTGGCCACCCTGCTGATCGGCAGCTTCATGCAGCGTCATCCGGAAAGCCAGGTGAAGCTGCATGTGCAGAACACCGCCAACATTGTGCAGCAGGTTGCCCACTATGAAATTGATCTGGGTCTGATCGAAGGCGACTGCAGTCATCCGGACATCGAAGTGCAGAGCTGGGTCGAGGATGAGCTGGTGGTGTTCTGCGCGCCCCAGCATCCACTGGCCAAGCGGGGCACGGCGACCATGGATGAGCTGAGCCACGAGGCCTGGATCCTGCGGGAGCAAGGCTCGGGCACACGGCTGACGTTTGACCAGGCCATGCGTCACCACCGTAGCGGACTGAATATTCGCCTGGAACTGGAACACACCGAAGCGATCAAGCGCGCAGTGGAATCAGGGTTGGGGATTGGCTGCATTTCGCGGCTGGCGCTGCGCGATGCCTTCCGCCGCGGCAGCCTGGTACCGGTGGAAACCCCGGACCTGGACCTGGCGCGGCAGTTCTATTTCATCTGGCACAAACAGAAATACCAGACCTCGGCGATGCGCGAATTCCTCGACCTGTGCCGCGCGTTCACCGCAGGGGTTCAGCGCAGCGACGAGATCGTGCTGCCCACCATCGCTTAAAGCAGGATCACCGCCCACACCAAGGCGATCATGGTCAACGCCACCAACTGCGCGGCGCTGCCCATGTCTTTGGCATTCTTCGACAGCGGATGCAGCTCAAGGGAAATGCGGTCAATGGCCGCTTCCACTGCCGAATTGAGCAATTCGACAATCAAAGCCAACAGACAGACGGCAATGAGCAGCGCCTGCTCGACACGGCTGACGTTCAGGAAGAACGAAATCGGGATCAGGATGACATTGAGCAGAACCAGTTGCCGAAAGGCCGCTTCGCCGGTGAAGGCTGCGCGCAGGCCATCGAACGAGTAACCGGAGGCGTTGAGGATACGTTTGAGGCCGGTCTGGCCTTTGAAAGGTGACATAGAGTAGGCAACTGACTGAAAAGAAGTGGGAAAGCTAGACCAAGCCCGGTCAAAAAAGCGTGAACGGTCAGGCTTTAGTGGCTCGAAATTGACTCGAGTTGTTGCAGAAGCAATGCCGCCTGGGTCCGGGTCCGCACATTCAGCTTACGGAAAATCGCCGTGACGTGGGCCTTGATCGTCGCTTCCGAGACGCTCAGCTCGTAGGCGATCTGCTTGTTCAGCAAACCTTCGCAGACCATGGTCAACACCCGAAACTGCTGCGGTGTCAGACTGGCAAGTCCGGCGCTGGCAGCCTTGGCTTCAGCGGAAACGCTCACGTCTTCGAACGCCTGGGGTGGCCAGAAGACGTCGCCATCGAGTACCGCTCGCACCGCTTTTTGAATGACGCTCAGGTCGCTCGACTTGGGAATGAAACCGCTGGCCCCGAATTCACGGGACTTCACCATGATCGATGCTTCTTCCTGGGCGGAGACCATGACCACCGGAATCTGCGGATACTGACCCCGCAATAGCACCAGCCCGGAAAATCCGTAGGCCCCCGGCATATTCAGGTCCAGCAGCACCAGATCCCAATCGGCCTTTTCGTCCAGACGGGTTTCAAGTTCGGCAATGCTCGCCACTTCCACCAGCCGGACCTCCGGACCGAGGCCGAGGGTCAACGCTTGATGCAGGGCGCTACGGAAAAGAGGATGGTCATCGGCAATCAGGATTTCGTATGTGGCCATTTTTAAAATGATCCTGTTTTTCAAACGAGGTGCAGCCACGGAGCTGCATCGACAGGGCACGTTCAACGCCAATTACATAGCTGTTCACGCAGCTATTCGCGCAAAGAAAAACGGCGTATCAAACCTGGCCGCGCCCTGATCGGCGCCAAGCATGCCCAGCGAAGCCGGGGTGGTCAAGCGACGTAGCCCGTCCAGTCGCTTGCAGTATGGACGACGCTCAGCACGTCACCGCAGCCGCGTTCTGCACGAAGGGCATCAGCTCGGCGTGTGCCGGTGTCGCAACGTTCATCTCCAGCTGATGTTTCGCATCGAGGTAATGCTGACTGAACACATCGAAATAAGCGTCCAGTGCCGACGCAGCCTCGACATCGCCCGCCAGATCGAGACACAGCGCCGCCACTTCCGCCGTGCACAGGTGCTCGCTGCGGGTCGAGCGTCGCAGCCGGTACCGGGAGAGTTTTTCGGGTAGCAGGCTCAGGATCGGAAGCGCATCGAAATAGGGGCTTTTGCGGAAAATCTTTCGGGCTTCGGTCCAGGTTGCATCCAGCAGGATGAACAACGGCCGCCGGCTGCTATCAGCCTTGACACCATGGGTCACTCGCTCAGGCTCGACGTACTCGCCCGGGAACACCAGATAGGGTTGCCATTGCGGATCGGACAGCAGCTGCAACAGTTGCTGGTCGACTTCGGTCCGTGACCAAATGAACGCATGGTTGTCCCGCACCACATCGGCGATCAGCCACCCGGTATTACTGGGCTTGAACACTTCCTTGCCGGTCATGATCAGGCACACCCCGGAGCGAGTCTCGACCTGCGGACGCCAGGCACACAGGCAGTGGCTCTCGATCACACGGCAGGCACGGCAACGCGGGGCTCGCCAGCCACGAGCCTGGATCGGCCTGATGCCTTCATCTTCGCGCTGGTCGCGCAGGCGCGCGACAGCATTCAACGCAAAAGGCTTGAGTGCATGGCTCATCGCAGGCAACACCGGAAGGGGTAGGAAATCGACACGAAAATACTCGGCAAGACAGGAAGTGCCCGCAGTTTATCAGACCGGCCGGCGCAAGCCTGTACCGTCCAGGCCACCTCCCCTATAATTCGCCGCCACTGAACGCACAGTCATGTGGCTGGTCGAACCACCAGTCACTGAACCAGGAGAGTTTCATGCTGCGCCTTATCGTTCCTACCGCCGCCATTTTGCTGGCGTCGTCCTTCAACGCTCAGGCTGCTTCCTTGAAAGACATGGAACTGAGCAAAATGCTGCAAAACGTTGCCGCTCAAAGCAGCGTCGGCACTCCACGAGCGATCAACGAAGACATTCTCGATCAGGGCTATACCGTTGAAGGTAAAGAGTTGATCAACCACCTCAGCGTCCAGAGCAGCCACGCCGACAAAATGCGCGCCGACCCGAAAGCGGTGTATTTCCAGCTCGGCTCCACCGTCTGCAACAACCCGGGCTTTCGCAAGCTGATGGCCAAGGGCGCAATCATGCGTTACGAGTTCACCGAGGTGAAGACCAACCGTCCGGTCGCGAGCGAGCGCTTCCAGGAATCGGATTGCCCGAAAGCTGCACCCGCGAAGAAAAAGTAATCATTGGGAATTGGCGCGCCGCTGCTCATCCTCGGCGCGCAGTTCTGCCAACAGCGCCTGCAAGTAGCAAGAGCGTCGCTCGGCAGCCTCAAGACGCCGGCAACACTCCTCCTCGAGACTCAAATGGTGATTCTCGGCCGATGACTTCAGCAATCGATACAGTTGCGTATCGATTTCGATTTCCAGAATGACTCTCGTCATTGCTTCCGGCTCCCTGCGCCTCGCCCTGCGTGAGCGATAAAATCCTTCAACCGCTTGTGTCGTGCGTCCAGCCATTGACGCAAAGTTGTCATGTCACACCTGTCTTTTAGTAAATCAGAGTGATGCACAGTCAGCTTTCCGTTCAGACGAGCGGTGAAATCACCTTGCAAACCGTCAATAAGCGGTTGCCAGGAAAGACTTTGCGGCGCAATGATCAAGTCAGCGCAAATCCTCGCGAGGGTCTAGAGTCATAGTGTGCAGAAGGAGAAGCTGAATGCCTTACCAACCGAATGACCTCCTGAGCCGTCATTTTGAAGAAAGCGGCCACGACCTCACCAGCAAGGTCGAAGAACAACTCAACCTGGTTTCACCCAACAGCCCGAACATCCCCATTTACCGCGACATGATCCTGACCGTGCTACGCATGGCCCAGGAAGATCACAACCGCTGGAATGCCAAGATAACCCTGCAAGCCTTGCGCGAACTGGAACATGCCTTCCGGGTGCTGGAACAGTTCAAGGGACGACGCAAAGTCACGGTTTTCGGCTCGGCCCGAACGCCGATAGAACATCCGCTGTATGGCTTGGCCCGAGAGCTCGGCGCGGCGCTGGCGCGCTCGGACCTGATGGTCATCACCGGCGCCGGTGGCGGCATCATGGCGGCGGCCCACGAAGGTGCCGGCCTGGAACATAGCCTGGGGTTCAACATCACCCTGCCCTTCGAGCAGCATGCCAACCCCACCGTCAATGGCACGACCAACCTGCTGCCCTTCCACTTCTTCTTCACCCGCAAACTGTTCTTCGTCAAGGAAGCCGATGCGCTGGTCCTGTGCCCCGGCGGTTTCGGTACGCTGGATGAAGCGCTGGAAGTACTGACCCTGATCCAGACCGGCAAGAGCCCGCTGGTACCGGTGGTGCTGCTGGATGCGCCGGGCGGCAAGTTCTGGCAAGGCGCACTGGACTTCATTCACCAGCAACTGGAGGAGAATCGCTACATCCTGCCCACCGACATGAAGCTGTTGAGCCTGGTCTATAGCGCCGAAGAGGCGGTGGAGCAGATCAATCAGTTCTACCGCAACTTCCACTCAAGCCGCTGGCTCAAGCATCAGTTCGTGATCCGCATGAACCACAAGCTCAGCGACGACGCGCTCGAACACATGCAAGGCGCATTCGCCGACCTGTGCCTGAGCGATCACTTCCACCAGCATGCCTACAGCGGCGAGGAGCACGACGAACCGCAGTTCAGCCACCTGGCGCGACTGGCCTTCACGTTCAATGCCCGTGATCATGGACGCCTGCGGGAACTGGTGGACTACATCAACCTGCCGGAAAACTGGGCGCAGTCAAAACCCCAGGCGCAACAGCGCACGCGGGAACCGTCAAAAGTTACGTGAGCCAAAAAAACGGCCCGCTATCGAAATAGCGAGCCGTTTCATTCAATCGTCCATCCCTCGGCCGCTGAACAAGCGGCTGATCATCTCCATGGAATATCCCCGATAACTCAGGAACCGGCCTTGTTTGGCGCGCTCCCTGGCGTCTATGGGTAAATGTCCGGAGAATTTGCGCCGCCAGGTATCTTCCAGTTGTTCCTGCCAGTTGATACCGCTCTCGCGTAACGCAAGTTCGATGTCAGTACGTTGCAGTCCGCGCTGGCTCAACTCTTCGCGAATACGCAAAGGGCCATAACCGGAACGGGAACGGTAGGAAACGAAACTTTCCAGGTAACGGGATTCGGACAACAGGCCCTCTTCCGTCAAGCGGTCGAGTGCGGTGTCGATCATTTCAGGAAGAGCGCCGCGCTGACGCAGTTTACGCGTCAGCTCGACTCGACCATGCTCGCGTCGCGCGAGCAGGTCCATTGCGGTTCGCCGCACTGCGACGAGTGTATCGAGTACAGCAGTCATCGGATCAATCAGACGTCCACTTCTACCAGGTCATCCGCTTTCTCTTTGGCCGGCGAAGCTTTGACGTCCGGTGCTGGAGACAGCAATTTGTCGCGCAATTGCTTCTCGAGGGTCGCGGCGATGTCCGGGTTTTCTGCCAGGTACTTGGCCGAGTTGGCTTTGCCCTGACCGATCTTGGTGCCGTTGTACGCATACCAGGCACCGGACTTCTCGACGAAACCGTGCAGCACACCCAGGTCGATCATCTCACCGTTGAGGTAGATGCCCTTGCCATAGAGAATCTGGAACTCGGCCTGACGGAACGGCGAAGCCACCTTGTTCTTCACGACCTTGACGCGGGTCTCGCTACCAACGACTTCATCACCTTCTTTCACCGCGCCAGTGCGACGGATGTCCAGACGAACCGAGGCGTAGAACTTCAGCGCGTTACCACCGGTAGTGGTTTCCGGACTGCCGAACATCACACCGATTTTCATGCGGATCTGGTTGATGAAGATAACCAGGCAGTTGGCGTTCTTGATGTTACCGGTGATTTTACGCAGAGCCTGGGACATCAGACGGGCTTGCAGGCCCACGTGCATGTCACCCATTTCGCCTTCGATTTCAGCCTTTGGCACCAATGCCGCCACGGAGTCGACGATGATCACGTCAACCGCGTTGGAACGCACCAGCATGTCGGTGATTTCCAGGGCCTGCTCGCCGGTGTCCGGCTGGGAAACCAGCAGGTCGTCGACGTTGACGCCCAGCTTGCCGGCATATTCAGGGTCGAGGGCGTGTTCGGCGTCGACGAATGCGCAGGTCGCGCCGGCTTTTTGAGCCTGGGCGATCACCGACAGTGTCAGCGTGGTTTTACCCGAGGATTCAGGGCCGTAGATTTCAACGATACGGCCTTTTGGCAGACCGCCAATGCCGAGCGCGATGTCCAGCCCCAGAGAGCCAGTGGAGATAGCCGGGATCGCCTGACGGTCCTGATCGCCCATACGCATTACGGCACCCTTGCCGAATTGACGTTCGATCTGACCCAGGGCCGCAGCCAAGGCTTTCTTCTTGTTGTCGTCCATTAAAGTCCTCACGTAATCAATAAGGCCTGACGGCCAACACCTGTATAAGTAGCCAGTATTATTCCACAGCGCTTGAGGATCGCCTACCCCTGATTTGAGATTTCTCCAGCTGCATGGCGCAGTAGCCCCTCTAGCGCGGCCTTCACCGTTTGTCGGCGAACTTCGTCGCGGTTGCCGGGGAAGTGCTGCACCTCGCTGAATACCCGCTCGCCGACGCCCCATGCCAGCCACACCGTGCCCACCGGCTTGCTGGGCGACCCGCCATCGGGCCCGGCGACGCCACTGACCGCCACGGCAAAATGCGCGCGGCTTTTTTCCTGCGCGCCCCGCACCATCGCCTCGACCACCTCGCGACTGACCGCCCCAACCGTCGCAAACAACTGCGCAGGGACATTCAATTGCTCGATTTTCTGGCGGTTGGAGTAAGTGACATAACCCGCCTCGAACCACGCCGAGCTGCCGGGAATGCGGGTAATGGCCTCGCAAATCCCGCCACCGGTACAGGACTCGGCGGCCGTGACGTGGGTATTGAGAACCTGCAGGCGCCTGCCAAGTTCAGCGGCCAGTTGGGTGATTTCTTTCACGGTCCTCTCCTGAAAGGCTGAATGGGACTACCGTACACGAGCGGATCGCGCTTGCAAGGCACGGCATCAATCAAGATGTTAACGGCCAAAGATGACGCCGGCTCGCTCTCGGCCATCCATTGGCGGGGCTTAATGATCTGGGCGCTATTTTTGTCGGGCTTTCATGCCTGCGTCGGGTGGACCGCCCATGTTAACCTTGCGCCCATCGCGGAAAAGCCGGGCCGTCGCCCCTCCTTTGCCCTACACCTTTCAACGAATTTGCCTGATTATCCGATGAATAAAGCGCTCTCCGATCTGTCCTCCCACACGCCAATGATGCAGCAGTACTGGCGCCTGAAAAACCAGCACCCCGACCAGCTGATGTTCTACCGCATGGGCGACTTCTACGAGATCTTCTATGAAGACGCGAAGAAGGCCGCCAAATTGCTGGACATTACCCTGACCGCCCGTGGGCAGTCGGCCGGTCAGGCGATTCCGATGTGTGGGATTCCTTACCACGCCGCGGAAGGTTATCTGGCGAAACTGGTTAAGCTCGGCGAGTCGGTGGTGATTTGCGAGCAGGTCGGCGACCCGGCTACCAGTAAAGGACCGGTGGATCGCCAGGTGGTGCGGATCATCACCCCGGGCACGGTGAGTGACGAGGCGCTGCTGGATGAGCGTCGGGACAACCTGATCGCTGCGGTGCTGGGTGACGAGCGCCTGTTCGGTCTGGCCGTGCTGGATATCACCAGCGGCAATTTCACGGTGCTGGAAATCAAGGGTTGGGAAAACCTGCTCGCCGAACTGGAGCGGGTCAATCCGGTGGAGCTGATGATCCCGGACGACTGGCCGAAAGATTTGCCTGCGGAGAAACGTCGCGGGGTTCGTCGCCGTGCGCCGTGGGATTTCGAGCGTGACTCGGCGCTGAAAAGCCTCTGCCAACAATTCTCGACCCAGGACCTGAAAGGTTTCGGCTGCGAAAACCTGACGCTGGCCATCGGCGCTGCCGGCTGCTTGCTCAGCTATGCCAAGGAAACCCAGCGCACTGCCCTGCCCCACTTGCGCAGCCTGCGTCATGAGCGCCTGGACGACACCGTCGTGCTGGACGGCGCGAGCCGGCGCAACCTGGAACTGGACACCAACCTGGCCGGCGGTCGCGATAACACCCTGCAATCGGTAGTCGACCGTTGCCAGACCGCCATGGGCAGCCGCTTGCTGACCCGCTGGCTGAACCGCCCGCTGCGCGATCTGACGGTATTGCTGGCGCGCCAGACGTCGATCACCTGCCTGCTCGACGGCTACCGCTTCGAGAAACTGCAACCGCAGCTCAAGGAAATCGGGGACATCGAGCGGATCCTGGCGCGGATCGGTCTGCGCAATGCCCGTCCTCGCGACCTGGCTCGCCTGCGCGACGCACTCGGTGCACTGCCAGCACTGCAAGTGGCGATGAGCGAACTTGAAGCGCCACACATCATTCAACTGGCCGGGACCACCAGCACCTATCCGGAACTGGCGGCCCTGCTGGCAAAAGCCATCGTCGACAACCCGCCCGCGGTCATTCGAGACGGCGGCGTGTTGAAAACCGGCTACGACAGCGAACTCGACGACCTGCAATCGCTCAGCGAAAACGCCGGGCAGTTCCTGATCGATCTCGAAGCGCGCGAAAAGGCCCGCACCGGCCTGTCACACCTGAAGGTCGGCTACAACCGTGTCCACGGTTACTTCATCGAATTGCCGAGCAAACAGGCCGAATCGGCGCCCGCGGATTACATCCGCCGTCAGACGCTCAAAGGTGCCGAGCGCTTCATCACCCCGGAACTGAAGGCGTTCGAAGACAAGGCCCTGTCGGCCAAGAGCCGCGCCCTGGCCCGCGAGAAGATGCTCTACGAAGCACTGCTCGAAGACCTGATCGCCCAACTGCCGCCTCTGCAAGACACCGCCGCCGCCCTGGCCGAGCTGGACGTGCTGAGCAACCTGGCCGAGCGTGCACTGAACCTGGACCTGAACTGCCCGCGTTTCGTCGACGAGCCCTGCATGCGCATCAGCCAGGGTCGTCACCCGGTGGTCGAGCAAGTGTTGACCACGCCGTTCGTGGCCAACGACCTGAGCCTCGACGACAATACGCGCATGCTGGTGATCACCGGCCCGAACATGGGCGGTAAATCCACCTACATGCGCCAGACCGCCTTGATTGTGCTGCTGGCGCACATTGGCAGCTTCGTGCCGGCAGCCAGCTGCGAATTGTCGCTGGTGGACCGGATCTTTACCCGGATCGGTTCCAGCGATGACCTGGCGGGCGGCCGTTCGACCTTCATGGTCGAGATGAGCGAAACCGCCAACATCCTGCACAATGCCACCGAGCGCAGCCTGGTGCTGATGGACGAAGTCGGTCGCGGCACCAGCACCTTCGACGGCCTGTCCCTGGCCTGGGCCGCCGCCGAACGCCTGGCGCACCTGCGTGCCTACACGCTGTTCGCCACCCACTATTTCGAGCTGACAGTGTTGCCGGAAGCCCAGCCGCTGGTGGCCAACGTGCACCTCAATGCCACCGAGCACAACGAGCGAATCGTGTTCCTGCATCACGTGCTGCCGGGGCCTGCCAGCCAAAGCTACGGCCTGGCGGTTGCGCAATTGGCCGGTGTGCCGAGCGAAGTGATCGTGCGGGCTCGCGAGCATCTGGGCCGACTGGAGGCCACTGCCCTGCCTCACGAAACGCCGAAGCCCGCCAAGGGCAAACCGGCCGTGCCGCAGCAGAGCGACATGTTCGCCAGCCTGCCGCATCCGGTGCTGGACGAACTGGCCAAACTCGACCTGGATGACATGACCCCGCGTCGTGCACTCGAAATGCTCTATGCACTAAAGACACGGGTCTAACGCACTTGCCTGCAAGCTGTTAGAATCTCGCGCGGTTTGGGATGCTGCTGGCTAATAGCCTGGCCAGCAGACTATCGCTCCCGAACCTGGCGACCCCAACGTGAAGGGGCTCCGCTGCCGCCGCCTGAGGAGAAATCTAGAAATGACCTTCGTCGTCACCGACAACTGCATCAAGTGCAAGTACACCGACTGCGTAGAAGTCTGTCCGGTGGACTGCTTTTACGAAGGCCCGAACTTCCTGGTGATTCACCCGGATGAGTGCATCGACTGCGCACTGTGCGAACCTGAATGCCCTGCCGTGGCCATCTTCTCCGAAGATGAAGTCCCGGAAGATATGCAGCAGTTCATTCAGCTGAACGTTGAGCTGGCCGAAATCTGGCCCAACATCACCGAGAAGAAAGAATCGATGCCCGACGCCGAAGAGTGGGATGGCGTCAAAGGCAAGATCAAAGACCTCGAACGCTGATTGCTCCCGCGTTCTCGAAAAGGCCCCTTGCGGGCCTTTTTGCTTTTCTGCAGGCAAAAAAAGGGGCGGTTTGACCCGCCCACATTTTTTTCCCTAGTCCCTGTGTTCCTTTTCATCGTCCTGATGAATCGCGTCCTGCGATGTCCTTTCCCCTCATCCTTGAAGGGCGTGTCTGTCCGTTGACACAACCTGAATACTAGAGCGTTCCCGGCCGGGAGCAAGCGGCCACAAACGCCAGAATGCGCTGTCATATGCTCGTAACTTAATAAAATAAGTCTATGAATCAACCGGATAAGAAATCCGTGGGCGGAGAATGGAAGACTGCCACACTGTAAAAATAACGAACACTTACAACAGGGTAAGCAAAGACTTACAGCACGAGACTACAAAGCTGAGGTGATGTCGCAGACCGGGCAAAACCCGTCTGGTAGATAACAAAAAGCCCCGAACCAGTCGGGGCTTTTGTTGCATGCCTGGCAACTACTTATTATTGGAACAGCGACTCGCTCGACAGGCCATTCTTCTCGAGAATCTCTCGAAGACGTTTCAGGCCTTCAACCTGAATCTGTCTGACCCGCTCCCGGGTCAGGCCAATTTCCAGGCCTACATCTTCAAGCGTACTGCTCTCGTGCCCGCGCAGGCCGAAGCGGCGGATGACCACCTCGCGTTGCTTGTCGGTCAGTTCCGAGAGCCATTGATCGATGCTCTGGGACAGGTCGTCATCCTGCAACAGTTCGCATGGATCGGTTGGGCGGTCATCGGTAAGGGTGTCCAGCAGGGTTTTGTCCGAATCCGGGCCCAGCGAAACGTCGACCGAAGATACCCGCTCGTTGAGGCCGAGCATGCGCTTGACCTCTGCCACTGGTTTTTCCAGCAGGTTGGCGATTTCTTCGGGTGAGGGTTCATGATCGAGCTTTTGCGTCAGTTCCCGTGCAGCCCGCAGGTAGACGTTAAGCTCCTTGACCACATGGATCGGCAACCGGATGGTCCGGGTCTGATTCATGATTGCGCGCTCGATGGTCTGACGAATCCACCAGGTTGCGTAGGTCGAAAAGCGGAAGCCACGTTCAGGGTCGAACTTCTCTACCGCCCGGATCAGTCCGAGGTTGCCCTCTTCGATCAAGTCCAGCAGCGACAGGCCACGATTGACGTAACGCCGGGCGATTTTCACCACCAGCCTCAGGTTACTTTCAATCATGCGTTTGCGACCGGCAGGATCTCCACTTTGCGACAATCGCGCAAAATGAACTTCTTCTTCGGGAGATAACAGAGGGGAAAAACCAATCTCATTGAGATACAACTGCGTGGCATCGAGCGCACGCGTGTAATCAATGTACTTGTGTTGCTTTAACGAGGCGGAGTGTTTGGATTTGGCACGAACGGAAGGTGGAGCAGCCCCTTCATCATTCGACATCGAATCCGTGTCGATGCCGGTCTCCATAAGGAGAACCTCATCGTCGATGTCAAACTCCGGCACTTCTTTACTGAGAGCCATTGTTATAGTCCTTTGGTGAGTTCGACCCCAAGCTCTAGCGGCGCCTTTATCCTTGGCAACGCTGAAGCCTGTCCCCTCTACGTGACGGAACAGGCTGGATAGCGATCAACGCCGCGGCAGGAATTGCAGCGGATCTACAGGTTTACCTTGTCGGCGAATCTCAAAGTGCAGTTTCACCCGGTCTGTACCCGTTGACCCCATTTCGGCAATTGTCTGTCCGACCTTGACCTGCTGCCCCTCCTGAACCAACAGCCTGCGGTTATGTCCGTAGGCACTGACGTAGGTATCGCTGTGTTTGATGATGACTAATTCGCCGTAGCCCCTTAAGCCACTCCCGGCGTACACCACCGTCCCATCAGACGCAGCTAAAACAGGCTGTCCCAAATCCCCGGCG
This sequence comes from Pseudomonas sp. MPC6, assembly GCF_006094435.1. Taxonomy (NCBI): domain Bacteria; kingdom Pseudomonadati; phylum Pseudomonadota; class Gammaproteobacteria; order Pseudomonadales; family Pseudomonadaceae; genus Pseudomonas; species Pseudomonas sp. MPC6. The sequence goes on along the minus strand of NZ_CP034783.1, from coordinate 1,324,553 downwards.
ATATCAATTCCTTTATTCAAACTCCCGTTTGAAGAGAATTTACCAATAAGAATGCCATTAGATGGCCACCCCCAGCCGGTCGGGGCGGGACCCGCCGCGGGCATCGGAGCGGCTGCAGGTTTGTTCGCGACGGACGGTACAACCACCGCTGTACTGGTAGTCGCACCGTTGGCAGGACGTCGGAAGACCGTGGTTCTACTCGACGACGAAGGCGTTGAACTGGCCGAACTGACCACGGTGGTCGGCGTTGAACCGGTGCGACCATCGAAGCGAATCGTCTGCCCCGGATGGATCGTATAAGGCGCAGGAATGTTATTGCGTGCAGCCAGCGCCTTGTAGTCCCAACCGTAGCGAAAGGCGATGGAGAACAGAGTGTCCTTGGGGCGGACGACGTATTGACCCGTCGTCACTGCCGGACGCTGCGCGACGGAATTGTTGCGATCGATGACGCGCACGTCGCTCGACTTGTTGCTGGAACAACCAACCAGCAAGGTGCTCAAGACGAGGCCAGTCACCAGGCGCTGAAAGCTCGTTATACCCATTCGGTGCGCAATGACTGTGAGACTCACCCGCCGCTCCCTTTGTGGTGGCTGAAAATGTGGATTGCCGTGTTACGGCACGAAATGTCGCAAGTATAACGGGCCGTGCAGGCTTTACCTTTAATGACGCAGGCACACGTTTGCTACCTGACGATAAATCCCGTTAATGGATCGTTGCCGCTGTAAGACAGGGGCAATCGAAGAGAATTCAGCGCGCCGAAACAAATGCTCAGGCCAGAGGCCCGTTGAGCAATGGAACGAAGCGCACAGAGCCGAGAACGCGTCTGGAAAAACCCTGATCTTCGCGAATGATCAACATCAATTGTTGAACCTCACCGGACCCGACCGGGATCACCAATCGCCCCCCCGGCGCCAACTGATCGAGCAACGCCTGAGGCACTTCGGTCGCCACTGCGGTAACAATAATACCGTTGTACGGCGCCAGCGCCGGCCAGCCCTCCCAGCCATCGCCCCAGCGAAACACCACGTTGCGCAAGTTGAGCTCGACCAGACGCTCCTTGGCCCGGTCCTGCAGCACCTTGATGCGCTCGACCGAAAACACCCGTTCAACCAGTTGCGACAGGATCGCGGTCTGATAACCCGACCCCGTGCCTATCTCCATGACCTTGTCCAGAGGACCTGCCTCCAGCAGCAGCTCGCTCATGCGCGCGACCATGTAAGGCTGGGAGATGGTCTGGTTGTTCCCGATCGGCAACGCCGTGTCTTCATAGGCACGGTGGGCCAGCGCCTCGTCGACGAACAGGTGACGCGGTGTACGGCGAATCACCTCCAGCACCTTGGCGTTGGAGATGCCTTCTTCATACAAACGCTGAATCAGGCGTTCACGGGTGCGTTGCGAGGTCATCCCGATGCCGCGATGCATAGGGTCTTGTTCACGAGCCATCAGCGCAGCCCCTCCAGCCAGCCATCCAGGCTTCTGAAGGCATCATTGAAGGTGCGATCCAGTTGCAGTGGAGTGATTGAAACATAGCCTTGCATGACCGCGTGGAAGTCGGTGCCCGGGCCGCCATCTTCGGCGTCCCCCGCCGCGGCGATCCAGTAACCGGATTTGCCCCGCGGATCGACCACCTTCAACGGTGCTGCAGCGCGTGCGCGATGGCCAAGGCGAGTCAGTTGGATTCCGCGGATGTGGTCCAGCGGCAAATTGGGAATGTTCACGTTCAGCACCGTGCGCGGTGGCAGTTCGAGGTCCGCGTGAGCCTCTACCAGTTTGCGCGCAAAATAAGCGGCGGTGGAAAGGTTCTCCACTTGCCGTGAGACCAACGAAAAGGCGAACGAAGGACGTTCCAGGAAGCGTCCTTCCAGGGCTGCGGCTACGGTGCCGGAATACAGCACGTCGTCCCCCAGATTGGCGCCCAGGTTGATCCCGGAAACCACCATGTCCGGGGCTTGCTCCAGCAAACCGTTGAGCCCCAGGTGTACGCAATCGGTGGGCGTGCCGTTAAGGCTGATAAAGCCGTTGGCCAGGGTTTGCGGGTGCAACGGACGGTCGAGCGTCAGCGAACTGCTGGCGCCGCTCTTGTCCTGGTCCGGGGCGATAACCACGCATTCGGTGTAATCCGCCAGCGCAGCATAAAGCGCGGCGAGACCGGGTGCGGCTACCCCATCGTCGTTAGAAATCAGAATACGCATGGGCTGTCCGTCTGCCCCACCGGCACCAGATCGACGAGTTCGCGCACCAATACGGTGGCGAAGCATCCGGCCGGCAGGATGAATTCCAGTTGCAGAATGTCAGGCTCGGGATAATGCCACGTCAACCCACCAATGGGCAGCCGCAGGATGCGACGTTCGTGGCTCATTCCGGCGTTAATCAACCAATCGCGAAGATCCGCCTCGCGTGCGGCGATTGCCTGCTCCAGTTCATGGACAGCGCCCGAGGCCGGCGAGTCACCTTCGCCCCACTGCGGACCGGTCGGGTGCAGGTCGAGAATCGCCAGGCGCGGGTCGCTGCACTCGGCAACGCCTGCGGGAAAGAAGCTGCGGCTGTCGGTGAACGCCAGCAAATCGCCGACCTGGGCGCGCTGCCAGGTGCCATCGGCGACACGCGCCGCCAACACTTGGTTAAACAAAAAACTACGGGCCGTCGAAAGCAGGCGCGAACGCACGTTGCGCTGCTCCGGCAACGCCTTGCGCGCGGCCCAGGCGCGGGCATCGACCACGTTGCCGCCGTCAAACCCGAAGCGCTGGGCGCCGAAATAATTGGGAATACCTTGTTTGGCGATCAGCTGCAGACGCTCTTCGATCGCCGCCTTGTCGCCCGTGAACTGCGTCAGGCGCAAGGTGAAGCCGTTGGCCGAGTGGGCACCGCGTTGCAGCTTGCGTTTGTGCCGGCCGGTCTTGAGGATTTTCAACGTGTCGTTTTCTGCCGGCGACAAATCCGGATCGGCCTTGCCCGGCAGCTGTACGCTGAACCACTGACGCGTCAGCGCCTGACGATCCTTGAGGCCCGCATAGCTGACGGTGCGCAAGGGCACACCCGCTGCCTTGGCGATCCGCCGTGCCGCTTCCTCGGTATTCAGCCCGCGCTTCTCGACCCAGATCCACAGGTGCTCGCCGTCGCCACTGAGGGGGATATCGAGGACTTCATCGACCTGAAAATCTTCCGCCGTCGCTTTCAGTACGGCGCTGCCGAGGGCTTCACCGTAGGCCCGCGGACCGAGCAATTGCAGGTCGTTCATGCGCGCAGCAACAAGGCAACGGAATGCACGGCGATGCCTTCTTCGCGACCGACGAAGCCGAGCTTTTCGGTGGTGGTGGCTTTTACGTTCACTTGATCCAACTCAACTTGAAGATCCGCGGCAATCAGCGCGCGCATCGATTCGATATGCGGGGCCATTTTCGGCGCCTGGGCGACGATGGTGTTATCGACGTTCCCGACTTTCCAGCCCTTGGCGTGGATCAGTGCAACGACATGGCGCAACAGCACGCGGCTGTCGGCGCCCTTGAATGTCGGGTCGGTGTCCGGGAAATGCTTGCCGATGTCGCCCAACGCGGCAGCGCCCAGCAAGGCATCGCTCAAGGCGTGCAGCAGGACGTCACCGTCGGAATGAGCGAGCAGCCCGAAGCCGTGTGCAATCCGCACGCCGCCCAGAGTAATGAAATCGCCTTCAGCGAAACGGTGCACATCATAGCCGTGGCCAATACGCATAAAAAAACGCCCCGATTTTTGTCAGGGCGTGATTCTACCTGCATTAGCAGCTTAGAGCGCGCGCGTGATGTTGCAGATGGTCGTCGATGAAGCTGGCGATGAAGAAATAACTATGGTCGTAGCCCGGCTGCAGTCGCAGCGTCAGCGGATGACCCGCCAGTTTGGTGGCCTGTTGCAGGGCTTCCGGCTTGAGCTGGGTGGCGAGGAAATCGTCGCGATCACCTTGGTCGACCAGCAGCGGCAATTTCTCATCAGCCTCGGCGATCAATGCACAGGCATCCCATTCGCGCCATTTCGAGCGGTCTTCGCCCAGGTAACGAGAGAAGGCCTTTTGCCCCCAAGGACAATCCATCGGATTGTTGATCGGCGAGAACGCCGACACCGACTGATAACGTCCCGGATTGCGCAAGGCGCAGACCAGCGCGCCGTGGCCGCCCATGGAGTGCCCGCTGATGCCGCGCTTGTCCGATGCAGGGAAATGGGCTTCGACCAATGCGGGCAATTCCTGCACGACATAGTCATGCATCCGATAGTGCCGCGACCAGGGCTCCTGGGTGGCATTCAGATAGAACCCGGCGCCGAGACCGAAGTCCCAGGCGCCCTCCGGATCACCCGGCACATCAGGGCCGCGAGGACTGGTGTCCGGAGCCACGATGATCAGCCCCAGCTCGGCGGCCATGCGCATGGCGCCGGCCTTGTGCATGAAGTTTTCGTCGGTGCACGTCAGGCCGGACAACCAGTACAGCACCGGCAGTTTGCCGCCCTGCTCCGCTTGCGGCGGCAGGTACACGGCAAACACCATGTCGCAGCCGAGCACCTCGGAGCGGTGTTTATAGCGTTTGTGCCAGCCGCCGAAGCTTTTCTGGCAGGAGATATTTTCCAGGTTCATGTCCGACCTCAGAAATGGATGACGGAACGGATGCTCTTGCCTTCGTGCATCAGGTCAAACGCCTTGTTGATATCTTCCAGGCCCATGGTGTGGGTGATGAACGTATCCAGCGGAATTTCGCCGGTCTCGGCCATTTCGACGTAGCTCGGCAATTCGGTACGGCCGCGCACTCCGCCGAATGCCGAACCGCGCCAGACGCGGCCGGTGACCAGCTGGAATGGACGAGTGGAGATTTCCTGGCCGGCACCGGCCACGCCGATGATCACCGACTCGCCCCAACCCTTGTGGCAGCACTCGAGTGCCGCGCGCATCAATTGCACATTGCCGATGCACTCGAAGGAAAAGTCGACGCCGCCATCGGTCATGTCGACGATGACTTCCTGGATCGGCCGATCGAAGTCTTTCGGGTTCACGCAATCGGTTGCACCCAGCTGTTTGGCGATCTCGAATTTGGCCGGGTTGATGTCGATCGCGATGATGCGCGCGGCCTTGGCTTTGACCGCGCCGATGATCGCCGACAGACCGATGCCGCCGAGACCGAAAATAGCGACGGTGTCACCAGGTTTTACTTTGGCCGTATTGAGGACTGCGCCGATGCCGGTGGTGACACCGCAGCCCAGCAGGCAGACTTTTTCCAGTGGCGCTTCTTTAGGAATCCTGGCGACAGAGATTTCCGGCAGCACGGTGTACTCGGAGAAGGTCGAGGTACCCATGTAGTGGAAAATTGGCTGGCCCTTGTAGGAAAAGCGCGAGGTGCCATCCGGCATCAGGCCTTTGCCTTGGGTGGCGCGAATGGCCTGGCAGAGGTTGGTCTTGCCCGACAGGCAGAATTTGCACTGGCGGCATTCCGGGGTGTACAGCGGGATCACGTGATCGCCGACCGCCACGGAGGTCACGCCCTCGCCGATCGCTTCAACCACCGCGCCACCTTCGTGACCGAGGATCGACGGGAAGATGCCTTCCGGGTCAGCGCCGGACAGCGTGTAGGCATCGGTATGGCAAACACCGGAAGCCACCACGCGCAGCAAGACTTCACCGGCCTTGGGCATGGCGACATCGACTTCGACGATCTCGAGGGGTTTCTTCGCCTCGAAGGCTACAGCTGCGCGCGACTTGATCATGTGCATTCTCCAGTGAATAAAAACAAGACAGTGAGTGTAATACAGCGCTCCACGGTGAATAATCCGGACAAAAGCAAAACATTATTGCCATACAGGGATAATCCTTGATGTCCGAAAACCGCTGGGAAGGGATCGACGAGTTTGTAGCGGTCGCCGAGTGCGGCCAATTCACCGCTGCTGCCGAACGTCTCGGGGTTTCGTCCTCCCATGTCAGTCGACAAATCGTACGCCTCGAAGAGCGCCTTCAGACGCGGCTGCTTTATCGCAGCACCCGTCGCGTCACCCTGACTGAAGCCGGGCAGACGTTTCTACAACATTGCCAACGATTACAGGATGGCCGGGAAGAAGCCTTGCGAGCGGTCGGCGACCTGACCAGCGAACCCAAAGGCATGCTGCGCATGACGTGCGCCGTGGCTTATGGCGAACGCTTCATCGTGCCGCTGGTGACCCGCTTCATGGGGCTCTATCCGCAGCTGCGGATCGACATCGAACTGAGCAACCGCCAACTGGACCTGGTGCACGAGGGCCTGGACCTGGCGATCCGTCTTGGCCGCTTGCAGGACTCCCGGCTGGTGGCGGCACGCCTGGCACCACGGCGAATGTACTTGTGCGCATCACCGTCCTACCTGGAACGGTATGGTCGCCCGCACAGTCTGTCGGAACTGAGCCGGCATAATTGCCTCATCGGCAGTTCGGACATTTGGCAACTGGAACAGAACGGACGGGAATTTTCCCAGCGGGTACAGGGAAACTGGCGCTGCAACAGTGGGCAAGCGGTGCTGGATGCGGCGTTACAAGGTGTCGGGTTGTGTCAGTTGCCGGATTATTACGTGTTGGAGCATTTGAACAGCGGTGCGTTGATTTCGTTGCTGGAAGCGCATCAGCCGCCGAATACGGCGGTGTGGGCGCTTTATCCACAGCAGCGGCATCTGTCGCCGAAGGTGCGCAAGTTGGTGGACTTTTTGAAGGAGGGGCTGGCCGAGCGGCCGGAGTATCGCAGCTAGCGAATCCATTGCTGTGTCACCAAGATCCTGATTGCTTGGGCCACCGCATTCGCGAGCAAGCCCGCTCCCACAGTTGACCGAGTTCTATCAGAAGAATGCGATCGAGTGTGGGAGCGGCGGTGCGACGATTCGACTTGCTCGCGAAAGCGGTCTGACAGACACCACAGCAGTCAGCGGCGGTTAGCCCATCGCTGGCGCAACCATTCAAGGTCTTCGGGCCGAGTGACTTTCAGGTTGTCGGACCGACCTTCTATCAAACGTGGCGCCAGGCCTGCCCACTCCATCGCCGAAGCCTCATCGGTGACGACCGCATCCGCCACCAGGCTGTCGGCCAATGCCCGATGCAATGCACCCAGGCGAAACATCTGCGGCGTATAAGCCTGCCAGATCACACTGCGGTCCACGGTTTCGACAACACGGCCCTGCTTGTCGACCCGCTTGAGGGTATCGCGTGCTGGCACCGCCAGCAGACCGCCCACCGGGTCGTCCGCCAACTCGCTGAGCAACTTGTCCAGATCATCACGGCTCAGATTCGGTCGCGCGGCATCGTGGACCAGCACCCAATCTTCATCGTCAGCGCCCTGGGCATGCAAATGCAGCAGCGCATTGAGTACCGACCCGGAACGCTCGGCACCGCCCTCAACCCGCTGAATACGCGAATCGCCAGCACACGCCAGGTTCGGCCAATAAGGATCATCGACAGCAAGACTGACCACCAGGCCCTTCAGGCAAGGATGATCAAGGAAACAGCCAAGGCTGTGTTCGAGAATAGTGCGCCCGCCCAGTTGCAAATATTGCTTGGGACGGTCCGCGGCCATACGGGCACCGACGCCCGCGGCAGGAATCACGGCCCAGAAGGCCGGTAACGAAGGGTTCATTGAGCCAGCTGGTAAAGGGTTTCACCATCCTTGACCATGCCCAGCTCATGACGAGCCCGCTCTTCAACGGTCTCCATGCCCTTTTTCAACTCACTGACTTCAGCGTCCATCACCCGATTGCGCTCAAGCAGGCCCTCGTTCTCAGCGTGTTGATCTGCGATCTGCTGAGTCAGTTCGGCCACTTGCGCCAGGCTGCCATTACCCACCCACAGGCGGTATTGCAGGCCAGCCAGCAGCAGGAGCAAGACGAGGAACAACCAATTGGGACTGCGCATCGAATATCAGGTATCCAGTGAAAAAAGACAGCCATGCCAACACTTTGAAGCTGCTGATAGCACGAAGCCTGGAAGAACCAGGCTTGTGCTGTTAAGGCATCAGATTAGTGGCAAAAACGTCGCTGTAGCGATTTTTCCGACACAATCCGGTGTCTTTTTACCAGTTAACGATTAACCGCGGAATTCGCTGCGACCGTTGTACTTGGCTTTGCCATTCAACTGCTCTTCGATACGCAGCAGTTGGTTGTACTTGGAAACACGGTCGGAACGGCACAGGGAACCGGTCTTGATCTGGCCAGCCGAGGTGCCCACGGCCAGGTCGGCGATGGTCGAATCTTCGGTTTCGCCGGAGCGGTGCGAGATCACGGCGGTGTAACCAGCGGCCTTGGCCATCTGGATGGCTTCCAGGGTTTCGGTCAGGGTGCCGATCTGGTTGAACTTGATCAGGATCGAGTTGGCGATCTTTTTATCGATGCCTTCTTTCAGGATCTTGGTGTTGGTCACGAACAGGTCGTCGCCTACCAGTTGGACTTTCTCGCCGATCTTGTCGGTGAGGATTTTCCAGCCAGCCCAGTCGGACTCGTCCAGGCCATCTTCGATCGAGATGATCGGATAACGCTCGGTCAGGCCTTTGAGGTAGTCGGCGAAACCTTCAGCGGTGAACACCTGGCCTTCGCCGGACAGGTTGTACTTGCCGTCTTCGTAGAATTCGCTGGCCGCGCAGTCCAGGGCCAGGGTCACGTCGGTGCCCAGTTTGTAACCGGCGTTGGCCACGGCTTCGGAGATCACTTTCAAAGCGTCTTCGTTGGAAGCCAGGTTCGGTGCGAAACCACCTTCGTCACCCACGGCAGTGCTCAGGCCACGGGCCTTCAGTACGGCTTTGAGGTGATGGAAAATCTCGGTGCCCATGCGCAGGCCTTCCGAGAAAGACTTGGCGCCAACCGGCTGAACCATGAATTCCTGGATGTCGACGTTGTTGTCGGCGTGCTCGCCACCGTTGATGATGTTCATCATCGGAACCGGCATCGAGTAGACACCCGGGGTGCCGTTCAGGTTGGCAATGTGAGCGTACAGCGGCAGGTCCTGATCCTGTGCTGCTGCCTTGGCCGCAGCCAGGGAAACGGCGAGGATCGCGTTGGCGCCCAGGGAACCTTTGTTTTCAGTACCGTCGAGCTTGATCATCGCGTGATCCAGCGCTTTCTGGTCGCTTGGGTCTGTGCCTTTCAACAGGTCGCGGATCGGACCGTTGATGTTGGCGACGGCTTTGAGTACGCCCTTGCCCAGGTAACGGCTCTTGTCGCCATCACGCAGCTCGAGCGCTTCACGCGAGCCAGTGGAAGCACCGGACGGCGCGCAAGCACTGCCGATGATGCCGTTATCGAGAAGCACGTCCGCTTCCACGGTGGGGTTGCCACGGGAGTCGAGAACTTCACGACCTTTGATGTCGACGATTTTTGCCATTGTTGTAAACACTCCAAAGTTGACGAAAACGCTCTGTACCGCTCGATTTATAACGTGTGGCTCACTTTGTAGGAGCCGGCTTGCTGGCGAAGGCGGTCTCGAAATTCCCGCAAGGCTTGAGGGCCTCTTCGCTGGCAAGCCAGCTCCTACAAGTTCGGGTTTGCCGATATTACGCGGTTTCTACGACAGGAAAACTCTTCACCAGGTCGTCCAACGCTTTGAGCTGGGCCAGGAATGGCTCCAGTTTGTCCAGACGCAAGGCGCAAGGGCCGTCGCATTTGGCGTTGTCCGGATCAGGGTGGGCTTCGAGGAACAAACCGGCCAGCGACTGGCTGATCCCGGCTTTCGCCAGATCGAGCACCTGGGCGCGGCGACCACCGGCAGAATCGGAGCGAGCACCCGGCATCTGCAACGCATGGGTCACGTCGAAGAACACCGGGTATTCGAACTGCTTCATGATGCCGAAGCCGAGCATGTCGACGACCAGGTTGTTGTAGCCGAAGCTCGAACCGCGTTCGCAGAGAATCAACTGATCGTTGCCCGCCTCCACGCACTTGCTCAGGATGTGTTTCATTTCCTGAGGCGCGAGGAACTGGGCTTTCTTGATGTTGATCACCGCACCGGTCTTGGCCATCGCGACCACCAGGTCGGTCTGGCGCGACAAAAAGGCCGGCAGCTGGATGATGTCGCAGACTTCAGCAACGACCGCGGCCTGCTCGGGCTCGTGGACGTCGGTGATGATCGGCACGCCGAAGGCTTGCTTGATGTCCTGGAAAATCCGCATGCCCTCTTCCAGGCCGGGGCCACGGTAAGAGGTCACGGAGGAACGGTTGGCCTTGTCGAAGCTGGCCTTGAACACGTAAGGGATACCGAGTTTTTCGGTGACCTTCACGTATTCTTCGCAGACCTGCATCGCCATGTCACGGCTTTCCAGCACGTTCATGCCACCGAAAAGCACCATTGGCTTGTCGTTGGCAATCTCGATATCGCCTACACGGATGATCTTCTGCGCCATTGGATTTACGCCTTCTTCTGGTGTTGAACCAAAGCTGCTTTAACGAAACCGCTGAACAACGGGTGACCGTCGCGTGGCGTCGAAGTGAACTCCGGGTGGAACTGGCAAGCGACGAACCACGGATGATCCGGGGCTTCGACCACTTCAACCAACGCGCCATCACCGGAACGACCGGAGATTTTCAGACCGGCCTCGATCAGTTGCGGCAGCAGGTTGTTGTTCACTTCATAGCGATGACGGTGACGTTCGACGATCACGTCCTTGGCGTAGCAGTCGTGTACCAGGGAGCCGGCTTCGAGCAGGCAATCCTGTGCGCCCAGGCGCATGGTGCCGCCCAGGTCGGACGCTTCGGTACGGGTTTCGACGGCGCCGGTGGCATCTTCCCACTCGGTGATCAGGCCCACGACCGGGTGACCGCTGGCACGATCGAACTCGGTGGAGTTGGCGTCTTTCCAGCCCAGCACGTTACGTGCGAACTCGATGACGGCCACTTGCATGCCCAGGCAGATACCCAGGTACGGAACCTTGTTTTCGCGAGCGAATTGAACGGCAGTGATCTTGCCTTCCACGCCGCGCAGACCGAAGCCGCCCGGTACGAGGATCGCGTCGACACCTTCCAGCAGCGCAGTGCCCTGGTTTTCGATGTCTTCGGAATCGATGTAGCGCAGGTTGACCTTGGTGCGGTTGCTGATGCCGGCGTGACTCATCGCTTCGATCAGCGACTTGTAGGCGTCCAGCAGCTCCATGTACTTGCCGACCATGGCGATGGTGACTTCGTGCTCGGGGTTGAGCTTGGCGTCGACCACGGCTTCCCACTCGGACAGATCGGCGCCGCCACATTGCAGGCCGAAACGCTCGACGACGAAATCATCCAGGCCCTGGGCGTGCAGGATGCCCGGGATCTTGTAGATGGTGTCGGCGTCTTCCAGCGCGATCACCGCACGTTCTTCAACGTTGGTGAACTGCGCGATCTTGCGGCGCGAGGACAGGTCGATCGGGTGATCGGAACGGCACACCAGCACGTCTGGCTGCAGGCCGATGGAACGCAGTTCCTTGACCGAGTGCTGGGTTGGCTTGGTTTTGGTCTCGCCGGCGGTGGCGATGTACGGCACCAGCGTCAGGTGCATCAGCATCGCGCGCTTGGCGCCGACTTCGAAACGCAATTGACGGATCGCTTCGAGGAACGGTTGCGATTCGATGTCACCCACGGTGCCACCGATCTCGACCATGGCCACGTCGGCATCGCCGGCGCCCTTGATGATCCGGCGCTTGATTTCGTCGGTGATGTGCGGGATCACCTGGATGGTGGCGCCCAGGTAATCACCACGGCGCTCTTTGCGCAGGACGTGTTCGTAGACACGGCCGGTGGTGAAGTTGTTGTTCTGGGTCATGGTCGTGCGGATGAACCGCTCGTAGTGGCCCAGGTCCAGGTCGGTCTCGGCGCCGTCGTGGGTGACGAACACTTCACCGTGCTGGAACGGGCTCATGGTGCCCGGGTCAACGTTGATGTACGGGTCCAGCTTCAGCATGGTGACCTTAAGTCCCCGCGCCTCCAGGATGGCCGCCAATGAAGCCGATGCAATGCCTTTCCCCAATGAAGAAACAACACCGCCCGTGACGAATATGTAGCGCGTCATGAAAAACCCTAGAAGTCTGCGTTAAAGCGGTCCGAGCCGCCGGGGAAAGCGAAGGAAGGCCGAAGCCCCCGATCACCTGCATCAATCACAGTGCATCTTTCAAAAAAACCGCCGCGTTGGGACAGACCGGAAGGTGGAACACCGGTACGTTGCTCGCTACACATTTTTTGGAATCGCCCAGCAAAGACTGCTTGGTAATCGGCAACTCCTGCAATTCAGGCGAATCCACAGAAGTTGTATCAAGAAGGGAGCGTAGTCTACCGGAAAGCCCCTTTCAGCTCAAACCTTGATCGCAGGTGGCGGCTGCCAATGTAAATTCCAGCCATCCTGTGCGCTGCCGTTCAAGCCCCGCAGGTTCGCCACCGCCAGCAATTGCTCGCCCTGGTACAGCAGCGGCAATCTGCCACGGGCAAAGTTCGGGACCCCGCGCTCATTGAGCAAACGCTTCAGATCACGGTGCCCGCGACCCGGCAGATTCATCACTTCACCGCCTTCACGATAGCGGATATGCAGCGGGCCAGCGGGGATTTGACCGGCGAGTGTCAGTACGCCATTGCCCGGCAACGCCAGTGATCGCGAGGCATCAGGCCATTCTTCAGCGGCGGAAGAAGTGCGCAACCAGTGGCCGGACAACCACCAGATCCGCCTACCTGCCCGATGGAGTTCGCCGTCCGCCAATCGCCAGCTCGGACGCGCATCGCCGGAAGCATCGCGCAAATCCTCCCAACCCGACCAATGGTCGCTGTCCGGCAGCCGCGTCAGCGCCGCGAGCCAGTGACTCAGTGCATTTCGCTGGCGAGCAGCGGAGAGTGTTGCCAGCGACGCCAGCTCCAGAGACGGCAAACCCAGCCAGTCGAACTCACTGACCGTGCTCGCGCCGGCCAGATCGATTTGCGCCAGCTCATCGAGCAATGCCTGCGCTTCACTCAGATGCGCGGCGCTGCGGGCCATGGTCGCCACCGCTTGCGGCCAGCGCTCGGTCAATACCGGGAACACCTGATGACGCAGGTAATTGCGCGAGAATTGCCGGTCCTGATTCGAGGGGTCTTCAATCCAGCCGAGCCCGTGCGCGGTCGCATAGGCTTCCAATTCCGCCCGCGTGACATCGAGCAGGGGCCGCAACAGATGCCCTTTACCCAGCGGTCGCTGGCGCGGCATCGCCGAAAGCCCCCTCACCCCGGCTCCCCGCACTAGCCGAAACAACAGGGTTTCCGCTTGATCGTCACGGTGCTGGCCAGTCAGCAGCACTTCATTGGCCTGAGTCGCCTCGATGAACGCACCGTACCGCGCCTCCCGGGCGGCTCGCTCCTGGCTGGCGCCGGGTTGAACCTGGACGCGAATCACCGCCAGCGGCACTCCCAGCGCATCACAGACCGCCTGACAATGCGCCGGCCACGCATCGGCCGCAGCCTGAAGGCCGTGATGGACATGGATAGCGCTTAGCGCGGGCAGGGATTCGGTTTTTGCGAGGTAGGCAAGCAGGTGCAGCAGGACGGTGGAGTCGAGGCCACCGGAGAAGGCGATGCGCCAGGTGGTGGCGGAGCGCCAAGGAGCAAGGTTGAGTAGAAGCCTGGCTGGCAGATCAATCATGGGCTGGCTCATATCGATCACTTTGCACAAATCAAATGTGGGAGCGGGCTTGCTCGCGAAAGCGGTGCAACATTCAACACATCGTGTTGACTGTTATACCGCTTTCGCGAGCAAGCCCGCTCCCACAGTGGTTTTGCGTCGCTGGAAGAGACCAGGTCAGATCAGAGACCGTAGCTCATCAGGCGCTCGTAACGGCGGGCCAGCAGCGCTTCGTTATCGAACTTCTTCAGCATCGACAGTTGCGAGCTCAGCTCGGCACGGATCGAGGCTGCCGCCTTGGCGGGATCACGGTGTGCGCCACCCAACGGCTCGCCGATCACCTTGTCGACGATGCCCAGGCCCTTGAGGCGATCGGCGGTGATGCCCATGGCTTCAGCGGCATCCGGGGCTTTTTCCGCGGTTTTCCACAGAATCGAGGCGCAACCTTCCGGCGAAATCACCGCGTAGGTCGAGTACTGCAGCATGTTCAACTGATCGCACACGCCAATCGCCAGCGCGCCACCGGAACCACCCTCACCGATCACGGTGGCGATGATTGGGGTTTTCAGGCGCGCCATGACGCGCAGGTTCCAGGCGATCGCTTCGCTCTGGTTGCGCTCTTCGGCGTCGATGCCCGGGTAGGCGCCCGGCGTATCGATGAAGGTCAGGATCGGCATTTTGAAGCGTTCGGCCATTTCCATCAGGCGGCACGCCTTGCGGTAGCCTTCGGGGCGCGGCATGCCGAAGTTGCGGCGAACTTTCTCGCGCACTTCCCGGCCTTTCTGGTGGCCTATGATCATCACCGGCTGGTCGTCCAGACGGGCAATGCCACCCACGATCGCCGCGTCGTCGGAGAAGTGACGGTCGCCGTGCAGTTCGTCGAACTCGGTGAAGATGTGTTCGATGTAGTCCAGGGTATACGGACGTTTCGGGTGACGCGCCAGGCGTGCGATCTGCCAGCTGGTCAGCTTGGCGAAGATGTCTTCGGTCAGCGTGCTGCTCTTGTCCTGCAGGCGGGAGATCTCATCGCCGATATTCAGCGAATTGTCATTACCGACCAAGCGCAACTCTTCGATCTTGGCTTGCAGGTCGGCGATCGGCTGTTCGAAATCTAGAAAATTCGGGTTCATAGGCGTCCGTCTTGGGTCGACCTCCAAGGGAACTTGGGCCGGCCGGTTGTCTATTCGCGCCCTACCTTAAGGGACAGGCGCGTTCAGGTCGAGATTAAAAAATTCGGTCGAGATCAGGCCACGCTCTTGATGGAGAAGAATGAGGCCTGACCGTCAACGGTATTGGAGGAAGACGTTGTCTCGCCCGAACTGGTCACGCAGGGCTTGAATCAAGGCGTCCGCCGGGTCGATCCGCCAGGTCTCGCCGAACTGCAGCAAGGCCTTCGCGTCGGGACTGGTGTATTCCATGGTGATCGGGCACGCACCGCGGTGACGCTTGAACAGCTCCCCCAGCCAGCGCAGCTGATCGCCCTTGAGGTCCTTGGTCTGCAGCTTCAGGCGCAGGCTTTCAGCCAGGTTGGTGCGCGCATCTTCCATGCTCATCACCCGCTTGACCCGCAGGCGCAAGCCACCGGAAAAGTCGTCGTTGCTCACTTCGCCTTCGACCACCACCATCGCGTCGGTCTGCAACAGCGACTGTGCGGAATGGAACGCTTCGGCAAACAACGAGGCTTCGATCCGGCCAGAGCGGTCGTCAAGGGTAATGAACCCCATCTTGTCGCCCTTTTTGTTCTTCATCACGCGCAGGGCGATGATCATGCCCGCGACCGTCTGGGTATCCCGGGCCGGTTTCAGGTCGATGATGCGCTGACGGGCGAAACGGCGGATCTCGCCTTCGTACTCGTCGATCGGGTGACCGGTCAGGTACAGGCCCAAGGTATCTTTCTCGCCTTTGAGGCGTTCCTTGAGGGTCAATTCCTTGGCCTTGCGGTGATTGACGTAGACATCGGCGTCTTCTTCGACGAACAGGCCGCCAAACAGATCGACGTGACCGCTGTCTTTGGTACGCGCGGTTTGTTCGGCCGCCTTGATCGCCCCTTCCATGGCGTTCAGCAAGACCGCCCGGTTACGGTCGATATTGGCCTGATAGGCTTTCTGCTCGTCATGGAAGTAAGGACCGAGACGATCCAGCGCACCGCTGCGGATCAACCCGTCCAAGGTGCGCTTGTTGATGCGCTTGAGATCGACACGTGCGCAGAAGTCGAACAGGTCCTTGAACGGACCCGCCTGGCGCGCCTCGGTGATCGCTTCCACCGGACCTTCACCCACCCCCTTGATCGCGCCGAGGCCGTAGATAATCCGGCCTTCGTCGTTCACCGTGAACTTGAACTCCGAGGTATTCACATCCGGCGCGTCGAGGCGCAGCTTCATGGTGCGAATTTCTTCGATCAAGGTCACGACCTTGTCGGTGTTGTGCATATCCGCCGACAGCACCGCGGCCATGAACGGTGCCGGGTAGTGGGTCTTCAGCCACGCGGTCTGGTACGACACCAGGCCGTAAGCAGCGGAGTGGGATTTGTTGAAGCCGTAACCGGCGAATTTTTCCACCAGGTCGAAAATGTTACCGGCCAGGTCCGGGTCGATGTTGTTAGCGGTGCAACCTTCAATGAAACCGCCGCGCTGCTTGGCCATTTCTTCGGGCTTTTTCTTGCCCATGGCCCGACGCAGCATGTCCGCACCGCCGAGGGTGTAACCGGCCATGACCTGGGCAATCTGCATCACCTGTTCCTGATACAGGATGATGCCGTAAGTCGGTGCCAACACCGGCTTGAGGCCTTCGTACTGGTAGTCCGAGTGCGGATACGCCAGTTCGGCGCGACCGTGCTTACGGTTGATGAAGTCATCCACCATGCCCGATTGCAGAGGGCCCGGACGAAACAGGGCCACCAGTGCGATCAAGTCTTCCAGGCAGTCGGGCTTGAGCTTTTTGATCAGCTCCTTCATGCCGCGCGACTCGAGCTGGAACACCGCGGTGGTTTCAGCCTTTTGCAGCAGTTGGTAGGTCGGTTTGTCATCCAGCGGGATGAACGCGATGTCCAGCGGCGGCTCATCGACCTTGGCGCGCTCGCGGTTGATGGTTTTCAGCGCCCAGTCGATGACCGTCAGGGTTCGCAGACCGAGGAAGTCGAACTTCACCAGGCCGGCGGCTTCAACGTCATCCTTGTCGAACTGGGTCACCAGGCCGTCACCCGCCTCATCGCAATAAATCGGCGAGAAGTCAGTCAGCTTGGTCGGCGCGATCACCACACCACCGGCGTGCTTGCCGACGTTACGCACAACGCCTTCCAGCTTGCGCGCCATTTCCCAGATTTCCGCGGCTTCTTCATCGACCTTGATGAAGTCGCGGAGGATTTCTTCCTGTTCGTAGGCCTTTTCCAGGGTCATGCCGACTTCGAACGGAATCATCTTCGACAGACGATCCGCCAGGCCGTAGGACTTGCCCTGCACCCGCGCCACGTCACGGACCACAGCCTTGGCCGCCATGGAACCGAACGTGATGATCTGGCTCACCGCATTACGGCCGTATTTCTCGGCCACGTAGTCGATCACACGGTCACGGCCATCCATGCAGAAGTCGACGTCGAAGTCGGGCATGGAGACCCGTTCCGGGTTAAGGAAACGTTCGAACAGCAGGTCATATTCCAGCGGATCGAGGTCGGTGATCTTCTGTACATAGGCCACCAGCGACCCGGCACCCGACCCACGGCCTGGGCCGACTGGCACGCCGTTGCTCTTGGCCCACTGGATAAAGTCCATCACGATCAGGAAGTAACCGGGGAAGCCCATCTGGATAATGATATCCAGCTCGAAATTCAACCGGTCGACATAGACCTGACGCTTGGCTTCGTAATCTTCGGTGGTGTCCCTGGGCAGCAGAACGCTGAGGCGATCTTCCAGGCCATCGAACGAAACCTTGCGGAAATACTCGTCGATGGTCATGCCATCGGGAATCGGGAAGTTGGGCAGGAAGTGCTTGCCCAGTTTCACTTCGATGTTGCAGCGCTTGGCGATCTCGACGGTGTTCGCCAATGCCTCGGGAATGTCGCTGAACAGCTCAGCCATTTCCTCGGCGCTTTTGAGGTATTGCTGGTCACTGTAATTCTTGGAACGTCGCGGATCGTCGAGGGCGCGACCTTCACCGATGCAGACACGGGTTTCGTGAGCGGCGAAGTCTTCCTGCTTGATGAAGCGCACATCGTTGGTCGCCACCAGTGGCGCTCCGATCTTCTCGGCCAGGGCCACGGCGCCGTGCAGTTGTTCTTCATCGTTGGGACGATGGGTGCGCTGGATTTCCAGGTAGAAGCGATCCGGGAAGACCGTCATCCATTCGCGCGCCAGGTTTTCCGCTTCAGCCGGGTTGCCACTGAGCATGGCCAGGCCGATCTCGCCCTCTTTCGCCGCCGACAGCATGATCAAGCCTTCGCTGGCTTCGGCCACCCACTCGCGCTCGATGATGATCGAGCCATTGCGCTGGCCGTCGATGAAGCCGCGGGAGATCAGTTCGGTCAGGTTGCGATAGCCCACGGCGTTCATCGCCAACAGGCTGATCCGGCTCAGGGCGTTATCCGGATCCTTGTTCGACAGCCACAGGTCGGCGCCGCAGATCGGCTTGATCCCCGCACCCATGGCCGCTTTATAGAATTTGACCAGGGAACACATGTTGTTCTGGTCCGTGACCGCTACGGCGGGCATGTTCATGCCGACCAGGGTCTTGACCAGCGGTTTGATCCGCACCAGACCGTCGACCAGGGAATATTCAGTGTGCAGGCGTAGGTGAACGAATGAAGCCGGCATAGTGATCCTGCGTATGTTCATAAAAACAACAAGGCCCGGATTGTACCGGGCCTTGGCGAAAACATCAGCCTGCGACTAGCCCACGATCAAGTGTGCCCGCGCTTCGTAAGCCAGGCGGACCGGGGCGAACGAACGCCGGTGAATCGGCGTCGGCCCCAGGCGGGCCAAGGCTTCCAGATGAACGGGAGTCGGGTAGCCTTTGTGGCCGCCGATGCCGTACCCCGGGTACACCAATTCGAAAGCAGCCATTTCACGGTCGCGACTGACCTTGGCCAGGATCGATGCCGCGGCGATGGCCGGTACCAGGGCGTCACCCTGTATCACCGCTTCGGCGCGCATCGACAGTTTCGGGCAGCGGTTGCCGTCGATCATCGCCAGTCTTGGCGTGATGTGCAGGCCCTCGACGGCGCGCTGCATGGCCAGCATGGTGGCGTGGAGGATGTTCAACTGGTCGATTTCTTCGACTTCGGCGCGAGCGATACACCAGCTCAGGGCTTTTTCGCAGATTTCGTCATACAGCTTTTCGCGACGGGCCTCGGTCAGCTTCTTCGAGTCGTTCAGACCGAGAATCGGCCGGCTCGGATCGAGGATCACCGCTGCGGTCACCACGGCGCCACAGAGCGGGCCACGGCCGACTTCGTCGACACCGGCAACCAATGCTTCGACTTCAGCGACCAAGTTGAAATCCAGCCCCATTTGCATGCTTGTTTTTTTCATTGTACTTGACCGATCAGGTTCAGCACTGCATCCGCAGCCTGGTTGGAGGCATCCAGACGAAGGGTCCGGTGTATCTGGTCAAAACCGCGGGTCTGCTCTTCACCACCCTCGATCAGCGGCGACAGGGTCTGGGCCAGCGCTTCGACCGTCGCCTCGTCCTGCAGTAGCTCGGGCACCAGCAGGCGCTGGGCCAGCAGGTTCGGCAAGGACACGTACGGGCTTTTCACCATGCGTTTGAGAATCCAGAACGTCAGTGGCGCCAGGCGATACGCAACCACCATCGGCCGCTTGTACAACAAGGCTTCAAGCGTCGCTGTACCCGAGGCGATCAGAACCGCATCGCAGGCCGCCAGGGCCAGATGGGATTTGCCGTCGAGCAAGGTCAGCGGCAGGTCGCGACCGGCCAGCAACTCCTCGAGCTGCTTGCGCCGCTCGGGGCTGGCGCAAGGCACGACGAACCGCACGCCAGGGCGCAGGGCCCGCAGACGCTGGGCGGTATCGAGGAACAACGCACCCAGGCGCCCTACCTCGCCACCGCGACTGCCGGGCATCAGTGCGACCAGCGGTCCGTCCGGCAAGCCGAGTTCGGCACGAGCGGCGGCGCGATCGGCTTCGAGCGGAATCGCATCGGCCAGGGAGTGCCCGACAAACCGCACCGGCACGCCCTTCTCTTCATAGAATTTCGCTTCGAACGGGAACAGCGTCAGCATCAGGTCGCAGCCTTCGCGGATCTTCAGCACCCGTTTCTGCCGCCAGGCCCAGACCGACGGGCTGACGTAATGCACGGTCTTGATCCCGGCCTGACGCAATTTGAGTTCGATCGTGAGGTTGAAGTCCGGGGCATCGATGCCGATGAACACGTCCGGCTTCTCGGCGATCAGGTCCGCAACCAGTTTCTTGCGGCGCTTGAGCAACTCACGCAAGCGACCCAGCACTTCCACCAGGCCCATCACGGAAAGACGCTCCATGGGGAAATACGAGGTCAGGCCTTCGGCCTGCATCAATGGGCCACCGACTCCGATGAACTCCACCGTTGGATGCCGAGCCTTGAGCGCGCGCATCAGACCGGCGCCCAGAATGTCGCCGGAAGCCTCACCGGCTACCAGCGCTATACGCAGATTAGCCATGATTATCGAGTGATGCCGCGGGTCGAAGACTGGATGGAATCACGGAACACCGCGACTTCAGGAAACTGCGCCGAAGGTTCGGTCAGCTCGGCGAGCGCCTGTTCAACCGTCAGGCCCTGGCGGTAAACCACCTTGTAGGCACGACGCAACGCGTGGATCGCGTCTTCGCTGAACCCGCGACGGCGCATGCCTTCGAAGTTCATGCTGCGCGCTTCGGCCGGGTTGCCGAACACCGTGACGTACGCGGGTACGTCCTTGCCGATGGCGGTACCCATGCCGGAAAAGCTGTGGGCGCCGATGTGGCAATACTGGTGGACCAGGGTAAAGCCGGACAGGATCGCCCAGTCCTCGACGTGCACATGGCCTGCCAGCGCAGTGTTGTTGACCAGAATGCAGTGGTTGCCGATGACGCTGTCGTGGCCGATGTGGGCATAGGCCATGATCAGGTTGTGATCACCCAGGGTCGTTTCCGAACGGTCCTGGACGGTGCCGCGGTGAATCGTCACCCCTTCACGGATGACGTTGTGGTCACCAATGACCAGGCGAGTCTCTTCACCCTTGTATTTCAGATCGGGCGTGTCCTCGCCTACCGAAGAAAACTGGTAGATGCGATTATGCTTACCGATTCGGGTCGGGCCCTTGAGAATCACATGCGGCCCGATCACTGTCCCCTCGCCGATTTCCACACCTGCGCCGATGATCGACCAGGGGCCGACCTCGACGTCGTCGGCCAGGATGGCCGCCGGATCGATGATTGCGCGAGGGTCAATCAAACTCATAGTTTGCGTTCCGCGCAGATGATTTCAGCGGAGCAGACTGGCTTGCCATCAACCGAAGCCTGGCACTCGAACTTCCAGATCTGGCGCTTGCAGCTCAGGAACTTGGCTTCAAGGATCAACTGATCGCCCGGCAGGACCGGCTGGCGGAAGCGCAGCTTGTCGGAGCCGACGAAGTAATAGAGGGTGCCGTCGGCCGGTTTCACGTCGAGCATTTTGAAACCAAGGATCCCGGCAGCCTGAGCCATTGCTTCAATGATCAACACGCCCGGCATGATCGGATGCGCAGGGAAGTGACCATTGAAGAACGGCTCGTTGATGCTGACATTCTTGTAGGCGCGAATGCGCTTGCCTTCCACATCCAGATCCACCACCCGGTCCACCAGCAGGAACGGGTAACGGTGAGGCAGGTATTCGCGAATCTCGTTGATGTCCATCATTTCGGGGGGAAGCCTATGTAAAGATTGGTAACGCGCGACTGACGCGCATTCCTCTAGCAAATCAAGGAGGCCGACTAGCGGCTGTGCACACTTGATATGGAAATGGTATCAGCCATCTGATGAAGCATTATCGTCAGGGGTCACTTCCCCTACTCGCTTTTCCAGCTGTCGCAGCCGTCGCGCGATGTCATCGAGCTGACGCAGGCGTGCCGCGCTTTTGCGCCATTCGGCAGCCGGCTGCATGGCCGTACCGGAAGAATAGGAACCCGGCTCGGTAATCGAGTGGGTCACCATGGTCATCCCGGTGATGAAAACGTTGTCGCAGATTTCGATATGCCCCACCAGCCCGACGCCACCGGCGAGCATGCAATGCTTGCCGATTTTGCTGCTGCCGGAGATCCCCACGCACGCTGCCATGGCGGTGTGATCACCAATCTGGACGTTGTGGGCGATCTGAATCTGATTGTCGAGCTTGACGCCATTGCCGATGACAGTATCGGCCAATGCACCGCGATCGACAGCGGTATTCACGCCAATCTCTACATCATCGCCGACCAGCACTCCACCGACCTGGGCGATTTTCTGCCAGACACCTTTCTCGTTGGCGAAACCGAAACCTTCACCACCAAGCACGGCACCGGACTGGATCACCACCCGCTTGCCGATGCGCACGTCGTGATACAGCGTGACGCGCGGGGCCAGCCAACCACCCTCGCCAATCTCGCTGCGGGCACCGACAAAGCAATGGGCGCCGACGGTCACGCCAGCGGCAATGCGGGCTGCGCTTTCGATCACGGCAAAGGCCCCGATGCTCGCCGCCGGATCGACCACCGCATCCGCCGCCACGACCGCCGTCGGGTGAACCCCGGCTAGCGCTTTGGGCTTGGGATCGAACAGGTGGGAAATACGGGCGTAGGCCAGGTACGGATCGGCCACCACCACTGCATCACCGACGAAACCTTCAGCGTCAGCGGCCTTCAGCAACACGGCTGCGGCCCGGCTGTCAGCCAGGTATTTACGGTATTGAGGATTTGCCAGAAAGCTCAACTGAGCTGGGCCAGCCTCTTGCAAAGTGGCTAGCCCAGTAATTTCCTTCTCCGCGTCGCCACGCAGGGTGGCGTCGAGGAACTCGGCCAACTGGCCGAGTTTTATGGTCGCTGTCATGGATTACTTCAGCTGATTCATGCGCTCGATAACCTGGCGAGTGATGTCGTACTGAGGCTTGACATCAATCACTGCGCCACGCTCGAAGACCAGGTCAAAAGCACCTTTCTTGATGACTTCTTCCACAGCGCTGTCCAGTTTCGGCTTGAGCTGCTTCAGCATTTCACGGTCGGCAACAGCCTTGGCTTCGTTCAGCTCCTTGGACTGGAACTGGAAGTCACGAGCCTTTTGCTTGAACTCGAGTTCCAAGCGCTCACGCTCGCCTTGCTGCATCTTGTCGCCGCCCGCCATCAGACGATCCTGGATGCCCTTGGCACTGCTTTCCAGGGTCTTGAGCTTGGACAGCTGGGGACCGAATTTTTTCTCCGCATCCACGGCGTATTTCTTGGCCGCGTCGGATTCCAACAGCGCCATCTGATAGTTCAGAACGGCGATTTTCATGTCGGCAAAAGCCGGACCTGCTACCAGTACGGTCGCCAGGAGAACCAATTGAGTCAACTTACGCACGATGCACTCCTACAAAATCCATTGTCGTTATCTTGGGTCAGACGCTTAGAACGTCTGGCCGAGGGAGAATTGGAACACTTGAGTCTCAGCGTCATCCGGTTTCTTGACCGGCATGGCCAACGCGAAGCTCAGAGGACCCAGTGCGGTGACCCAGGTCACGCCGACACCGACGGAACTGGCCATGTTGCTCAGACTGATATCGTTGCACTTGGTATTGGACGACGAACCGTTTGCGTTGGTGGTGTCTTCGCATTTCGAGTCGAAGACGTTACCCACATCCCAGAATACCGACGTGCGCAGGGAACGTTGATCCTTGACGAACGGCAGCGGGAACAGAAGCTCCACACCGCCCTGGATCAGGACGTTGCCACCAAACGGCAGCGGATCCTGGTCCGGATCGGCCAATGTACCCGGGTTTGTACCACGGCTAGGCGTACTGCGTGGACCCAACGTACTGTCCTTGAAGCCACGCACCGAGTTGAAACCACCAGCATAGTAGTTTTCATAGAATGGCAAGCCATCGGTCGAACCGTAACCGTCGCCATAACCCAATTCGGTGTGCAGGCGCATGGTGTAGTTCTCGCTCAATGGCTGGAACAGCTGGCCACGGTAATCGAGCTTGAAGAACGACAGGTCGCTGCCAGGGGTGGTGGTTTCCAGCACCAGGCTCTGGGAACGGCCACGGGTAGCGAGTACGCCCTTGTTCAGGGTGGATTCGGACCAGCCGGCCGAGGCCTTGAAGTTCAGGTAGTTGTCGCCTTCCTTGTTCACGAAGTCGAAGATCTCGTCAACGGTGTAGACGCCCGTCTTGATCTTGTCTTGTTGCGCCGTCAGGCCGAAGGTCAGGCGCGACGTTTCGCTGATCGGGTAGCCGACGCTCACGCCAGCACCCAGGCTGTCTACGGCATAGCTGGCTACGTCGACATCGAGGTCTTTGTAGTCGGTGGTGCGGTAGAACGCGTTGTAGCCCAGGCTCACGCCATCAGCCGTCCAGTAGGGGTCGACATAACCAAAGTTATAGCGGCTCTGGTATTCACTGCGGGTCAGGCCGATGCTGACCTTGTTACCGGTACCGAGGAAGTTGTTCTGGGTAATCGAACCACCGAGGATCAGACCGGCGCTCTGGGCGAAACCGACGCTGGCGGTGATCGAACCAGAGGCTTGCTCTTCCACGCTGTAGTTCACATCAACCTGGTCGTCGACGCCCGGTACGGCCGGGGTTTCAACGTTGACTTCCTTGAAGAAGCCCAGGCGCTCAAGACGGGTCTTGGACTGGTCGATCAGGTAGGTCGAAGCCCAGCCGCCTTCCAGCTGACGCATTTCGCGGCGCAGCACTTCGTCTTCCGACTTGGTGTTGCCACGGAAGTTGATACGGTTGACGTAGGCACGCTTGCCCGGATCGACGGCGAACGTGATGTCTACCGTGTGATCGTCTTCGTGAGGCTGAGGCACGCCGTTGACGTTGGCGAAGGTGTAACCCTCGTTACCGAGGCGGCGGGTGATCAGTTCCGAGGTGGTGGTCATCAGCTTGCGCGAGAACACCTGGCCTTTCTGCACCAGCAACAGGGACTTGACCTGGTCTTCAGGGACTTTCAGGTCGCCGCTCAGCTTGACGTCACGAACGGTGTACTTCTCGCCTTCGTTGACGTTGACGGTGATATAGACATGTTTCTTGTCCGGGGTGATGGACACCTGGGTCGAAGCGATATCCATGTTGATATAGCCACGGTCCAGGTAGTAGGAGCGCAGGCGCTCGAGGTCACCGGACAGTTTTTCACGAGCGTACTTGTCGTCGTTCTTGAAGAACGACAACCAGTTGCTGGTCTTGAGTTCGAACAGGTCGATCAGGTCTTCGTCGGCGAAGACCGTGTTACCCACCACGTTGATGTGCTGGATAGCGGCGACGGTGCCTTCGTTGATGTTGACCTTCAGCGCAACGCGGTTACGCGGCTGCGGCACCACTTCGGTGTCGACAGTGGCCGAGTAGCGACCCTGAGCGACGTACTGGCGCTGCAGTTCGTTACGCACACCTTCGAGGGTGGCGCGCTGGAAGATCTCGCCTTCGGCCAGACCGGATTGTTTGAGGCCCTTCATCAGGTCTTCAGTGGAGATCGCTTTGTTGCCCTCGATCTCGATACTGGCGACCGAGGGTCGCTCGACGACCGTGATGACCAGGACGTTGCCGTCGCGACCCAACTGGATATCCTGAAAGAAACCGGTTTTGAACAGCGCACGAGTGGATTCCACCAGGCGACGATCGTCCGCCTTTTCACCGACGTTCAACGGCAAGGCACCAAAGACACTCCCCGCGGAGACCCGCTGGAGGCCATTGACGCGAATATCAGAGATGGTGAAGGACTCGGCGTGAACTTCGGCGATCATCAATACGGTGAGAACCGCAGTTAGCAGCAGACGTTTCATGAAGTCCTTTCTTATTCCAACTGGCAATAAACAAACTGCCGCAAAATGCGGCAGATTCGCAATTCAGCGAAGCGTTACAGTCGACCCAGATCATTGACCAGAGCAAGCAACATCACCCCGACCACCAAACTGATACCGATCTGTATCCCCCAACCCTGCACCCGATCCGACAAGGGGCGACCACGCACCCACTCGATCAGATAAAACAACAGATGCCCCCCATCCAGTACAGGAATGGGCAACAAATTCAGAACCCCCAGGCTAATACTCAGATAAGCAAGGAAATTCAGGAAATCAGCGACACCCGACTGGGCAGAAGCGCCCGCCACTTTAGCAATGGTTATCGGTCCACTCAAGTTTTTTACCGAGAGCTCGCCGAACAACATTTTCTTCAGCGAATCGAGGGTCAGCACACTCATGGTCCAGGTGCGTCGAGCACCCTCCCCGATCGCTGCCACGGGACCGTAACTGACCTCGCGAATCATCTCCGGCGGCCAGTCGACTGCCTTCACCCCTGCCCCCAGATAACCACTGGGCGCCTTCTTCTCGCCACGCGCGGCCAGCGTCACCGGGATGTCGAGTTGAGCCGCGTCGCGCTCGATGCGCAGGATGATTTTGCTATCGGGGCGCAGGCGGACGGTATCGACCACCTGCTGCCAGTCGTCCAATGCCTTGCCATCCAGGGCGATCAATCGATCGCCGGTCTTCAGGCCGGCAGCCTGGGCCGGGCCTTTTGGATCGAGTTCGGCCAGCACCGGTGGCAGGGCCGGACGCCAGGGGCGAATGCCCAGCGAGCGAATCGGGTCCGGTTCATCGGCACCCTTGAGCCATTTGTCCAGCACCAGCTCACGAGGCGATTCGGCCGTGGAGCCCTGATCGCGAACCAGCAACTGCAGGGCACCGCTTTCGCCCAGACGACGCACCAGCTGCAGATTCACCGCCGCCCAGCCGGACGTGGGCTCGCCATCGATGGCAATGATTTCCTGACCGGCGCTCAGGCCGGCCTTGGCGGCGATACTGCCGGACTCGACGGCACCGATGACCGGTCGCACCTGCTCGCTGCCAAGCATCGCGAGCACCCAGAAAAAGACCATCGCCAGCAGAAAGTTGGCAATCGGGCCGGCCGCGACGATAGCGATGCGTTGACGGACCGATTTGCGATTGAAGGATTGCTCGATCTGCTCGGCAGGCACTTCGCCTTCGCGTTCGTCGAGCATCTTCACATAGCCGCCCAGCGGGATGGCGGCGATCACGAATTCGGTGCCTTGCTTGTCGTGCCAGCGCAGCAGTGGCATGCCGAAGCCCACGGAAAAGCGCAGCACTTTGACCCCACAGCGACGCGCGACCCAGAAATGGCCGAATTCGTGGAAGGTGACCAGCACGCCCAGCGCTACCAGGGTGCCGACAATCATATAGAGCGCGCTCATCTACTTTCTCCGCAATCCTGTTCGTTGCTGCATGGGCCAACGTATTGCAGCACTTACCGCCCGTGACGACTCAACCATTGCCCGGCCAGCTCACGGGCCTTGGTGTCCGCCGTAAACACCGCGTCGAGATCGTCCACCGCAACCACCGGCTCGAGATTCAACACTTCCTCGATGATACTCGCGATTTCCGGGTAACGAACCCGTCCGTCGAGAAAGGCCGCGACCGCCACTTCATTCGCCGCATTGAGCATGGCCGGCGCACTGTTACCCGCTTCGGCCGCCTGACGCGCAAGGCGCAGGCAAGGGAAGCGATGTTCATCGGGTGCCTGGAAATCCAGACGCGCGATGGCAAACAGATCCAGCGGCGGCACGCCCGAGTCGATCCGCTCCGGCCAGGCCAGTGCATTGGCGATGGGCGTACGCATGTCCGGATTGCCCAGCTGGGCCAATACCGAACCGTCGATGTAATCGACCAGCGAATGAATCACGCTCTGCGGGTGAATCACCACCTCGACCTGGGATGGCTTGGCATCGAACAGCCAGCAGGCCTCGATCAATTCGAGCCCCTTGTTCATCATGCTGGCCGAATCCACCGAGATCTTGCGCCCCATGGACCAGTTCGGATGGGCACACGCCTGATCGGGGGTGACATGCACCAACTCAGCCATAGGTGTCTGTCGGAACGGACCACCCGAAGCTGTCAGCAAAATCCGACGCACGCCGACGGCCCCCAGGCCACGGGCAAAATCCCCTGGCATGCACTGGAAAATCGCGTTGTGCTCACTGTCGATCGGCAACAGCACCGAACCGCTTTTACGCACGGCCTGCATGAACAGCGCGCCGGACATCACCAGCGCTTCTTTGTTGGCCAGGAGGATTTTCTTGCCGGCTTCGACGGCCGCCAGGGTCGGACGCAAGCCCGCCGCACCGACGATAGCGGCCATCACGGCATCCACTTCAGGATCGGCCGCCACCTGGCACAACCCCTCCTCCCCCACCAGCACACGGGTCGACAGGCCCGCCGCGTGCAAGTCGTCCTGCAAGCCTCGGGCAGCGCTCGCCTCGGGCACCACGGCAAACCGCGGCGCATGACGCACGCACAGCGCCCGCAACTCACTCAGGCGGGTGAAGCCGCTCAAGGCGAACACTTGATAACGCTCAGGGTGACGCGCAATGACGTCGAGCGTGCTCAAACCGATCGAACCGGTCGCCCCCAGTACGGTAATCTGCTGTGGGCGGCTCACGGTGCGGCCATCCACAGCAATACGGCAAACACTGGAATCGCCGCCGTAAGACTGTCGATGCGATCGAGCACCCCGCCGTGACCCGGCAGCAGGTTGCTGCTGTCCTTGATCCCGGATTGACGCTTGAACATGCTTTCGGTGAGGTCACCCACCACCGAGATAAACACGATCACGGCGGCGCAGATCAGACCGATCAGCATCTGGGCGACACTCCAGTCGCGAACGATCCCGACGATCGCCGTGATCACCAGGCTCGCCGCCAACCCGCCATACACGCCTTCCCAGCTTTTGCCGGGACTGACCTGGGGGGCCAGCTTGCGCTTGCCGAACGCCCGACCGGAAAAGTAAGCCCCGATATCGGCGCCCCAGACCAGCACCATCACCGCCATGATCAGCCAGTTACCCAGGGGCTCCTGCTTGATCTGGACCAGACCTTGCCAGGCCGGCAACAAAATCAGCAGACCGATCACCAGCTTGCAGGCAGCGCTGGCCCAATGTTCGCTGGAGCGCGGGTAAGTCAGGACCAGCCAGGTCGCAACCCCCCACCAGAGCACCGAAGCGCCCAACACCCACGGTGCCAGCCCCGGCAGGATATGCATGATAAACAGCATCAATGCGACCACCGCCGCATAGCCGACGCGGATCGGCTGCTCGGTGAAGCCCGCCAGGCGTGCCCATTCCCAGGCTCCGAGGGTCACGACCAGCCCGATGAACAGGGCAAAACCGCTGCCTTCAAGCAGGAAAAACCCGCACAACGCAATCGGTAGCAGGATCAGTGCGGTGATGATTCGTTGTTTAAGCATTAAACCCGGGCTCCAGCCTCGACCTGCTCGCTCGTTTTACCGAAGCGGCGCTGGCGAGAAGCGTAATCGGCCAGCGCGTTACGCATGGCATCGTGTTTGAAGTCCGGCCAGAACAGGTCGGAGAAGTACAACTCGGCGTAAGCCAGTTGCCACAGCAGGAAGTTACTGATGCGATGCTCGCCACCGGTACGGATGCACAAGTCCGGCAACGGCAGGTCACCGGTGACCAGACAGGTTTGCAACAGTTCCGGGGTAATGTCTTCCGGCTGCAGATGCCCGGCCTGAACTTCCCGCGCCAGACGTTGCGCGGCTTGCGCGATATCCCACTGACCGCCGTAGTTGGCGGCGATCTGCAGGATGAAGCGATTGGCGCCCACCGTCATGGCCTCGGCCTCACGCATGGCAGCCTGCAACTCTGGGTGAAAACGCGAACGGTCGCCAATGATGCGCAAACTGATGTTGTTCTCGTTCAGGCGCTTGGCTTCACGCCGCAGCGCCCTGAAGAACAGATCCATCAAGGCACTGACCTCGGCGGCCGGACGCTGCCAGTTCTCACTGGAGAAGGCAAACAGCGTCAATACCTCGACCTTGGCCTCGGCACAGACCTCGATCACTGCCCGAACGGCATCCACCCCCGCTTTATGACCGGCGACACCCGGCATAAAGCGTTTTTTCGCCCAGCGATTATTACCATCCATGATGATCGCGACATGGCGCGGCACCGCGGTCGGCGCACTCTGCTTGATCTTATCCATGACAACGCGACCCTTATACGGCCATCAGGTCTTTTTCTTTCTGCGCCAGATTCGCGTCGATTTCAGCCACGTACTTTTTGGTCAGATCATCGATCTCGCCAGTGGCGCGACGCTCTTCGTCTTCGCTGATTTCTTTTTCCTTGACCAGATCCTTGAGCTGGCTATTCGCATCACGACGGATGTTGCGCACGGCAACACGAGCGTCTTCAGCGACATCGCGCGCCTGCTTGGTGAAGCCCTTGCGGGTTTCTTCGGTCAGGGCCGGCATGGAGATCAGCAGCAACTCACCCAGGTTGGTCGGGTTGAGGTTCAGACCTGCGCTACCGATGGCTTTGTCGACAGCACCCAGCATGTTGCGCTCAAAGGCAACGACTTGCAGGGTACGGGCGTCCTTGACGGTGATGTTCGCCACTTGCTTGATCGGGGTGTCGGAACCGTAATACGGCACCATCACGCCTTCAAGAATGCTTGGGTGCGCCTGGCCGGTACGAATACGGCCGAAGTTGTGCGCCAGCGATTCCACGGATTTTTTCATGCGCTCTTGAGCGTCTTTCTTGATTTCGTTGATCATTGTTGGCCTTCCTCGATCAGGGTCCCTTCAGCGCCGCCATGCACGATGTTCAGCAGGGCGCCGGGCTTGTTCATGTTAAATACGCGCAACGGCATCTTGTGGTCGCGGCACAGGCAAATGGCCGTCAGGTCCATCACGCCCAGCTTGCGATCCAGCACTTCATCGTACGTCAGATGATCGAACTTCTCGGCATGCGGGTCCTTGAATGGGTCCGCAGTGTAGACGCCATCGACCTTGGTTGCCTTGAGCACCACATCGGCATCGATTTCGATTGCACGCAGGCAGGCTGCCGAATCCGTGGTGAAGAACGGGTTACCCGTACCCGCCGCGAAAATCACAACCTCCTTGGCGTTCAGGTGGCGCATGGCTTTGCGGCGATCATAGTGATCGGTCACACCAACCATGGAAATGGCCGACATCACGATGGCGGAGATATTGGCACGCTCCAGCGCATCACGCATGGCCAAGGCATTCATCACAGTGGCCAGCATGCCCATGTGGTCGCCAGTGACCCGATCCATGCCGGCCGCGCTCAGCGCCGCACCGCGAAACAGGTTACCACCACCGATCACCAGACCGACCTGAACACCGATGCCGACCAGCTGGCCGACTTCCAGCGCCATGCGATCCAGAACTTTCGGATCGATCCCGAACTCTTCCGAGCCCATCAGGGCCTCGCCGCTAAGCTTGAGTAGAATGCGTTTATAGCGAGCCTGATAACCACTGCCCTGCTGAGCCATTGCGAATCTCTCCTGCGGCGTATTTTAAAAAATTCTTTGCCCGCTGTTTACAGCCGGCGTTCACTCTAGCGTGACGCTGCTTCAGCGCCATCGGAACATGGCTTTGTAAGCCAGTTCCAGGGGGAAACCAATTAAAATTGGGCACCCCATCTGAAAAGAGGCTGCGCGCGTGAGCGGGCAGCCTCTTCAGGGCGACAGTTGAGGACTGTCTTATTGCTTGGCGGCGGCCAGCTGGGCAGCAACTTCTTCAGCGAAGTTGTCGACCGGCTTCTCGATGCCTTCGCCTACTTTGAAGTAGGTGAAAGAAACGATTTCGGCACCGGCTTTCTTCGCCAGTTCACCAACCTTGATTTCAGGGTTCTTGACGAACGCCTGCTCAACCAGGCTCGCTTCAGCCAGGAACTTGCTGATACGGCCTTTGACCATGTTTTCAACGATGTTTTCTGGCTTGCCAGCGATCTTGTCGGCGTTCAGGGTCAGGAACACGCCCTTCTCACGCTCGACCGCTTCAGCGGAAACTTCCGATGGCAGCAGGAATTCAGGGTTGGTGGCTGCTACGTGCATAGCGATGTCCTTGGCCAGCTCAACGCTGCCGCCCTTCAGAACAACCGCAACACCGATCTTGTTGCCGTGCAGGTAACCACCGACAACATCACCTTCAACGCGTGCCAGGCGACGGATGTTGACGTTTTCGCCAACCTTGCCGACCAGAACCAGACGATCGGCTTCTTGAGCTTCGATCAGCGGAGCGACATCGGTCAGCTTGTCAGCAAACGCTTTTTCAACGCTTGCAGCAACAAATGCCTTGAAGTCGTCCTGCAGAGCCAGGAAGTCGGTCTGCGAGTTCACTTCCAGCAGAACGGCGGATTTACCGTCTTCTTTAAGAGCGATCGCGCCTTCAGCGGCAACGTTGCCAGCTTTTTTGGCAGCCTTGATGGCGCCGGAAGCACGCATGTCATCAATGGCTTTTTCGATGTCGCCGCCGGCCTTGGTCAAGGCCTTTTTGCAATCCATCATGCCTTCGCCGGTACGCTCACGCAGTTCTTTGACCAACGCTGCAGTAATCTCTGCCATTTCAAAATCCTCTTGGATAGGTTTTCAACCATTCCACCCGATCAAACGGGCGATCAATTCTTCCCGAATCTCCGTTGTAGGCCGCTGCACGTTACAGTCGCTATGTTGCGCTGCCACATGTGGGCGCCGACAAACGGTTTTCGAGGTGGCAAAAAGGGGGCCAAGCCCCCTTTTTGCTTACTGAGTCAACGCCAAGGCGTCAATTACTCAGCTGCAGCTGCCGGAGCTTCTTCAACGAACTGCTCGGTACCGCCAGCAACGTGGTTGCGACCACGGATGACTGCGTCAGCCATCGAACCCATGTACAGCTGGATAGCGCGGATTGCGTCATCGTTGCCTGGGATGATGTAGTCAACGCCTTCCGGGCTGCTGTTGGTATCGACTACGCCGATAACCGGGATGCCCAGCTTGTTGGCTTCGGTGATCGCGATGCGCTCGTGATCAACGTCGATAACGAACAGAGCGTCTGGCAGACCGCCCATGTCCTTGATACCACCCAGGGAACGATCGAGCTTCTCAAGATCGCGAGTGCGCATCAGCGCTTCTTTCTTGGTCAGCTTGGCGAAAGTACCGTCTTCGGCTTGCACTTCAAGGTCACGCAGACGCTTGATGGAAGCACGGATGGTTTTGAAGTTGGTCAGCATGCCGCCCAACCAGCGGTGATCGACGTACGGCGAACCGCAACGTGCTGCTTCTTCAGCAACGATCTTGCCAGCGGAACGCTTGGTGCCGACGAACAGAATCTTGTTTTTGCCCTGGGCCAGACGCTCTACGAAAGTCAGAGCTTCGTTGAACATTGGCAGGGTTTTTTCAAGGTTGATGATGTGGATCTTGTTACGCGCGCCGAAAATGTATTTACCCATTTTCGGGTTCCAGTAACGGGTCTGGTGACCGAAGTGCACACCGGCCTTCAGCATATCGCGCATGTTGACTTGGGACATGATAGTTCCTTAATAAGTCGGGTTTGGCCTCCACGTATCCCAATGACCAACCAGCAGCATTACGCTTCAGGCACCCAGGTCATCGTGTCGACACGTGTGTGGATTTAGGCTTCCCAGGGGATCCCCGGAAAGCGGCGCATTTTATACCACAAGGCGCAAAAAAACGGAACCCGGATTCTGAATTCCTGACCGAGGCTTTTCTGGCGCACCCTGCAATTCGCCAGGAATGCACCCTGCTATAAGAGAGAAGCGACGCACAGAGGCTCAGATTTGCCCTGTTCGTCTGATAGAATCGGGTTTTTCAGGGCCGCGGCATCGATCGCGCAACGCCCATTTTGTTTTAGCAAGCGCCATCGAGCGCAGAGAGAGCCTGTATGACCGTCACCCTCAAAACCCCGGAGGACATCGCCAAAATGCGTGTCGCCGGCAAACTGGCCGCCGATGTGCTGGAAATGATTGCCGAACATGTCAAACCGGGCATCACCACCGAAGAGCTGGACCGCATCTGCCACGACTACATCGTCAACGAGCAGAAGGCCATCCCTGCCCCGCTCAATTACAAGGGCTACCCGAAGTCGATCTGCACCTCGATCAACCACGTGGTCTGCCACGGCATCCCGAACGAAAAGCCGTTGAAGGATGGCGACACCCTGAACATCGACGTCACCGTGATCAAGGATGGCTTTCACGGCGATACCAGCCGCATGTTCCACGTCGGCACCGTGCCGGTCTGGGCCGAGCGCCTGTCGCAGGTGACCCAGGAATGCATGTACAAGGCCATCGAAATCGTCAAGCCCGGCTGCCGCCTGGGCGACATCGGTGAAATCATCCAGAAACACGCTGAAAAGAATGGTTTCTCGGTGGTCCGCGAGTTCTGTGGCCACGGCATCGGCAAGGTCTTCCATGAAGAACCGCAGATCCTGCACTACGGCCGTGCCGGCACCGGCATGGAACTCAAGGCTGGCATGACCTTCACCATCGAGCCGATGATCAACCAGGGCAAGGCCGACACCAAGGTGCTGGGCGACGGCTGGACCGCGATCACCAAGGACCGCAAGCTGTCGGCGCAGTGGGAACACACCTTGCTGGTGACCGAAACCGGTTACGAAATCTTCACCTTGCGCGCCGACGACACCATCCCGCGCGTTTCGGCCTGATCCAGAGCGCGCAGGTCCCAGCCTTTTATAGACAGGAAAGCCAATCGATGCCGCAGGTGGATCCAGAACTCTTCGACCGAGGCCAGTTCCAGGCGGAACTGGCCCTGAAGGCAAGCCCGATCGCGGCCTTCAAGAAGGCGATCCGCCAGGCCCGCGAGGTGCTCGACGGGCGCTTTCGCGGCGGCCGGGAGATTCGCCGGCTGATCGAGGATCGCGCCTGGTTCGTCGATAACATCCTGCAAAAGGCCTGGGAACAGTTCGACTGGAGCGAAGACGCCGACATCGCGCTGGTCGCGGTCGGCGGCTACGGTCGTGGTGAGCTGCACCCCTTTTCCGATATCGACCTGCTGATCCTGCTGGACAGCGCCGATCATGAGATTTTCCGGGATTCCATCGAGCGTTTTCTGACGCTGCTGTGGGACATCGGCCTGGAAGTCGGTCAGAGCGTGCGCTCGGTCGACGAGTGTGCCATTGAGGCCCGCGCCGACCTGACGGTCGTCACCAACCTGATGGAAAGCCGCACCATTTGCGGCCCCGAGCGCCTGCGCCAGCGCATGCTGGACGTTACCAGCACCGCGCACATGTGGCCGAGCAAAGACTTCTTCCTGGCCAAGCGCGCCGAGCAAAAGGCCCGGCACCACAAGTACAACGACACCGAATACAACCTGGAACCCAACGTCAAAGGTTCGCCCGGCGGCCTGCGGGACATCCAGACCATCCTGTGGGTGGCCCGTCGCGAATACGGCACCCTGAACCTGCGGGCGCTGGCCGGGGAAGGTTTCCTGGTCGAGAGCGAAAATGCCCTGCTGGCCTCCTCCCAGGAATTCCTGTGGAAGGTTCGTTACGCGTTGCACATGCTCGCCGGCCGCTCCGAAGACCGCTTGCTGTTCGATCACCAGCGCACCATTGCCGGGCTGCTGGGCTTCCAGGGCGATGACGCCAAGCAAGCCATCGAAAACTTCATGCAGCAGTATTACCGGGTGGTCATGAGCATTGCCCAGCTCAGCGACCTGATCATCCAGCACTTCGAAGAAGTCATTCTCGCGCCGCAAGACCAGACGCCGCCGCAACCGATCAACTCGCGATTCCAGCTGCACGACGGTTATATCGAGGCGCGCAACGACAACGTATTCCGTCGTACGCCTTTCGCCATGCTCGAAATCTTCGTGCTGATGGCGCAGCAACCGGAAATCAAGGGCGTGCGCGCCGACACCATTCGCCTGCTGCGCGAACACCGGCACCTGATCGACGACGATTTTCGCAACGACATTCGCAACACCAGCCTGTTCATCGAACTGTTCAAGTGCAAGATCGGCATCCATCGCAACCTGCGCCGGATGAACCGCTACGGCATCCTCGGCCGCTATCTGCCGGAGTTCGGATTCATTGTCGGGCAGATGCAGCACGACCTGTTTCACATTTATACGGTCGACGCCCACACCCTGAACCTGATCAAGCACCTGCGTAAGTTGCAGTACACCCAGGTGTCGGAAAAATTCCCGTTGGCCAGCAAGCTCATGGGCAAGCTGCCCAAGCCGGAGCTGATCTACCTGGCCGGGCTGTACCACGACATCGGCAAGGGCCGGCATGGCGACCATTCGGAAATCGGCGCGGTGGATGCCGAAGCCTTTTGCCAGCGCCATCAGCTGCCGGCCTGGGACAGCCGCCTGATCGTCTGGCTGGTGCAGAATCATCTGGTGATGTCGACCACCGCCCAGCGCAAGGATTTGTCCGACCCGCAGGTGATCCACGATTTCGCGCAGACCGTCGGCGACGAAACCCACCTCGATTATCTGTATGTACTGACCGTCGCCGACATCAACGCAACCAACCCGACGCTATGGAACTCCTGGCGCGCCAGCCTGTTGCGCCAGCTCTACACCGAGACCAAGCGGGCCTTGCGCCGTGGCCTGGAAAACCCGGTGGACCGCGAAGAACAGATCCGCCAGACCCAGAGCGCCGCCCTGGACATCCTGGTGCGCGGCGGCACCGATCCGGACGACGTCGAGCAACTCTGGTCGCAACTGGGCGACGACTACTTCCTGCGGCACACCGCCGGCGATGTGGCCTGGCACAGTGATGCGATCCTCCAGCAGCCGGCCGACGGCGGGCCACTGGTGCTGATCAAGGAAACCACCCAGCGCGAGTTCGAGGGCGGCACGCAGATCTTCATCTACGCCCCGGACCAGCACGACTTCTTCGCCGTGACCGTGGCCGCGATGGACCAGCTCAACCTGAACATCCACGACGCCCGGGTCATCACCTCCAGCAGCCAGTTCACCCTCGACACCTACATCGTGCTCGATACCGACGGCGACTCGATCGGCGATAATCCGGCGCGGGTCAAACAGATCCGTGACGGCCTGACCGAAGCCCTGCGCAATCCGGACGACTACCCGACCATCATTCAGCGTCGGGTGCCGCGCCAGCTCAAGCATTTCGCGTTTGCGCCGCAGGTGACGATCCACAACGACGCCCAGCGTCCGGTCACCGTGCTGGAGCTCAGCGCCCCGGATCGCCCGGGCTTGCTCGCTCGGATCGGCACGATATTCCTGGAATTCGACCTGTCGCTGCAGAACGCCAAGATCGCCACCCTGGGCGAGCGCGTGGAAGACGTGTTCTTCATCACCGATGCGAACAACCAGCCGTTGTCCGACCCGTTGCTGTGCAGCCGTTTGCAGGATGCGATCGTCGAACAGCTGACGGTCAACCAGGAATCCGAAATCAAACTGTCGCGCTTGAGTATCTGAATCAACAAATTGCCTGCCCACTGTGTAGGCGCTGGCTTGCCGGCGAAGACGTCCGCTCAGTCGATGAATGTGTCGACTGACCCACCGCTTCGCTGGCAAGCCAGCTCCTACAGGGGGTTTGCCCAAACCGAACGAGATCTACCGATGAACAACGCTCTGAACCAGTTGCAGCCCTACCCGTTCGAGAAGCTCCGCGCCCTGCTCGGCAGCGTCACGCCAAACCCTGACAAGCGCCCTGTCGCGCTGTCCATCGGCGAGCCGAAGCACCGTTCGCCGAGCTTTGTCGCCGAAGCCCTGGCCAGCAACCTGGATCAAATGGCCGTCTACCCGACCACCCTGGGCATCCCCGCCCTGCGTGAGGCCATCGCGGCCTGGTGCGAGCGCCGCTTCGGCGTCCCGAGCGGCTGGCTCGACCCGGCGCGCAACGTGCTGCCGGTCAACGGCACCCGTGAAGCGCTGTTTGCCTTCACCCAGACCGTGGTCAACCGTGGCGACGACGCCCTGGTGGTCAGCCCGAATCCTTTCTATCAGATCTACGAAGGCGCGGCGTTCCTCGCCGGGGCCAAGCCGCACTACCTGCCGTGCCTGGATGAAAACGGCTTCAACCCGGATTTCGATGCCGTCTCCCCGGACATCTGGAAACGCTGCCAGATCCTGTTCCTGTGCTCGCCGGGCAACCCCACCGGTGCGCTGATTCCGGTCGAGACCCTGAAAAAACTGATCGCCCTGGCCGACGAACACGACTTCGTGATCGCCGCGGACGAGTGCTACAGCGAACTGTACTTCGACGAACAGACCCCGCCGGCCGGTCTGCTCAGCGCCTGTG
The DNA here is from genome assembly GCF_006094435.1 of Pseudomonas sp. MPC6. Taxonomy (NCBI): domain Bacteria; kingdom Pseudomonadati; phylum Pseudomonadota; class Gammaproteobacteria; order Pseudomonadales; family Pseudomonadaceae; genus Pseudomonas; species Pseudomonas sp. MPC6. The sequence goes on along the minus strand of NZ_CP034783.1, from coordinate 1,286,751 downwards.
TGGAACTGGGCCGCAAGGATTTCAAGCGTTGCGTGGTGTTCCACAGCCTGTCCAAGCGCTCCAACCTGCCGGGCCTGCGTTCGGGCTTCGTCGCCGGTGACGCCGACATTCTCAAGGGCTTCCTGCTGTATCGCACCTACCACGGCTGCGCGATGCCGGTTCAGACCCAACTGGCCAGCGTCGCTGCCTGGAATGATGAAGTGCATGTGCGCGCCAACCGTGCGCTGTATCGCGAGAAATATGACGCGGTACTTGAGATCCTCAGCCCGGTGATGGATGTACAGCGCCCGGACGGCGGCTTCTATTTGTGGCCGAACGTTGCAGGCGATGACGAGGCATTCTGCCGTGATCTGTTCGTTGAAGAACACGTGACCGTGGTGCCGGGTTCCTATCTGTCCCGCGACGTCGAGGGGACCAATCCGGGTGCCGGACGAGTGCGCATGGCACTGGTTGCGCCGCTGGCCGAATGTGTTGAAGCCGCAGAGCGGATCCGCGCCTTTATCCAGCGCCGGTAAGAAAGAAGCTTGCCCTACCGAATACGCTCCGCTGTAGGAGCGAGCTTGCTCGCGATGGTCGTTAACGATAACGCGTGTTTACTGGTTAACAGCGGCGCTATTGAGTCCATCGCGAGCAAGCTCGCTCCTACAAAATCCAGGGGTCATTTCACCTGGCCGAGATTGGCTTCGCTCAAGTCCAGGTCAGCCAGCACCTCCCGCAATACGTCATCGCCAATCTGGTGCTGACGGCTCAGGCTATACAGTTCAAGGCGTTGCGCCCGCAGCGCCTTCAAGCGTAGCCGCCGCTCAAGCAAATCCATCTGAAACGCCAGCGCCTGGGCTTCCGCCGAATCGTTGAACACCTCCAGCTGTTGCCGATACTCGGACATGATCCGCGCCTTGAGTTCTACCGCCAGCGCGGCCTGCGCCGCATCCTGGGGATTGGCTTCTTCGGCTTCGAGCGCATGGATGGCGGCCTCGGCAGTTTTGCGCCAGGCGTCGCGCACTTCATTGCGACGCTTGTCGTCCGGGCTTTTCTCGATACCGCGCAGCAACAGCGGCAAAGCGATACACGCCGCAATCAGCGACAGCAAGATCACCCCGGCCGCGATGAAAATCAGCAGATCCCGCTCAGGAAAGGCCTCGGCCCCCATCAACAGCGGCACAGACATCACACCCGCCAGCGTCACCGCACCGCGCACGCCGCCAACCGTCAGCAACCAGCACGAGCGCGCCGTCGGCACCTGGGTCATTGCACCCTTGCCGCGCCAGCGTCGTAGCAGAACCGACAAGCGCCAGATGCTCTGCACCCAGATAAACCGCAACACCAGCAGCACCAGGAAAATCGCCACCACGTCCAGGCAGCGGTAGAGCAATGTCGGCCACAACGAGGTTTCATGGCTGGCCACGGCCTTGATGATGTCCGGCAATTGCAGGCCCAGTAGCAGGAAGATCAGGCCATTGAAGGCAAATTCCAGCAACGACCAGACGCTGCGATTGAGCAGGCGGGTACTGGTCTGGCGCGGCAGCAGATCGAGCCAGCTCTGCATCATCCCCGCCGCCACCGCCGACAGGATGCCCGATGCACCCAGTCGCTCGGCCAGCACATACGCCGCAAACGGCAGCAGCAACATGAACACCACGTGCGTCGCCGGGTCATCCCAGCCACGGGCGATCATCCAGGACCGCAAGCGCCCCACCAGCCAGCTCAGCGCCACCCCGACCGCCAGGCCGCCGACCGCGACCAGGACAAAGGTCACACTGGCGTTGGCCAGCGAGAACACGCCCGTCACCGCCGCCGCCAAGGCAAACTTGAAGGTCACAAGGCCCGAGGCATCGTTCATCAGCGCTTCGCCCTGCAGCATATGCATCAGGGGTGTCGGCAAGCGGTTCTGGGCAATCGCCGACACCGCCACGGCATCCGTCGGCGACAGCACCGCCGCCAAGGCAAACGCCACCGGCAGCGGAACACTCGGCAATAACCAATGAATGAAATAGCCGGCACCGACCACGGTGAACAGCACCAGGCCGACGGCCAGGGTCAGGATCGGTCCGCGCAAACGCCACAACTCTCGCTTGGGCATGCGCCAACCGTCGGAAAACAGCAGCGGCGGCAGGAACAGAAAAAGAAACAATTCGGGATCCAGCGCCACATGCAGCCCGAGGGTCGGCCAGGCCAACAAGGCACCCGCGGCGATTTGCACCAGTGGCAACGGTAACGGAATCACCCGTCCGACAAGGCGTGAAACGCTGACCAGCATCAACAGGATCAGGACGGTGTAGGCGGTTTGCATAAAGCGTGGTTCCCGAAAAATCGACAGTATTGAAGTGGCATATTAGCTGCTTGGTCGGATCCCTGACCCTTGTACCTATGTAGCACCGGGTTCACGAACCAGCGTATTCCCTTGTGGGAGCGAGCTTGCTCGCGATTGCGGCATAACATTCAGCATCTATGTCGACAGGCCCTCCGCTATCGCGAGCAAGCTCGCTCCCACAGGGTTTGCGCTTCCATGGCATAATCCTCCACCTTTAATTTCCAGCACCTGCAAAGGGGGCAATTCCTTGACCGTTTCAAGTAAAACGTTGCACCTTTTCGGCATCAAAGCCTGCGACACCATGAAAAAGGCGCGCACCTGGCTTGATGAACACGCTGTCAGCTATGACTTCCATGATTACAAAACGGCCGGAATCGACCGTGAACACCTGACCCAATGGTGCGACGAGCACGGCTGGCAAGTGGTGTTGAACCGTGCAGGCACGACCTTTCGCAAGCTCGACGACGAACGCAAAGCCGATCTCGACCAGCGCAAAGCCATCGAACTGATGCTCGCACAACCTTCGATGATCAAGCGCCCGGTGCTCGATCTCGGTGACCGAACCCTGATTGGCTTCAAGCCAGATATCTACGCGGCAGCACTCAAGTAAGGCAGCCCGTTCAATTTTGTTAGAGGTATTTACATGTCCACTACCCTGTTCAGCCTGGCCTTTGGTGTCGGCACTCAAAACCGTCAAGGCGCATGGCTGGAAGTGTTTTACGCGCAGCCACTGCTCAACCCGTCGGCCGAACTGGTCGCCGCCATTGCGCCCATTCTGGGCTACACCGAAGGCAACCAGGCCATCACCTTCACCCTCGCTCAGGCTTCGCAACTGGCCGACGCGCTCAAAGGCGTCGACGCTGTCCAGGCCGCCCTGCTCACCCGTCTGGCCGAAAGCCACAAGCCGCTGGTCGCCACCGTTCTGGCCGAAGATGCGCCACTGTCTTCCACGCCTGAGGCTTATCTCAAGCTGCACTTGCTGTCCCATCGCCTGGTCAAGCCGCACGGTTTGAACCTCACCGGGATTTTCCCGTTGCTGCCGAACGTGGCGTGGACCAGCCAGGGCGCCATCGACCTGGCCGAACTGGCCGAGCGTCAACTGGAAGCCCGCCTGCGTGGCGAGCTGCTGGAAGTGTTCTCGGTGGACAAGTTCCCGAAAATGACCGACTACGTGGTGCCGGCCGGTGTGCGTATCGCTGATGCGGCACGTCTGCGCCTGGGCGCCTATGTCGGCGAAGGCACCACCGTGATGCACGAAGGTTTCGTCAACTTCAACGCCGGCACCGAAGGCCCGGGCATGATCGAAGGCCGTGTTTCCGCGGGCGTATTCGTCGGCAAGGGCTCGGACCTGGGCGGCGGTTGCTCGACCATGGGCACCCTGTCGGGCGGCGGTAACATCGTGATCAAGGTCGGCGAAGGCTGCCTGATCGGCGCCAACGCCGGTATCGGTATTCCGTTGGGCGACCGCAACACCGTTGAATCGGGCCTGTACATCACCGCCGGGACCAAGGTGGCTTTGCTGGACGAGCACAACGCGCTGGTCAAAGTGGTGAAAGCCCGTGAACTGGCCGGCCAATCGGACCTGCTGTTCCGCCGCAATTCGCAGACCGGTGCCGTGGAATGCAAAACCCACAAATCGGCCATCGAACTGAACGAAGCGCTGCACGCTCACAACTAAGCAGCGCTGCTGGCAGCGTCACACGATCACCTCTGTAGGAGCGAGCTCGCTCGCGATGGACGTTAACGATAACGCGCGGCACCAGACAGCACGTGTCGTCCATGGGTTTTTCGCGAGCAAGCTCGCTCCTACACAGGGTCAGGCGTACCCCCGCCCATGTTTATCAGGGCCGAACACCATGATGATTCCCTCTCCCTGGCGCGCCGATTTTCCGGCCATCGCCGCATTGCAACGGCAAGACCAGACCTATCTGGACAACGCCGCCACCACGCAAAAACCCCAAGCCCTGCTGGATGCCCTGGCGCATTACTACGCCAACGGCGCGGCCAACGTGCATCGGGCGCAACACTTGCCCGGCGCGCATGCCACCCAGGCGTTCGAGGACAGCCGCCGCAAGGTTGCCCAATGGCTCAATGCCGGCGATTGCGGGCAGATCATCTTTACCCACGGCGCGACGTCCGCGCTGAATCTTCTGGCCTATGGCCTGGAACACCTGTTCAATCCGGGCGATGAAATCGTCATCAGCGCCCTGGAGCATCACGCCAATCTGCTGCCGTGGCAGCAACTGGCCCACCGTCGCGACCTGAAGCTGGTGGTCCTGCCGCTGGATGCCAGTGGCTTGATTGATCTTGATGCCGCTGCGCAGTTGATCAATCCACGAACCCGCCTGGTGGCAGTCAGCCAGCTGTCCAACGTGCTTGGCGCCTGGCAGCCGTTGCCCGCGTTGTTGGCAATCGCCCAGGCACATGACGCATTGACCGTGGTCGATGGCGCCCAGGGCGTCGTTCATGGTCGACATGACGTACAAGCGCTGGGTTGCGACTTCTATGTGTTTTCCAGCCATAAGCTCTATGGCCCCGAGGGCCTCGGCGTGCTGTTCGGGCGTGATAAAGCGCTGGAGCAACTGCGCCACTGGCAGTTTGGCGGTGAAATGGTGATGGAGGCCAATTATCACGACGCCCGCTTTCGTCCGGCGCCACTGGGTTTTGAAGCCGGTACTCCGCCGATTGCCAGTGTGATCGGCCTGGGGGCGACCCTCGATTACCTGGCCGGGCTCGATCAGGAAGCCGTGTCCGCCCACGAAGCGGCGTTGCATGACTATTTGCTCAAAGGCCTTGAAGCGCGCACTGGCATCCGCCTGCTGGGCAAGCCGCAGTTGGCGCTGGTCAGTTTTGTGGTCGAGGGTGTGCATAACTCCGACCTGGCCCATCTGCTGACGGAACAAGGGATTGCCGTGCGTGCGGGCCATCACTGTGCAATGCCGCTGTTGAAAAGCTTTGAACTGGCCGGGGCGATTCGGGTGTCGTTGGCGCTGTACAACGACTCCGAAGACCTGGAGCGGTTCTTTGACGCGCTGGATCAGGCGCTGGAGTTGTTGCGGTGAACTTGCCGGCCGATGCGGTTGCCGCGCTCGAAACCTTCCAGGCTGCCGCCGGATGGGAACAGCGGGCGCGGCTGCTGATGCAGTGGGGCGACCGTCTGCCTGCATTGAGCGATGTGGATAAGGTTGATGCCAATCGGGTGCACGGCTGTGAAAGTCAGGTGTGGCTGGTGGGCGCGTTGCAGGATGGTCATTGGCAGTTCGCCGCGAGCAGCGATGCGCGGTTGATTCGCGGGTTGGTGGCGTTGTTGCTGGCACGGGTCAATGGGTTGTCCGCGGCTGAGTTGCGGCAGGTGGATTTGCCGGAGTGGTTCAGTCAGTTGGGGCTGAGCCGCCATCTGTCGTCGTCGCGCAGTAATGGCCTGAACGCCGTGCTCCAGCGGATGAATGAGTTGGCGGGCTAATCGCCTTCGCGAGCAAGCCCGCTTCCACATTGGATTTGTGGCGCACCTGGTTTTTGTGACCGACACCGATCAAATGTGGGAGCGGGCTTGCTCCGGGCGGCGTTCCGACGAAGAGGCCATCAGCCACAACAGTTAAACTTCAGGCTTAACGCGATCCGCCGGCCGCCGCACCCCAGCCACAATCTTATCCACAGCCTTGGTCGCCGCGACCATGCCGAACGTCGCCGTCACCATCATCACCGCGCCAAACCCGCCGGCGCAGTCCAGCTTCACGCCATCGCCGACAAAACTCTTCTGCAAGCAAATGCTGCCGTCCGGTTTCGGGTAGCGCAGCTGTTCGGTGGAAAACACGCAGGGCACGCTGTAATGGCGGGTCACGGTGCGGGAGAAGTTGTAATCGCGGCGCAGGGTCGAGCGTACTTTCGACGCCAGCGGGTCATTGAACGTGCGGTTCAGGTCGCACACCTGGATCAGCGTCGGGTCGATCTGCCCGCCCGCGCCGCCGGTGGTGATGATCTGGATCTTGCGCCGCTTGCACCAGGCGATCAGCGCAGCCTTGGCGTTCACACTGTCGATGCAGTCGATCACGCAGTCGATGTTCGGCGTGATGTACTCGGCCATGGTCTCGCGGGTGACGAAATCCGCCACCGCGTGCACCGTGCAGTCCGGGTTGATCCCGCGCAGGCGCTCGGCCATCACCTCGACCTTGGGCTTGCCGACCGTGCTGTCCAGCGCATGCAGCTGACGATTGGCGTTGCTGACACAGACATCGTCCAGGTCGAACAGCGAAATTTCGCCCACGCCACACCGGGCAACGGCTTCCGCCGCCCAGGAGCCGACGCCGCCGACACCGACGATCGCCACATGGGCCGCGCGCAAGCGCTCCAGGCCCTCGATGCCATACAACCGGGCGATGCCAGCAAACCGCGGATCTTCTGTACTCATGACCATTACCCCAAAAACCGGCGCGCATTATAGGGCCGAAGTCGGCCAAGAGCATCTTTGGGCTATGAACGGCGTCTTGATTTCTTCATTCAGGCTACACAGAACCAGGAATCATCCTACGAAGGGCAACGAAAGAACTTAAGCCGAGTTGGATTGCCAAACGTAGGGCATTTCCCTGTCAGCTGTACGCTCAGGCGATGCCCGGTGTAGGATGCGCGCCCCTTGGCGCTCGCCGACCGGTCCTTAGTTCCACAGCCTTTGGAACCCGAAATAGCTATGTCATCGCGTAAATTTGGACTCAACCTGGTGGTGGTGCTCGCCATCGCTGCCTTGTTTACCGGCTTCTGGGCGCTGATCAATCGCCCGGTTACCGCCCCCAACTGGCCCGAACAGATCTCCGGCTTTTCATACTCGCCGTTCCAGCAAGGCCAGTACCCGCAGAAAGAGCAGTATCCGACCGACGATGAAATGCGTCGCGATCTGGAGATCCTGAGCAAGCTGACGGACAACATCCGTACGTACTCGGTCGATGGCACCCTGGGAAACATTCCCAAACTGGCAGAAGAATTCGGCCTGAGGGTCACCCTCGGCATCTGGATCAGCCCGGACGAGGAGCGTAACGAGCGCGAGATCACGCGTGCGATCGAAATCGCCAACAGTTCGCGCAGCGTGGTCCGGGTGGTTGTAGGCAACGAGGCGATCTTCCGTAAGGAAATTACCGCCCCGGAGCTCAGCATTATCCTCGATCGCGTGCGCGCGGCGGTGAAAGTGCCGGTGACCACCTCCGAGCAGTGGCACGTCTGGGAAGAAAACCCCAGCCTGGCCAAGCACGTAGACCTGATCGCCGCGCACGTCCTGCCCTATTGGGAGCATGTGCCGATGGAACAGGCCGGGCAGTTCGTGCTCGACCGCGCCCGCGACCTGAAAAAAATGTTCCCGAAAAAACCGCTGTTGCTGTCGGAAGTCGGCTGGCCGAGCAACGGCCGTATGCGCGGCGGCGCCGATGCGTCACCGGCAGACCAGGCGATTTACCTGCGTACACTGGTCAACAAGCTCAACCGCCAGGGTTTCAACTACTTCGTCATCGAAGCGTTTGACCAGCCCTGGAAGGCCAGCGATGAAGGCTCGGTAGGCGCTTATTGGGGTGTGTTCAACGCCGCACGCCAGCAGAAATTCAACTTCGACGGTCCGGTCGTCGCAATTCCGCAATGGCGGGTGCTGGCTGTCGGCTCGGTGGTATTGGCCCTGCTGTCCCTGACCCTGTTGATGATCGACGGCTCGGCCCTGCGCCAACGCGGTCGCACCTTCCTGACCTTCATCGCGTTCCTCTGCGGTTCGGTACTGGTGTGGATCGGTTACGACTACAGCCTGCAATACAGCACCTGGTTCAGCCTGACGGTGGGTTTCCTGCTCGGCCTCGGCGCGCTCGGGGTGTTTATCGTGCTGCTGACCGAGGCCCACGAACTGGCCGAAGCGGTCTGGACCCACAAGCGTCGGCGCGAATTCCTGCCGGTGGTGGGGGATTCGGACTACCGACCGAAAGTGTCGATTCACGTCCCTTGCTACAACGAGCCGCCGGAGATGGTCAAACAGACCCTCAACGCCCTGGCCAACCTCGATTACCCGGACTTCGAAGTCCTGATCATCGACAACAACACCAAGGACCCGGCGGTCTGGGAACCGGTGCGCGATTACTGCGAAACCCTCGGCCCGCGCTTCAAGTTCTTCCATGTCGCGCCGCTGGCCGGTTTCAAGGGCGGCGCGCTGAATTACCTGATTCCGCACACCGCCAAGGATGCCGAAGTGATTGCGGTGATCGACTCGGACTACTGCGTCGATCCGAACTGGCTCAAGCACATGGTGCCGCACTTCGCCGATCCGAAAATCGCCGTGGTGCAATCGCCACAGGATTACCGCGACCAGAACGAAAGCACCTTCAAGAAGCTCTGCTACGCGGAATACAAAGGTTTCTTCCACATCGGCATGGTCACTCGCAACGACCGTGACGCGATCATCCAGCACGGCACCATGACCATGACCCGGCGCTCGGTGCTCGAGGAGCTCGGCTGGGCCGACTGGTGCATCTGTGAAGACGCCGAGCTGGGCCTGCGCGTGTTCGAAAAAGGCCTGTCGGCGGCGTATTACCACACCAGCTACGGCAAAGGCCTGATGCCCGATACCTTTATCGACTTCAAGAAACAGCGATTCCGCTGGGCCTATGGCGCGATTCAGATCATCAAGCGTCACACCGCCAGCCTGTTGCGCGGCAAGGACACCGAACTGACCCGTGGCCAGCGTTACCACTTCCTCGCGGGCTGGTTGCCGTGGGTGGCGGACGGCATGAACATCTTCTTCACCGTCGGTGCGCTGTTGTGGTCGGCGGCGATGATCATCGTGCCGCAACGGGTCGATCCGCCATTGTTGATTTTCGCGATCCCGCCATTGGCGCTGTTTGTGTTCAAGGTCGGCAAGATCATCTTCCTCTACCGTCGTGCGGTGGGGGTCAACCTCAAGGATGCCTTCTGCGCGGCACTGGCCGGGCTGGCGTTGTCGCACACCATCGCCAAGGCGGTGTTGTACGGCTTCTTCACCAGCAGCATTCCGTTCTTCCGCACCCCGAAAAACGCCGATAACCACGGTTTCTGGGTGGCCATCTCCGAGGCGCGGGAAGAAGTGTTCATCATGCTGCTGTTGTGGGGTGCGGCGCTGGGGATCTTCCTGGTGAACGGCATGCCGAGCAACGACATGCGCTTCTGGGTGACCATGCTGCTGGTGCAGTCGCTGCCTTACCTGGCGGCGCTGATCATGGCGTTCCTGTCTTCGCTGCCGAAACCTTCGGTCGAAGCCGAGCCGCTACCAGCGGTCTAAATCGCTGCGGATGCACTAAACGGCGGCCAATGGTCGCCGTTTTGCTTTAAGATAACCGCCATTTTGCAGGCCTTGGCGGGACTCGGTTTAACGGCCGAACTCAATACCTGTGGGAGCGGGCTTGCTCGCGAAGGCGTCATCACTGACGTCAAAAGCTTCGCGAGCAAGCCCGCTCCCACATTAAGACCGCGCCCATATTCAAGTTTTCCGGAGTTTTCCATGACGGCCCACGCCGACCTTTCGCCGACCCTTCAACTCGCCATCGACCTGATCCGCCGTCCATCCGTGACGCCGGTCGACGCTGATTGCCAGAAGCAGATGATGCAGCGCCTGGGCGATGCCGGTTTTGCGCTGGAACCGATGCGCATCGAAGATGTGGATAACTTCTGGGCGACCCACGGCAAACACGACGGCCCGGTGCTGTGCTTCGCCGGCCACACCGATGTCGTGCCGACCGGCCCGGTCACCGCCTGGCAGATCGACCCGTTCAACGCGCTGATCGACGAACACGGCATGCTCTGCGGCCGTGGCGCGGCGGACATGAAAGGCAGCCTCGCCGCCATGACGGTGGCAGCCGAGCGTTTCGTCGCCGACTACCCGGATCACAAGGGCAAGGTCGCGTTCCTGATTACCAGCGACGAAGAAGGCCCGGCCCATCACGGCACCAAGGCGGTGATCGAACGCCTCGCCGCCCGCAAGGAACGCCTGGACTGGTGCATCGTCGGCGAACCGTCGAGCACCACGTTGGTCGGTGACGTAGTCAAAAACGGTCGTCGCGGCTCCCTCGGCGCCAAATTGACCGTACGCGGAGTGCAGGGTCACGTCGCGTATCCCCACCTGGCGAAGAACCCGATCCACCTCGCCGCACCGGCGCTGGCCGAACTGGCCGCCGAGCACTGGGACCACGGCAACGACTTCTTCCCGCCGACCAGCTTCCAGATCTCCAACGTCAATTCCGGCACCGGCGCGACCAATGTGATCCCCGGTGACCTGGTGGCCGTGTTCAACTTCCGCTTCTCCACCGAGTCGACCGTCGAAGGCCTGCAAAAGCGCGTTGCCGATCTCCTCGACAAGCATGGCCTGGACTGGCACATCGACTGGGCGCTGTCCGGCCTGCCGTTCCTGACCGAGCCGGGCGCGCTACTGGATGCCGTCGCGTCGAGCATCAAGGACGTCACCGGTCGCGCCACCAAAGCCTCTACCAGTGGTGGCACGTCCGACGGACGTTTCATTGCGACCATGGGCACGCAAGTGGTTGAACTGGGCCCGGTCAACGCGACGATCCATCAGGTCAACGAGCGCGTGCTGGCCGCCGACCTCGACGTGCTGACCGACATCTACTACCAGACCCTGATCAAGTTGCTCGCCTGATGCTGGCCTGCCCGATCTGCAGCGAACCGCTGAACGCGGTGGACAACGGCGTGGCCTGCCCCGCCGGGCATCGATTCGACCGCGCACGCCAGGGTTACCTGAACCTGTTGCCGGTGCAGCACAAAAACAGCCGCGACCCCGGGGATAACCTGGCAATGGTCGAAGCCCGCCGCGACTTCTTGAATGCCGGCCATTACGCGCCGGTGGCCAAGCGTCTGGCGGAGCTGGCTGCCGGGTATGCGCCGCAGCGCTGGCTGGACATCGGCTGTGGCGAGGGGTACTACACCGCGCAAATTGCCGAGGCCTTGCCGAACGCCGATGGTTACGCGCTGGACATCTCCCGCGAAGCGGTCAAACGTGCCTGCAAACGCAATCCGCAACTGACCTGGTTGATCGCCAGCATGGCGCGGGTGCCATTGGCGTCCGGCAGTTGCCAGTTCCTCGCGAGCGTTTTCAGCCCGCTGGACTGGGAAGAAGCCAAACGCCTGCTCAGCCCTGGCGGCGGCTTGATGAAAGTCGGGCCGACTCGCGGCCATCTGATGGAATTGCGCGAAAGCCTCTACGACGAAGTCCGTGAGTACACCGACGACAAGCATCTGGCCCTGGTGCCGGAAGGCATGACGCTGCAACACAGTGAGACCCTGGAATTCAAACTGACCCTGGAAAAGGGTCAGGACCGCGCGAACCTGCTCGCCATGACGCCCCACGGCTGGCGCGCCAGTGCTGAACGCCGGGCGGCGGTCATTGAGCAAGTGGAGCCTTTCGAGGTCACTGTTTCGATGCGCTACGATTACTTCGTACTTCAATAATTTTGGGTCTCGAGCAACAGCTCGAGGCCGGCTAAATCCGCGAATGGATTTTTCAGACCGCAGTGAGGACATCCATGCGCCAACCCGATATCGAGATTTACCTGAAAGACGCCGACGTCGACTACAAAGCCGTCGCAGACTGGCTTAGCGAGGCGTTGGGCCAGTGCAGTGAATGGGTCAAGAAAGGCCAGACCTACAAGTGCAAGGCCGGCAATGTACCGGTGACCTGGCTGCCGAAAGCCGTGGGCAAGTGGAACAGCCTGTTCCTGGACAGCGACCAGACCCCGTGGGAAGACGACATCGCCTGCGCCCGCGCAGCCTTCGCCGCGCTGAACGTCGAAGTGCGTTGCGCGCCCGGGACGTGGGTCGAAGAAGAAGGTGAAGAAACGGCGGACCGCTGGATGCGCATCAGCGCCGACGGTGAAGAAGAAATCACCTGGAAAACCGCCTAACCCGCAACACAGCAAACCTGTAGGAGCCGGCTTGCTGGCGAACCTGGCGACGCGGTATGCCTGACACACCGCGTTCGCTGGCAAGCCAGCGCCTACAGGGTTTTGGGTGATCTGAAGAGTGGATTACAACCCCACCACATCCTCAGCCTGCAAGCCCTTCTCGCCGGTCACCACCGCATATTCCACCTGCTGACCTTCCGCCAGCGAACGGTGCCCCTCCCCGCGGATCGCGCGGTAGTGCACGAACACGTCCACCCCGTCCTCGCGCTGGATGAAGCCATAACCCTTGGCGTCGTTGAACCACTTCACATTGCCGGTTTCGCGCGTAGCCATGAATCGGTACCCCCTTGTTTTTATTGTTGAGCGGCGAGTATATGACAGTCACGAAATCTCTCAACTCAACTTTACTTAGCCGCTTTTTTGCCGATTTTCGACGAATACGGCACACTATCGGCCGCCCGAGCATTTGCTCGGTTTCAACCACTCACGCAGAAGTCGTATGACCCGTTCCCCGCTCCGTCGTCTTGTGTTTGGCACCCTGCGCCGACTGTTGTACCTCTGGGTTCGCTCGGAGACGATCAACCAATCGTCGCTCACCCTCAACCTCGACCGCAGCCGTCCGGTGTTCTACGTCCTGCAAAATCCTTCGCTGACCGACCTCGCCGTGGTCGACACCGAGTGCCGCAAGGCCGGTTTGCCACGCCCGGTGCTGCCGGTCTCGGTGGGCAATCTTGCAGAACCCGCCGCGTTCTTCTACCTGACACCAGCGCCCGACTGGCTTGGACGTCAGGACAAACGCGGGGCGCCACCGACCTTGACCCGTCTGGTCAGCGCGCTGAGCCAGAACGCCGCCGAAGACGCGCAAATCATTCCGGTCAGCGTGTTCTGGGGTCAGTCGCCGGACAGCGAATCGAGCCCGTGGAAACTGCTGTTCGCCGACAGCTGGGCGGTCACCGGGCGCCTGCGCCGGTTGCTCAGCATCATCGTGCTCGGGCGCAAGACCCGCGTGCAGTTTTCGGCGCCGATCAACTTGCGCGAGCTGATCGATCACAACAAGGGCCACGAGCGCACCGTGCGCATGGCCCAGCGGATTCTGCGGGTGCATTTCCGCAACCTCAAAGCGGCGGTCATCGGCCCGGACATCTCCCACCGGCGCAACCTGGTCAAGGGTCTGCTCAATCAGCCACTGGTCAAGCAAGCGATCCTCGACGAAGCCGAGCGCGAGAACATCTCCCCGGAGAAAGCCAAGGCCCAGGCCCTGCGCTACGGCAACGAGATCGCCTCGGACTACACCTACACCGCGATCCGCTTCCTGGAAGTGGTGCTGAGCTGGTTCTGGAACAAGATCTACGACGGGATCAAGGTCAACCACATCGAAGGCGTGCAGAACGTCGCCCAGGGTCACGAAGTGATCTACGTGCCGTGCCATCGCAGCCACATCGACTACCTGCTGCTGTCCTATCTGCTGTTCCGCAACGGCCTGACCCCGCCGCACATCGCCGCCGGGATCAACCTCAACATGCCGCTGATCGGCGGCCTGTTGCGGCGCGGCGGTGCATTCTTCATGCGCCGCACCTTCAAGGGCAACCCGCTGTACACCTCGGTGTTCAACGAATACCTGCACACCCTGTTCACCAAAGGCTTCCCGGTCGAGTATTTCGTCGAGGGCGGTCGCTCGCGCACCGGACGCATGTTGCAGCCAAAAACCGGGATGCTCGCGATCACCCTGCGCAGCTTCCTGCGTTCGTCGCGGATGCCGATCGTATTCATCCCGGTGTACATCGGTTACGAGCGCGTGCTGGAAGGCCGGACCTATCTCGGCGAACTGCGTGGCGCGAGCAAGAAGAAAGAATCGATCTTCGACATTTTCAACGTCATCGGTGCGCTCAAGCAGCGTTTCGGCCAGGTGGCGGTGAACTTCGGCGAGCCAATCAAACTGGCGCAATTCCTCGACAGCGAACAGCCTGATTGGCGCCAGCAGGAACTAGGCCCGCAGTTCAAACCCGCCTGGCTCAACGCAACCACCCACCGTCTCGGTCAGAAAGTCGCGCAGCATCTGAACGAAGCCGCGGCGATCAACCCCGTCAACCTGGTGGCCCTGGCGCTGCTGTCCACCAGCCGCCTGGCCCTGGATGATCGCGCCATGGCGCGGGTACTCGACCTGTACCTGGCGCTGCTGCGCAAAGTCCCGTACTCGCCGCACACCACCCTGCCGGAAGGTGACGGCCGGGCGCTGATCGAGCATGTGAAAGACATGAACCTGTTGTCCGAGCAGAGCGATGCCCTGGGCAAGATTCTATACCTGGACGAGCAGAACGCCGTCCTGATGACCTACTACCGCAACAACGTGCTGCACATCTTCGCCCTGCCATCATTGCTGGCGAGCTTCTTCCAGAGCGCGTCGCGCATGAGCCGCGAGCAGATCCTGCGCTATAGCCGCGCGTTGTATCCGTACCTGCAAGCGGAGCTGTTCATTCGCTGGCCGCTGGAAGAACTGGATGCGGTAATCGATCAGTGGCTCGAGGCGTTCGTCGAACAAGGTCTGCTGCGCTTCGAGAACGACGTCTACCTGCGTCCGGCACCGAGCTCACGGCATTTCGTGCTGCTGACCCTGCTGTCGAAAAGCATCGCCCAGACCCTGCAACGCTTCTACATGACCGTGTCCCTGCTGCTCAACAGCGGCCAGAACAGCATCACTGCCGAAGAACTGGAAGACCTGTGCACGGTCATGGCCCAGCGCCTGTCGATCCTGCATGGCCTGAACGCCCCGGAATTCTTCGACAAGAGCCTGTTCCGCCACTTCATCCAGACCCTGCTCGACCTCGACGTGCTCAAGCGCGATGAAGCCGGCAAGCTGGGCTATCACGAACTGCTCGGTGAGCTGGCCGAAGGCGCAGCAAAAAGGGTGTTGCCGGCGGAAATTCGTTTATCGATCCGGCAGGTCGCGCTGCATCGCAGTGAAGATGCGGCGGATCAGGTCGCGGACCCGGCAAAGACCGACTAAATTCCCACAGGCGTCATCTTCTTCTGGCGCCTTAAATACGGAGATTTACGATGAAAAAACTTTCTCTATTGGCCATCGCCACCTTGCTGGGTGCCTGTCAGTTGATACAACCTGCCGCTAAACCCAGCCTCGAAGGCGAAGTATATTACCTGCAACGCATCGCCCTGCCGCCGAACGCCACCTTGAGCGTCAGCCTGCAGGACGTGTCCCTGGCCGACGCCCCCGCCGTGGTTCTCGACGAACAGAAAGGCCCGGTCAAAGGCCAGGTGCCGCTGCCGTTTCAACTGAGCTACGATCCGGCCCAGGTCCAACCCGGCCATCAATATTCGGTCAGCGCGCGGATCGAGGTGGATGGCAAACTGATGTATACCACCACCACTCAACACGCCGTACAGCTTGATGGCAGCGACCCGCAATCGCTGAAAGTCCGCGTCCACGCCGTCCGCTAATTTTTTCGAACAAGGAAGCCACCATGCTCCGCCCTACCCTTCGTCTCGCCGGCCTGTGCGCAGGTTTGATGTTCTGCGCCAGCGCCCTGGCGCTGTCGCTCAGCGACCTGTCGCAAAAGGACGCCACCGGCGGCCTGAAAGATGCCCTGACCCAGGGCGCGCAACTGGCCGTGAAGCAGCTGGGCACGCCTGGCGGCTTCAGCAACAACCCGGAGGTGAAAATCGAATTGCCGGGCAACCTGGGCAAGGTCGCCAGCAAAATGAAACAGTTCGGCATGGGCGCCCAGGTCGATCAACTGGAAACCAGCATGAACAAGGCGGCGGAAACCGCCGTCACCCAGGCCCAGCCGATCCTGGTGGACGCGGTGAAGAAGATGAGCGTGGAGGATGCCAAAGGAATTCTCAGCGGCGGCAATGACTCGGCCACGCAGTACCTGAGCAAAACCAGTCGCGAACAGATCCGCGTCAAGTTCCTGCCGATCGTCAAGCAAGCCACCGACCAGGTTGGCCTGGCCAAGCAGTACAACTCGTTCGCGGGCCAGGCTGCAACGCTGGGTGTAGTGGATGCGAAAAATGCCAACATCGAAAGCTATGTAACCGAGCAGGCATTGAACGGTTTGTTCGAGATGATCGGCAAACAGGAAGAAACCATTCGCCAGAACCCGGCAGCTGCGGCGACCAGCCTGGCGAAAAAAGTCTTCGGTACGCTCTAGGCTTCAGCACAAAACACCTGTAGGAGCGAGCTTGCTCGCGATGGGCTCCAGAACGGCGCGTTCATCCAGACAGCCCGCGTCATCGTTGCCGTCCATCGCGAGCAAGCTCGCTCCCACAGCTGACCGGGTATATCTGCAAGAGGTTGGTCGGCAGTCAGCCCGCCTTCATCGGAACACCGCCCGGAGCACGCGCTCACGCAATGATTCAGGGCGTCGATGCCGCCCGCAGAAAGAACACCCACTCCCGTCCCATCTTCCTCTTCTCGAACACCTTCAGCGCCACCAACCCGTTCAAGGTCGCCGACGCGGTGTTGTAGGAACAACCCAGATTCTCCTTCACATTGACCGCCGTGAACTCCTTGGCCATGCCACTCTTGGCCACTTGGTACACGGTTCGCTGTTTCTCGGTGAGCTGGTCGAAAAAGCCTGACGCCATTAGCCATCGATCAAAGGTGTCGGCATAGGCCAGGCTCTTCCGATAAGCCTCGGTAAAACTGCTGACAGCCCGCAGGATGACCGAGCACTGGAAATCGATGAAATAGGTCAGGTCCAGATCGTCGGCTTCGGTATTCAGATACGAGCGCCCGTACTTCAGCGGCGCGTTGCGCAACAAAATGCTGATCGCGATGTAGCGAAAGGCCGAGAAGTCATTCTTGAACATGAACCAGTAAAACAACGCGCGCGCGACCCGGCCGTTACCATCGCGAAAAGGATGTTCATAGCCCAGTGCAAAATGCAGGGCGATGCCTTTGATCAACGGATGAAGGTAATCCGCGTGATCGGGATCGTTGTGAGACTGATTGATCCACTTCGCCAACATCTGCAATCGTAAAGCCAGCCCCGCTGCCGGGGGTGGCGCATGGACGGTGTTGCCTTCGCCATCCTGCACCACCACGTCATCGTTATCCCTGAAATCCCCCGGCGAATATTGCGCGTCATCAATGCCTTCCACACCGACGCGATGCATCGCTGTGATCAGCTCGAGACTCAAGGGTTCATAACGGTGCTCCCAGGCGAAGTTCATCATCTTGTAATTGCCGATCACCATGCGCTCATCCGGCGTACGCGGCAGGCGCTTGCGCTTGAGCATGTCTTTGGCCACCCGCGTGGTGGTTGCCGCGCCTTCAAGCTGGCTGCTGCTGATGGCTTCGTCTTCAATCAAATCGTTGAGCAGATAACTGAAGTGCGCGTGCTCACCGATCTGGCTGGTCATGTATTCCAGCGCGGCAGTCGTCGCTTGTCGGTCGACGATGGACATCGCCTTTTGCGCCAGTGGCGTCAGTACACACTTGCCCCACTGGATCGGCTCGCCCAAGGGCAGAAGGGTTGAGTACTGGGCAGTACGGGCTTTCTTGACCAGAGCCCAGCACAGCTTCGAATCCAGCCCCGGCGGCCAGCGGTAGCGCAATTCATCGAACGGAAGGTAACGCCCCTGATCGTCCATCGGCATAAGCAGGGCGAGGTAGTCCGAGAGACGTTCCTTGTGGGGCGATCGCGCCAACAGGTCGAAAATCGGGTCGGACTTGCCCTTCAGAATGGGTGGCTTTTTCACTGGCGCTGTCTCAAAAACTCATGAAACTGAGTCTTGAGTACAGCATTTTGCTCTCCACATCTCAATATCAGACAAGTCTGAGATAGGTGTAGGAGCAATGCTCGCTCGCGATGATCACGACTCGGTCAGCCTGATCGGACGACGCTCATTCACAAAAAGCCCGCTGGCCTTCACAGGTTCAGCGGGCTTTTTGGTTGTGCTACTGCTGCGGATCGAGATGATCCAGCACGCGATTCACGGACAGCTCTGCCAGCACAATCATCTGCTGGATGCCCAACACCAGATTGCACGTCGGGCCGGTCAGGGAGGATGACAACTCGGTGGCCATCACGTTGGCTGAGGCAAGGGTTTCACAGGCATGGACCAGGAGGGTTTCGGAATTGACGTTGAGGCGGATAGTGAAAATCGGGTTGGGACGGTGAGCGGGTCTGGCCAGTTTTTCGGTTTCTGGATCGGGGGGATTTGGGCTGTGTTTGATCATTTTGTAGCTCCTAACGAACGTTGGAGCGGCCAGCATCACTTGCAGATGATGGGTGGCAGCTGTATGCGGGTCTGCAAGACCGAGTCGTTAGGCAACCTCGGCAGACCCGAAGATCTCCCGCACACAGCCACCATAAATCGGTGGACGCTAAATGAAGCGCCACGATTATAGGTGCGCCTGTAGGCGCCTAACAAACTATCGGCGGGCTTGCAGTCCCGGTCGCTGAATCGGCAGCGACAATCAAAGGCTAGAGATCGGGCTTCCGACGGACAACCTGAAAATCTTGTGGGAAAGTTCTGCTGTTTTGACTAATTGATAAACATCGTCGATTTTGAGGCCGCTTTCGCGGCCGCCGAAGATCAAGGTCAAAAGATCGCAGCCTTCGGCAGCTCCTACCTTGGGTCAGCGTACATCCGAAAGAGATTGGTCGGCTGGCAGGCCGTCTTCGCTGGCAAGCCAGCTCCTACAAAGGATCGGCGTACACCGGCGCTTATCACCACTCATCAGGCCGAGCGTTAGCTCGCCTGCAGCGCTTGATCTTGATCCACCCGCCCCTTCGGGAGGCTGAGTGGAGGTGTTCATCCGGGGAGTGGCGCGTAGCGCCGTTCGACGCAGTCGAACACGCTGCATGTAGGTCGTCGCGAAGCAGACCGGAGGGCAGTGTCCCCGGATGGACACCGGAGCGAAGGAACGCCGAGCCTTAGCGAGGGGCCGGACGCCGGGGCGAGCCTTTTTGGGTACTTTTTTGGCGTTTGAAAAAAGTGCCTCGCCGTAAGGGCGAAACCATAGGCGGCCGTTACCGCAGCAACGGATATGTACTCCGCCAACAAGAACCTGGTCGGCCCGAAGGCCGCCAAGGTCAAAAGATCATACCGACTCGTTCTTGATTCGGAACCAGGCGGCGTAGAGCGCAGGAAGAAACAGCAACGTCAACGCAGTGGCCACAATCAACCCCCCCATGATCGCCACCGCCATCGGCCCGAAAAACACGCTGCGCGACAGCGGAATCATCGCCAGCACCGCCGCGAGCGCCGTCAACACGATCGGCCGGAACCGACGCACCGTAGCTTCGATAATCGCCTGCCAAGGCTTGAGCCCGGCCGCGATATCCTGCTCGATCTGATCCACCAGAATCACCGAGTTACGCATGATCATCCCGGACAAGGCGATAGTCCCGAGCATGGCCACAAAACCAAACGGCTGACGAAACACCATCAGGAACAAAGTCACCCCGATCAACCCCAATGGCGCAGTGAGAAACACCATCACCGTGCGCGAGAAACTGCGCAATTGCAGCATCAGCAAGGTCAGCACCACCACAATGAACAACGGCACCCCGGCCTTCACCGAATTCTGTCCCCGGGCCGAATCTTCCACGGTGCCACCGACGTCCAGCAGATAGCCGTCCGGCAATTCGGCGCGAATCGGATCGAGGGTCGGCATGATCTGTTGCACCAGGGTCGCCGGCTGCTCCTTGCCATAGATGTCGGCGCGGACTGTCACGTTGGGCAAGCGGTTGCGGTGCCAGATGATGCCTTCTTCAAAGCCGTATTCCAGGGTCGCGATCTGCGACAGCGCCACGCTGCGACCGTTGTCGGTCGGCACCGCCAGGCTGGGCAGCAACGACAGCTCGGTGCGTTCGTGCACGGTGCCGCGCAGCAGGATCTCGATCAACTCGTTGTCTTCACGGTACTGGCTGACGCTGGAACCGGTCAGGGAGCTTTGCAGGAACCTCGACAGGTTCGCCGTGCTCACGCCAAGCGCCCGGGCGCGGTCCTGATCGACGTTCAGGTACACGACTTTGCTCGGCTCTTCCCAATCGAGGTGGACGTTGACCACGTGCGGGTTCTCGCGAACCTTGGCCGCGACTTTGCGCGCCAGCGCACGGACTTCCTCGATGTGCTCGCCGGTGACCCGGAACTGCACCGGATAGCCGACCGGCGGGCCGTTCTCCAGACGCGTGACCCGCGAGCGCAGGGCCGGGAATTGTTCGTTGAGGGTGTCGATCAGCCAGGTTCGCAGGGGCTCACGGTCCTCGATGGTCTTGGCCAGGACGACAAACTGGGCGAAGCTCGCCGCCGGCAGTTGCTGATCCAGCGGCAGGTAAAAGCGCGGCGAACCGGTGCCGACGTAGGCCACGTAATTGTCGATACCGACGTGATCCTTCAGCAACGCTTCAAGACGCTTGACCTCGTCGGCGGTGTTGCTCAGGGAAGCGCCTTCGGCCAGTTTCAGGTCGACCATCAACTCAAGACGCCCGGACGCCGGGAAAAACTGCTGTGGAACAAAGCGGAACAGCACGATGGAGCCGATGAACAACACCACGGTCAGCAGGATCACCGTCTTGCGCCAGCGCACACACCACTCCACCAGGCGCCGGACCCGTTGATAGAACGGCGTACCGTAGGGGTCGGTCTGGCCGCCGGCGGTCCCGTGCTTGGCCGCATGAATTTTCGCCAGGTCCGGCAGGAGTTTTTCCCCCAGGTAGGGCACGAACACCACAGCGGCAATCCACGAAGCCAGCAACGCAATGGTCACCACCTGGAAAATCGAGCGGGTGTATTCGCCGGTACCCGATTGCGCAGTGGCAATCGGCAGGAAGCCGGCCGCGGTGATCAGCGTGCCAGTGAGCATCGGGAACGCGGTACTGGTCCAGGCATAGCTGGCGGCCTTGATCCGGTCGAAGCCCTGCTCCATTTTGATCGCCATCATTTCCACGGCGATGATCGCGTCGTCCACCAGCAAGCCCAGGGCCAGCACCAGTGCGCCGAGGGAGATCTTGTGCAGGCCGATGCCGAGGTAATACATGCAGGCGAACGTCATCGCCAATACCAGCGGGATCGCCAGGGCAACCACCATGCCGGTGCGCACGCCGAGGGAGAAGAAGCTCACCAACAGCACGATGGCCAGGGCTTCCACCAGCACTTGAACGAACTCGCCGACCCCGGTTTTCACCGCCGCCGGCTGGTCGGAAACCTTGCGCAGTTGCATGCCGGCCGGAAGGTTTTTCTGGATCCTGGCGAACTCGACTTCCAGCGCCTTGCCCAGCACCAGAATGTCGCCCCCCTCCTTCATGGCCACGGCCAGACCGATGGCATCTTCGGCCATGAAGCGCATGCGCGGCGCGGGAGGATCGTTGAAACCACGGCGCACGTTCGCGACATCGGCTATGCGGAACGTGCGATCGCCTACGCGGATCGGGAAGTTCTTGATCTCGTCGACGCTCTGGAAATTCCCCGAAACCCGTAGCTGCAAGCGCTCGCTGGAAGTTTCGAAGAAGCCGGCGGTGGACACCGCGTTCTGCTCCTCGAGCGCTTGCTGCACTGCCGCCAGGGGCAGGCCGAGGGTGGCGAGCTTGACGTTGGAGAGTTCGATCCAGATCTTCTCGTCCTGCAGCCCGAGCAGATCGACCTTGCCCACGTCCTTGACCCGTTGCAGCTGGATCTGGATGCGGTCGGCGTAATCCTTGAGCACCGCGTAGTCGAAGCCCTCACCGGTCAGGGCGTAGATATTGCCGAATGTCGTGCCGAACTCGTCGTTGAAGAACGGCCCCTGAACCCCCGGTGGCAGGGTGTGGCGAATATCGCTGGTCTTCTTGCGGACCTGGTACCAGAGCTGGGGAATGTCCACCGAATGCATGGAGTCCCGGGCAATGAACGTCACCTGGGATTCGCCGGGGCGCGAGAACGACACGATGCGCTCGTACTCGCCGGTTTCCATCAGCTTCTTTTCGATGCGTTCGGTGACCTGGCGCGACACTTCCTGCGCCGTCGCCCCTGGCCAGAGAGTACGGATCACCATGGCCTTGAAGGTGAACGGCGGGTCTTCGCTTTGGCCGAGCTTGGTGTAGGACAGTGCTCCCACGACCGCCAGCAACAGCATCAGGAACAGCACGATCTGGCGATTACGCAGCGCCCATGCGGACAGATTGAAACCCATCGGGATTACTCCTTGTCCGCCAGATTGACCACACGGTTGGCGCGATCCACGGGGCGCACCTGCTGCCCTTCAAGCAGCACATGGACACCGGCCGCCACCACCCAGTCACTGGCGTTCAAGCCTTCAAGCACCGGCACGGTCTTCTCGCCGAAGGCACCGACCCGCACCGGGGTTTTCTTCAAGGTGTTGTTGGCGCTGACGACCCAGACGTAGGTCGCGCCGTTTTCCGCGGTCAGCGCCGAAAGCGGCACGGACAGCGTCACCACGTCGGCGGCCTGCACGAACACCCGGGCACTCTGGCCGAGTTCGGCGGGAACCTTGCCTTCAGTGAATGAGATGCGCGCGGCGAAGGTGCGCGATTTCGGATCGGCCGCCGGGGATAACTCGCGGATGCGCCCGGCGAAACGTTGATCGGGTTGGGTCCAGAGCTCCACCGACACCGGCTGGCCGACCTTGAACCGGCCGAAACTCTGCTCCGGCAGGCTGATCGACACTTCGCGCTCGCCATCGGTGGCCAGGGTAAACACGGTTTGCCCCGCCGCCACGACTTGCCCGACTTCCACCGCACGCTTGGCCACCACGCCGTCCTGAGGCGCGCGCAGCACCGCGTAGCTGGCCTGGTTGGTCGAGACGTTGAACTCGGCCTTGATCTGCTTCAGGCGGGCTTCACCGGAGCGGAACAGGTTTTCCGCATTGTCGTACTGCGAACGACTGACCATCTGCCGGTCCATCAGGGTCTTGTAGCGATCGCGCTCGGCGCGCACCAGGTTCAGATTGGCTTCGGCAGCGGCGACCTGGGCGCGGGTGGCTTCCAGTTGCAGGCGCACGTCCTGGGGATCGAGCTCCGCCAGCGGTTGGTCAGCCTTGACCCGCTGTCCTTCCTCGACCAGTCGTCGGCTGACTTTGCCGCCAATGCGAAAGGCCAGCTCCGGCTCGAAGCGCGCCCGGACTTCACCGGGAAAGCTTTCCAGCGCCCGGGCCGACGGCTCTGGTTGCACCACCATGGCCGGTTTGACGGTGACTTGAGGCGCCTCTTCATGACCGCACGCAGACAATAAAAACGCCAGACTGACCGGCAATGCGAGGGGCAAGGCATAGCGGAACATGGTGAAGGACCTTTCGCTAATGGTGCTTGGAATAATTATACTGACCAGTATGTTATTAATAGCAAACTCACCAGTCCAGTATTAAAGCGAAGAATGCCAAACAATCTTTCAGCCCCCAACGGTCCGGGCCGCCCCAAGGATCTGGCCAAGCGCCAGGCGATCCTCGAAGCGGCGAAAATCCTGTTTCTGAGCAATGGTTACGCCAACACCAGCATGGACGCCGTGGCGGCCGAGGCCGGGGTGTCGAAACTGACGGTCTACAGCCATTTCAACGACAAGGAGAGGCTGTTCTCCGCCGCGGTGATGGCCAAGTGTGAAGAGCAATTGCCAACGCCGTTTTTCGAATTGCCGGAAGGCATCGCCGTGGAAACGGTGCTGCTGAACATCGCGCGCGGCTTTCATCAGCTGATCAACAGCGACGAATCGGTGAACCTGCACCGGTTGATGATGACCCTGGGCAGCCAGGACCCGAAACTCTCGCAGATTTTCTTCGAGGCCGGGCCGGAGCGCATGCTGCACGGGATGGAAAGATTGCTGAGCAAGGTCGATCAGAGCGGCGCGCTGAGCATCGACAAACCGCGCCACGCAGCAGAGCATTTTTTCTGCTTGCTCAAGGGTGCGGGGAATTTCAGGCTGCTTTATGGCTGTGGCGAGCCGCTGACCGGGGACGCGGCCGAGAGCCATGTGCGGGAAGTGGTGGGGTTGTTTATGCGGGCTTATCGGCGGGAAGCTGTCTGATAGTTTTTGGGTGTCTGGTCCGGCGCCTTCGCGAGCAAGCCCGCTCCCACATTGGATCTGCGGTGAACACCTATTTTGTGAACGGCAGAGATCAACTGTGGGAGCGGGCTTGCTCGCGAAGGAGGCGACGCGGTCTCAGGGCTTAAGCGCTTTCTTCGGATAAATGTCATACCGACTGGATTTCCCATCCAGCGCATGACTCGGCTTCGGCCCCGCAATGCACGGCGCCTTGCGCGGGCGCTTGACCACCACCCGGTGGCTGGCCAGCGCCAACGCCGCTTCAAGCAGCGCCGGTGCGTCGGGGTCATCCCCCACCAACGGCCGGAACAGACGCATTTCCTTCTTCACCAGCGCGGTTTTCTCCCGATGGGGAAACATCGGGTCGAGGTAGATCACCTGCGGCGGCTCACCTTCCCAGTTGCGCATCACTTCGATCGAATTGCCCTTGAGCAATCTCATCCGCGCCACGATCGGCGCCACGTCGAAATCTTCCGCGCCACGGGCCAGGCCATCTTCAAGCAAGGCGCCGATCAACGGCTGACGCTCGATCAGGCTCATCTCGCAGCCCAGGCTCGCCAGCACGAACGCGTCCTTGCCCAACCCGGCCGTGGCATCCAGCACCCGCGGACGCACGCCTTGGGCGATGCCCACCGCCTTGGCGATCATCTGCCCCGTGCCGCCACCGAATAACCGACGGTGGGCCGCGCCGCCCTCGACAAAGTCCACCCGCACCGGGCCCGGCGCATCGGCACCCAGTTGTTGCAGCTGCAAACCCTGCTCGCCCACCTGCAAGGCAAACTCAGCATCCGCCACCTGCATCGGCAAGCCCAGGCGCTCGGCCCATTGTTCGGCCTGTGGCTGAAAGGCCGGGGTCGAAGCCTCGACGTGAATGCGGCAGACCGCAGGTTGCTCAATCATGGGAACACGCTCAAAAAATTAATGATCGGCAAAAACGGCCGATAACAACACTATCGAGCATTTTGCCAGAGCTGAGCGTCGACCGAGAAAAATGTCAGACTTTCAACCCTCCATTACCGGCTTTATCTCGCCCTACGGCGATTACAGCCGGCAAAATACCCAGGCACTGAGCGGTGTCAGTCACCTGTGGCAGGATTTTTTTGCCCGGGCGCTGGCCGATCATTCGGGTGAGGCACTGCCCGAATCGCTCAACTTTCCAGCGGTCGATCTCGACAGCCCGGTCGAACCCACGGTGGGCAGCGATCTGCTGGCGCACATCGTCGCCCAGCGCGACTGTGAAGTGAAGGACAACGAAGTACGCCCGCCCGAGCCCTTGTTCCTGCCGATTGCGGAGTTCGAAACGGACCTGGCGGACAAACCCTTCCCACCGTTCCCGGAGGAGGCCATCATCGCTCAGCAGCAACAGCAGGACTTCGAAAGCGCCTGGGTGCGCCCGATCGTGCTGACCGCAGGCCAGCCCGTGCCGCAAGCCGGCCCGGCACCCCAACCGCGTGCACTGCACTTGCCGATCGCCGAGTTCGAACTCCATCTGCTGGACAAGCCCTTCCCGCCGTTCTCGGCCGAAGAGCTGATGGAACAACAGCAACGCTTCGATTTCGATACCGGCTGGGCGCGCCCGATCGTGCTGCAGAACCTGCGTATCGCCGCCTGAGTCTCAGCGACAGACCTGCCACGGCCCGACATCCAAGTGAAAGTGATCGCGATGGGCGGCGTTGTAGTCCGGGCTCAATACCCCACTGAACAGGTCGCAGGCACCATCGCGCACCTGGCGCAGAAACCGTGCGTCCTGATTATCCTTCGGCCAATCCTTGAGCACATTGACGGCGCGGCCGTCGGCCAGGCGGAAACCGGCGATATCGAGCGCATTGGCGCCGGCGTGCTGGCTGCGCCTGCCGTTCTCGCGACCGTAGACGTTGCGGCAGGCAAAGCTGCCGAGATGCTCGACGCGGGTCACAGGCTGGCCATAGACCGCCTGGGCGGCGGGTTGCAGCGCGTGATGTTCGAACAGGGCGAAGGACACCGCCAACCGACAACTGGCGAGGAAACTGCTGCTCAGGGCCACTGCGCCGCCTTGCACGCGCCAGGTGTTGAGCAACGGGCAGGTCGCGCCTGGGCTGTCGGCCTGGCGCGACACACGTAATCCGGAGCTGCCCAGGACCTGATCGCACAGCTGCGGATCATCACGCAGTCGCATCAGCTTGTAGCCCGTCAGGAAATTGGGTTGGGCCTTCACGTCCAGCGGCGCCCAAGGGTTCCATGGCGGCGGCAGCGAGATCCAGCCACGCCAGACACTCACCGCCGCCGTGCCGATGATCAACACCAGCACCAACATCACCTGCAGCGCCCGCATCGTCAGCCTTTGAACAATTGATTGGCCTGCTGGAACGGCATGGAGCGCGAGGTGAAGCCGAAGGTGCCCGACTGCCGGATCTCTTGCGCGGCACGAAAGAACTCGCCATACGCCGCCAGGGCCAGTGCCGAACCCACGCTGATCCGCTTGACGCCCATCTCGCTCAATTGCTCGACGGTCAGCTTGAGCCCGCCGGACATCAACACGTTGACCGGTTTGGGCGCTACCGCCCGCACCACCGCCAACACCTCTTCAGCGCTGCGCAGGCCCGGCGCATACAGCACGTCGGCGCCGGCTTCGGCAAACGCCTGCAAGCGGCGAATCGTTTCGTCCAGATCGGGGATGCCATGCAGGAAGTTTTCCGCCCGGGCCGTCAGCGTGAACGGGAAAGGCAGGCTGCGGGCGGCCGCGACCGCGGCTTCGATACGGGCGACTGCATGGTCGAAGCAGTAGATCGGGCCGTCTTCGCGTCCCGTGGCATCTTCGATCGAGCCGCCGACCGCGCCTGCTGCGGCGGCCCGCAAGATACTTTGCGCGCATTCGGCAGGATCGTCGGCGAAGCCGTTTTCCAGATCGACCGCGACCGGCAGATCGGTGGCCGCGACTATCGCCTGGACGTTCGCCAGGGTCTGCTCCAGGGTCAGCCCACCATCGGGACGGCCCTGGGAAAAGGCATAACCGGCGCTGGTGGTCGCCAGCGCCTCGAAACCAAGGCTGGCGAGCATGATCGCCGAACCGGCGTCCCACGGGTTGGGAATCACAAAAGCGCCGTCGCGTTCATGCAGGGCTCTGAACGCCTGGGCTCGAAGGGTTTGCGCATCCATTGGCAGGCTCCCGGGAAGAGGAAAAATCCGCTTCAGAGCAGGCCAAGTTGCTCCGCGGCGGGCTCTCTGTATAGCTCAGGCAGCGGCGACAGGCCAGGCATTCGCAGCATCAGCTGTGCGTGGAAGCGTTGAGCAAGCCTGGCGGCCAGCAGATTGTCGGCGGTGTGCAGGAAAATATACGGCGTGCGGCCTTCTTCGATCCACAGGGCGATTTTCTCGACCCAGGGCACCAGGAACGGGTCGTTGGCTTCCAGTTGCGGATGGCCGATGAAACGCACCTGCGGAAATTGGGTAAATGCCGCCGGACGGGGTGGAACCCGAGGTTTTTTCGACTGGGCGTGGAGCACTGACGGATCAGTCGAGGTGCAGCTGAACAGCGCACGCGGATCGAGGCAGATGCGCTCGACGCCGCGATCCAGCAGCAGGCGATTGAGCCGGCGCTCGTCATCGCCCTTGGCGAAGAACGCGTCATGCCGCACTTCGACTGCCAGGGGTCGGTCCACGGCATCGATAAAACCGGCCAGCTCCGCCAGCCGTTGCGGCGTGAAGCTTTTCGACAGTTGCAGCCACAGCGGCGAAACCCGCTCACCCAAGGGGCTGAGCAATTGCAGGAAGGTTTCGGCAGCCGTCAGTTGTTCCCGCAGGTCGCCGCTGTGACTGATGTCGCCGGGAAACTTGGCGGTAAAGCGAAAGTGCCGCGGCATGCTGTCGGCCCAACGCTGCACGGTGGCGGCAGAGGGGCTGGCGTAGAAGGTCGTATTGCCTTCCACGGCGTTGAACACCTGGGAATAGAGGTTCAGAAATTCGGCGGGCTTGGCGTCTTGCGGATACAGGTAGTCGCGCCAGGCGTTTTCACTCCAGGACGGGCAGCCGAGGTAGTAAGGCAGCCCCATCAGATGTACAGGTCGAGACCCAGCACATCCGCATCCCAATCGACAAAACCGGCGGTGCTCAGGTAGCTGGCCAAGGCCATGGATACGGTTTTGCTCATGGCGCGGTGGTAAACCATGTCTTGCTGACGGGCAGGTAGATTGCTCAAGCGTTGCGCTGAGGCTTTGGCGGCGCGGGCGGCCAGTTGCTCTTCGGACGGAAATTCCAGCTCGCCGTCGATATCGACGGATTCGTCCTCCACTACGCGGCCTTTGCGAGGCTGGCGCTTGATGGGGTAGGACTGGGAGGAAAGGCCGTCTATACGCATGATTGCGGGGCTCGGTATTGATAATGGCAGTTTAGTGGCGCACAAGCCACTGCGCAAACAGCCGAATGATCACTAGAACACAGAAACGACGAAAGGTTTGACAGTGCGAGCAAAAAACGACGATTGGCTGTGTTGCTTATACCGCTTTCGCGAGCAAGCCCGCTCCCACAGGTTCTGGGGAGTTCTACGATGCTGTGCTCGACGCAAAACTTGTGGGAGCGGGCTTGCTCGCGAAAGGACCAACCCGGTTCAAAGAATTAACGGGCCTTGGGCGTCGCCACTTTATCGCGCAAATACACCGGCTGCGCCTCATCCGCCACAATCGCCTCACCCCGTTCCCAGGCAAATCGCGCCAGGGTCAGCAAGTCTTCAGCATGCGGCAGCATGCCCGCATCCTGCCCGGTCAAACTGACCGCGATGCGCTCGGCATATCCCCAACCGGTGCCTGCACCGAACCAGTCACCGCTGGCATCGGCCGGCAACGCTGCCGCTTCCGGCGGCAACACCGCCTCATTGCCGACCAGGCGCATCTCCCCTGCCGTCTCGCGGTAGCAGCCCCAATACACCTCATCCATCCGCGCATCGATGGCCGCTGCGACCTGGCTGACGCCGTGTTCGCGATACGCTCGCTGTGCCAGCACCGCCAGGTTCGACACCGGCAATACCGGGCGCTCCAGTGCAAACGCCAGCCCCTGTACCACGCCGATGGCGATCCGCACGCCGGTAAAAGCCCCCGGCCCGCGACCGAAGGCGATCGCATCGACCGCTTGCAAGGTCGTCCCGGCCTCGGCCAGCAATTGCTGAATCATCGGCAACAGCTTCTGCGCATGCAGGCGCGGGATCACCTCGTAATGGCTCGTGACCTTGCCGTCATGCAGCAAGGCAACGGAGCAGGCTTCAGTCGCGGTGTCCAGGGCCAGCAAGGTGCTCATCGATGTTTCCGTAAGAGAGGTCAGAAAAAGTGCGCCAGTATAAACAACTACGGCCCGCAAGCGGGCCGTAGAAGATCAGGCAATGTTCAGCTCAGCGCTTCAAGCACCTTGCCGGTGATCGCTTCAACCGAACCAACACCTTCGATGTGGCTGTACTTCGGTTTGCCTTGAGCGGTGGACAGCTCTTGGTAAAACTTCACCAGAGGCTCGGTCTGGGCGTGGTAGACCGACAGGCGGTGACGCACGGTTTCTTCGGTGTCGTCTTTGCGCTGCACCAACTCTTCACCGGTGGTGTCGTCTTTACCGGCAACTTTCGGCGGGTTGTAGACGATGTGGTACACGCGGCCGCTGGCCTCGTGAACACGACGGCCAGCGATACGCTGAACGATGTCTTCGTCTTTAACGTCGATTTCCATCACGTGATCCAGCTCTACACCAGCTTTCACCAGGGCTTCAGCCTGAGGAATGGTGCGCGGGAAACCGTCGAACAGGAAACCGTTGGCGCAATCGGCCTGGCTGATACGTTCCTTGACCAGATTGATGATCAGGTCATCGGAAACCAGACCACCGCTGTCCATGACGCTCTTGGCGATCAGGCCCAGCTCGGTGCCGGCCTTGACCGCGGCACGCAGCATGTCGCCAGTGGAGATTTGCGGAATGCCGAATTTCTCGGTGATGAACTTTGCCTGAGTACCTTTACCGGCCCCGGGAGCTCCCAGCAGAATGACGCGCATCGATGTGCTCCTCAATTTTTTATATAAATAACGTCAGATTCGCCTCGTGGGGCCAACCTCAAAAAAAGGATCGTGACCGCCCAAACGGCCAGAGGCTGATCAAGATACACAGCAGGCCCTGACCACACAAGCCGCCGAAAGTCGGAGAAACCCGCGCCTGATGTGACCTGTGCGACGGGGTACCCCAAGTCGCAACCCCATCATTAACTGTCGCCTGGCAGCACTTTTCACGCCTGCGCCAGCAGGCACCCGATGCCCGCATCGGGTGCCTGGACCCACGGCAAAAACCTTAGCCGGTATTGCGCAATCCGGCGGCAATCCCCGCCACAGACACCAGCAGCGCCTGTTCTACCGGGCTGCCCTGCTCCACCTCCTGTTGCCTGGAGCGCGCCAATAATTCGGCCTGCAATAGATGAAGCGGGTCGAGGTAGGTGTTGCGCAAGCGGATGAATTCAAGGGTGGCTGGGCTATGTGCCAGTAGCTGAGACTGACCGGTCAGCCCCAGGACCACCGCGCAGGCCTGCGACAATAGGTCGCGTAAATGCGCCCCCAAAGGCAGCAGATTCGGTTCGACCAGCCGCTCATCATAGGACCGGGCGATATCGCTGTCGGCCTTGGCCAGGACCATTTCCAGCATATCGATGCGGGTACGGAAGAACGGCCACTGCTCGCGCATCTGCCCCAGCAGCTCGCCTTCGCCGCGTTCCAGCGCCTTGCTCAGGGCGGCTTCCCAGCCGAGCCAGGCCGGCAGCATCAGGCGTGTCTGGGTCCAGCCGAAGATCCACGGGATCGCCCGCAGGCTTTCGATCCCGCCCGCGCGGCGCTTGGCCGGACGGCTGCCCAACGGCAAGCGTCCCAGTTCCTGTTCCGGCGTGGACTGGCGGAAATACTCAACGAACTGCGGATTTTCCCGCACCACGGCGCGGTAGGCGCTGACGCCATCGGCGGCCAATTCGTCCATCAAGTGCCGCCACTCGGGTGTGGGCGGTGGCGGCGGCAGCAAGGTCGCTTCCAGCACGGCGGCCAGGTACAGATTGAGATTCTGCTCGGCGATGTCCGGCAAGCCGAACTTGAAACGGATCATTTCCCCCTGCTCAGTGGTGCGGAAACGCCCCGCCACCGAGCCCGGCGGCTGCGACAGGATGGCCGCGTGGGCCGGACCGCCACCACGGCCAACGGTGCCACCGCGACCGTGGAACAGCAGCAGCTCCACTTGTTGCTCACGGCAGATGTCGACCAGCCGCTCCTGCGCCCGATACTGCGCCCAGGCCGCCGCGGTGGTGCCGGCGTCCTTGGCCGAGTCGGAATAACCGACCATCACTTCCTGCGGCCCCTGCAGGCGCGCGCGATAGCCCGGCAGCAGCAACAGTTGCTCAATCACCGGACCGGCGTTATCGAGGTCGGCCAGGGTTTCGAACAGCGGCACCACGCGCATGGGCCGCAACACGCCGGACTCCTTGAGCAGCAGTTGCACAGCCAGCACGTCGGAAGCGGCTCCAGCCATGGAAATCACATAGGAGCCAAGTGAAGCCGCCGGTGCCAAGGCGATTTCCCGGCAGGTCGCCAGCACTTCTGCAGTGTCGGCGGACGGCTTGAAATACGCAGGCAGCAATGGCCGACGGTTGTTCAGTTCACGCATCAGGAAGGCGATGCGCTCTTCCTCGTTCCAGTCTTCGTAGCGACCAAGACCGAGGTAATCGGTGATTTCAGTCATCGCCGCCGAGTGTCGGGACGAATCCTGGCGCACGTCCAGGCGCACCAGGAACAGGCCGAAGGTCACGGCCCGGCGCAGGCAATCGAGCAACGGGCCGTCGGCGATCACCCCCATGCCGCACTCGTGCAGCGACTGGTAACACAGCTCCAGCGGATCGAGCAGGTCGCGGTTGTTTTGCAACACATTCGCTGGCGCCGGCGTGGCCGCGGTCAAGGACGCGTGCGCCCAGTTACGGGTGGCGCGCAGGCGCTCGCGCAGTTGTTTGAGCACGGCGCGATAAGGTTCGGCGCTGTCCCCGGCCTTGGCTTTGAGGGCATCGCTGGCTTGCTGCATCGACAATTCGGCCGCCAGATGATCGACATCGCGCACGTACAAATCAGCCGCCATCCAGCGCGCCAGCAGCAGGACCTCACGGGTCACGGCAGCGGTCACGTTGGGGTTGCCGTCCCGGTCGCCGCCCATCCACGAGGCAAAGCGAATCGGCGCGGCCTCCAGCGGGAGGTGCAGGCCAGTGGCGTCATGCAGGGCTTTATCAGCCTTGCGCAAATAATTGGGGATCGCCTGCCACAACGAGTGCTCGATCACCGCGAAGCCCCACTTCGCCTCATCCACCGGCGTCGGTCGGGTGCGGCGAATCTCTTCGGTGTGCCAGGCTTCGGCGATCAGGCGTTGCAACTTCGTGTGGATCTGCTCGCGCTCGGCGCTGGTCAGGTCGCGATGGTCCTGGGCAGCCAGTTGCGCGGCGATGGCGTCGTATTTCTGGATCAGCGTGCGCCGTGCCACTTCGGTCGGGTGAGCCGTGAGGACCAGTTCGATCTCCAGCCGGCCCAGTTGCCGCGCCAGGGATTCGGCGCCATGCCCTTCGGCGCGCAGGCGTGCCAGCAGCTCCGGCAGCACCCGCGCTTCGAACGGTGCCGGCTGCGATTCTTCGCGGCGGTGGATCAGCTGATATTGCTCGGCGATATTGGCCAGGTTGAGAAACTGGTTGAACGCCCGCGCAACCGGCAGCAACTCGTCTTCACTCAGTTGGTTGAGGCTGGCGCTCAGCTCGGCATCCATCGACCCGCGACGGTCGGCCTTGGCGCCCTTGCGGATCTGCTCGATCTTGTCGAGAAAACCGTCCCCATACTGTTCACGAATGGTGTTGCCCAACAGCTCACCCAACAGGTGAACGTCCTCGCGCAAGCGTGCATCGATATCGGTCATCAGCAGTTCTCCAGCGATAAATCCGGGCGGCTAAGATCTTTAAGAGTGCCGCTCCAGACCGGTTCTTACAAGCAAGACGACGAAGGGACTTTAAACCTTTGCCGTTATAGCTAATCTGAAGAGTAAGCCGTACAACGGCCGCCGCCGGCCAACGCCGGCACTCTCCCTGCCTGCCACGAGCAGGCGCGCACTGAGGTCTTTATGAAAATCCGCGAGCTAGCCCAGCACTGGGAAGAAAACGCCAAGGGTCGCCTGACCGACACCGGCTACAAGATTCATCTGGATGTGGAGGCTGCCGCGCGGCTGGCTGCGATCGTCGAGATGTACCCCAAACGGCATCCCGAAGAACTGCTCGGCGAACTGATCGGCGCCGCCCTGGAAGAGCTCGAGAAAAGCTTCCCCTACGTGAAGGGCTCGACCGTCGTGGCTACCGATGAAGAAGGTGATCCGCTGTACGAAGATGTGGGGCCGACGCCGCGTTTTCTCGCGTTGTCCCGTCGGCATTTGCAAGACTTGTCGAGTGCTGGCGACAAACCGAAACACTGATCTGCACCTGATCCCTGTAGGAGCGAGCTTGCTTGCGATGGTCTCAAAGGCGACGCGTTCATTCAGAATAAACGCGTCATCGTTAACGTCCATCGCGAGCAAGCTCGCGCCTACAAATGCGTGTTCCCGATCCGAAACCGGTCGGGGATACCGCTGCGCATCGCCAAAGTTCCCGTCCCAGAGCCTTGTCCGCTCGGTCAATATTTTTTCGGGCGATGGGCCATCTTCTCTGAACTTTTGAAAAACGCCTCGGGTCACACCCAGTAACCACGCTTGGGACGGCCGTGTCAGAACACCACGGAAATTGTCGGTTGCGGCTCCTTGCCCAGGATGGATTTTTAAGTTTTTCAGGAGTTATACCAATGGAGTTGAAGACCATGAAGACCCGAACTGCCCAATCCCCGTCGACCCGCCTGCGCGGTCTGAAACTGGCGGCACTGGCCATCGGCAGCAGCCTGGTCCTGGCCGGTTGTGCCGGTAACCCGCCTAGCGAACAATTCGCTGTGACCCAATCCGCCGTGAATGGCGCCGTCAGCGCCGGCGGTACCGAATTCGCCGCCGTGGAAATGAAGTCCGCCCAGGACAAGCTCAAGCAAGCTGAAATCGCCATGCACGACAAGAAGTATGACGAGGCGAAGATTCTCGCCGAACAGGCCGAGTGGGACGCTCGCGTAGCTGAGCGCAAAGCCCAGGCGATGAAAGCCGAACAGGCTGTGAAGGACTCTCAGAAAGGGGTTCAGGAACTGCGTCAGGAAAGTCAGCGCACTGTGCAATAAGCGGCGCGGCACGACGTACTTCTTACTCGACTAAAAGGACGAAACCATTATGCGTAAACAATTGATGATCCCTGCCCTGCTGGCGGCAAGTGTTGCACTGGCTGCCTGCTCTACGCCGCCCAACGCGAACCTGGAACAGGCCCGCACCAACTACAGCGGCCTGCAGGCCGACCCGCAAGCCAGTAAAGTCGCGGCGCTGGAAACCAAGGACGCCAGCGATTACCTGGACAAGGCCGACAAAGCCTACATGGACAAGGAAAACCAGGCCAAAGTCGATCAGCTTGCCTATTTGGCCAACCAGCGGGTTGAAGTGGCGAAGCAGACCATCGCCCTGCGCACCGCTGAAGCCAATCTGAAGAACGCTTCCGCTCAACGTGCCCAGGCCCGCCTGGATGCCCGCGACCAGCAGATCAAGCAGCTGCAGGACAGCCTGAACGCCAAGCAGACCGATCGCGGCACCCTGGTGACTTTCGGCGACGTGCTGTTCGCCACCGATCGGGCTGACCTGAAATCCAGCGGTCTGGTCAACATCAACAAACTGGCGCAGTTCCTCCAGGAAAACCCGGACCGCAAGGTGATTGTCGAAGGTTATACCGACAGCACCGGTACGGCTTCGCACAACCAGTCCCTGTCCGAGCGCCGCGCCGGTTCCGTGCGCATGGCGTTGGTGAAGATGGGCGTTGATCCAGCGCGCATCGTGGCCCAGGGTTATGGCAAGGAATACCCGGTTGCTGAAAACGGCAGCGTTTCGGGTCGTGCAATGAATCGTCGGGTGGAAGTGACCATTTCCAACGACAACCAGCCGGTGATCCCGCGTTCGGCGGTCAGCTCGAACTGAGTTGAACCTGCTGTAACGCAAAAGCCCCGCCTGATCCGATCAGGCGGGGCTTTTTTTGCTGGCGATCACTCAACCCTGTGGGAGCGGGCTTGCTCGCGAAAGCTATTTAACATTCAAAATGTATGTTGCCAGACACACCGCTTTCGCGAGCAAGCCAGCTCCCACCCTTGATCAGTGCTGCGACCAGGATTGCGCTACGGTTCCAGCTTCTGCGGCGTTTCCTGCCCGATGCAGCGCACGGCTTTTTTCTTGTTGTTGACCAGCACACCGCTCAGGCCTTTCTGCTCGGTGTCGAACATCACCAGCACGCCATCGATGCATTGGGCCACTTGCGCGGCCGGTTCCAGGGAGACCTTGTAGTCTTCGCCGGGCACGGTCTTGAGCAGGGTGAAGTCGCTGAGCAGCAGCGCGTCTTCCGGTTTGGCAAAGTGCAGGTAGCCATACCACCACAGGGCGCCGACGGTGCCGAGGATGCTGCAGATACCGGTGATGATCAGCGGGATGGCGTTACGTTCTTCACTCATTGCGGACTCTCTGGTGGTTCATCTTCGGAATTCGGGTTTGCCGGGTAATTGGGGATTTCACCCAGGCGGCGCAGGCCGTTGAAATGCTGCGGATCGTCGAGATAACGCAGCATGACCTGGCGCCAGACCGGGTCGGCGAACGTCTGCACATGCCCCCCACGGGTCAGTTGCAGCACCCGCGGCGGCGGCGCAGCTTGATACAGTCGGATGCCGTTGGAAAGGGGCACGATCGGATCATCGATGCTGTGGTAGATCAGTTTCGGCACGCCATTGAGCTGCGCCATCGAGTGAATGGCGCTATCGCCGTCCGGCACCAGCCACGACAGCGGCACCTGGAACGCCCAGAACAACCATGAGTTGCTCAGGGCAAACCGGCCGACGCTGCGGTAACTGGCGGGCACGCCATCGAGGACCACGGCCTTGAGTTGCTTCTGGCGTTCAGGGTGCTGGACCAGATAATGCACGGCCATCGAACCGCCAAGGCTCTGGCCCAGCAGGATCAACGGCTTGCCCTGAACCTCGGGGGCCTGGTCGAGCCATTTGAACGCGGCATCGATGTCCTGATAGATCGCCGGCAGCGACGGCTCGCCTTCGGACAGGCCGTAACCGCGATAGTCCACCAGCAGCACTTGATAGCCCTGCTTCGGCAACCACCAACTGCCCCCAAGGTGCATGGGCAGATTGCCGCCGTTGCCATGCAGGTGCAGCACCGTGCCCTTGACCTCGACGCCTGGTTTCGCCGGTAGCCACCAGCCATGCAGCTTGAGGCCGTCGGCGGTGGTGAGGGTGACGTCGCGGAATTCGAGCTTGGCTTTTTCCGGGGTGAACAGTTGGCCTGGCTCCGGGTAGAACAGCAAGGAGCTGCACCCGCTCAAGGTCAGAAGAAGGCAGACGATGCTGAGGATCCTCATCCGATGAAACCTCTGTAGGCGCTGGCTTGCCAGCGAAGAACGATGGCGCAGTGTGTCAGGTGAACCGCAGTGAGGCATTCGCCGGCAAGCCAGCTCCTACAGGTGTTGTGTTGTTCACAGGATATTGGAGTAATCCGCCTCGATCCGGTCCAGGCTCAGGTGATTGAGGAAGTTGGAGAAGCACATCCACGCCGACAGCGCGTTCATGTCGCGGAACTGCTCCGGCAAGTATTTGGGCGGCACGACCAGGCCTTCATCCACCAACTGGCGCAGGGTGCGCATGTCTTCCAGCGTGGTCTTGCCGCAAAACAACAGCGGTATCTGCTCCAGCTTGCCTTTACGCACGGCCAACTGAATGTAGTTGTAGACCATGATAAAGCCCTTGAGGTAGGACAAGTCTTTGGTAAATGGCAGGCCTGTCGGCACCGAACCGCGGAACACCCGGCTGGCGTTGCCATAGCTTTCGGCCATTTCGAAACCCTGCTCGCGGAAGAACTCGAAGATCTGCAGGAAGTCGGCGCCCTCCTCCACCATATGAATGGCCCGGGTGCGGTTGGTGAGTTTGCGCAGGCGACTCGGGTAGGAGGCAAAGGTGATGATTTCCATCAGGATCGCCAGGCCTTCCTGGGTCACCGTCGATGAAGGCGGCCCCTTGGACAGGAAGGTGCAGATCGGCTGGTTCAAGCCATTGAGCGTGGTGCCCACATGCACCAGCCCTTCGTGGACTTCCAGCGCGCGCACGTCACGCTCGTTGAACATCGCGTCGGTGCGGATCTTGATGTAGTCGGCGCCGGCCGCCGCATCGGCAACGATGCCGTCGGACTCGAACACCCGAATGGTGTCCTCGGCCTCGCCAAATACCTTGCTCAGCCGATTTTGCAATAAATCCACGGCGTCCTTGGCGGTGAGGAGCTTCGGTTCGTCCTTCAGGTCGCCGCGACCGTCGATGTTGTTCAGGTAATCGGAGAGCATCAGGCCCAGGTCGGACAGGGTCGGGTCGCCAGCATGGAATGCGTCGGACGCAGCGCCGTACAGTTCCTGGGAAATCAGGCCGAAATCCTCGGTGCCACGCGCCTCGAGCATGCGCACCACCATGCGGTATTCCTTGCACATGCGGCGCATGATCTGGCCGACCGGGTTGAACTGGCCGAGCTGACGGGTGATGTCGCGTTCGATGTTCTGGAATTCCAGCTTCACTTTGCTGGAGTCGAAGGACAGCGGCCGGTTCAAGTAGTAATCGCGGTCCACCGCCGGCATTTCCTTGCCCTTGGCCTTGAGGAAACCCTTGCGAATGGTGTCGTCCCACTTGACCGCATCGAGGACGCGAATCGGCGTCTGCGCCAGCACAATGCGATCGGATAAAATGCGTATCGACTGCTGGTAATCGTCCACCCGAAACTCCTGTAGAAAAACCGTTACATGCTGGATTTATTTGACTGTAGCTTTGGCCAGGCGCTGATAGCGCACCGCCTCGACGAACACATCGGAATTGGCCGGATCGTCGAGGTAGGCGAACACCTGGTCCATGCCGGTGTTGATCAGCACGCCATCGCCATCGTCGGTCTGGAAGCCTTCGCCGCTGAGGACGTTCTGCCCCAGGGCCTGGTTGATCTGCTCGAGGTCGAGGCTGTAGACCACCAGTTCCTGCTTATCGGTGAGTTCGAACCCGGCGATGATGAAGTGTCCGCCGAACTGCGCCGGCACCTTCGCTGACAGATACCAGCGGCTG
The DNA here is from genome assembly GCF_006094435.1 of Pseudomonas sp. MPC6. Classification (NCBI taxonomy): domain Bacteria; kingdom Pseudomonadati; phylum Pseudomonadota; class Gammaproteobacteria; order Pseudomonadales; family Pseudomonadaceae; genus Pseudomonas; species Pseudomonas sp. MPC6. Next base: position 1,248,289 of record NZ_CP034783.1, on the reverse strand, counting down.
CCATGGCGCGTTACCGTGAAGGGATAGGCTTCGCGCTCCCGGGGTTTGGCCTTGAAATAGCTGACCGCCTGATAGCGATTGTCACTGATGCGTGTCAATTCCAGGTTCATCGGTTCGCCCCAGGCGTTGGTGCTGGTCCATTTGCCGAGCAACCCTTTGGGCGCGGGGTCGCTGGCGGGCAGCGGCTCCTTGAAGGTCACCAGACAGCCACTGAGCAGCAGGAACGACAAGGCGATCACAACGACACGCCAGGCTTTCATTCAACACTCCCTATGGAATATACGCCGACCTCATGTGGCCACCGACCCTGTGGGAGCGGGCTTGCTCGCGAAAGCGGTTTAACATTCAACATTTCCGTTGTCTGATACACCGCCTTCGCGAGCAAGCCCGCTCCCACAGGGGATACGGTTCCCAAATGGGATCACACCGACGCCAGGACCAGGTGCATATACCGGGTCAGGATACCGAGCATTTCCGCTTCGGCGGCAGGCTCGGCGTCGTTGAGCAGGCCCTGATATTCCATCCGTCCGATAATCGCCGTCAACACTTTGGCATCTTGTTGCGGCTCGCGGGAACCCAATACTTCGAAAAAGTGGCAGGTGCCCTGCAGCAGAATCTGCTGGTGCGAGCGCACCAACTTCGCCAGGCGCGGGTTCAACAGTGCCTCCTGGCGGAACGCCTGCTCGGCCATCAAGTGTTCGCGACGGTTCTGCAATTGGCGATGAACATAGTCGGACGTCAGCCGCGCAATGTCGTCCGCCAGTTGCGAGCGGGACTCGGGACTGCCATCGCCATAGGCGACCATCTCCCGCAACAAGCCTTCATTGTTGGCCCACAACTTGGCCATGAAGGCCGCGCTGCGCTCCACGTATTGGGCGAAGGTATCGGTGAGCAGGTCATCGATATCCTTGAAGTAGTAAGTGGTGGCCGACAGCGGCACTCCGGCCTCGGCGGCCACTGCACGGTGCCGTACGGCCCGCACGCCATCGCGCACGACAATGCGCATGGCCGCATCGAGAATGTCCTGTCGACGCTGCTCGCTGCCCTGGCGGCTGGCCTTGCGGCCCTGGTACTGAACACTTTCAGCGACCGCAGTAGCGATACCCACTGCACCCTCTTGAGCCATTGCACGGTTCACGACAGGTATTCCTCTCTCAATTCAAAAGTAACCAATTGATACGTTTGTACCAGACAGGCAATAAAAAGCCGCCCATTTCGGGCGGCTTTTTATTTGAAACACTTACGCTTGCGGCCGCATGTGCGGGAACAGGATCACGTCGCGGATCGACGGGGAGTTGGTCAGCAGCATCACCAGGCGGTCGATGCCGATCCCTTCACCGGCCGTTGGCGGCATGCCGTACTCCAGCGCGCGAACGAAGTCGGCGTCGTAGTGCATGGCTTCGTCGTCGCCGGCGTCCTTGTCGGCCACCTGCGCCATGAAGCGCTCGGCCTGGTCTTCCGCGTCGTTCAACTCGGAGTAGGCGTTGGCGATTTCACGGCCGCCGATGAACAGCTCGAAACGGTCGGTGACGTTCGGGTTCTCGTCGTTGCGGCGAGCCAGCGGCGACACTTCGAACGGGTACTGGGTAATGAAGTGCGGCTGCTCCAGCTTGTGCTCGACCAGCTCTTCGAAAATCATCACCTGCAGCTTGCCCAGGCCTTCGAAGCCCAGCACCTTGGCCCCGGCCTTCTTGGCGATCGCGCGAGCCTTGTCGATGTCGGTCAGGTCGTCAGCGGTCAACTCAGGGTTGTACTTGAGGATCGAGTCGAACACCGACAGACGCACGAAGGGTTCGCCGAAGTGGAACACTTTGTCGCCGTAAGGGACGTCGGTGCTGCCCAGGACCAGCTGCGCCAGTTCGCGGAACAGTTCTTCGGTCAGGTCCATGTTGTCTTCATAGTCGGCGTAGGCCTGGTAGAACTCCAACATGGTGAACTCAGGGTTGTGCCGGGTCGAAACGCCTTCGTTACGGAAGTTGCGGTTGATCTCGAACACTTTCTCGAAGCCGCCGACAACCAGGCGCTTGAGGTACAGCTCCGGTGCGATACGCAGGAACATTTCCATGTCCAGCGCATTGTGGTGAGTCTCGAACGGCTTGGCCGCCGCGCCACCCGGGATGGTTTGCAGCATCGGCGTTTCGACTTCAAGGAAGTCACGCTGCATCAGGAAGCTGCGGATGTGCGCAATCACTTGCGAACGCACGCGGAAGGTCTGGCGCACGTCTTCGTTGACGATCAGGTCGACGTAACGCTGGCGATAGCGCTGCTCGGTGTCGGTCAGGCCGTGGTGCTTGTCCGGCAGCGGACGCAGGGATTTGGTCAGCAGGCGCACTTCGGTCATTTCGACGTACAGGTCGCCCTTGCCGGAACGCGCCAGGGTGCCAACGGCGGCAATGATGTCGCCCATGTCCCAGGTTTTCACCGAGGCCAGGGTTTCTTCGGACAGGGTTTTACGGTTGACGTAAACCTGGATGCGACCGGTCATGTCCTGGATCACCATGAACGAGCCACGGTTGAGCATGATGCGACCGGCAACCTTGACCGGGATTGCAGCCTCTGCCAGCTCTTCCTTGGTCTTGTCCGCGTATTGCTTCTGCAAGTCTTCGCAGTAGTTGTCGCGGCGGAAGTCGTTCGGGAAGGCATTGCCCTTGGCGCGCTCGGCAGCCAGCTTTTCCTTGCGCAGGGCGATCAGGGAGTTTTCTTCCTGTTGCAGGGCTTGCGGGTCGAGTTCTAGGTCGCTCATGTCTTTAAATATTCCATCACGGGTTCGTTGCCCCTGCCTGGCGGCAGGGTTCGCGGGCAAGCCTCGCTCCTACAGGATCGCGGAGTCCGCCGATCCTGTAGCGCGTGCCTTAGAGCCCTTGTTTCAAGCTTGCTATCAGGTAGTCGTCGATGTCGCCGTCGAGCACCTTGTCGCAGTCGCTGCGTTCGATGTTGGTGCGCAAATCCTTGATCCGCGACGCGTCGAGCACGTAGGAGCGAATCTGGTGGCCCCAGCCGATATCCGACTTGGTTTCTTCCAGGGCTTGCGAGGCAGCGTTGCGTTTCTGCACTTCCTGCTCGTACAAGCGCGCCCGCAACATTTTCATCGCGGTGTCTTTGTTGGCGTGCTGGGAACGTTCGTTCTGGCAGCTGACCACGGTGTTGGTCGGTACGTGGGTGATACGTACGGCCGAGTCGGTGGTGTTTACGTGCTGACCACCGGCACCGGAGGAGCGGTAGGTATCGATGCGCAGGTCCGACGGGTTGATGTCGATTTCGATGTTGTCATCGATTTCCGGCGACACGAACACGGCCGAGAACGAGGTGTGACGACGGTTGCCGGAGTCGAACGGGCTCTTGCGCACCAGACGGTGCACGCCGATTTCGGTGCGCAGCCAGCCAAAGGCGTATTCGCCCTTGATGTGCACGGTCGCGCCCTTGATCCCGGCGACTTCACCGGCGGACAGTTCCATGATGGTCGCGTCGAAACCGCGCTTGTCGGCCCAGCGCAGGTACATGCGCAGCAGGATGTTGGCCCAGTCCTGGGCCTCGGTGCCACCGGAGCCGGCCTGGATGTCCAGGTAGGCGTTGTTGGCATCCATCTCGCCGCTGAACATACGACGGAATTCGAGTTTTTCCAGGGACTCGCGCAGACGCTCGACTTCGGCAGCGACGTCATCGACGGCGGCCTGGTCTTCTTCTTCGGCGGACATCAGCAGCAGGTCCTTGGCATCGGCCAGGCCACTGTGCATTTCGTCGAGGGTGTCGACGATCTGAGCCAGCAGGGACCGCTCGCGACCCAGCTCCTGAGCGTACGACGGGTTGTTCCAGACAGACGGATCTTCAAGCTCGCGATTGACTTCAGTCAGACGCTCATGCTTTTGATCGTAGTCAAAGATACCCCCGAATAGTTTCGGAGCGCTCGGACAGGTCCTTGATGCTGTTAAGGATCGGGTTGATTTCCATGGCGGGCAGCACTCGTTGGCGAACTTTTGAAAGCCGGCGAGTATACCGTAATCAGGCTGTCACGGCAGCCCGCCTGGCGGCTTTAGCGGCGAATGAACCCCGGAATTCAGTCAATCCCCACCTGATTACGCCCATTGTGTTTCGCCAGATACAACCCCTTGTCCGCCGCCAGGATCAATTGACGGCAGTCGCCGCCCTGCTGGGGGGTCATGGTCGACAGGCCGATGCTGATGGTCAGGTGCGAACCTTCGACAGGGAGATTATGCGCGATCTTCAGTGCGGACACGGACTGGCGCAGTTTTTCCGCCACCAGCCGCGCGCCGCCCGGGGAAGTGTTGGGCAGGACCAGGGCGAATTCTTCGCCGCCGTAACGGGCCGGCAGGTCCGACGGTCGGGCGCTGGCGTCACGGATCGCCGTGGCCACTTTGCGCAGGGCTTCATCGCCGTCCAGGTGGCCAAAGCTGTCGTTGTAGGATTTGAAAAAGTCGACATCGATCATCAGCAACGACAGTTGACTCTGGTCACGCAGCGCGCGTCGCCACTCCAGTTCCAGGTATTCATCGAAGTGCCGGCGGTTCGACAGCCCGGTCAGGCCGTCGGAGTTCATCAAGCGCTGCAGCACGAGGTTGGTGTCGAGCAACTGCTGCTGGCTGACCCGCAGCGCCCGGTAAGCCGCGTCACGCTGCAACAGGGTCATGTAGGAACGCGAGTGATAGCGGATGCGCGCCACCAGTTCGATGTTGTCCGGCAGCTTGACCAGGTAATCGTTGGCCCCGGCCGCGAACGCCGCGCTCTTGATCAGCGGGTCTTCCTTGGTCGACAGGACGATGATCGGAATATCCTTGGTCGCCGGATGATTGCGGTATTCGCGCACCAGGCTCAGGCCATCGAGCCCGGGCATGACCAGGTCCTGCAGGATCACCGTCGGCTTGATGCGAATCGCCTGGGCGATGGCCTGGTGCGGATCGGCGCAAAAGTGAAAGTCGATGTTTTCTTCATTCGACAAGCCGCGGCGCACGGCTTCGCCGATCATTGCCTGATCGTCCACCAACAACACCATGGCGGCGTCTTCGTCGGTTTTGAAGCCGTCGAGCTGTAAGTCATTCATGTGCGGTCACCTGAGTACTGCCTGGGCCGGAATTGCTGTTAAAGAGAGTCATTTGCTGAAAATTTCCAGCAATCGTGGCGCGATCTTGTCCAATGGACGAATTTCCACGGCAGCGTCGATGGCGGCAGCTGCCTTCGGCATGCCGTACACCGCACTGCTGAGTTGGTCTTGAGCGATGGTCAGGTAGCCCTGCTGGCGCATGAGTTTAAGCCCCTGAGCGCCATCGCGTCCCATTCCGGTTAACAAAACACCTACGGCATCGCCGTTCCAGTACTGGGCGACGCTCTCGAAAAACACATCGATCGAGGGCCGATAGATCTCGTTGACCGGTTCGGCGGTGTAGGCCAGCGTGCCGTTTTTCAACAAGCGGATATGGTGGTTGGTGCCGGCCAGTAATACGGTGCCGGGCTGCGGCGGTTCGCCTTCCTGGGCCAGGCGCACGTTCAGGCCGCTGGCGCTGCTCAGCCATTCGGCCATGCCGGCGGCGAATACCTGGTCGACGTGCTGCACCAGCACGATCGCTGCCGAAAAGTTGCGCGGCAGGCCCTTGAGCAAGACTTCCAGCGCCGCCGGCCCGCCCGCGGACGAACCAATGGCGATCAGGCGCTGACGCGAAGCCGAACTGCGCAAGAGGCTCGGGGCCGCTCGCTCTCGATTACCGCGGTCACCGATCAGCCAGCCAATGTTGATGATCTTGCGCAGCAGCGGAGCGGCCGCATCCTGCGCGTTACCCGCACCCAGTGCCGGCGTGTCGACGACGTCCAGCGCGCCGTAGCCCATGGCCTCGAACACTCGATGCACATTCTGCTGGCGGTCGACCGTGACGATGACGATCGCGCAAGGGGTCTCGGCCATGATGCGCCGGGTGGCTTCCACACCGTCCATCACCGGCATGATCAGGTCCATCAGAATCAGGTCCGGGGTGAGTTCGGCACAGCGCTGCACCGCCTCGGCGCCGTTGCCGGCCACCCAGACCACCTCGTGTGCCGGCTCGAACGCCAGGGCGCGGCGCAGGGCCTCCAGCGCCATGGGCATGTCGTTGACGATGGCTATCTTCATGCCCGTGCTCCTCCGATGAGCTCCACCACTGCATCAAGCAGGGCGTCGTCATGAAAACTGGCTTTGGCTAGATAATAGTCGGCTCCGGCGTCCAGTCCACGACGGCGGTCTTCTTCGCGATCCTTATAGGACACCACCATGACCGGCAGGGATTGCAGGCGATTGTCCCGGCGCAATAAAGACACCAGTTCGATGCCGTCCATGCGCGGCATATCGATGTCGGTGATCAGCAAATCGAAATCCTCCGAACGCAGGGCGTTCCAGCCGTCCATGCCGTCCACCGCCACGGCGACGTCATACCCGCGATTGAGCAGCAACTTGCGTTGCAGCTCGCGAACGGTCAGCGAATCGTCGACCACCAGGATCCGTTTGCGAGCGGCTTCGACGACCTGGTTGCCCTGGCGCGAGATTCGCTCCAGACGCCCGGTGTTGAGCAGTTTGTCGACCGAACGCAGCATGTCTTCGACGTCGACGATCAGCACCACCGAACCGTCGTCCAGCAAGGCCCCGGCAGAAATGTCCTGGACCTTGCCCAGGCGTTCGTCCAGCGGCAACACCACCAACGTCCGCTCGCCGATAAAACGTTCGACGGCCACGCCGTAGATCGCCTCGCGCTCCCGGATCACCACCACCTTCAGGGTCTGCTGACTGTGCTGGCTCACCGGGCGCTGCAATAGCTGGCTGGCGGCGACCAGCCCGACATGCCGGCCTTCGTGCCAGAAGTGCTGACGGCCCTCGACCTGGACGATGTCCGCCGGCTCCAGGTCGCACATGCGCTCGATGTGAGCCAGTGGAAACGCATACGCTTCGTCGCCGACTTCCACCACCAGGCTGCGCACCACCGACAGGGTCAGCGGCACTTCGAGATGGAAATGGCTGCCCTCGCCCGCCGTCTGCTCCAGCACCACCGCGCCGCGCAACTGCCGGACCATGTGTTGCACCGCATCCAGTCCGACCCCGCGTCCGGACACCTCGGTGACCGTGTCCCGCAAGCTGAAGCCCGGCAGAAACAAGAACGTCAACAGCTCCTCTTCGCTCAACTGCGCAGCCGTTTCAGCCGGGGACAACTGCCGCTCGATGATGCTGCGGCGGACCTGTTCCAGATCGACACCGTTGCCGTCATCGCTCAACTGCAACACCAGCAGGCCGGCCTGATGCGAGACACGCAAGCGGATCAAGCCTTCAGCCGGCTTGCCGGCCAGCAGCCGTTGCTCCGGGGATTCGATGCCATGGTCCACGGCGTTGCGCAGCAGGTGCGTCAGCGGCGCTTCGAGTTTTTCCAGGACGTCGCGATCGACCTGGGTTTTCTCGCCCTCGATCTCCAGTCGCACCTGCTTGCCCAGGCTACGGCCAAGGTCGCGGACCATCCGCACTTGCCCGGTCAACACGTCGGCAAACGGGCGCATGCGACACGCCAACGCCGTGTCGTACAGCACTTGCGCCCGTTGACCGGCGTGCCAGGCGAACTCATCCAGTTCGGCGTTCTTTTCCACCAGCATTCGCTGGGATTCGGCCAACAGCCGACGGGCATCGTCGAGGGCTTCCCGGGCCTCCAGGCTCAAGGCATGCTCCTTGAGATGGACGTTGAGATTTTCCAGGGCCCGCAGGCCATTGTTCTGCAGGCGCTTGAGCCGTTGCATGGTGGCCAGGTGCGGCTTGAGCCGCAGGGTTTCCACCAGGGATTTGCTCGACAGGTCGAGCAGGCTGTTCAAACGCTCGGCAGTGACCCGCAGGACTCGCTCACCGCTATCGGTGGAGCGTCTGGCCCTGGGCGCTGGCTCGACGGGTGCACCGGGTGGCGGTTCGACTTCCAGCTCCGGCATCGACAGCTCAACCCCGGTGGCTTGCAGCAAATCCGCGGCCATGAACGGCGCGATGGGGGTGCTGATCGGCGCGGCTAGCGCCAGCGGATCCAGCAATCGAGCCATCAAGGCGACATAGGCCTCGATATCCGCAGGGCCCGGATTGTTGTCGGGCGTTGCGATGCGCATCAGCAGATCGGTGCCTTGCAGTAACGCATCGATGTGCTCGGGGCGCAGGTACAGGCGCCCTTCCTGAGCGCTGACCAGGCAATCTTCCATCACATGCGCCACGCTGACGCCGGCATCGACTCCGACGATCCGCGCGGCGCCCTTGAGCGAATGCGCCGCGCGCATGCACGATTCGAGATGGTCGGCCTGGGTCGGATCGCGCTCCAGCGCCAATAAACCTGCGCTCAGCACTTGGGTCTGGGCTTCGGCTTCGAGGCTGAACAGCTCCAGCAAAGAGGAGTCGCGCAACTGCTCTGGGGTCATGTAAGGCTCCGGGTCACGGCGGACAGCAGTTGTTCTTCATCCAGCCAACGCAGGCTGCGCCCGTTGAATGGCAATACGCCACGGGTGTACTTCGCGCTGGCCTGGGTGCCGGATCGGGACGCCGCCTCGAGGATGCGCTCGTCGATGGCATGGATCCCGTCCACCTCGTCCACCGGCACCACCACCGGCCCGCCGTGGGCGGCGATGATCAGCATCCGCGGCATGACCCGCGCGCCCGACGCCACGCCAGCCGTCCCGTCGAGGCCGAGCAGTTCGACCAGGGACAGGCATGCCACCAAGGCACCGCGCACGTTCGCCACACCGAGCAAGGCCCGGGAGCGCTGGTGCGGCAACGAGTGGATCGCTTGCAGCGGCGCCACTTCCACCAGACTGCGGGTGGCCAGGCCCAACCATTCCTCGCCAAGACGGAACATCAATAGCGAACGGGTTTGCACGTCGCTCTCGACCGCTGTCGACACTGGCCCGCGATCATCCTGCTGCAATGCATAGCGGTCGAGCAGGCGCGTCGCGGCAGCCGAATACACCGCACAGTTGCGGCAGTGAATGTGCTCGCTCAGCAGCGGACAGGACTTGTCGCCGTGGACACCGATGCGGTTCCAGCAGTCGTCGATGGCCTGGGCATCTTCATGGGTGAGGCTAGCGGTCATCGTTTACGCTCACTGTCAGCGGCGCGCTCGCTACGGGCGGCGCGGGCCTGCAATCGCCTGGCACCCGCCGTGTCGCCCTGGGATTGCAGCAAGGCGGCCAGGTGCATCAACGCGTCGGGGTGTTGCGGTTCGAGGTACAACGCCTTGCGGTAAAACCCCTGCGCCTGGAGGGCACTGCCGGCGACGTCGCTGAGCAACCCCAGCCAATAAAACACCTGGGCTACCGGCTCGTGACTGCGCAAATAGCTGTCACAGGCAGCGCGGGCCTCGGCACTTTTGCCTTCGTTGGCCAGTGCGGCGATGTTCGCCAGCAGTACGGCAGCCTCCGGGTTGGTCGTTCTGGCCATGACCGGTAGCGGCGCCACCGTTGCGAACGGGCGGCTGCGAATGGGCGGTGGCATCACACTGCGCACCGGTTGGCGTACGGGAAGCGGGGTTGGCACGAACGTCGCTGTCGCCGGCGGCGGCGCATGCTGGCGACTGAACGCAAAGGACTGCGGAACGCCGATCGAGCGCATGCCGAAACGCCCCAGCAAACTGCCCTCCGCAGGGCCGATGAACAGCACGCCGTCAACCTGGGTCAGCTGCTTGAGCACTTCGAACACTTGCTGTTGGGTCGACTGGTCAAAATAGATCAACAGGTTGCGGCAGAACACGAAGTCATAGGGCGGCTCATTGGCCAGGGCTGGATCGAGCACGTTGCCGACCTCCAGCCGCACTTGTTCTAGCACTCGCTCGTCGAGGCGATAGCCGTCGTTTTCGGCAGTGAAATGCCGGTCGCGAAACTCGATGTCCTGACCTCGAAATGAGTTTTTGCCATACCGCGCACGCTTGGCTTTTTCCACCGACAACGGGCTGACATCCATGCCATCGACCTTGAACTGATGCGGCTGCAACCCGGCATCGAGCAGCGCCATGGCAATGGAATAGGGTTCTTCACCAGTGGAACACGGCAGGCTGAGGATCCGCAGGGCACGCCTGTGGTTGATGTCGGCCAGACGCTTGGCGGCCAGTTTCGCCAGCGTGACGAACGATTCCGGATACCGAAAAAACCAGGTTTCGGGAACGATCACCGCTTCGATCAGCGCCTGCTGTTCATCCCGCGAGCCTTGCAGGACGTGCCAGTACTCATCGGCCGACGCCGCTCCGGAGGCTGCGCTGCGTTGGCGCACCGCACGCTCGATGATGGCCGGGCCCACCGAGGTCACGTCGAGGCCGATGCGTTCCTTGAGGAAATCGAAGAACCGTTGATCACTGCTCATGGGCGCGCCTCAAGCAGCGCCGGGGCCAGCGGCGGTGACGGAAACAGCAGCGCGCGGACCTGTTCGCTCAACAGGTCCGCGACCCGGACCCATTGCAGCAGCCCTTGCGCGTCTTCACGCACAGGCCCGAGGTAGGGGGCCTGGCGATTATCCAGGCCATAGGGCTGAAAATCTGCCGGGTTACAGCGCAACGTGTCGGTGGCCTGTTCCAGAACCAGCCCGAGCACTTGCGCCTGGCGGGTCTCACCCGGACGGTAATTGACCAGGACCAGTCGGGTGCTGGTGCGCGCCTGGGCCGGTGTACCGTACGTCAGCGCACTGAGGTCGATCACCGGCACGACCGAGCCGCGATAGGCGAACACCCCGGCCACCCAGGCCGGTGCCTTGGCAATCGATTTCAACGGCAGGCGCGGCAGCACTTCCACCACCTCGATGGCCTGCAAGGCATAGCGCTCGTTACCGATGCGGAACACCAGGAACAACGCGTGCATCGCCGGTTTCACGGCGGCGCGCTTGACCGTGAGTTCGCTCATCAGACTTTGAATCGCGAAACGCCGCCACGCAGCCCTACAGCGACCTGGCTCAGTTCGTCGATGGCGAAACTGGCCTGGCGCAGGGACTCGACGGTCTGGCTGCTGGCATCGCCCAGCTGAACCAACGCATGGTTGATCTGCTCGGCGCCGGTGGCCTGGGCCTGCATGCCTTCGTTGACCATCAACACCCGTGGCGCCAGCGCCTGGACCTGATGGATGATCTGCGACAGCTGTTCGCCGACCTGCTGCACCTCGGACATGCCGCGGCGCACTTCTTCGGAAAACTTGTCCATGCCCATGACCCCGGCCGACACGGCCGACTGGATCTCGCGCACCATCTGTTCGATGTCGTACGTGGCGACGGCGGTCTGGTCCGCCAGACGGCGCACTTCGGTCGCCACCACGGCAAACCCGCGGCCGTATTCACCGGCCTTTTCCGCTTCGATGGCGGCGTTCAGCGACAACAGGTTGGTCTGGTCGGCCACCTTGACGATGGTCACCACCACTTGATTGATGTTGCCGGCCTTCTCGTTGAGGATCGCCAGCTTGGCGTTGACCAGATCCGCGGCGCCCATGACCGAGTGCATGGTCTCTTCCATCCGCGCCAGGCCTTGTTGCCCGGAACCGGCCAGCACCGAGGCCTGATCGGCGGCGGTGGAGACTTCGGTCATGGTGCGCACCAGGTCGCGGGACGTGGCGGCGATCTCGCGGGACGTTGCACCGATCTCCGTGGTGGTGGCGGCGGTTTCGGTGGCAGTGGCTTGCTGTTGCTTGGAGGTGGCGGCGATCTCGGTCACCGAGGTGGTGACCTGCACCGACGAGCGCTGGGCCTGGGACACCAGGGACGTCAGCTCGGCCATCATGTCATTGAAGCCGGTTTCCACCGCGCCGAATTCGTCCTTGCGGGCGAGGTCCAGGCGACGGCTGAGGTCACCGGTGCGCATGATTTCGAGTATTTCAACGATCCGGTTCATCGGTGCCATGATGGCGCGCATCAACAGCAGGCCGCAGAGGCCGGCGGCCAATACCGCAACCAGCAGGGAGATGCCCATGATGATTTTTGCGGTGAACACCGCGTCGTCAATGGCGATGACGGCCTGGTCCGCCACGGCCTTGTTTTCGCGCAGGATGTCATTGAGCTTCACGCGCCCCGCTGTCCAGATAGGGGTGAGCTGTTCGTTGAACAGCTTGATGGCTTGCGTTTCCTCATTGCGCTGATGCAAGTCGAGCACCGCCGCCAGGACCTTGTGGTAATGCTCGTTGTGTTTTTCAAAGGCGGCGAACTCAACCTTGTCTTCATCCGTAGTGACAGTACCGCGATAGTTACCTATCTGTTCTTGCAGACGAGACTCGAACGATTTGAAGTCGGCGGCATCCTCGGCGCTGATGCCCTGTCCCTCTTTCAAACCGAGCATTTCCTGGATCCGCAGATAGCTGTCGGACCAGGCGCCACGAATCATCGAGCTGTAATACACCCCGGGAAGTGCGTCTTCTCGAACACTGGCTTCGCTGGCCTCGATCTTCAACAGCCGGGAATATGAGACGACGACCATCAGCAACATGATGGCGATAATTACCGCAAAGCTCGCCAAGATCCGTTGGCGCAACGTCCAGTTCTTCACAGTCAGTCCTCGAGGTATTTCCAAATGCTGCGGAGTATAGCCGAGGGTGGTGTTTCATTTTTAAAACAGATTCGTGGCAGGTCCCAAATTGGAAAGTCGAGGATATGGGAGGACTGAGAATCCCCCCCTGTAGGAGCTGGCTTGCCAGCGAAGGGGACCTAGAGAGCGATGCAAGACGTGAGGGCCCCTTCGCTGGCAAGCCAGCTCCTACAGGGGCCTTTCGCCAGGCCGGCTACTACATCGAAGCCTGGCGCACCTGCTTCTCCAGCTCGGCCTTCAACCCCGGATCGAGCTTCAGCTGACGCGCCAGTTCATCCAGGTAGGACTTCTCCATGAAGTTCTCCTCGTCCACCAGCATCACACTGGCGATGTACATCTCGGCGGCCATTTCCGGGGTACTGGCGGCGCGTGCGACGTCGGCGGGGTCCAGGGGCTTGTTGAGTTCGGCGTGCAGCCAGTGCTGCAGTTCCTGATCGTTGTCGAGTTTGGTGAACTCGCCTTCGATCAATTCGCGTTCCCGTGCATCGACGTGGCCGTCAGCCTTGGCCGCCGCCACCAGTGCCTTGAGGATCGCCTGGCTGTGCTGCTCGACCTGGGCAGCCGGCAAGCGGTCGATGGTTTGGGGTTCCGTGGTCGGTGCCGTGCCCTGCTGGGCCTGCCAATTGCCATACGCCTTGTAGGCAATCACGCCCAGTGCCGCCAGGCCGCCGTAGATCGCGACCTTGCCGCCGACGTTGCGCACCTTTTTGTTACCCAGCAGCAGGCCCATGGCCCCAGCCGCCAGGGCGCCACCGCCAGCGCCGGAGAGCATGCCGCCCAGGCCGCCCGAACCACCGGCACCGCCGAGCAGACCGCCCAGCCCACCGGCAGACGATTTGTTCTGCGACCCGCCGTTCTTTTTCTGCAACAGGTCCTGACCGGACTTGAGTAGCTGATCGAGCAATCCACGGGTGTTCATGTTCCGCCTCCAAAAAGGGCTTATCCGGATCAATAAGGCCACCAGACTAGATCGAAAGTGCCCCAGATCCGTCCGCGAGAGTGCTTCCAGATGTTGCTTGATCCATGGCGGCCTCAAGCGCACCGGCGAGTCGCCGCAGGGCCGAAGTGCTGCGCGGCAATCCAGCTCGCCACGGACCGCATTGATAAAAGCGCACTACGCTAACAATTAGCCGTACCGGCATTGCTTCCCACGTTCAGAAACGGCCCCGACCATAATTAAAGAAGAGGGATACACCATGTTCGTGCACAAGACCGCACTGCTCAGTGCAATCACCACCGCGCTGCTGACCAGTGCCAGCATCCAGGCGGCCGAACCGCTGAAGGCCGTCGGTACCGGCGAAGGCCAGCTGGATATCGTCGCCTGGCCTGGCTACATCGAACGTGGCGAGAGCGACAAGGCTTACGACTGGGTGACCGGTTTCGAGAAGGAAACCGGGTGCAAGGTCAACGTCAAGACGGCCGCTACGTCCGACGAGATGGTCAGTTTGATGACCAAGGGCGGTTACGACCTGGTCACCGCGTCGGGTGATGCTTCCCTGCGCCTGGTCGCCGGAAAACGGGTGCAGCCGATCAACACGGCGTTGATTCCAAACTGGAAGAACATTGACCCTCGCCTCAAGGATGGCCCGTGGTACGTCGTCGATAAACAGACCTACGGCACCCCGTACCAATGGGGCCCGAACGTGTTGATGTACAACACCAACGTATTCAAGACAGCCCCGGACAGCTGGAGTGTGGTGTTCGAGGAACAGACGTTGCCAGACGGCAAGTCCAACAAGGGCCGGGTCCAGGCTTACGATGGTCCGATCTATATCGCCGACGCGGCGCTCTACCTCAAGGCGAAACGGCCGGAACTGGGGATCAAGGATCCGTACCAGCTCAACGAAGCGCAATACAAGGCGGCACTGGACCTGCTGCGCAAGCAACAGCCCCTGATCCACCGCTACTGGCATGACGCGACCGTGCAGATGAGCGACGTCAAGAACGAAGGCGTCGTGGCGTCCAGCACCTGGGGCTACATGGTCAATGGGTTGGTGGCGGACAAGCAGCCGGTCGCTTACGTCATTCCCAAGGAAGGCGCAACCGGCTGGGTGGATACCACCATGCTGCATGCGCAAGCCAAGCACCCCAACTGTGCCTACAAGTGGATGGACTGGTCGTTGCAACCGAAAGTCCAGGGAGACCTCGCGGCATGGTTCGGTTCGTTGCCCGCGGTGGCCGAGGGCTGCAAGTCCAGTGAGCTGCTGGGTGCCCAAGGCTGTGCGACCAATGGTTACGATCAATTCGACAACCTGGCTTTTTGGAAAACACCCCAGGCCGAAGGCGGCAAGTTCGTGCCGTATAGCCGCTGGACCCAGGATTACATTGCGATCATGGGCGGCCGTTAAGCCCTCTTCGCGAGCAAGCTCGCTCCCACAAGTTTCATCGCGAACCTGTGGGAGCGAGCTTGCTCGCGATGCCTTTAAAGATTCAGATTTTCGGAGCACCGCGCAATGACGCCTGCAGTCCAGTTCACCAACGTTTCCCGGCAGTTCGGTGAAGTTAAAGCCGTTGACCGGGTTTCCATCGATATCCAGGACGGTGAGTTCTTCTCCATGCTGGGCCCTTCCGGCTCGGGCAAAACCACCTGTCTGCGCCTGATCGCCGGTTTCGAACAGCCGAGCGCAGGCTCCATTCGGATTCAGGGTGTCGAGGCCGCCGGGCTGCCGCCCTATCAGCGTGACGTCAACACCGTCTTCCAGGATTACGCGCTGTTCCCGCACATGAACGTCCTCGACAACGTCGCTTATGGTTTGAAAGTCAAAGGGGTGGGCAAGGCCGAACGGCGTAAACGCGCCGAAGAAGCCCTCGACATGGTCGCCCTCGGCGGCTACGGCGAGCGCAAGCCGGTGCAACTGTCCGGCGGACAACGCCAGCGTGTGGCCCTGGCCCGGGCGCTGGTCAATCGCCCTCGGGTGCTGCTGCTCGACGAACCCCTGGGTGCACTCGACCTCAAGCTGCGCGAACAAATGCAGGGCGAGTTGAAGAAGCTGCAACGCCAGCTCGGCATTACCTTCATTTTCGTCACCCATGATCAGACCGAAGCGCTGTCGATGTCAGACCGCGTGGCCGTGTTCAACAAGGGTCGCATCGAGCAGGTCGACACGCCACGCAACCTGTACATGAAACCGGCGACCACTTTTGTCGCCGAATTCGTTGGCACCTCCAACGTGATTCGCGGTGACCTGGCGCGACAGTTGAGCGGCAAGCCACAGCCGTTTTCGATCCGTCCGGAACACGTGCGCTTCGCCGAGGGTCCGCTGGCCAGCCACGAGATCGAAGTCAGCGGCCTGCTGCACGATATCCAGTACCAGGGCAGCGCCACGCGCTATGAACTGACGCTGGAAAACGGCCAGACCCTGAACATCAGCCAGGCCAACAACCAATGGCTGGACGTCGGCGCGCGGCATCAGACCGGACAACGCGTCAGTGCCCGCTGGGCGCGCGAAGCCATGGTGGCGCTACACGACAACGTTGTCGGCGGGGTGTGAAATGAACCCCGTGACAGTTGCGCAGACCCCGGCCGACGGTTCGCCGTTGCGCAGGTTGTCCAACCTGCTGTATCGCCGGCCCAACCTGTATCTGTCGATGCTGCTGATACCGCCACTGCTGTGGTTCGGCGCGATCTACCTCGGTTCGCTGCTGGTGCTGCTGTGGCAAGGTTTCTACACCTTCGATGACTTCACCATGGCGGTCACGCCCGACCTGACCCTGGCCAACTTCGCAGCGCTGTTCCAGCCGTCGAACTTCGACATCATTGCGCGCACCCTGGGCATGGCCGTCGCCGTGTCGATCGCCAGCGCCGTCGTGGCCTTCCCGATTGCCTACTACATGGCGCGCTACACCAGCGGCAAGACCAAGGCGTTTTTCTACATCGCGGTGATGATGCCCATGTGGGCCAGCTACATCGTCAAGGCGTATGCCTGGACTTTGCTGCTGGCCAAGGGCGGCGTCGCGCAGTGGTTCGTCCAACACCTGGGGCTGGAGCCGGTGCTGCAGTGGGTGCTGGCCATCCCGGGGGTGGGCGGCAGCACCTTGTCGACCTCGCATCTGGGGCGCTTCATGGTCTTCGTCTATATCTGGCTGCCGTTCATGATCCTGCCGATCCAGGCCTCCCTTGAACGTCTGCCGCCGTCGCTGTTGCAAGCCTCCGCCGACCTCGGGGCGACGCCACGCCAGACCTTCATGCAGGTGACGTTGCCGCTGTCGATTCCGGGCATTGCCGCCGGTTCCATCTTCACGTTTTCCCTGACCCTGGGCGACTTCATCGTGCCGCAACTGGTGGGCCCGCCGGGTTACTTCGTCGGGAGCATGGTGTACGCCCAGCAAGGCGCGATCGGCAATATGCCGATGGCCGCGGCCTTCACGCTGGTGCCGATCGTGCTGATCGCCATTTACCTGTCAATCGTCAAACGACTGGGAGCTTTCGATGCACTCTGAAAAGGCTTCCTGGGGACTGCGCATCGCAGCCTGGGGCGGGTTGGTGTTCTTGCACTTCCCGATCCTGATCATCTTCCTGTACGCCTTCAACACCGAAGACGCGGCGTTCAGTTTCCCACCCAGGGGCTTCACCCTCAAATGGATCGGCGTGGCGTTCTCGCGGCCCGACGTGCTGGAAGCGATCAAGCTGTCCTTGCAGATTGCGGCCGTTGCTACACTTATAGCGCTGGTCCTTGGCACGCTGGCGTCGGCGGCGCTGTACCGCCGCGACTTCTTCGGCAAGCAGGGCATCTCGCTGATGTTGATCCTGCCGATCGCCTTGCCGGGGATCATTACCGGTATCGCGCTGCTGGCGACGTTCAAGACGCTGGGCATCGAGCCGGGAATGTTCACCATCATCGTCGGTCACGCGACCTTCTGCGTGGTGATCGTCTACAACAACGTCATCGCCCGGTTGCGCCGCACTTCGCACAGTTTGATCGAAGCCTCGATGGACCTTGGCGCCGACGGTTGGCAGACCTTCCGCTACATCATCCTGCCGAACCTCGGCTCGGCGTTGCTGGCCGGCGGCATGCTCGCCTTTGCGTTGTCGTTCGACGAGATCATCGTCACCACCTTTACCGCCGGCCATGAACGCACCCTGCCACTGTGGCTGCTCAACCAGCTCAGCCGCCCGCGGGACGTGCCGGTGACCAACGTCGTGGCGATGCTGGTGATGATGGTGACCATGTTGCCGATCCTCGGCGCGTATTACTTGACCCGTGGTGGGGAAAGTGTGGCGGGGAGCGGCGGGAAATAGCTGGCCCCATATCTCATGTAGACGCTGAATACTGTAGGAGCTGGCTTGCCAGCGAAGGCGTCAGGTCAGCCAGCATCAATGTAGCTGACATACCGCTTTCGCTGGCAAGCCAGCTCCTACAGGGGACCGGTTTCCACGCAGCAAAATAATGGATTCGAAGAGGACACAGCCATGCAAACCCAACTCTTGATCAACGGCCAGCTGATCGACGGCGAAGGCCCGGCCCAACCGGTGTTCAACCCGGCGCTGGGGCGGGTACTGGTGGACATCAACGAAGCCAGCGAAGCCCAGGTCGATGCCGCCGTACGTGCCGCCGACAGCGCCTTCGAAAGCTGGTCGCAGACCACGCCGAAAGAGCGCTCGCTGTTGCTGCTCAAACTCGCCGACACCATCGAAGCCCACGGCGAAGAGCTGGCCAAACTGGAATCGGACAACTGCGGCAAACCTTACAGCGCCGCGCTGAACGACGAGATCCCGGCGATTGCCGACGTGTTCCGTTTCTTCGCCGGCGCCAGCCGTTGCATGAGCGGTTCGGCCGGCGGTGAATACCTGCCCGGCCACACCTCGATGATCCGTCGCGACCCCGTGGGCGTGATCGCCTCCATTGCACCGTGGAACTACCCGCTGATGATGGTCGCCTGGAAAATCGCCCCAGCCTTGGCCGCCGGTAATACCGTGGTGCTCAAGCCGTCGGAACAAACCCCGCTGACCGCGATGCGTCTGGCGCAACTGGCGTCGGACATTTTACCGGCCGGCGTGCTCAATCTGGTGTTCGGCCGTGGCCCTACGGTCGGCAGCCCGCTGGTCACCCATCCGAAAGTGCGCATGGTGTCGCTGACCGGCTCGATCGCGACGGGCTCGAACATCATTTCCAGCACCGCCGACAGCGTCAAGCGCCTGCACATGGAACTGGGCGGCAAGGCGCCGGTGATCATCTTCGACGACGCCGACATCGATGCCGCCGTGGAAGGCATTCGCACCTTCGGCTTCTACAACGCCGGCCAGGACTGCACCGCCGCGTGCCGCATCTATGCACAGGATGGCATTTACGACAGGTTCGTCGAGAAGCTCGGCGCGGCGGTCAGCAGCATCAAGCATGGCGTACAGGATGATCCGTCGACCGAACTGGGTCCGCTGATCACCGCGCAGCATCGCGACCGCGTGGCCGGGTTCGTCGCGCGTGCCGTGGCACAGCCGCACATCCGCTTGATCACCGGTGGCAACGTAGTGGAAGGCGATGGCTACTTCTTCGAGCCGACGGTGCTCGCCGACGCGCAACAGGACGACGAGATCGTCCGCCGCGAAGTGTTCGGGCCGGTGGTGTCGGTGACCCGATTCACCGATGAGGCGCAGGTGCTGGGCTGGGCCAACGATTCGGACTACGGTTTGGCGTCGTCGGTCTGGACCTCGGACGTCGGTCGTGCGCATCGCCTGTCGGCCCGCTTGCACTATGGCTGCACCTGGGTGAACACACACTTCATGCTGGTCAGCGAAATGCCCCATGGCGGGCAGAAACTGTCCGGGTATGGCAAGGACATGTCCTTGTATGGGCTGGAGGACTACACGGTGGTGCGGCATGTGATGTTCAAGCATTAAAAGCTTCGCGGGCAAGTCGAATCGACGCTCATCGTAGGCATTTTCCTCTCAATCTGAAGGATCCGACCGTGGCACCCGTGCCACGGCCATATCCAATGCCTGCTTAAAACCGCGAAACACTGCGCATCGCGTCCACCAGATAGCGCATGGCAATCCGGTCGCTCTCCGACAACTCGCGATAGCGCTCAACCAGTTTCATCTCCTCGGAATTGAGCCGACGCCTCCTCCGCCCGGTCATCAGGCACGGAAAGATTCCCAACAGTTCGGTGATGCCTTGTACTTTCGACATGGACGATGTCCTTCTATACGTCAGAGAAAACTTGAAAAGCCGCATCGCCCTACCCTTTTTCAGCGGTCACCTGGTGCCAACTGAATCCCACCGGCCTGAGGGCAGAAACCGGTCATGTCCATAGAATAGGAAGTTATCCGGACTGAAAAGCGATTTTTAGAGTAATTAATCGAAAAAAGCAGAAATGCCCTGTAAATCAGAAAGCGCTGTCGGAAATTGTTCCTGACATGTCTTGTTTCATTGCCGCGCAATCGTCATGCCATCAATCATTTTTTCTCTGCGACCGAACGGTTTAAGCTATTTGGCATCTGTTTAAAGTCCGTTGCGTTTGGCCGAAGGCATGTCCGAACCTCCATTTTTGATCCAATGTGCCAGGAACGGTGCGGGATTGTTCACGACAGGTTGTACCTATGCATCGCAGGAATTTGCTCAAAGCGTCCATGGCCATCGCGGCTTATACCGGTCTATCGGCCACTGGCCTGCTGGCCGCTCGAGCCTGGGCCGGTAACGGCGCGGCGGATGGAGAAGCTCAGGCGTTCGATTTCGAAGCCCTGAAGATCCAGGCCAAACAACTCGCCGGTAACCGCTATCAGGACACCAAACAGGTGCTGCCGCCGACCCTGGCGACCATGACCCCGCAGAACTTCAACGCAATCCGCTATGACGGCAACCACTCCCTGTGGAAAGACCTGAACGGTCAACTGGATGTGCAGTTCTTCCACGTCGGCATGGGTTTCAAACAGCCGGTGCGCATGTACAGCGTCGACCCCAAGACGCGCCAGGCGCGCGAGGTGCATTTCCGCCCGTCCCTGTTCAACTATGAAAAAACCACGGTCGACACCAAGCAACTCACCGGCGACCTGGGCTTTTCCGGGTTCAAGCTGTTCAAGGCCCCGGAGCTGGACCGGCATGACGTGTTGTCCTTCCTCGGCGCCAGTTATTTCCGCGCGGTAGACGCCTCTGGCCAGTACGGTCTGTCGGCCCGCGGCCTGGCGATCGATACCTATGCCAAAAAGCGTGAGGAATTCCCGGACTTCACCAAGTTCTGGTTCGAGACGCCGGGCAAGGACAGCACCCGTTTCGTGGTCTATGCGCTGCTGGATTCGCCGAGCGCCACCGGCGCCTACCGTTTCGACATCGATTGCCAGGCCGAACGCGTGGTGATGGAGATCGATGCTCACATCAATGCGCGCACCACCATCGAACAGCTGGGCATCGCGCCGATGACCAGCATGTTCAGCTGCGGCACCCATGAGCGGCGGATGTGCGACACCATTCATCCGCAAATCCACGACTCCGATCGCCTGGCGATGTGGCGTGGTAATGGCGAGTGGATCTGCCGCCCGTTGAACAACCCGGCCACCCTGCAATTCAACGCCTTCGCCGACACCGATCCAAAAGGTTTCGGCCTGGTACAGACCGATCACGAGTTCGCCAACTATCAGGATACCGTCGACTGGTATAGCAAGCGCCCAAGCCTGTGGGTAGAACCTACGACTGCATGGGGCGAAGGCTCGATCGATCTGTTGGAAATTCCTACGACCGGCGAAACCCTCGATAACATCGTCGCCTTCTGGACCCCGAAAAAACCGGTGGCGGCCGGCGACTCGCTGAACTACGGCTACAAGCTGTACTGGAGCGCATTGCCACCGGTGAGTACGCCGCTGGCGCGGGTCAACGCGACCCGTTCGGGCATGGGCGGCTTCATCGAAGGCTGGGCGCCTGGCGAACATTACCCGGAAGTCTGGGCACGCCGGTTTGCCGTGGACTTCACGGGCGGCGGTCTTGATCGCTTGCCGGAGGGTACGGGGATCGAGCCTGTGATCACTTGCTCGAACGGCGAGGTGAAAGACTTCAACGTGCTGGTCCTGGATGCCATCAAGGGCTATCGGATCACGTTTGACTGGTACCCGACCAATGACAGCGTGGCGCCGGTGGAGCTGCGCTTGTTCATTCGCACCAATGACCGGACCTTGAGTGAAACCTGGTTGTACCAGTATTTCCCGCCGGCGCCGGAGAAGCGTAAGTACACCTGACAGGAAGGGGTTGGCTGAACCGGCCCCTTCGCGAGCAAGCTCGCTCCCACATTGGATCGCATTCCATCTGGATGATCGCGGTTAACTGTGGGAGCGGGCTTGCCCGCGAAGGCGGCTGAACAGGCAACAAATATCCCGGCACAGAAATACAAAAGCCCCGATCAACTCGACCGGGGCTTTTTGGTTTTACAGCCTCACTCAATCACGCAGATCCGACTCATGAATCGGCTGCTCCCGATGGGTGGCCCGCTGATACTGCGCTGGCCAGATGGCCTTGCGCCCACCCAGGTCGTCATCGGCATGCAGCGGCCAATACGGATCGCGCAACAGTTCCCGAGCCAGGAAGATGATGTCGGCCTGGCAGGTGCGCAATATGTGCTCGGCCTGAGCGGGTTCGGTAATCATGCCTACCGTGCCGGTGGCAATGCCCGACTCCTTGCGCACACGTTCGGCGAAGCGGGTCTGATAACCCGGCCCTGTGGGGATCTCGGCGTTGACCGCCGTACCCCCCGACGACACGTCGATCAGGTCCACGCCCAACGCGTGAAGGCGCCGCGCCAGTTCGACGGTTTCATCGGGGTTCCAGCCGTCTTCCACCCAATCGGTGGCCGACACCCGCACAAACAGCGGCAGTTCCTCGGGCCATACTGCACGCACCGCCTCGGTGACTTGCAGCACCAGCCGGATTCTATTCTCGAATGAACCGCCATATTGATCGCGTCGCTGATTACTCAGGGGGGACAGGAACTGGTGCAACAGATAGCCATGGGCGGCGTGTATTTCCACCACTTTGAAACCGGCGGTCAGCGCTCTTTTGGCTGACTCGACAAAGGCCTGGATGACGTCGGCGATCTGGCCTTCATCAAGCTGCCTGGGTTGGGTGTGCTGGGGATCGAAAGCGATCGGCGAAGGACCGACCGGAACCCAGCCTCCTTCATCGGGTTTGACGCTGCCATGCTTGCCCAGCCACGGCCTGTGAGTGCTGGCCTTTCGCCCGGCGTGGGCCAACTGAATGCCGGCCACGGCGCCCTGAGCGGTGATGAAGCGGGTGATACGTTGCAGGGGTTCGATCTGTTCGTCGTTCCACAGACCGAGGTCTTCGGCGGTGATCCGTCCGTCGGCCGTGACCGCCGTGGCTTCGGTAAACACCAGGCCGGCGCCGCCGACAGCGCGGCTGCCAAGGTGGACCAGGTGCCAGTCATTGGCCAGGCCATCCACGCTCGAATACTGGCACATCGGCGAGACCGCAATGCGGTTGAGCAGGGTCAATTGGCGAAGGGTATAGGGTTCAAGCAGCAGACTCATGGGGCACCTCTCGAATCAGTGGGCAGGCTCCAGGGTTCTGTTTGAAAGTCGACGAGTGACAGGAAAAAAAAGCTGCAGCACCCGCCCCCGCGGGTAAAAAAATTGACAAGACGTCACAAGGATTATCAAGCAGTGCTTAGAGCCTAGTCGACATCGGGGGTTGGTGGAGGGTTCAGATGAATTCGGTATCAGAGAGATCGCTATTGCGGGCAAGCCCGCGATAGGGTCAACGCGGTTCGATGTGGGCAATCATCAACTGCACCGTCTCATTCCCGCGAAACTCGTTGAGGTCGAGCTTGTAGGCCAGTTCCACCCATTTGATGGTCGGGTTCGGCCAGATGTCGCGGTCGATGCCAAAGGCAATGCCATCGAGTTTCACCGAGCCACATTCGCTTTTCAGCACCACCTTGAGGTGCCGCTCGCCGACGATGCGCTGCTCGACCAACTGGAACACCCCATGAAACAGCGGCTCCGGAAAGTGCTGCCCCCAAGGGCCGGCATGACGCAGGGCACGAGCCAGTTCCAGGTGAAACTCCTCGACTGCCAGGGTGCCGTCCGACAACAGCCGACCGGTCAGGTCCTCTTCGCGCAATTGCCGACGGACTTCGGCATCGAAGGCTTCGGCGAACAACGGAAAATTCGCTTCCGGCAGCGTCAGGCCTGCCGCCATGGCATGGCCGCCGTATTTGCTGATCAGGTTCGGATGTTGCGCCGCCACCACACTCAGCGCGTCGCGAATATGAAACCCCTGGACCGAACGTCCCGAGCCCTTGAGCAGGCCATCGCCGGCATCGGCAAAGGCGATGGTCGGACGAAAATAGCGTTCTTTCATTCGCGAGGCGAGGATGCCGATGACGCCCTGGTGCCACTCGGGATCGAACAGGCACAAACCGAACGGCATCGATTCCACCGGCAAGTCCTTGAGCTGGGCCAGCGCCTCACGTTGCATGCCCTGCTCGATGGATTTGCGATCCTGGTTCATGCCGTCCAGCTGTGCGGCCATTTCACGTGCAAGCCCGACGTCTTCGGTGAGCAGGCATTCGATGCCCAGGCTCATGTCATCCAGCCGACCGGCGGCGTTCAGGCGGGGCCCGACAATGAACCCCAGATCGGTGGAGGTGATGCGCGCAGGGTCACGCTTGGCCACTTCGAGGATCGCCTTGATCCCCGGTCGAGCACGTCCGGCGCGAATGCGTTCCAGACCCTGATGCACCAGAATCCGGTTGTTGGCATCCAGCGGCACGACGTCGGCGACGCTGCCGAGGGCCACCAGGTCCAGTAACTCGCCGATATTCGGCTGCGGCGTGCTCGCGTACCAGCCGAGGCTGCGTAAACGCGCGCGCAAGGCCATCAGTACATAGAAAATCACCCCGACACCGGCCAGTGCCTTGCTCGGGAACTCACAACCCGGCTGGTTGGGATTGACGATGGCATCGGCCAATGGCAGCTCGTCGCCAGGCAAGTGGTGATCGGTAACCAGGACCTTGAGCCCGGCTTTTTTTGCCGCCGCCACGCCTTCGACGCTGGAGATGCCGTTATCCACGGTAATCAGCAGTTGAGGGTCGCGGGTCAGTGCGACTTCGACGATTTCCGGGGTCAGGCCATACCCGTATTCGAAGCGGTTCGGCACCAGATAGTCGACGTGAGCCGCGCCCAACAGCTGCAGCCCCAACATGCCCACGGTACTGGCCGTCGCCCCATCGGCGTCGAAGTCACCGACGATCAGAATCCGCTGACGCTGCTCCAGCGCCGCCACCAGCAAATCCACCGCGCCCTCGATGCCCTTCAGCCGCTGGAACGGAATCAGCCGCGCCAGGCTCTTGTCCAGCTCGGCTTCGGACTGTACGCCCCGCGCCGCGTACAGACGGGTCAGCAGCGGCGGCAGATCACCGAGGAATGGCAGGGTGTCGGGCAACAGGCGAGGTTCGATGCGCATGGGGTGACAGGTGCTTCTCTTGGATAGGTGGGACAAAACCGGTGGGTGCGGTACCGCGCAGATCGATCAGCCGCGTTCGCCGCTCAGCCACTGCAGCTGCACTTCGTGCTGACCACGGTCGTCAGTGACGAAAATCGTCCCTTCGCTGATCATCACATCCCACTTGATCACGCGCGGCATGTCTTTGGCCAGGGTCTCCAGGACGTCCTGGGGTACCGCGGCGATGTGCACGTTTTTCAGATTCTTGATCGCCGGGATCACTTTGGTTTCCCAGACGCGCAGGCTGCCGTAGGCCAGCAGGCTGGTGCGCTCGGTGCGGCGCGAGCACCAGGTGAGGCGATCGGCGTCCGGCTGGCCGACTTCGATCCAGTGCAGGACACGGTCATCCAGGCTCTTTTCCCACAGGGCTGGTTCATCGACGTCTGACAGACCGCGACCAAACGACAGCTGCTCGTTGTACCAGAAGGCGTAGGCCAGCAGCCGCACGGTCATGCGTTCTTCGGTTTCCGAAGGGTGACGGGCGATGGTCTGCTTCACGCTCTCGTAGACGCTGCGGTCGAGGTCGGTGAGGTTCAGTTCAAACTTGTAGGTCGTG
The DNA here is from genome assembly GCF_006094435.1 of Pseudomonas sp. MPC6. Classification (NCBI taxonomy): domain Bacteria; kingdom Pseudomonadati; phylum Pseudomonadota; class Gammaproteobacteria; order Pseudomonadales; family Pseudomonadaceae; genus Pseudomonas; species Pseudomonas sp. MPC6. The sequence goes on along the minus strand of NZ_CP034783.1, from coordinate 1,222,760 downwards.
GACGGCTGGGCCATGAACGGGCTTCTTGATACGTGGAAAGGCGGCAAGTCTAACCGATGCGACAGGCAATCAACGAATTGAAGGCGAATCAACCTTGGGCGGCTGACACCGGGCTATGCTAAAACGCTCTACCCGTTAAGCCTTTGTCCTAAAGGATCCAGCATGCCGTTCACCGCCAAACCGCTCTCAGGTCTGAAAGTCATTGAATTGGGCACCTTGATCGCCGGGCCGTTTGCCTCGCGCATCTGCGGTGAATTCGGTGCCGAAGTGATCAAGATTGAATCCCCGGACGGTGGTGACCCCTTGCGCAAGTGGCGCAAGTTGTACGAAGGCACCTCGCTGTGGTGGTTCGTCCAGGCTCGCAACAAAAAGTCCCTGACGCTGAACCTCAAGCATCCGGACGGTCTGGCGATTTTGAAAAAGCTGCTCGGCGAAGCGGACATTCTGATCGAGAATTTTCGCCCCGGCGTCCTGGAAAAACTCGGCCTGGGCTGGGAAGTCCTGCACGCACTGAACCCGAAACTGGTGATGGTGCGTCTATCGGGATTCGGTCAGACCGGACCGATGAAGGATCAACCAGGGTTTGGCGCCGTCGGTGAATCCATGGGCGGCCTGCGCTACATCACCGGCTTCGAAGACCGACCACCGGTGCGCACCGGCATCTCCATCGGCGATTCGATTGCCGCACTCTGGGGCGTGATTGGCGCGCTGATGGCCCTGCGTCATCGCGAAGTCAACGGTGGCCTGGGCCAAGTGGTCGATGTGGCACTGTATGAAGCGATCTTCGCCATGATGGAAAGCATGGTCCCGGAGTTCGACGTGTTCGGTTTCATCCGCGAACGCACCGGTAACATCATGCCCGGCATCACCCCCTCTTCGATCCACACCAGCGCCGACGGCAAACATGTGCAGATCGGTGCCAACGGCGATGCCATTTTCAAACGCTTCATGCTGCTCATTGGCCGGGAAGACCTGGCCAGCGACCCGCTATTGGCCAGCAACGACGGGCGCGACAGCCGACGCGACGAGATTTACGGGGTGATTGATCGCTGGGTCAACTCGCTGCCACTGGATGCCATCATCGAGCAGTTGAATCAGGCTGATGTACCGGCCAGCCGGATCTTCAGTGCCGAAGATATGTTCAGCGATCCGCAGTACCTGGCCAGGGAAATGTTTCTCAAGGCCAAGCTGCCTGACGGCAAGGATTTCAAGATGCCGGGGATCGTGCCGAAACTTTCAGAAACGCCTGGCACATCGGAATGGGTCGGACCGCAGCTGGGCGAACACAATACGCAGGTACTGAACGACCTTGGTTACGACAGGGAACAGATCGCAAAGCTGCGTGAAGACGGCGCCATCTAAGCTGCAGCGCCTGCCTGCGCGGCTCATCAAACACTGCCTGTCGAGCGGCGGACGAACGCTGCGCGCACTCGCGGTTTTCCTCCTGCTGGCCAGTCAGGCTCAATCGACGTGGGCGCAGCCCAAGGAAACCCTGGTCTGGCTGTTGCGCGACCTGCCACCGCTGATGATTTTCGAAGGACCGGAAAAGGGCCGGGGCGTCATCGATCAACTGTTGCCGTTGCTGATCGCTCGCATGCCGCAATACCAACACACCCTGATGCGGGTCAATCGCGCTCGCGGCTCGCAAATGCTCCGCGAGCCGTCCCTCACGTGCGATGCGGCGCTGAACTGGAGCCAGGAACGCGCCAGCTGGATGGCGTTTTCCATCCCGGTCTTTCGGGCCATCAGTAATGGCCTGGCAGTGCGGCGCGTTGATCGGGAGCTGCTGACGCCCTTTATCAAGGACGGCGAAGTGGACCTGGCGGCCCTGCTCGCCAGCGGCGACGAAAAGCTGGGAATCATTGCCGAGCGCAACTACGGCGAGTACCTCGATGCACTGCTCAAACAAGCACCCGCCCATGCGCTGACGCTCCACTACGGCAACGACGCGTTGGGCAGCCTGTTACAGATGCAACGCCTGGGACGCTTGCGACTGCTGTTGGGGTACCGCTCGGAGATCCGCTACCAGGCCCGGCAGCAGGGGCTCGCGGAAGACGAATTGCAGTTCTACCCGATCCGCGGCACCGGCCGATACCTTTCCGGTTACATCGGCTGTACCGACACCCCGCAGGGCCGCCAGGCCATCGCCGAGATCAACCAACTGCTGCGCGACCTGCCCCACGAGCGCTTGAGCGAGGCCTACGCCGCCTGGCTGGACCCGGACAGTCGCAGCGACTACCTGCAAGCCAGCAAGGCATTTTTCAGCCAGCAGGCCGGGCAATGACAAATCGCGGGCAAAAAGAAACCCCGAGAAGTGGGGAGACGACTCGGGGTTAAACGTGGCCTACATAAAGACCAGTAACAGCAAGCTACAAGCACCGGAGCACAATGCTTGATCCTGCTGTTACATGCTCTGACCGACCTTGGAGCAGGAAGGTTCCCGCAAAACATAATTTCATTTTCGGCTGGCCAGGGGCTTGCCCTGAGCAGCATTGCGCAACGCTGCGATAACGCAGGGCTCCAGACGCCCTTCGGCAATCAGCACATCGCGATGCAATCCGTCGACCACATCCGTCAGCAGACGCTTATCGGTCAACTGTGCCTGGTTGAATTCCCGTTCGACCGCAATGGCGCCAGTCGAATTTTTCAGGGTCACCAGGCATTTGCCCTGGGGTCCCGATGGGGTCAACGTCACCTGATACGGGCTCAGAGCCTCACCGAGCAATAGACTGATACTTTCCATCTCGATCACCACTCAATAGTCCGAAAACAAAGTGCCTGGGGCGTGTCCACTGTAAATGACCACTGGCCTCGGGGGAAAGTTCTGGATGCCGATTGCAGACACATCGGCGTCGCTGGTCGATGGAGCATGCATGGCGAAGATGACAAAGACAAAACAGCGGCGGCAGATCAGCCGCATCAATCCTGCTTTTTACACTTGCCGATATCGCTCCATCCACCCAACAGACCGCGCAACTTGCCGTCTGCACCGTAAAGCGGCACCGTCCACTGGTAAATATCCCTGGGCCCACTCTTGAATAACAACTGACACAGGCTGAAGCTCGTCTTGCGAGTCGCCAGTTGTGCCATCAACTCGGCATGCAGCCGTTCGGCAGTCTCCCTGGGCAAGGTATCGAGTTCGATCAATTGCCGTCCCTTGACCTGGTCGAAACGAGTCGACAGGCTTTCTTCATAACTTTTGTTGCACATGACCAACCGTCCTTCCAGATCACGAACGAACATCGGATCGGGCATGGCGTCCATCAACGCTCGTTGAAAGGCCAACTGATCACGAAGGTCTGTCTCGGCCTCCAGACGCCGCTGGAGCAGGGTCCTGCGCCGATGACTCCAACCTATCGACAGTGCGGATACGCCGACCGCCAACACACCCCACCAGCCCCACTTCGTGAGCCGCTGCCAGGCAGTGGGCGCTTGTACCGGAACACTTCCAGTGGTCCATTTCAGGCGAATGGCGCGTAACTCCGCAGGCGCAAATGCTGCAAGCGCCTTGTTGAGGATACTCAACAACTGCGGCTGGCCTTTGCCTACCGACAGATAATCGGCGGTCCAGAGTCCCTCCACCGCTTGCCCGACCTCGAGCTGTCCCGCCGGGTAAAATTGCGCCGCGATTTCATTTTCAATGGTGGCATAAGCCTCACCACTGACGACCAGCGCCCGGGCCTCGGCGTAGGTCTTGACCGAACGCAATTGGATGGCCGGATAGTCACGGCGAATCATGGATTCGAGCGCATGCCTGGCCGGCAGCACCAATACTTGCTGTGACAGCTGCTGCAGAGATTCTACCCGGGGTTCCCCCACCCGCCCGACCAATACCCAACCTGCGCCACCGAACGCATGGCTGAAATCCAGAAACGCCTTGCGCTCGTCATTCATCGACAGCGACGGACTCATATTCGCCGCGCCGCTTTCCAGTTGCGCCAGCATCTGCTCGGTGGAAAACGTCTCTTCGTACACAAATTGCAGACCGGTCATGGCGCTGATGCGATTGAGCACATCGTTGTACAGCCCGCTCCACTGCCCGTACTCGTCCTTGAACAGAAACAGCGGGAAGTGCTTCGACGCGACAACGACTCGCGGGTGCTCGGCGATCCATTGCCGCTCCTGAGCGCTCAGTCCGATCGTCGCGCCTGCGACTGCGCCCCTGGGATCAGGTGTCGCCAGATGCATCGCCATCACCCAATGCGCAACGCCGATGGCGCTGAGCAAAAACATCCAGCGCGCGACTGGTTTCAATCCTCTGAAAAATAGCATTGCCCCTTCCCTGGTCATCGAATCGCCTGTCCTTGATGGGACGATTCTTCATGTAGACACACGATAAGTGTGACACCCGGAAACGAGAAAGCCCGTCGGGAGACGGGCTTTATATGTGACAGCTTATGCCGGTTACAGGGGCTTGCCGCGGTTGCCATGCTGACTGACAAAGGCCTGCACGGCTTTCAGGTCATTCGGCAGAACGGTGCAGCGCTCATCTCGCTCAAACAAATCAGCAAGATGCACAGGCAGTTCAAGCGCTTTTCCTACACCGGCTTTTTCCACCGCGTCCGGGAATTTGACCGGGTGGGCCGTGCCCAGGATCACCATCGGAATATCCAGGCTGCGCCGGCATTCGCGCGCGGCCTTGACGCCAATGGCCGTGTGCGGATCCAGCAGCTCACCGGTCTGCTCGTAGACTTCGGCGATGGTTTCGCAGGTTTGTGCGTCATCCACGGCCAGGGAGTCGAACAGCTTGCGGGCTTCGGTCCAGCGTTCCTGTTCGACGCTGAAACCGCCACCTTGCTTGAAGGTGTCCATCAGGCCGGCAATCGCCGCGCCGTTGCGACCGTGCAGGTCGAACAACAGGCGTTCGAAGTTCGACGAAACCATGATGTCCATGGACGGCGACAGCGTGGCGTGCAGGGTTTCCTTGACGTACTGATTACCGCTCATGAAGCGGTGCAGGATGTCGTTGCGGTTGGTGGCGACGATCAACTGGTTGATCGGCAGGCCCATGTTGCGTGCCAGGTAGCCGGCGAAGATGTCACCGAAGTTGCCGGTCGGCACCGAGAACGATACCGAGCGGGCCGGGCCGCCCAACTGCAGGGCTGCATGGAAGTAGTAAACGATCTGGGCCATGATCCGCGCCCAGTTGATCGAGTTCACCGCGACCAGGCGCGTGCCCTTGAGGAAGCTCTGGTCGGCGAAGCTGGCCTTGACCATTTCCTGGCAGTCATCGAAGTTGCCTTCGATGGCGATGTTGTGGATGTTTTCGCCGAAAATGGTGGTCATCTGGCGACGCTGCACTTCGGACACGCGGTTGTGCGGGTGCAGGATGAAAATGTCGACGTTATCGCAGTGCTTGCAGCCTTCGATGGCAGCCGAACCGGTATCACCGGAGGTGGCGCCGACGATCACCACGCGCTCGCCGCGCTTTTCCAGCACGTAGTCGAGCAGGCGACCGAGCAGTTGCAGGGCGAAGTCCTTGAACGCCAGGGTCGGGCCGTGGAACAGCTCCAGCACCCATTCGTTGCCGTTCAGCTGACGCAACGGCGCCACGGCGTTGTGCGAGAACACGCCGTATGTCTCTTCGAGAATCTTTTTGAAATCGGCGTCAGGGATGCTGCCAGTCACGAACGGGCGCATCACCCGAAAGGCCAGCTCGTGATACGGCAGGCCGGCCCAGGAAGCGATTTCTTCCTGGGTGAAACGAGGCAGGTTTTCCGGCACATACAAGCCGCCGTCAGTGGCTAGGCCTGCCAGCAGGACGTCTTCGAAATTCAGGGCCGGTGCCTGGCCGCGGGTACTGATATAACGCATGACTGGCTCCAATAGACTGTGTTCGTTAACCCGGGCCCGCTCACGAGCCCGGTGAACAAAAACGACTTAGTTCAAATGCTCGACACGGATCCGTACGACCGGACCGACCACGCCTGCCAAGGCTTCCAGGGCGGCGATCGCGTCGTTCATGCGCTGTTCACGCACACGGTGAGTCAACAGAATCATCGGCACCAGGCCGTCGTGTTCTTCGACTTCCTTTTGCATGATCGATTCGATGTTGATGCCACGCTCCGACAGAATGCTCGCCACCTGAGCCAATACGCCCGGATGGTCCTTGGCCTGAATGCGCAGGTAGTAGGAGCTTTCGCAGGCTTCGATCGGCAGGATCGGGTGGGCCGACAGCGAATCCGGCTGGAAGGCCAGGTGCGGCACGCGGTTTTCCGGGTCGGAGGTCATGGCGCGAACCACGTCAACCAGGTCGGCGATCACCGACGAAGCCGTCGGCTCCATGCCGGCGCCAGCACCGTAGAACAGGGTCGAACCGGCAGCGTCACCGTTGACCATCACCGCGTTCATCACGCCGTTGACGTTGGCAAGCAGGCGATCGGCCGGGATCAGCGTCGGGTGCACGCGCAGTTCAATGCCGGCAGCAGTGCTGCGTGCCACGCCGAGGTGCTTGATGCGATAACCCAGCGCTTCGGCGTAGTTCACGTCAGCGGTGGTCAGCTTGGTGATGCCTTCGGTGTAAGCCTTGTCGAACTGTAGCGGGATGCCGAACGCGATGGACGCGAGGATCGTCAGCTTGTGGGCGGCGTCGATGCCTTCGACGTCAAAAGTCGGATCGGCTTCGGCGTAACCCAGGGCTTGCGCCTCGGCGAGGACGTCTTCGAACGTCCGGCCCTTTTCGCGCATTTCGGTCAGGATGAAGTTACCGGTGCCGTTGATGATGCCGGCCACCCAGTTGATACGGTTGGCGGACAGGCCTTCGCGGATCGCCTTGATCACCGGAATGCCACCGGCCACGGCCGCTTCGAACGCGACGATCACACCCTTCTCGCGAGCCTTGGCGAAAATTTCGTTACCGTGAACGGCAATCAGTGCCTTGTTCGCGGTGACCACATGCTTGCCATTCTCGATGGCCTTGAGTACCAGCTCACGGGCAACGGTGTAGCCGCCCACCAGCTCTATGACGATGTCGATCTCAGGGTTCGTGGCCACTTCGAACACATCGTTGGTAATCGCAATACCGGTCGTTTGGAACTGAGGCTTTGGCGTGCGCGTGGCAATTTGTGCCACTTCGATTCCACGCCCGGCACGACGAGCAATTTCCTCGGCGTTGCGCTGAAGTACGTTGAAGGTACCGCCACCGACGGTCCCTAACCCACAGATGCCTACTTTGACCGGTTTCACTGTGAACTCCCCATAAAACGGCCGACTCGAGGCCGGCCGTGAAAACAACCGCATAGTTGCGGTTCTCTATTAATGGCCAGGCGGATGACCGCCCGACCATGATCGTCAAAGGCTGACCGTGACGATACGAACTTTATTTCGCATCCAGCGCCAGTTTGGCGACTTGTGGTGCTGGCTGGTAGCCCGGAATGACCTGGCCATCAGCCAAAACGATGGCCGGTGTACCGTTCACGCCGATCGACTGACCGAGGGCGAACTGCTTGGAAACCGGGTTATCGCACTTGGCGGCCTTGATTTCCTTGCCGTCGACCATTTTGTCCATGGCGGCCTTCTTGTCTTTCGAGCACCAGACCGCTTGCAGCTGTTCGTCACCCGGCGACCCCAGGCCCTGGCGCGGGAACGCCACGTAGCGCACTTCAATACCGCGCTTGTTCAGCTCAGGCACTTCGGCGTGCAGTTTGTGGCAATACGGGCACGTGGTATCGGTGAACACGGTGATGTGCGATTTGGTTTCGCCGATCGCCGGGTAAACCACGGTTTCCGCTACCGGAATCGCGTTGACCAGTTTGGAAACGCCCAGGCGTTCGGTCTTCTCGGTCAGGTTGACCGGCTTGCCGTCCTTGAGCTGGAACATGTAGCCCTGCATCACGTACTGGCCGTCGGCGCTGGCGTAGAGCACGCGGCTGCCCTTGAGCTTGACTTCATACAGACCGGCCAGCGGGCTGGCGCTGATGGCTTCGATCGGGGTTTCAAGCTGGAGGCTTTCCAGGCTTTTACGAATCGCTTTGTCGGCCGCGTCATCGGCGACGGCAAAGGTGCTGACCAACGCAATGGCTGCGGCGGCGAAAATCTGGGTCAGACGCATGAGAACTCCTGAAGGCGGACAAATGGGACGATCAGAACGCCCGTGCCGAAACACCGGGTCATAATCGCCCATCGTGCAAACCGGCAAAGCCTACCACATAAGGCCCCTGTGGCCGAATGCGCCTGACGCAAGACATCTTGAGGGCGCTCCCACAGGGACCCGCTCAGCCGCGCGGGTGGTGTTTGGCGTGCAGGTCTTGCAGGCGCGCCCGGGCGACGTGGGTGTAGATCTGCGTGGTGGACAAGTCGCTATGGCCCAGCAGCATCTGCACCACCCGCAAATCGGCGCCGTGGTTGAGCAGGTGCGTGGCGAAGGCGTGACGCAGCGTATGCGGCGACAGCGACTTGCCGATCCCGGCGACCTTGGCCTGGTGCTTGATGCGGTGCCAGAAGGTCTGGCGGGTCATCTGCTCGCCGCGCTGACTGGGGAACATCACATCACTTGGACGCCCCCCAAGCAGTTCATGGCGGCCATCACGCATATAGCGCTCAACCCAGACGATCGCCTCCTCGCCCATCGGCACCAGTCGCTCCTTGCTGCCCTTGCCCATCACCCGCAGCACGCCCTGGCGCAGGTTGACCTGCTCCAGGGTCAGGCTGATCAGCTCCGTCACCCGCAAGCCGCAGGCGTAAAGCACTTCGAGCATGGCGCGATCGCGCTGGCCGATGGCTTCGCTCAAGTCCGGTGCCTTGAGCAGCGCCTCGACATCGGCTTCCGACAGGGATTTAGGCAATGGCCTGCCGAGCTGAGGCATATCGATGCGCAAGGTCGGATCGACGGCAATCAGCTTTTCCCGCAGTAAATAGCGATAAAACCCACGCACGCCGGAGAGAAATCGTGCAGTTGAACGGGGCTTGTAGTTTTGTTCCAGGCGCCAGGCCAAGTGATCGAGGATCAACTCGCGTCCGGCGTTGATCAGCTCCAGGCCTTTCTCCTGCAGCCAGCCGTTGAACAAGGCGAGATCGCTGCGATAGGCATCGCGAGTGTTATCGGACAGGCCTTTCTCCAACCACAGGGCGTCGAGAAATTGGTCTATCCGTGGGTGGTCAATGGCGGGCATAGAGGCTCAGGTCACTGGAAAACTGACGGCAAGTCTTTCATAGCCTGCTGTGGCTTTATAGAGCCTGATGCAATTGATTGGGTGATGGCGTGATCTCTTGCAGGAGCGAGGCTTGCCCGCGAAGACGGACTTACATTCAACATTTATGTTGGCTGATATGACGTCTTCGCGGGCAAGCCTCGCGCCTACAGGTCAGGTTTGTATCGGGTAAATCGCAGGCAACAAAAAAGCAGCCCGCAGGCTGCTTTTTTCTGCATCGGAAGCTGGACTTAAGCCAGTTTTTCCTTGATGCGAGCTGCTTTACCGGACAGGTCACGCAGGTAGTACAGCTTGGCTTTACGTACGTCACCACGACGTTTAACGGCCATGCTGTCGATTTGCGGGCTGTAGGTCTGGAAAGTACGCTCTACGCCAACACCGTTGGAGATTTTACGCACGGTGAAAGCACTGTTTACGCCGCGGTTACGCTTGGCGATAACAACACCTTCGAACGCTTGCAGACGCGAACGGTCGCCTTCCTTCACTTTCACCTGAACGACAATGGTGTCGCCCGGGGCAAAGGTAGGGATCTCTTTGGTCATCTGCTCTGCTTCGAGTGCAAGGATGATTTTGTTAGTCATGCTGTGCTCCTAAGGTAGATCGTCGGATCTACCATCGATACGTTGTTAACTATCGTCCCGCTCGCGGATGTATTCCTCGAGCAGCTTCTTCTCTTCTCCAGAAAGCGAGCGGCTTTCCAGAAGATCGGCGCGTCGTTCAAAGGTCCTACCAAGGGACTGCTGTAAACGCCAACGCCGGATATGCGCGTGATTGCCACTTAGCAATACGTCGGGAACACGCTGATCCGCATACACCTCCGGTCGGGTGTAGTGCGGGCAATCCAGCAAACCATCCGTAAAGGAATCTTCCTCGGCGGAGTCCGCATGCCCTAAAGCTCCAGGCAGCAGTCGTGTAACCGCATCGATCAGGACCATCGCCGGCAGCTCACCGCCAGACAGTACATAGTCGCCAATCGACCACTCTTCATCGACATGAGCTTCAATAAAACGCTCGTCAATGCCTTCATAGCGGCCGGCAATCAGGATCAATGCATCCAGATTCGCCAACTCGCGTACCGCCGACTGATTCAGTTGACGGCCTTGGGGGGACAGGTAAATCACCTTCGCCGCCTCCCCGGCTGCTGCCTTGGCCTGAACCAACGCATCTTCCAGGGGCTTGATCTTCATCACCATGCCCGGACCACCGCCAAATGGGCGATCGTCCACAGTGTGATGTCGATCCGTCGTGTAGTCTCGCGGATTCCAACAGGTGAGCTGCAACAGCCCCTGTTTCACCGCACGACTGGTGATGCCGTACTCGCTGATGGCGGAGAACATCTCGGGAAACAAACTGATCACTTCTACGCGCAGGTTAGCCACGTTTAGAAGTCCGCATCCCATTCCACCTTCATCTCGCCCGCGGCCAGGTCGACGGCCAACACGCATTGCTCCGTATAGGGCAACAGGCGTTCGCGATCATCCAGGCTGCCAGCGCAAGGCTTGACCACCATTACATCATTGGCGCCGGTTTCCAGAAGATGATCGATTTTCCCGAGCAATTGCCCGAGTTGATCAATAACCTTCAGACCTTCCAGCTGGTACCAGTAGTACTCGCCGTCGGTCAATTCAGGGAACAGGTTGCGCGGCACGCAGATCTCATAACCGGCCAGAAGACGCGCTTCTTCACGATCATCGAGACCCTTGAGCTTTGCGACCAGGAACTTGTCGTTCCCACGTCCGCTGACCAGCTCGACCTGTTTCACATTGCCTTCGCGCTTGAGCGTCCAGGTTTTGTACTGCAACAGGTTTTCAGTCGGATCAGTAAAGGAATACACCTTCACTTCGCCGCGAACGCCATGAACCGAATAAATTTTGCCGATAACGATCAAATCATCAGCAACAGCTGGCGTCGCGTTCATATTGCTCAGGCTGCGGCCTTAGCCGAGTCCTTCAACAGCTGAGCAACACGCTCAGATGGTTGTGCACCAACGCTCAGCCAGTAGGCTACGCGCTCTTGGTTCACGGACAGGCGGACTTCTTGACCACGAGCGATCGGGTTGAAGAAACCAACTTGTTCCTTGTGAGAGCCGTCACGTGGGTTGCGGCTGTCAGTTACGGTCAAGTGGTAAAACGGGCGCTTTTTGGAGCCGCCAAGGGCAAGACGGATTGTTAGCATGTGAACATCGTTCCTGTAGTCGGTGCTGCAAATCTAAAGGCACAGCGGGCATAGGTGCCCGAAAGGCCGCATATTCTAAGGAATATCCGGACTTTTGCAAATGTCTTTTTCCGGCGGCCTTCCGGTCGCCATCCAGATTTGCTATAGAGCCGTCGTTGAAAACGGCCAGTCAGCTCCCGCCAAGTGCGGGTTTGCTGGAGTTCCCACATCTCTGTGGTACTGCGCCGACATCTCTGGCGGCGCGGATTCTTTACATTTTCGGCATGCCGCCGCCGGGCAACATACCGCCCATGCCGCGCATCATTTTGGCCATTCCGCCTTTCGCGGAGAATTTCTTCATCATCTTCTGCATCTGCTTGTGTTGCTTGATCAAGCGACCGATGTCCTGCACCTGGGTGCCGGAACCCATAGCGATCCGGCGTTTGCGCGAACCGCTGATCAGCTCAGGGTCGCGGCGCTCGGCCGGGGTCATGGAATTGATGATGGCTTCCATCTGCTTGAATTGCTTCTCTGCCGCGCCCTGGGCGTTGCCCATTTGCGCCAGGTTCACGCCGCCGATGTTCGGCAGTTTGTCCATGAGGCCGCCGAGGCCGCCCATGTTTTTCATCTGTTGCAGCTGATCGCGGAAGTCTTCGAGGTCGAAGCCCTTGCCCTTCTTCAGCTTCTTGGCCAGCTTGTCGGCCTTGTCCTTGTCGAGGGTCTGCTCGGCCTGCTCGATCAGGCTGAGCACGTCGCCCATGCCGAGGATGCGCGAAGCAATACGCTCAGGGTGGAACGGCTCGAGCGCTTCGCTCTTCTCGCCCATACCGATGAACTTGATTGGCTTGCCGGTGATGGCACGCACCGACAGGGCGGCACCGCCACGGGCGTCGCCGTCGACCTTGGTCAGGATCACACCGGTCAGGGGCAGCGCGTCGCCAAAGGCCTTGGCCGTGTTGGCGGCATCCTGGCCGGTCATGGCGTCGACCACGAACAGGGTTTCGACCGGGTTGATCGCGGCGTGCAGCGCCTTGATCTCGCCCATCATCTCTTCGTCGATGTGCAAGCGACCGGCGGTATCGACGATGACCACGTCGATGAATTTCAGTTTCGCTTCTTTAATGGCTGCTTGCGCGATGTCGACCGGCTTCTGGCTCAGGTCGGACGGGAAGAAGGTCACGCCGACTTCGCCCGCAAGCATTTCCAGCTGCTTGATCGCCGCCGGACGGTAAACGTCCGCGGAGACGACCATCACCGATTTCTTCTTGCGCTCTTTAAGGAAGCGCGCGAGTTTGCCGGCGGTGGTGGTTTTACCCGCCCCCTGCAAACCGGCCATCAGCACGACGGCAGGCGGCACGGCGCTCAGGTTCAAGTCTTCGTTGGCCGCGCCCATCAGGCTTTCGAGTTCGGCCTGGACAATCTTCACGAAGGCCTGGCCCGGCGTCAGGCTGCGCGACACCTCGGTGCCGACGGCGCGTTCCTTGACCGAGTTGACGAAGTCTTTGACCACCGGCAAGGCGACGTCGGCTTCGAGCAACGCCATGCGCACTTCACGCAGCGTGTCTTTGATGTTGTCCTCGGTCAGCTTGGCCTTGCCGGTGACATGGCGCAGCGTCTGCGAGAGACGGTCGGTTAAGTTTTCAAACATTGCGCGATCCTTTCAGGCCCTGTGTAGACCGGGATAATGGCGGCCCAGACCGGAATCAACATGTGCTCGGCGAGCCTGCGGCGTGGGCAGGTCGCGGATTATAGCGAAGACTGCGTCTGGCGGACACCTCGCACTTTCGTGCGGCGTGGGTTCTATGCCAAACTCAGCGCCTTTCGGGCTTGCCTAACAGGATTTATGCTCCCCTTGTCACCCAGCTTGCTTACCACCCTCGCCGCCGCCTGCTTGTATGCCGCTGCGACCCTCTATCAGGGCACTCGTCTGGCCACCGGCGCCAAGGCCAACAAACGCCTGCTGGTCACGCTCGGCGTGCTGGCCGTGCTGGCCCATGGCGCCAGCCTGGTCACCCATCTGTTGACGCCGATCGGCCTGGGCCTGGATTTTTTCAGCGCCGCCAGCCTGATCGCCGCGGCGGTCATTGCCCTGACCCTGCTGGCCTGCTCGCGGATTCCGGTGGAGAACCTGCTGATATTACTGTTCCCGCTGGGCCTGGCGACCGTGTTGCTCGCGCAGTTCGCCCCCGCAGGGACAGTGCAGATCATCGACGAGGAGCCAGGCATCCTCGCCCACATCCTGCTGTCGATCCTCGCCTATGGCATGTTCACCATTGCGGTGTTCCAGGCGCTGCTGTTGCTGGTTCAGGACCATCAACTCAAGCACAAGCACCCGTCCGGGCTGATCAAGAACTTCCCGCCGCTGCAAACCATGGAAAGCCTGCTGTTCGGCTTCCTCTGGGCGGGTTGGACCCTGCTGTCGTTGTCGCTGATCTCCGGCTGGCTGTTCGTCGACAACCTGTTCGCCCAGCATCTGGTGCACAAGACCTTGCTGGCGTGCCTGGCCTGGATCGTCTTCAGCGTGCTGCTCTGGGGCCGCAACCGCCTGGGCTGGCGCGGACACAAGGCCATTCGCTGGACCCTCGCCGGTTTCTGCCTGCTGATGCTGGCGTACTTCGGCAGCAAGCTGGTCCGTGAATACATCCTGCACATCTGACGGGCGGCATTAATGGACGAATTGCCCATAGGGCCGATGCTTGCAGTCATGGCCCTGCTGATTTTATGGTCGGGGCTGTTTACCGCCATCGAAGCGGCACAACAACATTTGCTGGCCCAGCGCACCGCCTCGCGCTCCAGCGACAAACCCGTGGCGAAACTAAACTTCCCGCTGAACAGCCTGATCCTCTGCAACACCCTGTGCCGCGCGCTGGTGGTGGTCATCAGCACGTTGCTGGCGATTTTCACCTGGGCCGAGAACGGTCCATGGGCCGCTTGCGTCGGTGCCGGCGCCATCCTGCTGGTGTTCGCCGACTACCTGCCACGCACCCTCGCCGTGCGCTACCCGGACGCGGTCCTGGCGCTGGGCAACACCTTGCTTGGCGCGCCACTGAAAATCATCTACCCGGCTGCCTGGCTACTTCATGGCATCAGCCAGTTGCTGATGCGACCGTTCGTGCGCAAAGCCAAAGTGGTGCAACAGAGCGAAGACGAAGCGCCGAACGATAGGCACGACGATCGCGAACACGCCGTCTGCCGCCCGCACCCGCTCTCGGGTATCCACGCGCTGGACGACATCACGGTCAACGATATTCTGGTTCCGCGCAGTGACGTCGACGGGATCAACCTCGACGACGCCCTCCCGGACATCATCGAACAACTGCGTCACAACAAACGCACGCGCCTGCCGGTGTTCCACAGCGATATCAACCAGGTCGAAGCGGTGCTCAACACCCGGCAGATCCGCCACTTGCTGCCCGACGGCAGCCTGACCCTGGAATCGCTGCTGGCGGCCAGTCACGAGCCGTACTTCGTGCCTGAAAGCACACCGCTGCAACTGCAGTTGCTCAATTTTCACAAACAGCAGCGACGCCTGGGCATGGTGGTCGACGAGTACGGCGAAGTGCTCGGCATCGTGACCCTGGAAGACATTCTCGAAGAAATCGTCGGCGAGTTCGAAAGCCAGCACAGCCTGGATAACCCGCATATCCATCCCCAGGCCGATGGGCGACTGGTGATCGATGGCGCGGCGTCGATTCGCGACCTGAACAAGAGCCTGGGCTGGCACCTGCCCAGTGATGGTCCGAAAACCCTCAACGGGTTGGTCACCGAGGCGCTGGAGACGATTCCCGAGAGCGCGGTGTGCCTGAAGATCGGGCGGTATCGGCTGGAAATCCTCGAAACCGAAGACAACCGCGTCACGCGCGTGTTGATCTGGCATACCGCCACAGTGCAAACCCCTGCTTGAAATCATACCCCTGTGCTACCCGCACGCTGCGTTAAAACCCACATCCCTGGGTGTTCGACCATAATAATTAGCTCCACTGGGGCACATGACTGTCAGGGATAACCGCATGACGACCAGCACGACCTATAACGACACCACGCCTGCGCAACCGACGAACTCCGCCACCCGGGTGGCCACCGCGAGCTTCATCGGTACCGCCATCGAATTCTACGACTTCTACGTCTACGCCACGGCGGCAGCGCTGGTGATCGGCCCGGTGTTCTTTCCGCAGACCTCCGGCACCGCGCAGATGCTGTCGGCGTTCCTGACCTTCGGTATCGCCTTCCTTGCCCGACCGCTGGGTTCGGCGCTGTTCGGCCACTTCGGTGACCGCATCGGACGCAAATCGACCCTGGTGGCCTCCCTGTTGCTGATGGGCGTATGCACCACGCTGATCGGCGTACTGCCGGGCTACGACAGCATCGGGGCGTGGGCGCCGATCCTGCTCTGCGTGCTGCGCTTCGGTCAGGGCCTGGGATTGGGGGGTGAATGGGGCGGCGCAGCGCTGCTGGCGACGGAGAACGCGCCCAAAGGCAAGCGCGCCTGGTTCGGCATGTTCCCACAGCTCGGCCCTTCGATCGGCTTTCTCGCGGCCAACGGGCTGTTCCTGACCCTGGCCATGACCCTGGACGATGAACAGTTTCGTTCGTGGGGCTGGCGGATTCCGTTCCTGCTCAGTGCCGCGCTGGTGATGGTCGGGCTGTACGTGCGCCTCAAGCTCCACGAAACGCCGGTGTTCGCCAATGCCATGGCTCGCCAGGAACGGGTGAAGATTCCGCTGGTGGAGCTGTTAAGCCAATACTGGGCGCCCATGCTGCTGGGTGCCGGGTCGATGGTGGTGTGTTACGCACTGTTCTACATCTCGACCGTGTTTTCATTGAGCTATGGCGTGTCGACACTCGGTTACACCCGCGAAACCTTCCTCGCGCTGTTGTGCTTCGCGGTCCTGTTCATGGCCGCGGCCACGCCATTGTCGGCCTGGGCAAGCGACCGTTACGGGCGCAAACCGGTGCTGATCATCGGTGGCGTGCTGGCGATTCTGTCCGGATTCCTGATGGAACCGCTGCTGACCCAAGGGTCAACGTGGGGTGTGGCGCTGTTCCTGTGCATCGAGTTGTTTCTGATGGGCGTGACCTTCGCGCCAATGGGGGCGCTGCTGCCGGAGCTGTTTCCGACTCACGTGCGTTATACCGGGGCGTCGGCAGCCTACAACCTTGGCGGAATCGTCGGGGCCTCGGCGGCGCCGTTCTTTGCGCAGAAACTGGTGGCGATGGGGGGGCTGAGTTATGTCGGCGGGTATGTGTCGGGGGCGGCGGTGTTGAGCTTGATCGCGGTGCTGTGCCTGAAGGAGACGCGTAACAACGATCTGAATCGGGTGGCCTGAAGCAACGGCAACGGCAACGGCAAAAGCTTCGCGAGCAAGCCCGCTCCCACAGGTGACCGAGTTCTAACAGCAAGAATGCGGTCAATGTGGGAGCGGGCTTGCTCCGGGCGGCGATCCGACGAATGCCGCGACTCGGTTAGAGCTCGACTACGACGGCCTGGGAAGCGCGGGTTGCCTTGGCACGAGCCGCCTCGATCGACTCATCCCGCGCCAACGCCACGCCCATCCGACGCTGACCATTGACCTCAGGCTTGCCGAACAGGCGCAACGCCGTGTCCGGCTCGCTCAACGCCGCGCCCAGGTTGGCGAAAGCGGTCTGGGTCGATTGCCCTTCCACCAGAATCACCGCCGAAGCCGAAGGCCCGAACTGACGGATCAACGGAATCGGCAGGCCCAGGATCGCCCGCGCATGCAGGGCGAACTGCGACAGGTCCTGGGAAATCAGGGTCACCAGACCGGTGTCATGCGGACGCGGCGACACTTCGCTGAACCACACCTGATCGCCCTTGATGAACAGCTCGACGCCAAACAGACCACGGCCGCCCAAGGCTTCAGTGACCGCTTTGGCCACGCGCTCGGATTCCGCCAGGGCAACCGGGCTCATGGCCTGTGGTTGCCAGGATTCCTGGTAGTCGCCCTTCTCCTGGCGATGGCCGACGGGCGCGCAGAACGTCGTGCCGCCGATGTGACGCACGGTCAACAGGGTAATTTCGTAGTCGAAGTCGATGAAGCCTTCGATGATCACCCGCCCTTTACCGGCGCGGCCGCCTTCTTGCGCGTAATCCCACGCGGTTTTCACGTCATCGGCGCTGCGCAGCAGGCTCTGGCCCTTGCCCGAGGAACTCATGACCGGCTTGACCACACAGGGGAAACCCAAGTCTTCGATAGCCTTGCTGTAATCTTCGAAGGTGTCGGCGAAGTGGTACGGCGAGGTCGGCAGGTCCAGCTCTTCGGCGGCCAGGCGACGGATGCCTTCGCGGTTCATGGTCAGCTGCGTGGCGCGCGCAGTCGGGATCACGGTGAAACCTTCGGCTTCCAGCTCGACCAGGGTCGCGGTGGCGATGGCTTCGATTTCCGGCACGATGAAGTGCGGCTTCTCGGCCTCGATCACGGCACGCAGGGCAGCGCCGTCGAGCATGTTGATCACGTGGCTGCGATGCGCAACCTGCATGGCCGGCGCGTCGGCATAGCGATCCACGGCAATCACTTCAACGCCCAGGCGTTGCAGCTCGATCACCACTTCCTTGCCCAACTCACCACAGCCACACAGCAAGACGCGGGTCGCGGTTGGCGACAATGGCGTTCCGATACGGGTCATCTCAGGTCCTCTATGGAGCGGATCATCGAGGGTTGCAGCGAAAGCGCGCTTCCCATGGGGAGAAAGCGCGGCATTTTACATGAACCGCAGGCTTTGGCTTCAGCTGGCGACGACCTGAGGACATTGTAGGAGCGAGCTTGCTCGTGAGAAACGTCAAGGCACCGCATTCATTCAGATTGGGTGCGTTATCGTTGACGACCATCGCGAGCAAGCTCGCTCCTGCAAGGTTCAGGAATCGGATTTCGCAGGCAGCATCCAGATAATCCCACTGGCCTTGGCCCGCTCATGACAGAACCCCAACACCCTGCGCCGCTCCTCGTTGTCCATCCGGCTCCAGCGCGTGATCTCTTCCACCGTGCGCTGGCACCCGGTGCACACATCGTCCTCGTCCAGCGCACAGATATTCACACAGGGCGATCGGACCGGCCGTTCGGCGGTGTTCATGGTTCCTGCTCAGCCAGATCGCGGGCGTAACGCTGAGCGTTATGCACATAGTGAGCGGCACTGGCCTCCAGCATCTGCTTCTGCGCTTCGGTCAACTCGCGCACCACCTTGCCGGGCGACCCCATGACCAATGAGCCGTCCGGAATCTCCTTGCCTTCGCCAATCAGCGAGTTGGCGCCAATGATGCAGTGCTTGCCGATTTTCGCGCCGTTGAGAATCACCGCGTTAATCCCGATCAGGCTGTAATCACCGACCGTGCATCCGTGGAGCATGGCGTTGTGGCCAATGGTCACACCGGTGCCAATGGTCAGCGGGTAGCCCATGTCGGTGTGCATCACCGTGCCATCCTGGACGTTGCTGTTCTTACCGATCAGGATCAATTCGTTGTCGCCACGCAGCACGGCGTTGAACCAGACGTTGGCGCCCTCTTCCAGCTTGACCTTGCCGACCAGTACGGCGTTGGGTGCGACCCAGCTCTGTGGATGGGTTTCGACGCGGGCGTCGCCCAAGCGATATTTCATCTATGTTCCCTCGAGGCTCAGGCAGGCTCACTTGCAAAAAAGATTCGGCCATTTCGAACGATGGCTTCAGGTGTCGGTAAAACGCTTGGGTGGTTGGTGCAGACTGATTCTGGCGTCATAAAGCAGGTTGATCAACTCCACGATCATGATCGCGGTCAGGCCCCAGATCTTGTATTCGCCATAACGGTAACTCGGCACGTACCAACTGCGGCCCTGGTAATCGATGCGATGGGTATGTTCCCGAGGGTCCGTGCGGAAGAACTCCAGGGGTACGCTGAACACCGCGGCAATCTCGGCATCGTTGGCCTGATAGTCGACGAAGTCCGGAATCACCCCGACATAGGGCGTGACCTTGATGCCATGCAGGGAGATCAGCGGACTCAGCGGGCCGATCACTTCGACCAGCCCCGGCGGCAGGCCGATTTCTTCTTCAGCTTCGCGCAGGGCGGTGAACACCAGGTCCGGGTCTTCGGGGTCGCGGCGACCGCCGGGAAACGCGACTTCGCCACCATGGGTCGAAAGCCCGCTGGCGCGCAGGGTCAGAACCAGTTCCGGTTCATCACTGCGAGTGATGGGCACCAGGACCGCGGCCTCAGGAAAACGCATGTCGGTTTCCAGTGTGCGTGGGGTGTGGTTGCTTACTCGATGCAGTAGCTCGTCCAGCATGAGACTTCTCGACTTATTCTCTACCTTGCATCATGCACCAATCGAACCGACCGCCCAACCCCATAACCGCAGCATGTCGCTAAACGACAACTTGCCGACTGACACCGCCGCACGCCAAGATAGGCACAGCATTCAGGAACCCAAGCATGAAATTTTGCAGTCAGTGCGGCAACCCGGTAACCCAGCGCATCCCAGAAGGCGATTCGCGCCTGCGTTATGTCTGCGATAGCTGTCATGCGATTCATTACCAGAACCCCAATATCGTCGCCGGTTGCGTGCCGGTCTGGGGCTCGAAGGTATTGCTGTGCCGACGCGCCATCGAGCCGAGGCTCGGTTACTGGACCCTGCCCGCAGGCTTCATGGAGAACGGCGAAACCATCGAGCAGGCGGCGATTCGCGAGACCGCTGAAGAGGCGTGTGCCCGGGTGCGCAATCTGAGCATCTATACCTTGATCGACGTGCCGCACATCAGTCAGGTACACGTGTTCTTTCGTGCCGAGCTGGTGGACCTGGATTTTGCCGCCGGCCCCGAAAGCCTGGAAGTGGCACTGTTCGAAGAGGCCGACATCCCTTGGTCCGAGCTGGCTTTCCGTACGGTAGGCCGTACCCTAGAATGCTACTTCGCAGACCGGCGGACCGAGACCTACCCCGTGCGGTCCGAATCGATCCCGCCGCTCGCTCAACCTGCCATCCGTTAAAAAACCTTCTATAAATAAAATAGTCACGACACCTTTCAGGGATATCGTTTCAATGCGCTGGTTGCTTGCCGTGTTTTGCATGTCGTTCGTCGCTATTTCCCAGGCCTCCACGGCGGAAACCCTGGATGGCAAAGTCGTCGAAAAAGTCCTGGTGCTCAAGTCGGCCCATCAACTGCAATTGATCAACGACGGCAAGCCGCTCAGGACTTATCGCATTTCATTGGGAAAAAGACCGGTCGGTCCGAAACTCATGGAAGGCGACAAACGCACACCTGAAGGTTTTTACTGGGTGGACTGGCGCAAGACCAGCGACCGTTTCAACCTGTCGATGCACATTTCCTACCCGAACATCAGCGACGCCGCCCGCGCCCGGCGCGAAGGCGTCGAACCCGGCGGCATGATCATGATCCACGGCACTCCGGATACCGAAGACAACCCCGAAGCCCTGTTCCACACCCTGGACTGGACCGACGGCTGCATCGCCATGCGCAACATGGACATGCGCGAGGTCTGGGGGCTGGTGCCGGATGGCACGATGATCGAGATTCGTCCGTAGCATCCCTCTCTCTGGCAAAGGCGCTTTTGTGGCGCCCCTCCTCCAGCTTCGTGTTTTGACCGCTACCTTCGGTCGCCATCGAAAAATAAAATCAAAAGATCGCAGCCTGCGGCAGTTCCTACCGGGGTGATACCACTGCCACGTGTAAGAGCTGCCGCAAGCTGCGATCTTTGCTTTCAAAATCCCCCTCGCTAATACCACTTAAAGCCGACGCCTGATAAAGGCGCTCATAAGGCCCGGTATTCCTGCGCTTCAAGCCAAGTGGTCTGATTGACATGGTATTTAAGTGGTATTAGTTTTCGCTGCATTACCGGGCGACAACACTCCAATATCCGCATCGGACACCCTCTATGAATGACCTCCAGGCGCTACGCCCTGACGATACCCAGCCCACGCCGCTGTACCTGCAACTGGCGCGCAATCTGGAAGCGGCGATCCATGCCGGCCAGTGGAAAGCCGAACAGGCCATGCCGTCGGAGCGCAATCTCAGCGAAACGCTGGGCATTTCCCGCGTCACGGCACGCAAGGCGCTGGAAGTGCTGTTCGAACAAGGGCTGATCCGGCGCAATCAAGGTTCCGGCACGTTTATCACCCCGCGTCTGGAGCAGCCGCTGTCGCGCCTTTCAGGCTTCAGCGAGATGTTGCGGCTCAAGGGCTTTGTCCCCGGTTCGCAATGGCTGGAGCGGGAAATCACGCCGCCGACCCACGAAGAACTGATCCGCCTGGGACTCTCACCCAACGACAAGGTCGCGCGGCTCAAACGCCTGCGCAAGGCCGATGACACGGTGATGGCGATCGAGATGAGCACCCTGCCCGCCACGATTATTCCCAAGCCGCAGGCGGTGGGCGACTCCCTCTACGAATACCTCGACGGCATCGGTAAACCGGTAGTCCGCGCCTTGCAGCACATCCAGGCGATCAACGCCTCGGACGAATTCGCCGCGCTGGTGGGGATCGCCCCCGGCACCGCGATGCTGCTGATGACCCGGGTCGGCTACCTGGAAGACAACACGCCGATCGAAGTCACCGACACCTACTGCCGCAACGACTACTACGATTTTGTCGCAGAGCTTCGCAGGTAAAGAGCTCCGTAGATAAAGAGCTCCGTAGATAAAGAGCTTCGTTGATAAAGAGCTTCCCCGATAAAGAGCTTCGCCGCTCAAAGCCGCGCCGCTGAACGAGAGAACCGATCATGTCCGAAGACAACATCCTCACCGCCCACGGCTGGGTTCGCGGCCGGCTGATCCATCAACACGGCAGGGTCGTGTCCATCGAAGGCCAGCCTTGCGATCCGGCGGACAATGACTTGCCTTACCTGCTACCGGGCTTCATCGACCTGCACGTTCACGGCGGTGGCGGCAAAGACATCATGGAAGGTGCAACCGCCTTCGAGACCATCACCAGAACCCATGTGCGTTTCGGCACCACGTCGCTGCTGGCCACCACCATGACCGCACCGGGCGAAGAGATCTCCCGTGTACTCAAAGACGTCGGCGAGTTTTGCGAGCAGCGGCCCAAAGGCAGCGCCCGAGTCCTCGGCGTGCATCTGGAAGGTCCGTACATCAACCCCGGCAAACTCGGGGCCCAACCGAACTTTGCCCACACCGCGTTGATGGCCGAAGTCGAAGAATACCTGGCGCTGGCACCGATCCGCGTCATCACCATCGCCCCGGAAATTGCCGGTCACGACGCTTTGATCCGCAGCCTCAGCAGTCGCGGAGTACGCATGCAAATCGGCCACACCCTCGGCAGTTACGAGGAAGGCGTGGCGGCGCTGGAGGCCGGTGCGACCAGTTTCACCCACCTGTACAACGCCATGAGCCCGCTGCATCACCGCGAGCCGGGCATCGTCGGCGCGGCGCTGGCTCATGCGAAATATGCCGAGCTGATTCCCGACTTGCTGCACGTCCACCCCGGCGCCATCCGCGTGGCTCTGCGTTCGATCCCGTGCCTGTATTGCGTCACCGATTCCACCGCCGCCGCGGGCATGCCCGACGGTGAATACAAGCTCGGCAGCCACACCGTCACCAAATGCCTGGGCGGTGTGCGTCTGCCTGACGGAACCCTGGCCGGCAGCACCCTGACCATGGACCAGGCCCTGCGCAACCTGGTGAAGATCGGCCTGCCGATCGCCGAGGCCTCGCAACGTCTTTCGCAATTTCCCGCCGACTACCTCGGCCTTCAAGAACGCGGCCGCCTTGCACCTGGCAGCTGGGCCGACTGCGTGCGGCTCGATCGCACACTCACACTGACCGCCGTCATGGTCGAAGGAGAAGACATTGACTTCAAAAATGCTTGAAGAGGCGCTGTCCTCGTTCGAGGCCGTGCAAGCCCAACTGCAACACCTCGACCCGCAGATGATCGAGATCGCCGGACGCCTGCGTCGTCAGCCGCCGCAAGTGGCGATGACGGTCGCCCGCGGCAGTTCCGACCATGCGGCCAGTTACTTCGCCTACCTGACCATGCAGCAACTGGGCATTCCGGTGGCGTCGTTGCCGATGTCGGTGGTGACCATGCAACAGGCGCCGCTGAAGGTCAGCGGCCAGGTGGCCTTCGCTTTCTCGCAGTCCGGGCAAAGTCCGGATCTGGTGAACAGCCTGCGCCTGCTGCGCAAGCGCGGCGCCCTGAGCATTTCGATGGTCAACGCCGAGAGTTCGCCACTGGAAGCGGCCTGCGAATTCAGCCTGCCGCTGTGCGCCGGCATCGAAAGCAGCGTCGCCGCGACCAAGAGTTTCATTGCCACCCTCAGCGCCAGCGCCCGGCTGGTCGCGCACTGGAAACAAGATGCGGAGTTGCTGGAAGCCGGCCTGGCCCTGCCGGAAGGCCTGCGCGAGGCGGCACGACAGGACTGGAGCCTGGCCATCGACGCCCTGCGCGATTGCCAGCGCCTGATGGTGATCGGCCGTGGCGCCGGTTTCGCCATCGCCCAGGAAGCGGCGCTGAAATTCAAGGAAACCTCGGCGATCCAGGCCGAAGCCTTCAGCAGCGCCGAAGTCCGTCACGGCCCGATGGCCTTGATCGATGAGCACTATCCATTGCTGGTATTCGCCCCGCGCGGTGCCGAGCAGGCCGGGTTATTGAGTTTCGCTGCCGACATGCGCCAGCGCGGCGCCCGGGTATTGCTGGCGGCCCCGGAGGATGTCATCGAACGCGACCTCACCCTGACCCGCGCCGAACATCCGGCTCTCGACCCGATCCTGGCGATCCAGAGTTTCTACGTCATGGCTGCCGGTCTGGCGGTCGCCCGAGGCATGGACCCGGACCAGCCGCGCCACTTGAGCAAAGTCACGCGCACCCACTAACTCAAATACCGAACGAATCCCCCCCTGCAGGAGCTGGCTTGCCAGCGAAGGCGGCCTCAACGACGACGCTTGCCTCAAGGGCCTCTTCGCTGGCAAGCCAGCGCCTACAGGGGCGCGATGATCCGATCCGTAGTTTTTATTGATGAGACCGAGCCATGCACAACAACAATAAAGAGCTGACCCTCAGCGCCCCGCTCAGCGGCCCGGTGCTCACGCTCGTCGATGTCCCTGACCCGGTGTTCGCCAGCGGCGCCATGGGTGACGGAATCGCCATCGATCCGCTGAACGACACCCTTCACGCCCCCTGCGCCGGCGTGGTGGTGCATGTGGCCCGTACCGGCCATGCCGTGACCCTGCGCGCCGACAATGGCGCCGAACTATTGCTCCACCTGGGCCTGGACACGGTCGAGTTGCAGGGCCAAGGCTTCTCCATGCTGGTCAAGGAAGGTGCGCGAGTCGCCAACGGCGAGCCGCTGTTGCGCTACGACCTGGACCAGGTCGCGCAGCAGTGCAAAAGCCTGGTCAGCCTGATGATCCTGACCAACAGCCAGGACTTCCAGGTACGAGCGATCACCTTGAAGTCGGTCAAGGTGGGTGAACCGCTGCTGCACATCATTCGCCGCCACCCAATGGGTGCGCAGGCTGAAGTGGACGTGCAGGGAGAAGAAATCCATGGCCACATCCGCATCGCCCATCGCGGCGGATTGCACGCCCGGCCGGCGGCGCTGATCCGGCAGACGGCGCAAGGCTTCAAGAGTAAATCCCGACTGCATTTCGGCGGTAAATCGGCGACCTGCGACAGCTTGATCGGGCTGATGGGTCTGGCCGTCGGCGAGCACGACGAAGTTCAGGTCAGTTGTCGGGGCCCGGACGCCGAAGCGGCCGTGCAAGCGATATTGGCCGCATTGTCCACAGCGCTGGCCGAAGACAGCCATGCCATGGCGCCGACACCCATTGCCCAGCATAAACGTGCGGCAGAAGCGGGCGTGCTGCACGGCGTCTGCGCCGCGCCCGGCCTGGTCGGCGGGCCAATGTTTCGCCTGAACGCGATCAGCCTGCCGGTGGACGCCGGCAACCATGATCCCGAGCAACAACTGCAAGCCCTCGACACTGCGCGGAACCAAGTCCGCAGCGAAATCGACAGCACCCTGGCCCGGGCCAAAAAGCACAAGAACACCGCCGAGGAAGCGATCTTCGCCGCTCACCTCGCGTTGCTCGAAGACCCGGCGTTGCTCGACGCCGCCAATCGGTCCATTGACCAGGGCATGGCCGCGACCCATGCCTGGTGTCGATCGATCGACGCGCAGTGCGAGGTGCTGCAGCAACTGGGCAGCCCACTGCTGGCCGAACGCGCCAACGACCTGCGCGATCTCAAGCAACGGGTGTTGCGCGCCCTGCTCGGTGAAACCTGGCATTACGACGTGCCCGCCGGGGCTATCGTTGCTGCCCATGAACTGACCCCGTCCGATCTGTTGCAACTGAGCGCGCAAGGTGTCGCCGGGTTGTGCATGGTCGAGGGTGGCGCAACTTCCCATGTCGCGATTCTCGCTCGGGGCAAAGGCTTGCCATGCCTGGTGGCACTGGGCTCAACACTGCTGGATCAGCAACAAGGCCAGTCGGTGGTACTGGATGCCGATGGCGGGCGTCTCGAATGGATGCCCGGCAGTGCACGCTTGGCCGAGGTCCGTCAGGCGCAACTCGATCATCAACAACGTCGTGCCGCACAACAGACTCAGGCGCACACCCCGGCGCTGACCCGCGACGGCGTGCAGATCGAAGTCGCCGCCAACGTCGCCTCCAGCACTGAAGCGGCTGACGCGCTGGCCAATGGCGCCGACGGCGTAGGCCTGCTGCGTACCGAATTCCTGTTTGTGGACCGCAACACCGCACCGGACGAAGAGGAACAGCGCCTCGCCTATCAAGCCGTGCTCGATGCCATGGGCGACAAGTCGGTGATCATCCGCACCATCGACGTCGGTGGCGACAAGCAACTGGACTATCTGCCCCTTCCCGCCGAAGCGAATCCGGTGCTCGGTCTGCGCGGCATTCGCATGGCTCAAGTTCGGCCGGAACTGCTGGATCAGCAACTGCGCGCTCTGCTGCATGTCTGCCCGCTGGCCCGTTGCCGGATCCTGTTGCCGATGGTCACCGAAGTCGATGAGCTGCTCCACATCCGCCAGCGCCTCGACGCTCTGTGCACTGAGCTTGAGCTCACTCAGCGCCCGGAGCTGGGGGTGATGATCGAAGTGCCGGCCGCCGCGTTGCTGGCCGAACAGCTGGCAGAGCATGCGGACTTCCTGTCCATCGGCACCAACGATTTGTCCCAGTACACCCTGGCCATGGACCGTGACCACGCCGGTCTCGCCTCGCGGGTCGATGCTTTGCACCCGGCGCTGCTACGACTGATCGCCCAGACCTGTGCCGGTGCGGCGGTGCATCACCGTTGGGTCGGGGTCTGCGGGGCGCTCGCCTCTGACCCCCTGGCGACGCCGGTACTGATCGGTCTGGGTGTCAGCGAGTTGTCGGTGAGCCCGGTGCAGATCGGTGAAATCAAGGATCGCGTCCGTCACCTCGACGCCGCCGAATGCCGACGCTTCAGCCAGGACTTGCTCAAGCTGAGCAGTGCCGCGGCCGTGCGTCGCGCCTGTCACCAGCAATGGCCTCTGAGCTGAACAACAACAATAATCCAGGGAGATCCGCCATGTACCAATACTTCATCGAAGGCCTGCAGCGCCTCGGCCGCGCACTGATGCTGCCGATTGCGATCCTGCCGATTGCCGGCCTGTTGCTGCGTCTGGGCGACACCGACCTGCTGGACATCGCGATCATCCATGACGCCGGCCAGGTCATATTCGCCAACCTGGCGATGATCTTCGCCATCGGCATCGCGGTCGGGTTCGCCAAGGACAACAACGGCACCGCAGGCCTCGCCGGCGTCATTGGCTATCTAGTGATGATCTCCACCCTCAAGGTGCTCGATGCGAGCATCAACATGGGCATGCTCGCCGGGATCGTCAGCGGCTTGATGGCCGGCGCGCTGTACAACCGCTTCAAAGACATCAAGTTGCCGGAATACCTGGCGTTCTTCGGTGGCCGGCGCTTCGTGCCGATCGTGACCGGGTTCGCCGCCGTCGGCCTGGGCGTGGTGTTCGGCCTGATCTGGCCGCCGATCCAGCACGGCATCAATGGCTTTGGCGCGCTAATGATGGAGAGCGGCAGCTTGGGTGCGTTCGTCTTCGGCGTGTTCAACCGCCTGCTGATCGTCACCGGCTTGCACCACATCCTCAACAACATGGCGTGGTTCGTCTTCGGCAACTTCACCGACCCGACCACCGGCGCCCTCGTCACCGGCGACCTGTCGCGCTACTTCGCTGGCGATCCGAAAGGCGGCCAATTCATGACCGGCATGTTCCCGATGATGATCTTCGGCCTGCCCGCCGCCTGCCTGGCGATGTATCGCAACGCCCTGCCGGAACGGCGCAAAATCATGGGAGGGATCTTCCTGTCGATGGCGCTGACTTCGTTTCTGACCGGCGTGACCGAGCCGATCGAATTCGCCTTCATGTTCCTCGCACCACTGTTGTATTTGCTGCATGCGCTGCTGACGGGGCTGTCGATGGCCATCACCAACCTGCTGAACATCCATCTGGGGTTCACCTTCTCCGGCGGTTTCATCGACATGATTCTGGGCTGGGGGAAATCCACCAACGGCTGGCTGGTATTGCCGGTGGGGGTGGCTTATGCGGTGATCTACTATCTGGTGTTTGATTTCTGCATTCGCCGGTTCAACCTCAAGACGCCCGGGCGTGAAGATGTTCCAGCGGGCGATAAAGTGGTGATCGCCGAGAGTGAACGGGCCGAGGCCTACATCAAGGCGCTGGGTGGTGCGCAGAATCTGATCACCGTTGGAGCCTGTACCACCCGGCTGCGCCTGGACATGGTGGATCGCACCAAGGCTTCGGATGTTGAGCTCAAAGCGCTGGGCGCGATGGCGGTGGTGCGTCCGGGTAAAGGCGGGAGTTTGCAAGTGGTCGTCGGGCCGATGGCGGACAGCATTGCCGATGAGATTCGCCTGGCGATGCCGGCATTGGGTCGAGCGCTGGTCTCCCCTCCTGCAGCTGTTGTCGATGCGCCGAAGCCTGCCACCGTGGCGTCAACAGAAGCGCAGCAATGGCTGAAGGCGTTGGGCGGTGGCGAAAATGTGCTGCAAATGGACTGTATCGCGATGACCCGCATTCGCCTGCAGCTGGCGGATGGCAAGGTGTTGTCGGAATGCGATTTGAAAGCGTTGGGTTGCCAGGGTGTCAGCCAGTTGGACGGTGGCGTGTGGCATCTGCTGATTGGCGACAAGGCGCCGAGTTTGAGTGATGCCCTGCAAGCGTTGGTCAATCGCAGTGAAGTGAGTGCCAAGGTTTAGATCCTCGGTGCCTGGTAGGCCGCTATGAGGCCATAAGCAACACCACAAAAAACCGATCAACAAAAAACCCGCTGAAATCACTTTCAGCGGGTTTCTTGTTTCAGCAGCCGGAAGATCAGAAATCCTCCAACCGCCACACCTCATAAGCCGGCGTTTCATAGGGGTGGCTGAGTTTCAACGCAGCCACCACAGCCACGATCAACTCATCCGCCACCACCAGCTCGACCTTCCATTCCTCAACCTGCTCGACCTGTCCCGCTTCCCCAATAAACGGCTGACTGCCATCCAATGGTCGAAACTGGCCCAGGCCCAGCACTTGCCAGGCGCAATGGTCATAAGCACCGATCCGTCCGCCACCGGCGGCGAATACGGCGCTCTTGACCCCTTCGACATGACTGTCGGGAACAAAGAAGCCGAGTTTGTACACGGCGCTTAGTTCACCCAGACGCGGGCATTACGGAACATGCGCATCCACGGTGCATCTTCGTTCCAGTCTTCCGAACGCCACGAGTTCTGCACGGCGCGGAACACCCGCTCCGGGTGCGGCATCATGATCGTGACGCGACCGTCGCGGCTGGTCAGCCCGGTGATCCCGCGCGGCGAGCCGTTCGGGTTGGCCGGGTAGCTTTCGGTGACCTTGCCGTGGTTGTCGACGAAACGCATCGCCACGCAACCCGACAGATCGGCTTCCAGCAACGCTTCTTCGCTGGC
This sequence comes from Pseudomonas sp. MPC6, assembly GCF_006094435.1. NCBI lineage: Bacteria > Pseudomonadati > Pseudomonadota > Gammaproteobacteria > Pseudomonadales > Pseudomonadaceae > Pseudomonas > Pseudomonas sp. MPC6. The sequence goes on along the minus strand of NZ_CP034783.1, from coordinate 1,193,497 downwards.
GAACTCGGCATGACCTTCACCGTGAGCGATGGCGATCGGCATGCGCGAACCGGCCATGCCTTGCAGGAAGATCGAATTCGACTCCTGGACCTGAACCATCGCCACACGCGCTTCGAACTGCTCGGAACGGTTACGCACGAAGTGCGGCCAGAACTCGCTGCCCGGGATCAGCTCGTGCAGGTTGGACATCATCTGGCAACCGTTGCACACACCGAGGGTGAAGCTGTCGTTACGTTCGAAGAAGCCCTGGAACGCATCGCGGGCGCGGCTGTTGAACAGCGCGGACTTGGCCCAGCCTTCACCGGCACCCAGTACGTCGCCGTAGGAGAAACCGCCGCAAGCGACCAGGCCCTTGAACTCGTTCAGGTCGACACGGCCGGCCAGAATGTCGCTCATGTGCACGTCGATCGCGTTGAAACCGGCGCGGTCGAACGCAGCCGCCATTTCCACCTGACCGTTGACGCCCTGCTCACGCAGCACGGCAACCTGTGGCCGGATGTTTTTCTTGATGTAAGGCGCGGCGACGTCCTGGTTGACGTCGTAGCTCAGCTTGACGCTCAGGCCCGGGTTGTCTTCTTCCAGCAGCACGTCGAACTCTTGTTCGGCGCAGTCGGCGTTATCACGCAGACGCTGGATCTGGTAGCTGGTTTCAGCCCACTGACGTTGCAGCAGACGACGCTGACCTTCGAACACGGTTTCGCCGTTGAAGGTGATGTTGATCTGGCCGTTGTTCATCGGCTGACCGATCACCGACACGCACTCGCCCAAACCGGCAGCGCTGAACTGCGCGAGGATGTCTGGAGTAGCGTCCTGGCGAACCTGGATCACCGCACCCAGCTCTTCGTTGAACAGGATCGCGGCGATGTCGGCGGACGTTTCTGCCAGACCGTCGAGGTTCAGGCTCAGACCGCAGTGGCCGGCGAACGCCATTTCCACCACGCTGGTCAGCAGGCCGCCGTCGGAACGGTCGTGGTAAGCCAGCAGGTGGCCATCGGCGTTGAGGCCCTGGATCACCGCAAAGAAGGCTTTGAGGTCTTCGGCATCATCGACGTCCGGCGCTTGCGAGCCGAGCTTGCCGTGAACCTGGGCCAGGATCGAGGCGCCCATGCGGTTCTGGCCACGACCCAGGTCGATCAGGATCAGGTCGGTGGTGCCCTTGTCCATGCGCAGTTCCGGCGTCAGGGTCTGACGGATGTCAGCCACGGGCGCGAAACCGGTCACGATCAGCGACATCGGCGAGGTCACGGTCTTGTCGACGCCGTCGTCGTTCCAGCGGGTGGCCATGGACATGGAGTCCTTGCCCACCGGAATGGTGATACCCAGGTCCGGGCACAGTTCCATACCGACCGCTTTCACGGTGTCGTACAGACGCGCGTCTTCACCCGGGTGACCGGCGGCGGACATCCAGTTCGCCGACAATTTGATGTCGGAGATCTTGTTGATGCGCGACGCGGCAATGTTGGTCAGGGTTTCGCCGATGGCCATGCGGCCCGACGCCGGAGCGTCCAGCAGGGCCAGCGGAGTGCGCTCGCCCATGGCCATGGCTTCGCCGGTGTAGACGTCGAAGCTGGTGGCGGTGACGGCAACGTCGGCCACCGGGACTTGCCACGGGCCGACCATTTGGTCACGGGCCACGAGGCCGGTGATGGTGCGGTCGCCGATGGTGATCAGGAAGCTTTTGCTCGCCACGGCCGGGTGATGCAGGACGCGCTCGACGCAGTCTGCGATCTCCAGGGTCGACGGATCGAAATCGTCGCCCAGCTCGTTTTCGCGAACGGCCGAACGGTGCATGCGTGGCGCTTTGCCCAGCAGCACTTCGAGTGGCATGTCCACCGGGCTGTTGCCGAAGTGACTATCCGTGACAGTAAGCTGCGGCTCGGCAGTGGCTTCGCCGACCACGGCAAACGGGCAACGCTCGCGTTCGCAGATCGCCTGGAAGCGTTCGAAGTCCGCAGGTCCCACCGCCAGAACGTAACGTTCCTGGGATTCGTTGCTCCAGATTTCGTGCGGGGCCATGCCCGGCTCGTCGTTTGGAATGTTGCGCAGTTCGAAGCGACCGCCACGGTTGCCGTCGTTGACCAGTTCCGGGAAGGCGTTGGACAGACCGCCCGCGCCGACGTCATGGATGAAGCTGATCGGGTTCTTGTCACCCAGTTGCCAGCAGCGGTCGATGACTTCCTGGCAGCGACGTTCCATCTCAGGGTTTTCACGCTGAACCGATGCGAAGTCCAGGTCTGCCGAGCTGGTGCCGGTAGCCATGGAGGAGGCGGCACCGCCGCCCAGGCCGATCAACATTGCCGGGCCGCCGAGCACGATCAGCTTGGAGCCGACGGTGATCTCGCCTTTCTGCACATGTTCGGCACGGATGTTACCCATGCCGCCAGCCAGCATGATCGGCTTGTGGTAACCGCGAACTTCGTCGCCACGCGGGGTGGTGATCGACTGTTCGAAGGTACGGAAGTAGCCGGTCAGGGCCGGACGACCGAATTCGTTGTTGAACGCGGCGCCGCCCAGTGGGCCTTCGATCATGATGTCCAGCGCGGTGACGATGCGCTCAGGCTTGCCGTACGGCACTTCCCACGGCTGTTCGAAGCCCGGGATCTGCAGGTTGGACACGGTGAAGCCGGTCAGGCCAGCCTTTGGCTTGGCACCACGACCGGTTGCGCCTTCGTCGCGAATCTCGCCACCGGAACCGGTGGAAGCGCCCGGGAACGGGGCAATCGCGGTCGGGTGGTTGTGGGTTTCGACTTTCATCAGGATGTGCACCGGTTCCTGCACCGCGCCGTACTGGCGGGTTTCAGGGTCCGGGAAGAAACGGCCGGCAACGTTGCCGACGATCACCGAGGCGTTGTCCTTGTAAGCCGACAGCACGCCTTCGCTGTGCATCACGTAGGTGTTCTTGATCATGCCGAACAGGCTTTTTTCCTGGCTCTGGCCGTCGATGTCCCAACTGGCGTTGAAGATCTTGTGACGGCAGTGCTCGGAGTTCGCCTGGGCGAACATCATCAGTTCGATGTCGTGCGGGTTGCGCTTCAAGCCGACGAAGGCATTGACCAGGTAGTCGATCTCGTCATCGGCCAGGGCCAGGCCCAGCTCGGTGTTAGCTGTTTCCAGTGCGGCGCGGCCGCCACCCAGCACGTCGATCGCGGTCAGCGGTTTCGGCTCGGCATGGCGGAACAGGCCGGCAGCCTGTTCAAGGTTGCCGAGGACGATCTGGGTCATGCGGTCATGCAGCACGTCAGCGATCAGCTGAGCCTGGGCGTCGCTGAACTGGCCGGCGACGTAGAACGCGATACCGCGCTCCAGGCGCTGGATCTTGCTCAGGCCGCAGTTGCGAGCGATGTCGCTGGCTTTACTGGACCATGGCGAAATGGTGCCGAAACGCGGCAACACCAGGAACAGACGACCGGTCGGCTCTTGTACCGGAACAGTTGGGCCGTACTTCAGAAGGCGCGCGAGCACCTGCTGTTCGTCGCCGGTCAGGACGCCGGTAACTTCGGCGAAGTGAGCGAATTCAGCATACAAGCCGCTGACAGCCGGGACCTTCTGGCTCAGTTGCTCAAGGAGTTTGCTGTGGCGAAAGGCAGAAAGGGCAGGAGCGCCGCGCAGGATCAACATCTTCGGGACAGCCTCGGGAAGGGGTGTGCTTTGAGGCCGTGCATTCTAGCCTAAACAGACCGCGACATCACTCGAAACGGTACTCACGGCTGTACCCGAACGTCGGAGCGCCTGCGCGGTGCCGTGACCCGGGCTCTGCGATAGGCGCGCCAGGGGTTATTTTTTGTGTCATTAAGTGCCGTAAAAGCCCGTTCCTGCGGGCGCCGGGCGTGTTTTTAGCCCTCTAACAGACAAGCCGCTCGCTGTCGAGATATGGCGCTCGTGGTCCTTTGCGTATACTGCGCAGATGTTTTCCCCAACGGCTTTGCGTCCGCGGTTCGCCAAATGGCTGATCGCAACCGGACTCTTCCTGATGCTCAGTGGCTGTGTTGATAAACCCAACACACTGGAGCGCGTAAAGGAGGATGGCGTGCTGCGGGTGGTTACCCGAAACAGCCCTGCCACCTACTTTCAGGATCGCAACGGTGAAACCGGCTTCGAATACGAGCTGGTGAAGCGCTTCGCCGACGATCTGGGGGTCGAACTCAAGATTGAAACCGCCGACAACCTCGACGACCTGTTCAACCAGGTGGGCAAGCCCAACGGCCCGGTGCTGGCTGCCGCCGGCCTGGTCGCCAGCGAGCAGCGCAAGAAGCAAGTGCGGTTTTCCCACTCCTATCTGGAAGTCACCCCTCAGATCATCTATCGCAACGGCCAATCGCGGCCAACCGATGCGAAAGATCTGGTGGGCAAGAAGATCATGGTGCTCAAGGGCAGCACCCACGCCGAGCAGCTGGCGGAACTGAAAAAGAAATATCCCGCCATTGAATACGAAGAGTCCGACGCCGTTGAAGTCGTCGACCTGCTGCGCATGGTGGATGAAGATCAGATCGACCTGACCCTGGTCGACTCCAACGAAGTCGCGATGAACCAGGTCTACTTCCCCAACGTGCGAGTGGCCTTCGATCTCGGCAATGCCAGCAACCAGAGCTGGGCCGTAGCGCCTGGCGACGACAACAGCCTGCTGAACGAGATCAACAGCTACCTCGACAAGGTGAAGAAGAACGGCACCCTGCAACGTCTCAAGGACCGCTATTACGGGCACGTCGATGTGCTCGGCTATGTGGGCGCCTACACCTTCGCCCAGCACTTGCAGCAACGGCTGCCCAAGTACGAGAAGCACTTCAAGGCGTACGCCAAGGAAGAGAAAGTCGATTGGCGCCTGTTGGCCGCGGTCGGTTATCAGGAATCCCTGTGGCAAGCGGCCGTCACCTCCAAGACCGGTGTGCGCGGGCTGATGATGCTGACCCAGAACACCGCCCAGGCCATGGGCGTGTCCAATCGCCTCGACCCCAAGCAGAGCATCATGGGCGGCGCCAAGTACCTGGCCTACGTGAAGGAACAGCTGGACGACTCGATTCAGGAACCGGATCGCACCTGGTTTGCCCTGGCAGCCTACAACGTTGGCGGCGGTCACCTGGATGACGCGCGCAAACTGGCGGCCAAGGAAGGGCTCAACCCGGACAAGTGGCTGGACGTGAAGAAAATCCTGCCGCGGCTGTCCGAGAAGAAGTGGTACAGCAAAACCCGTTACGGCTACGCCCGGGGTGGCGAGCCGGTGCACTTTGTGGCGAACATCCGTCGCTACTACGACATCCTGACCTGGGTCACGCAGCCGCAACTTGAAGGCGACCAGGTCGCCGAGGGCAGTCTGCATGTACCGGGGGTCGACAAGACCAAGCCGAACCAGGAAACCCCGCCGCTCTGATTCTGTGTTGCTTTTGAAGACGCCTTCGCTGGCAAGCCAGCTCCTACAGATCCGCGTCAAACGACAATTATGTGTCCGACACGAACCTGTAGAAGCTGGCTTGCCAGCGAAAGCAGCGCCGCGGTCTTAGCCCTTCAATGCAGCGGCCAGGATCAGCGCCTTCATCTCGGACACCGCTGACTTGAACCCGACAAACAACGCATGCGCCACCAGCGCATGGCCGATGTTCAGCTCGTTGATGCCCTTGATCGCGGCGACCGCTTCGACGTTGTGATAGTGCAAGCCGTGGCCGGCGTTGACGATCAAACCCTGCGCCAGGCCAAACGCCACGCCATCGGCGACGCGCTTCAATTCTTCAGCCACTTGCGTCGGCGTCTCGGCATCCGCATAACGACCGGTGTGCAGTTCGATGGCTGGCGCGCCAACACGACGGGACGCCGCGATCTGCCGCTCGTCCGCATCGATGAACAGCGACACTTCACAGCCGATCTGCGCCAGGCGATCCACCGCCGCCTTGATCCGCGCTTCCTGCCCCGCTACGTCGAGGCCACCTTCGGTGGTCAGTTCCTGGCGGGTTTCCGGGACCAGGCAAATGTGCGCCGGGCGGATGCGCTCGGCGAAGGCCATCATTTCCTCGGTGACGCCCATCTCGAAGTTCATGCGGGTTTGCAGCACGTCCTTGAGCAGCAGCACGTCGCGCTCCTGGATGTGCCGGCGATCTTCACGCAGGTGCACGGTAATGCCATCAGCGCCCGCCTCTTCGGCGTCGAGTGCTGCCTTGACCGGATCCGGGTAACGAGTGCCCCGGGCCTGGCGCAGGGTGGCAACGTGGTCGATGTTAACGCCAAGAAGAATGCGATTGCTGGTGGTCACGGAAGCGCTCCTGAAGAAGGGAAAGTTCGGTGCACAGCATACACGGGGAGCCAGGGTCTGTTGACGTTTGGTGGTGGTCGCGACGAGCGTCGTCGCGGTCACCATCAAGCGTCAACAGACCCTTATGGCTTGCGAAACAACTCGCGACTGACCAGCGGACGACCGCCCAGGTGTACGGCCAGCGCCTGGCGCATCAAGCGCTTGGCGGCAGACAGTGCGCCGGGCGCGGACCAGTCGGCGTCGGCCATGGCCAGCAGTTCGGTACCGTTGAACAGACCGGGTTGCAGCAGGTAGACCCGCTCCAGGCCGGCATCGACCTGCAAGCGGTACAGACCGTCCGGCGCGATGGGTTCGCCGTGGATGTCGGCGGTCAAGGCGAAGCCGTAACCCAAGTCATCCAGCAGCCGCCATTCGAAGGATCGCAGCAGCGGCTCCAGCGGACGGCCTTCAGCCAGGGCGAGCAACGTGGCGGCATAGTGATCGAAGACAGCGGGATGCGGGTCTTCGGCGGGCAACAGGCGGATCAACAGTTCGTTGAGGTAGAGGCCACTGAACAGCGCCTCACCGTTGAGCCAGGTGGAAACGCCGGCACTTTCCATGCGCCCGACGTTCTTCAGCTCCCCCCTCCCCCTGAATTCGACTTCCAGTGGCACGAACGGCCGCGCCAGCGTCCCCGTCTTGCCCCGCGCACTGCGCAACACCGCCCGCAGCCGACCTTGTGGCGTGAGGAAATCCACCAATGCGCTGTTTTCGCGGTAGGCGCGGGAGTGGAGCACGAAGGCGGGTTGGCCGGTAGGTGGGGTTTGGGACATGGGTTCTCGCCGAACTGTAGGAGCGAGCTTGCTCGCGATGGTGGATAACGATGACGCGGGCCTTCTGAATGAACGCGGCGCTCTCAAGTCCATCGCGAGCAAGCTCGCTCCTACAAGGGGTCCTGCGGTGTGTTACAGGTCGCCGTAACCCAGCGAACGCAAGGCGCGTTCGTCGTCGGACCAGCCGCCTTTCACTTTGACCCACAGGTTGAGCATGATCTTGGAGTCGAACAGCAGCTCCATGTCCTTGCGCGCCTCGGTGCCGATGCGCTTGATGCGCTCGCCCTTGTCGCCAATGATGATTTTCTTCTGGCCGTCACGTTCGACGAGGATCAACGCATGGATGTGCAGGGTTTTCCCCTGCTGCTTGAACTCTTCGATTTCCACGGTGATCTGGTACGGCAGCTCGGCGCCCAACTGGCGCATGATTTTCTCGCGCACCAGCTCGGCGGCAAGGAAGCGGCTGCTGCGGTCGGTGATCTGGTCTTCGGGGAAGAAGTGATCGTTTTCCGGCAGGTAACCGGCAATCACCCGCTCCAGCGCTTCGAGGTTGTGCCCGTGCTGGGCCGAGATCGGCATGATCTGCGCGTTCGGCAGCTGTTCCTGCAACCAGGTCAGGTGCGGCATCAGCTCGGATTTGTCTTCGATGCGATCGGTCTTGTTCAACGCGACGATCAGCGGGCCGGTGACGTACTGGACGCGTTCGAGGACCATCTGGTCTTCGTCGGTCCACTTGGTGCGGTCAACCACGAAGATCACCACGTCGACGTCTTTCAACGCCGCCGAAGCGGTTTTGTTCATGTAGCGGTTCAGCGCCTTCTCGCCACCTTTGTGCATGCCCGGGGTGTCGACGTAGATCGCCTGAACGGCGCCTTCGGTCTTGATGCCGAGCATGTTGTGGCGGGTGGTCTGCGGCTTGCGCGACGTGATCGCGAGTTTCTGGCCGAGAATGTGGTTCAGCAGCGTGGACTTGCCCACGTTGGGACGGCCGACGATGGCAACATAGCCACAGCGTGTTGCGGTTGAATCAGTCATTGCCATTCTCCACACCCAGGGCAATCAGTGCTGCGGCGGCCGCTACCTGTTCGGCAATACGACGACTCACACCCTGACCTCGGCTTTTTTCGTTCAGTAAGGTGATTTCACATTCGACGAAGAACGTCCGGCAATGCGGCTCACCCTGGATATCCACCACTTCGTAACGCGGCAGCTCACAACCCCGCGACTGCAGGAATTCCTGCAGACGGGTTTTCGGATCTTTGTTGGTATCGACCAGCGTCAGGCCTTCGAACTCTCCGGCCAGCCAGGCCAGCACGCGCTCGCGTGCCATGTCCATGCCGGCGTCCAGGTAGATCGCACCGATCAGCGCTTCCAGGGCATCGGCCAGAATCGACTCGCGACGGAAACCGCCACTCTTCAACTCGCCGGAACCCAGACGCAGGTAATCACCCAGATCGAAACCACGGGCCAGCACGGCCAGGGTCTCACCTTTCACCAGGCGGGCACGCAAACGTGACAACTGGCCTTCGCGAGCCAGCGGGAAGCGATCGAACAGCGCCTCGCCGGCGACGAAGTTAAGGATGGCATCACCGAGGAATTCCAGGCGTTCGTTGTTGCGCCCGGCAAAACTGCGGTGAGTCAGGGCCAGGACCATCAGTTCCTGATCCTTGAAAGTGTAGCCGAGCTGACGCTCTAGACGGCTTAAGGAGACGCTCACGGTTTACCCACGCTGAGTTCGTGGCTGGATTCCACCGCCATCGCCGTGGTGCGGCGCAGGCTTGGGACAATTAACGCTGTGTTCAAAAATTACGTCCTGAATATCATTGTTTCATGCTTCTGGCGCCGATTGTGCCGACTCCAGAAATGCATTCGGCGCTGTGTTCAACAGCGCCGTGAGTGATTACTTGATCAGGCCAACCCGCGAGAAATTCGGCAGGTGACTGAGTTTGGGTTCTGGCCAGCTCATCCAGACTGCGAAGGCCTTGCCGACGATATTCTTGTCGGGAACCATGCCCAGCAGGTCCTTGGGAATGCTCGGATCATCCCAGAAGCGACTGTCGTTCGAATTGTCCCGGTTGTCGCCCATCATGAAGTAGTGCCCGGCGGGCACGGTCCACGAATGGTCCGGCGCGGCGCGGTAGCGGCTCATCTCCTTGCGGATCAGGTGCTCGGCAATGCCGAGTTTCTCCTTGTAGAGTTCGGCGCTGCCCAGCGTGCCCGGCTCGGAGCCGACCAGTTGCTCGGCAATGGACTCACCGTTGACGAACAGACGCTTGTCGGCGGTATAGCGAATCTGGTCACCCGGCAGGCCCACGACTCGCTTGATGTAGTTGACGTTCGGGTCGCTCGGGTAGCGGAACACCATCACATCGCCGCGTTGCGGATCACCCACTGCGATGACTTTCCTGTCGAGCACCGGCAAGCGGATCCCGTAAGAAAACTTGTTCACCAGAATGAAGTCGCCGACGTCCAGGGTCGGTTTCATCGAGCCGGAAGGAATCTGGAACGGTTCCACCAGGAACGAACGCAGGACCAGCACGATGAACAACACCGGGAAGAACGACTTGCCGTATTCGACCAGCAGCGGCTCTTTGTTCAGTTTCTCGACCACCATCCCGTCAGGCTGGCTGACGCTTCCCTGATAGGAGGCAATGGCCGCACGCCGACGCGGCGCCAGGAAAACCAGATCGAGCAACGCCAACAGGCCGCAGACGAACACGGCGATGACCAGCAACAGCGGGAAATTTAGTGACATAGGACCTAACTATCCAACCTGAGCACTGCAAGGAAGGCTTCTTGTGGAATTTCCACGTTGCCGACTTGCTTCATGCGTTTTTTACCGGCCTTCTGCTTCTCCAGCAGTTTTTTCTTACGGCTAACGTCACCGCCGTAGCATTTGGCCAATACGTTCTTTCTGAGTGCCTTGACCGAAGTCCGCGCGATGATCTGCCCGCCAATGGCGGCCTGGATCGCGACGTCGAACATCTGGCGCGGAATCAGTTCTTTCATCTTCTCGGTCAACTGGCGACCTTTGTAGTGCGCGTTATCCTTGTGCACGATCAACGCCAGGGCATCGACCTTGTCACCGTTGATCAGCACATCCAGTTTCACCAGATTAGCCGATTGATAACGATCGAAATGGTAGTCCAGCGAAGCATAGCCGCGGCTGGTGGATTTCAGACGATCGAAGAAGTCGAGCACCACTTCGTTCATCGGCAAATCGTAGCTCACCTGGACCTGGGTACCGAGGAACAGCATGTCGTGTTGTACGCCACGCTTTTCGATGCACAGGGTAATGACGTTGCCCAGGTGCTCTTGCGGCACAAGAATGTTGGCCCGCACGATCGGCTCACGCATGTCTTCGATCGAGGACAGGTCCGGCAGCTTCGACGGGTTGTCGACGTAAATCGTTTCACCGGTTTTCAGCAACAGCTCGAAAATTACCGTCGGCGCCGTGGTGATCAGGTCCAGGTCGTACTCGCGCTCCAGGCGCTCCTGGATGATTTCCATGTGCAGCATGCCGAGGAACCCGCAACGGAAGCCGAAGCCCAGGGCATCGGAGCTTTCCGGGGTGTACTGCAGGGACGAGTCGTTGAGCGTGAGCTTTTGCAGGGCTTCACGGAAATCTTCGAAGTCGTCGGAGCTGACCGGGAACAGACCGGCATAAACCTGCGGCTGGATGCGTTTGAAGCCGGGCAGCACATCAACGTCGGGGGTGGAGCTCAAGGTCAGGGTGTCACCGACCGGCGCACCGTGAATGTCCTTGATGCCGGCGATGATGAAGCCCACTTCGCCAGCCTTCAGGTCAACGGTGGCGGTGTGTTTCGGGTTGAACACACCGACGCTGTCCACCAGGTGGATCTTGCCGGTGGATTTGACGAGGATCTTGTCGCCCTTCTTCACACGGCCGTGACGCACGCGTACCAGGGACACAACGCCCAGGTAGTTGTCGAACCAGGAATCGATGATCAACGCCTGCAGCGGATCTTCGTAGTTGCCGGTCGGCGCGGGAATGGTGTGAACCAGACGCTCGAGCACTTCGTCGACGCCCAGGCCGGTCTTGGCAGAGCACTCGACCGCATCGGTGGCGTCGATGCCGATGATCTTCTCGATTTCGTCCTTGACGCGGTCCGGATCGGCCTGCGGCAGGTCGATCTTGTTCAGGACCGGCATGACTTCCAGGCCCTGTTCGATCGCCGTATAGCAGTTGGCAACCGACTGCGCTTCAACACCCTGGCCGGCATCGACCACCAGCAACGCACCTTCGCACGCCGCCAGCGAGCGGCTGACTTCATAGGTGAAGTCGACGTGGCCCGGGGTATCAATGAAGTTCAGCTGATATTTGATGCCATCGCGAGCGGTGTAATACAGGGTGACGCTGTGGGCCTTGATGGTGATCCCGCGTTCACGTTCCAGGTCCATGGAGTCCAGCACCTGGGCTTCCATTTCGCGCTCGGCAAGGCCGCCGCACATCTGGATGAAGCGATCGGCCAGCGTCGACTTGCCATGGTCAATGTGGGCGATGATGGAGAAATTGCGGATATGACTCAAATCACTCACGGATCAACACTCAAAAAGGCTGCAGGCATAGCCCGCCGAAAAATAGCCGGGAATTGTACCTGATCCACGGCCCAAGCGTCACGTTTACAGGTCAGACGGCACGTACAAAAACGCCCCGGTCTTGCGACAGGGGCGTTTTTTTATCATCGACTGGAGCCGCAAATACCCGGGATCAACCGGCCCGGCGCAGCATCCAGAGCCCGGCCAGGGCACAGACACTGGCCGGCAACAGCACCGCCAGGAGTGGCGGAAAACCGAACACCAGGCTCGAAGGCCCCAGCAGATCCTGGACGATGCGGAAGGTAAAGCCCACCAGCACCCCCGTGAACACCCGCTGGCCGAGGGTCACCGAACGCAACGGACCGAAGATGAAGGAAATCGCCATCAGCACCAGGGCAGCGGTGACCAGCGGCTGCAACACCTTGACCCAAAATGCCAGCCAATAACGACCATTGCTCAGGCCCTGGTCGGCCAGGTAGTGGATGTAACCCCACAAGCCGGTGATCGACAGCGAATCGGGGGACATCACCACCGTACTGAGCAATTGCGGGCTCAGCGCCACATTCCAGCGCTCGACCGGGGCCGTCACCACTTCCGTGCTTTTTTCATGGAATACCGTGGTCGTGACTTCGCTCAACTGCCAGTGGTCCTTGTCGAATTCCGCGCGCTTGGCGAAGCTCGAAGACAGCATGTGGCGTTGATCATCGAAGCGATAGCGGGTCACGCCATACAGCAGGCCGTTGGGCTGCACCGAGTTGACATGGATGAACTCGTCACCCTGGCGGTGCCACAGGCCGTGCTTGGCGCTTTGCGCATCGCCGCTGCCCTGGGCCAGGGAGCGATTGGCCTGGGCAGTGACTTCCGCCGCCGGGGCGACGTACTCGCCAATCAGCAGCCCCACGACCATCAGCACCAGCATCGGCTTCATGACCGCCCAGACGATCCGTCCGACCGATACACCCGCTGCGCGCATGATGGTCAGCTCGCTGTGACTGGCCAGGCTGCCGAGGCCGATCAGGCACCCGATCAGCGCCGCCATCGGCAACATGTCATAGAGACGGCGCGGCGCGGTGAGCAGGACGTAGCTCAACACATCGACCAGGGTGTAGGTATCGCTGACGTCGCTCATCTCGTCGATAAAGGCAAACAGCGTCGCCAGACCGAGAATGATCCCCAGTACCGCCAGGATCGCCATGAACACACTGCTGCCGATGTAGCGATCGAGTTTAACCACGGGCCACCTCCAGCGCGCTGCGGCGACTCGCCATTTTCAAGCGCAGTGGTTCCCAATAGAGCAGGCCCAGGCCGATGACCAGGAAGATCGCATGCACCCACCACAACCCCAGTGCCGGCGGGATCTTGCCCTTCTCGAGGGCGCCGCGGGCGGCAATCAGGATCGTCAGGTAAGCCATATAGAGAAGAATCGCCGGCAACAGCTTGAGGAAACGGCCCTGGCGCGGATTGACCCGCGACAACGGCACCGCCATCAGGGTCACGATGAACACCAGCAACGGCAAGGACAGGCGCCACTGCAATTCGGTGCGGGAGCGGATGTCGTCACTGCCCAGCAGCGAACTGGTGGTCATCGCGTCACGGTCGGTGACTTCATCGCTGACGTCCGGCTTAGGTAGCAATACGCCATACTCGTCATATTTGATCGCCCGGTAGTCGGCCTGACCCGGGTTACCGTCATAGCGATAACCGTTCTCGAGAATCAGGTAGCGGTTGCCGTCGGCGCGAATTTCCTGGCGCCCCTTCTCGGCCACCAGCACGGAAATCCCGCGATCCTTCTTGTCGTCCGAGGAGATGTTCTTCTGCGAAATGAACACGCCGCCAAGGTTGACGCGGTTATCCGACAACGTTTCGGTGTAGGTCACCCGCGTTCCGTCGCGCAGCGCCTGGAAACGGCCAGGCTCAAGGGTGTCGAACTCGGTCAGGGCATCCTGCTTGTTCAACAGCAACTGGAACTGATTGGCCCCTTGCGGCGCCAGGCTCAGGCTGAGCCACGCCACCACCAATGCAACCAGGGTGGCGGGGAACAACGTCATTGCCAACAGTCGCTGCTGGCTCATGCCGGTGGCCGACAGTACGGTCATTTCGCTTTCAAGGTACAAACGGCCGTAGGCCAGCAGAATCCCGAGAAACAGGCCCAACGGCAGAATCAACTGCATGAAACCCGGCAGGCGAAAGCCCATGATCAGAAACAGCGAGCCCGGATCCAGCAGACCGGCAGCCGCCTGGGCGAGGTACTTGATGAAGCGTCCACTCATGATGATGACCAGCAGCACCGCACTGACGGCGCTCAAGGTCAACAGGACTTCTCGGGACAGATAACGAAAGACAATCAAACCAGACACTCCAGGGTTGTCAGGCTAAGGCGGCCAAACAAGCAAACGTATCAGACGGCCCGCAGGGCAGAGCCGCCGAAAAAGTTGGCGCATTATCCTGTGATTGGGTGCGCCTGTCACTGCGCAATGGTGCGGGGTGCGTGTGGGAGCGAGCTCGCTCGCGATGGACGTCAACGATAACGCGGGGAGCCTGATCCCCCCCCAGCGGCCTCGGGTTTTTCGCGAGCAAGCTCGCTCCTACAATCGTAAGGCCAAGGGTTGTCAGGCGCGGGCAGCGAGGTTCAAACTGCGGCCTTTGTCGCAGACCGCGTCTTGCGTCTTTCTATTTATAAGCAAGTTCATACGCTTGCGTTGTTGACCATTCATTCAGGGACCCGGACATGGAACTGGTTGTAAAAAGCGTTAACCCAGAAACGTTGAAGACCGCCACGCTGGTAGTCGCCGTCGGCGAAGGCCGCAAGCTTGGCGCTACTGCTCGCCTGCTCGACGAACTGAGCGGTGGCGCCATCAGCGCGGTGCTCAAGCGCGGCGACCTGGCCGGCAAGGTCGGCCAGAGCCTGTTGCTGCACAGCCTGCCGAACCTCAAGGCCGAACGCGTGCTACTGGTGGGCGTGGGCAAGGACGAAGAGCTGGGCGACCGCCCGTTCCGCAAGATCATCGCCGGCATCCTCAATACCCTTAAAGGCCTGGGCGGCAGCGATGCCGTGCTGGCCCTGGACGAAGTCGCGGTCAAAGGCCGTGACAGCTATGGCAAGACCCGCCTGCTGGCCGAAACCCTGGTGGACGGCGAATACTCCTTCGATCAGTTCAAGAGCCAGAAAGCCGAGCCACGCAGCCTGAAGAAAGTCACCCTGGTGACCATCAAGGCAGCCCAGGCCGAAGTCGAGCGCGCCGTGGCCCACGCCACCGCCATCGCCAATGGCATGGCGTTTACCCGCGACCTGGGCAACCTGCCGCCGAACATCTGCCACCCGACCTTCCTCGGCGAACAAGCCAAGAACCTGGGCAAGGAATTCAAGAGCCTGAAAGTCGAAGTCCTCGATGAGAAGAAGATCAAGGACCTGGGCATGGGCTCGTTCTACGCCGTCGGCCAGGGCAGTGCCCAGCCACCGCGCCTGATCGTCATGCAGTACAACGGCGGCAAGAAATCCGAGAAGCCGTACGCACTGGTCGGCAAAGGCATCACCTTCGACACCGGCGGCATCAGCCTGAAACCAGGCGCCGGCATGGATGAAATGAAGTACGACATGGGCGGCGCCGCCAGCGTCTTCGGCACCCTGCGAGCCGTGCTCGAACTGAAACTGCCGATCAACCTGGTGTGCATCCTGGCCTGCGCCGAGAACATGCCGAGCGGCAACGCTGCGCGCCCTGGCGATATCGTCACCACCATGAGCGGCCAGACCGTGGAAATCCTCAACACCGACGCCGAAGGCCGTCTGGTGCTGTGCGACGCCCTGACCTACTCCGAGCGCTTCAAGCCGCAAGCGGTCATCGACATCGCCACCCTGACCGGCGCTTGCGTCGTCGCACTGGGCTCCCATACCTCGGGCCTGCTGGGCAACAACGACGAACTGATCGGCCAACTGTTGAGCGCCGGCCAGTCCGCCGACGACCGCGCCTGGCAACTGCCGTTGTTCGATGAGTACCAGGAACAGCTGGACAGCCCGTTCGCCGACATCGCCAACATTGGCGGCCCGAAAGCCGGCACCATCACCGCGGCCTGCTTCCTGTCGCGCTTCACCAAGAACCTGAACTGGGCGCACCTGGACATCGCCGGCACGGCGTGGACCAGTGGCGGCAAGGACAAGGGCGCCACTGGCCGTCCGGTTCCACTGCTGACCCAATACCTGCTGGACCGCGCCAAAGCCTAAATATCGCTCACTGACCACTGTAGGAGCGAGCCTGCTCGCGAAAAACTCAAGATCGCCGCGATTAACCTGGTTTCCCGCGTAATCGTTGACGACCTTCGCGAGCAAGCTCGCTCCTACAGATTCCGCGGAAGTTGATTCCAGGAACCGCAATGACCAAAGTCGACTTCTACATCCTGCCCAGCGCCGATCCGTCGGCGCGGCTGGATTTCGCCTGCAAGCTCACCGAGAAAGCCTGGCGCATGGGCCACCGCATCTACCTGCATTGCAGCGATGCCGCCCAGCGTGACGATCTCGATGCGCGCCTGTGGGCCTTCAAGGGCGAAAGCTTCGTGCCTCATGGTCCCGCCGAAAGCGAGCCCGAGGGGGTGATCGTGCTGGGCCTTGGCGATGACTGCGGTCTGCACCAGGATCTGCTGGTCAACCTCGACTTGAAAATCCCGACCTTCGCCGGGCAATTCGCCCGCGTGGCGGAAGTGGTGGTTGAAGATCCGACAATTCGTCAGGCCGCGCGGGAGAGTTTCCGCTTCTACCGCGAACAGGGCTATCCTCTGCAAGATCACCGTCTACAGCGACTCTGAGCATTCCGATGGACACTCCAAAACAGCAACAGTCCGCGCACCTGCTGGACGACCTCGAGTCGATCCGGCAACTGCTCGGCGACGACAACCTGCAACCGCCCCTGCTGACCGATACGGTCGAGGACGATGACCAGGAACAGATTCCGATGTTGTTCGATGCGGTCAGCGCCTCCCAGCCTACAGCCGAACCGACGCCACCCACCCCTGCCGCCGAGCCTTCACCTGCGGCCGATAAAGGCCCGGACGCCCTGCTGCATCTGGACGGCGAACTGCGCTCCGCCGCCATGCTGATCATGCAAGACGTGATCGACGACTTCGCCCCGCACATCGAAACCGAAATCAAACGCCGGCTCGCTGCGCGGATGGATCGGTTGCTCAGCCAGTACGAATAGACACCACCATTCCAATGTGGGAGCGGGCTTGCTCGCGAAGGCAGTAACATTCAACATTTGTGTTGGATGACAGGCTGCCTTCGCGAGCAAGCCCGGCTCCCACATTGTTTTTGTGCAATGGCTGATAGTCAGCTCATCCCGCGATCAACTCGCCCTCTGCCCCATGCCCCGCTATACTTGCCGGCTTTTCCTGAATAAATGCCAATAGGGTCCCGCCGCGCATGGATAAGACCTACCAGCCGCACGCCATTGAAACTTCCTGGTACAACACCTGGGAGTCAGAGAATTACTTCGCCCCGCAAGGCGCGGGCGAGTCCTACACCATCATGATCCCGCCGCCGAACGTCACCGGCAGCCTGCACATGGGTCACGGCTTCAATAACGCGATCATGGACGCCCTGATCCGTTTCCGCCGCATGCAGGGTCGCAACACCCTGTGGCAGCCGGGCACCGACCATGCCGGTATCGCCACGCAAATGCTGGTGGAGCGTCAACTCGAAGCCCAGGGCCAGAATCGCCATGATCTGGGTCGCGAAAAATTCCTCGAGAAAGTCTGGGAGTGGAAGGATCAGTCCGGCGGCAACATCAGCCGTCAGATCCGCCGTCTCGGCTCGTCCGTGGACTGGAGCCGCGAGCGCTTCACCATGGACGACGGCCTCTCGGAAGCGGTGAAAGAAGCGTTCGTGCGCCTGCACGAAGACGGCCTGATCTATCGCGGCAAGCGCCTGGTCAACTGGGACACCAAGCTGCACACGGCGATTTCCGACCTCGAAGTGGAAAACCACGACGAGAAAGGCTTCCTGTGGAACCTGAAGTACCCGCTGGCCGACGGCGCCAAGACCGCTGAAGGCAATGACTACCTGATCGTCGCGACCACTCGCCCGGAAACCATGCTCGGCGACGCCGCCGTCGCCGTGAACCCGAACGATGACCGCTACAAAGCCCTGATCGGCCAATTTGTCGAGCTGCCGCTGGTCGGCCGCCGCATCCCGATCATTGCCGACGATTACTGCGACCCCGAATTCGGCACCGGCTGCGTGAAAATCACCCCGGCCCACGATTTCAACGACTACGAAGTCGGCAAGCGCCACAACCTGCCGCTGCTGAACATCTTCGACAAGAACGCCGCTGTGTTGCCCGCCTGCCAGGTGTTCAACCTCGATGGCACGCTGAACGAAAGCATCGACGGCAAGATCCCGGCCGAATACGCCGGCCTGGACCGCTTCGAAGCGCGCAAGCAGATCGTTGCTGCATTCGACGCCGCCGGCCTGCTGGTCAGCGTCGACGATCACGGCCTGAAAGTGCCCAAGGGCGACCGCTCCGGCACCATCATCGAGCCGTGGCTGACCGACCAGTGGTACGTGTCGACCAAGCCATTGGCCGAGCCTGCGATTGCTGCCGTTGAAGACGGCCGTATCCAGTTCGTGCCCAAGCAGTACGAAAACATGTACTTCTCGTGGATGCGCGACATCCAGGATTGGTGCATCAGCCGTCAGTTGTGGTGGGGCCACCGGATCCCGGCCTGGTACGACGAGTCGGGCAAGGTCTACGTCGGTCGCGACGAAGCCGAAGTACGTGCCAAGCACAACCTCGGCCCGGACGTTGCGCTGCAACAGGACAATGACGTTCTCGACACCTGGTTCAGTTCGGGGCTGTGGACCTTCTCCACCCTCGGCTGGCCCGAGCAGACCGAATTCCTGAAGAAATTCCACTCCACCGACGTGCTGGTGACTGGCTTCGACATCATTTTCTTCTGGGTTGCCCGGATGATCATGCTCACCATGCACCTGGTGAAAAATGCAGACGGCACGCCACAGGTTCCGTTCAAGACCGTTTATGTGCACGGTCTGGTACGTGACGGCCAGGGCCAGAAGATGTCCAAGTCCAAGGGCAACGTCCTGGACCCGCTGGACATCATCGACGGTATCGAGCTGGAAGAACTGGTGCAGAAGCGCACCTCCGGCATGATGCAGCCGAAGCTGGCGAAGAAGATCGAGAAGCAGACCCGCGACGAGTTCGCCGACGGCATCGCCAGCTACGGCACCGACGCCCTGCGCTTTACCTTCTGCTCGCTGGCGTCCACCGGTCGCGACATCAAGTTCGACATGGGCCGCGTCGAAGGCTATCGCAACTTCTGCAACAAGATCTGGAACGCCGCGCGCTATGTGCTGGACAAGGGCGAAGACTGCGGCCAGAACGGCGAAGCCTTTGAGCTGTCGCTGGCCGATCGCTGGATCATCTCGCAGCTGCAACGCACCGAAGCCGAAGTGACCCGTCAGCTCGACCAGTTCCGCTTCGACCTGGCGGCGCAAGCCTTGTACGAGTTCATCTGGAACCAGTATTGCGACTGGTACCTGGAACTGTCCAAGCCTGTGCTGTGGGACGAAAACGCGCCGGTCGAACGTCAGCGCGGTACGCGTCGCACGCTGGTTCGGGTGCTGGAAGTCGCGCTGCGCCTGGCACACCCGTTCATGCCGTTCATCACCGAAGAGATCTGGCAGCGCATCGCGCCGCTGGCTGGCATCGAAGGCAAGACGATCATGCTGCAACCTTGGCCAGTGGCCAATGAAGAGCGCATCGATCAGGGCGCCGAAGATGACATCGAATGGCTGAAGACGCTGATGCTCGGCACGCGCAACATTCGCGCCGAGATGAACATCGGTCCGGGCAAGCCGCTGAACCTGTTCCTGAAAAACGTCAGCGCCGAAGATCAGCGTCGTCTCACCGAGAACGAAGCCTTGCTGAAAAAGCTGGCCCGCCTGGAGTCGATCACCGTATTGGCGGCCGGCGAAGAAGCACCATTGTCCGCCACCGCGCTGGTGGGCGAGATGGAAGTGCTGGTGCCAATGGCCGGCTTGATCGACAAGGCCGCCGAGCTGGCACGCCTGGACAAGGAAATCCTGCGCCTGCAGGGCGAAGTCCAGCGGGTGGGCGGCAAACTGTCCAACGCCGGTTTCGTCGACAAGGCTCCGGCCGAAGTCATCGACAAGGAACGCGCCAAACTGGCTGAAGCTGAACAGGCTTTGGGCAAATTGGCCGAGCAGCATGCGCGGATTGCCAGCCTGTAACGGCGAATCGCACTGAAAAAGGGAGGCCAGATGGCCTCCCTTTTTCATGCCCGCCAAACACCAAAACCCGCTTTTTGTAGGAGCGAGGCTTGCCCGCGAAGGTCGCGACCCGGTCAAACAGACATACCGAGTTATCGTTCTTCGCGGGCAAGCCTCGCTCCTACGGGATCCCCCGCGCGGCCATTGTCTGTGGGACAATACCCGCCACTTTTAGCCATACCCGAATCGACCACGCCCATGAACGCCCCCCGCACACCCCGCCCTGCGCGCAAGAAGCCCGAATCCGCGACCCCGGCCAAAGCCGTGGAACCACGCGAGAAGGCCAGCCTGCACCCGCGCAACCGCCACCAGGGTCGCTACGACTTCCCGGCGCTGATCAAAACCACGCCGGAACTGGCGCAGTTCGTGATCATCAATCCGTATGGCAAGGAAAGCATCGACTTCGCCAGCCCCGACGCGGTGCGGGTGTTCAACCGGGCGCTGCTCAAGTCGTTCTACGGCATTGCCCATTGGGACATCCCGGCCGATTACCTCTGCCCGCCGGTCCCGGGCCGTGCCGATTACGTGCACTTCCTGGCCGACCTGCTGGCCAGCGTCAATGATGGCGAGATCCCTCGGGGTGCGCCGGTCAAGGTGCTCGATATCGGCATGGGCGCCAACTGCGTCTATCCGTTGATCGGCTACAGCGATTACCGCTGGCACTTCCTCGGTTCGGAAATCGACCCGACGGCCGTGGCCGCTGCCAAAGCCATCGTGCAGTCCAACGGGCTGAACAAAGCCATCCAGTTGCGCCAGCAGAGTAATCCCAAGCACATCCTGCTGGGCCTGCTCGAACCCGGCGAACGCTTCGACCTGACCATGTGCAACCCGCCGTTCCACGCGTCGATGGATGAGGCCACCAAGGGCAGCGAGCGTAAATGGCGCGCGCTGGGCCGGGCCGACCCGAAACGCAAACTGCCGGTGCTGAACTTTGGCGGTCAGTCGGCTGAATTGTGGTGTGAAGGTGGCGAAGCACGCTTCGTGACGCAACTGATCGCCGAAAGCGCGCATTTTCAACACAAGGTGCTGTGGTTCAGCACCCTGGTGTCGAAGGCCTCCAACCTGCCGGTGATCCAGACCGCGCTGAAAAAGGCTGGCGTACTGGAAAGCCAGGTGGTGGAAATGTCCCAGGGGCAGAAGCAGAGCCGCTTCGTCGCCTGGACCTTCCAGACCAAGTCCGAGCAGCAGACCTGGCGCGAACGCTGGGTTCGCAAGGGCTAACGCAGGTCAACTGTGGGAGCGGGCTTGCTCGCGAAAGCGGAGTGTCAGTCACTATATAATCGACTGATAGACCGCCTTCGCGAGCAAGCCCGCTCCCACATTGGTTTTGCGGTGTTCTTGGCATTCGCCAAATCGCAGACACAAAAAAACCGTGCCCCGGATTGCTCCGTCGCACGGTTTTTTAACAAATCTTACTTGTTGACAGCGTCGGTCAGGCCTTTGGCCACAACCAGCTTGATCACTTTCTTGGCAGCGATTTCGATGGCAGCGCCAGTCGAAGGGTTACGGCCAGTACGGGCAGGACGCTCGGTCACTTTCAGCTTGCCGATACCTGGCAGAGTGATTTCGCCGCCGTTTTCCAGCTGATCGGCAACGATTTGGCCCAGTTGGTCCAGAGCGTTACGCGCGGTGGTTTTTGGCGCGTCGATAGCTTCAGCGATGTCGGCGATCAGTTGGTCTTTAGTAAGAGCCATGTAGTGTTCCTTCCCTATCAAATTCATATGGATTGCAGAGTGCAGTGTCAGCCATCGAGCCCGATCTTCTGGATCTGGCACCCTCGGCCAATAACCACGGGATCGGGGTTATAGATACCGAAATCAGGGTTTGGTTCGACCTGACAAATGCTGAATGCACGCTTAACGCAGTGACTTCGCGCAAGACCGGGCAAAACTAGCACAGAGACGGGGAAATATCCGCCTCTTGCTACCCAATTGGTCAGCTTTATTACACTAAAACTGTAAAAAACCGCATAAGCACCGTCGCGAGGGCTGGAATTGCCCTTCGTGCCGCGCCATAACCAGTGGTTGCGGTACACTGAGCGCTTTTTCGGGGAGCACGCCCTCCTCTCTTCAATCAGCCGAGAAGCCCATGCCGATCCGTCATTGCATCGTCCACCTGATCGACAAAAAACCCGACGGCACACCTGCAGTTCTCCATGCCCGCGACGAAGCACTGCCCGAGTCGAGCGCCATCGAGAACATGCTTGCCGACCTCAACGAGAGCTACAACGCCAAACAAGGCAAGGCCTGGGGTTTGTTCCATGCCGAGTCCGGGGCACATCCTTTCAGCGGCTGGCTGAAGGAATACCTCGATGGCGGCAAGGATTTCACGGCGTTCAGCCGGGTGGCGGTGGAACATCTGCAGAAGCTGATGGAAGAGTCCAACCTCTCTGTGGGCGGCCACGTGCTGTTTGCGCATTACCAGCAAGGCATGACCGATTACCTGGCGATCGCCTTGCTGCACCACAGTGAAGGCGTCGCAGTGACCGAACAGCTGGACGTGACACCGTCGCGGCACCTGGACCTGGGTCAGTTGCACCTGGCGGCGCGGATCAACGTCTCCGAGTGGCAGAACAACAAGCAATCCAGGCAGTACATTTCGTTTATCAAAGGCAAGAACGGGAAAAAGGTTTCGGAGTATTTCCGCGACTTCATCGGCTGCCAGGAAGGCGTCGACGGTCCGGGCGAAACCCGCACCTTGCTCAAGGCCTTCAGCGACTTCGTCGAAAGCGAAGACCTGCCGGAAGAGTCCGCCCGCGAGAAGACCAAGACCCTGGTCGACTATGCCAGCAGCCAGGCCAAAATGGGCGAACCCATGGGCCTGGAAGAGCTCTCGGAGCTGATCGACGAAGAACGGCCGAAAGCCTTCTACGATCACATCCGCAACAAGGACTACGGCCTGTCACCGGAGATACCGGCGGATAAACGCACCCTGAACCAGTTCCGCCGCTTCACGGGCCGTGCCGAAGGCCTGTCGATCAGCTTCGAAGCGCACCTGCTGGGCTCGAAGATCGAATATGACGAAGAAGCCGGCACGCTGATCATCAAAGGCCTGCCCACCCAACTCACCGACCAGCTCAAGCGACGCAACTGATGCTGACCGGGGTCCTGAAAAAATGCCTGCTGATCCTGTTGGTGGTTGTGGTCTATCAGCACTGGGGCAAGATCGAGCGGCTGTTCAACCCGTCACAAGTGGTATCCGAGCAAACTCAGGCCAAGGCCAACGTCGTACTCTACGCCACCGAATGGTGTGGTTACTGCAAACTGGCCCGACGCTTTCTTGATCAGAAAGGCATTCCATACAAGGAATTCGATATCGAGAAGGATGCCGAGGCGCGCAAGGCCTATGAGGCGTTGGGTGGCGGCGGGATTCCGATCCTCGATGTGAACGGGACGTTGATTCGCGGGTATGACCCGGACGCCATCCTCGCCGCCTTGAAATAACCCTCAAGAACGACACGTACCCCTGTAGGAGCTGGCTTGCCAGCGAAGGCGTCGTGTCAGGCGACACAGTGGGTGTCTGACCCACCGCTTTCGCTGGCAAGCCAGCTCCTACAGGGGGCCGTGTATCACCGGGGATCCGTGTTGGCGCTTATTGCGCTTCGATACGGAATCCAAACCGCGGAAAGTGCACATGCACTACGCCGCCACGTTCGTCTTCGCGCCGCACGATCAACTCTTCGCAGCCCGCAAACATCAACTCACCGGCCACCGGGTCAACCCCGTAATCGGTTGCGGCAATCACTACCTGCTGGCCTGCCTCGAACCCGTTTGGCTCATCGAACTGCTCATCCGGCAACGCCGCCGGCGTGGCATTGCGCGCAACCTCCAACGCCTCCCCGGATGTCATCTCGCTGAACGCGCCATGACCGAAGCCCGTTACGCGCCCCAACCACGCCGAAACCGCCGGATACGCGTCAACCCACGCAGAGGTAATCGCCGTCGCCTTGAGGAACCACAACGAATGCGCCAGGGCAAAGTCGGCGATCGAGGGCTCGCCCAACAGGAAGTCGCCCTGCTCGCGCTGAAGCTGTTGCTCCAGGCGTGCCATGATCGTTGGCCATTGATGCCGGGCCTGCTCGGCCGACAGGCGTGTGGCGCTGCCACCGCTGAACAACCCGGCGCGGTCGGCAATGAACGCCTTGATCGCTTCCGGCGGCATAGAGCCGAAGCGTACGGCGATCGATTCCGGTTGAAACACCAGGCTGACCGCATGCTGGAATACCACCGAATCCGCCCAGGCCGCGAATGTCGCAGCGATCATTTCCTGACCTTCCGGAAAGAACGCCGGCAAGGCTTTTTCCTGTTCCAGACGACGGGCGATCAGGGCAGTGTCGCAATAAACATCAGCGCCGATCTGCAACACCGGCGTCTTGCGATAGCCGCCGGTCAACGCCGTCAGATCGGGTTTTGGCATCACCGGCGAAATTTTCACCGAGCGCCAGGACAGCCCCTTGAAGCCCAACAGCAAGCGGGCCTTTTCGGAAAAAGGGGACGTCGGGTAATGATGAAGAATCAACTCGGACATGCTCGGCTCCGCCGCACGGGTAAGGAGTCCGCAGCTTAGCGCGCAATCCACACGCAGCCCACCCATCTGCCTGATGGGAACTCATCAGTCAGATTGATAACCTGTAGGCGCTGGCTTTTCGGATCGCCGCACCGCAGCGAAGGCGGTGTGTCAGTCACCGTCAATGTTGGATGGAATATCGCCTTCGCTGGCAAGCCAGCTCCTACAGGGGTGCGCGTGCTTCACTAGCCACCAGGCATTCCTTGGCGCTTTTTTTCAGTTTTTTGATCAGCCGCTCCTGCCGCAGGGCGTCGCTTTTGTCGCGGCAGACTTCGGTGTACACCAATGCCACGGCCGGGCTGGACAGGAAAAACCGCGCACCTTTGCCACGCTGGTGGGTGGCAAAGCGGCGGACCGGGTCGTCGCTGACCCCGCAGTAAAGCGATCCGTTGGCCGCGCGCACGAGGTAAACGAACCAGGATTTGCTCACCGGGGTATCGGCGTCGACAGGATTTTCGCTGTGGCTGGTCATGTAACGATCAAGGCTGGCAAGTAAACAAGCGCTGATCTTATCAGCGACTGGCCTGGAATGCCTTCAGCCCCTTCAAGGCCTGAGCGCGGACGGCGTTGCGCACCGCGGGTGTCCAGCCCAGCAACAGCCCCTTGAAACCCAGCGCCTGTCGGGACCAGGCCCACAGATCGAAACTGTCGTGATGCTCGCAAATCTTGCCGTCGCGAAACACGAAACGCGCCTGAATGTCATTGATCACGGTGTTGCCGGTCTGGCTGAACAGGTAGGTCGCCACCCAGTGCGCACCGCCGGTGCGTTCATCACTGCGCACGTTATCGAAGGTCAGGGAGAAATCCCTGGCCCGCGTGGTGAGCATGCGCCACATGTCACCGGCATCGCGGCCGCGCAGTTCACCGAACGCCGGATCACTGAACACCACGTCATCGGTGTAGCAGGCGCTCATGGCCTCGGCATCGAGCCGCTGGAAGGCTTGGTAGAACTGGGTGATCAATGCGTTATGGGCATCACTCATGGGCAGGCTCCCCGGGTTTGCAGGATGACAACGAAAGATTGCCTGCACGATAGTCTGCCAATGGGCGGAACACTATCGGCATTCGTGGGCCGAATACCGAGAGTGCGGGGTCGTCAGACCTTTTCGCTGACCGCCTGAACGTACAACGAACGCCCGGCACCGAGGCCGGCAATGATCGCGCCGAGGCCGATGACCCCGAAAATCCAGCCCAGGGCCGTCCAGCCACCGGTCCAGTCATGCACGATGCCGACCGCGAACGGTCCCATGGATGCCAGGGTGTAACCGAAGCCCTGGGCCATGCTCGACAGGTTGGCCGCGACATGGGCATCCCGCGAACGCAACACGATCAGGGTCAAGGCCAGGCTGAACGTAGCGCCCTGCCCCAGACCCAGCAGGATCGCCCAGCCCCACAAGCCGTCGATCGGTGCATAAAGGCAACCGAACAAACCGCCGAGGGTCATTGCCATGACGATCACGATCGCCAGCCGCTGATCCTTGCCACGTGTTGCCAGCCAGGGTGCTGCCAGCGAGCTGATCAACTGGATAATCACCGAACCCGACAACACCAGACCGGCCTGGGTTGGCGTCAGGCCGCGCCCGATCAGAATCGACGGCAGCCAGCCAAACACGATGTAGGCCAAAGACGATTGCAGGCCCATGTACAAGGTCACTTGCCAGGCCAACGGATCACGCAACAGCCCTCGGACCCGATAGGCAACATGATGCGCGCCGTGTTGCTGACCGACTTGCGGCAGCCAGAAAATCGCCGCGACCAACGCTGGAACTACCCAGAAGCCGAGGCCAAGGGCCCAGCTTTTGTCGAAATGTTCGCTCAAGGGCACGGTCGCGCCAGCCGCCATGGCCGCGCCCAGGCACAGGGCCATGGTGTAGACGCCGGTCATGGTGCCGGCTTGTTTCGGGAAGTCGCGTTTGACGATGCCGGGCAGCAGCACGCCGATCACCCCGATGCTGGCGCCGGCCAGCACGCTGCCGGCGAATAGGCCGACCTCACCGAAAGAGCTGCGCAAAATGATCCCGCCGGCCAGCATCAGAAGAATCCCCAACACCACTCGCTCGGCACCAAAACGTCGTGCCAGCACCGGCGCCAGTGGGGCGAACAACCCGAGGCAAAGGACCGGCAAGGTCGTCAGCAAACCGGCCTGGGCAGCCGATAACCCCAGCGTCTTCGAGACCTCGCTGAGCATCGGCGCCATGCTCGACAATGCTGGACGTAAATTCAGCGCCACCAGAATCAGGCCGAGCAACAACAACCATGGCCGCCGCAGGACAGGGTGGGCTTGCTGAACCTGTTCGTCATCGGCCTCGGCGTCGATCAACAGCTCTTCGAGCTCCGCCGTACGCTTGAGCTCCGTGATGCTGCTGTTGCTGGCCTGCTGGGTGGACATGGGTTTCTCGGTTTCAAGGTTCATTGATCAACTGCCTCGACAGGGCTTTGGCCCGTTCCGGGTCGCGTTGCTCGACGGCATCGAGCAGTTCGACATGAAGGTCGAACACCGCTTGGCGTCGGGGTGAGATGTTCAGGGTCTGGCGCAACTGCGCGCCGACGATGCTGGAAAAATAACGATACAACTCGCTGAGGGTCGGGTTGTGCGCCGCATCCACCAGACGCCGGTGGAACACCAGATCGCAGGCGATGTAGGTATCGAGATCACCGTGGCAGTGACTGCCGCTGACGCCCAACGCTTCGCGCAATGCCACCAGGTCTTCATCGGTGCGGCGCAACGCCGCCAGGCCAATGGCTTCGACTTCCAGGATGTGCCGGGTCTCCCGCGCCTGCTCATGGGAGCAGCGGGACAGGGCTTTCATGGTGTCCAGGGGGTCAATGACTGCCCGCAGATAGCTGCCGTCGCCCTGGCGGATCTCGATCAAACCGGAAAACGCCAACACACGCATGGCTTCACGCACGGTGTTGCGGCTGATACCCAGCTCGGCAGACAGCTCAGGTTCGGTGGGCAGGCGCTGGCCGATGGTCCAGGTGCCTGCATTGATGCGCTGGCGCAACTGGTCCAGCGCCTGATCGACGAGGGATCGTTTGATTAATGGAGACATGTCTGACATGGAATTCGCCCTTTCATCCAATCATAGGATGAATTTTCTGACATGGTAGTCAGCTTTATCCACGAGGGCAACCCGACGTTTCACAACCCCCGGTAGGAGCTGGCTTGCCATCGAAAGCGGTGTGTCAGTCACCGTTAATGCTGAATGGAACATCGCCTTCGCTGGCAAGCCAGCTCCTACAGGGTTTGCGTCAACAAAGGCAGCGTATTTCTGCGGGAAAAAATAAACCCGGAACAGGTCCGGGTTTATTTCACTATCAGGCGTCGATCAATGCAGGATCTGGCTCAAGAACAACTTGGTCCGGTCATTCTGCGGGTTATCGAAGAAGTCGTTCGGCGCGGCCTGTTCGACGATTTCCCCTTTGTCCATGAAGATCACGCGGTTGGCCACGGTGCGGGCGAAGCCCATTTCGTGGGTCACGCAGAGCATGGTCATGCCGTCTTCGGCCAGGCCGATCATGGTGTCGAGCACCTCTTTCACCATCTCCGGATCGAGCGCCGAAGTCGGTTCGTCGAACAGCATGATTTTCGGTTTCATACACAGCGCCCGGGCAATCGCCACGCGCTGCTGCTGGCCGCCGGACAGTTGCCCCGGGTATTTGTGCGCCTGCTCCGGAATGCGCACGCGCTCCAGGTAATGCATGGCGATTTCCTCGGCCTTGCGCTTGGGCATCTTGCGCACCCACATTGGCGCCAGGGTGCAGTTCTGCAGGATGGTCAGGTGCGGGAACAGGTTGAAGTGCTGGAATACCATGCCGACTTCACGGCGTACCGATTCGATCTGCTTGAGGTCGTTGGTCAGCTCCACGCCATCGACCACGATACGGCCCTGCTGGTGCTCTTCCAGACGGTTGAGACAGCGGATGGTGGTGGATTTGCCGGAACCCGACGGGCCGCACAGCACGATACGCTCGCCCTGCTTGACGTTGAGGTTGATGTCTTTCAACACGTGGAACTGGCCGTACCACTTGTTCACGCCCTGCATCTGAATAATGCCTTCAGGGCTCACAGGCTGCTTGATCGCTTCACTCATAAACTACGCTCCTAACGCTTGTGGCCAGTGTCGAGCTTGCGTTCCAAATGCATGGAATAGCGCGACATGCCGAAACAGAAAATCCAGAACACCAGGGCCGCGAACACATAGCCTTCAGTGGCCATGCCCAGCCATTTCGGATCGGCGGCGGCTTGCTTGACGCTGTTGAGCAGGTCGAACAGGCCGATGATGATCACCAGGCTGGTGTCCTTGAACAGCGCAATGAAGGTGTTGACGATGCCGGGGATCACCAGCTTCAGGGCTTGCGGCAGAATCACCAGGCCCATGCTGCGCCAGTAGCCGAGGCCCATCGCTGCAGCCGCTTCGTACTGACCTTTGGGAATCGCTTGCAGACCACCGCGCACCACTTCGGCGACGTACGCCGACTGGAACAGGATCACGCCGATCAATGCCCGCAACAGTTTGTCGAAGTTCATGCCTTCAGGCAGGAACAACGGCAGCATCACCGAGGACATGAACAGCACCGTGATCAACGGTACACCGCGCCAGAATTCGATGAAGGTCACGCAGACCACCCGAATCGCCGGCATGTCCGACCGACGCCCCAGCGCCAGGAGGATACCCAGCGGCAATGCACCGGCAATACCGACGGTGGCGATCACCAGCGTCAGCATCAGCCCACCCCATCGGCTGGTCGGGACGTTAGTCAGGCCAAAGAGACCGCCATGCAACAGGAAGTAGGCAATGATTGGATACAGCACCAGAAAGCTCAGCCCGTACACCGCTTTACGCGGGAAGCGCGAGATGAACAAGGGGGCCACGCCGATCACCGCCAGCCACACGGTCAAGTCCACGCGCCAGCGCAGGTCCACCGGGTAGTAGCCATACATGAACTGGCCGAAGCGTTGCTGGATGAACACCCAGCAGGCGCCGTCCTTGGTGCAGTCGGCCTGGCTGGTGCCGACCCAGTTGGCGTCGAGGATCGCCCAGCTCAGGATCGGCGGGACCACCAGGTAGATGAGATAGAACGCGAACAGGGTCAACAGGGTGTTGAGCCAGCTGGAGAACATGTTCGCGCGCATCCACGCCACCACGCCGATACTGCGGTTCGGCGGTGGCATGTCAGGTTTGAAAGTATGAGTCGTCATGCGCTTTTCCTTACCGCTCGATCAGCGCAATGCGCTTGTTGTACCAGTTCATCAGCAAGGAAATGCTGATACTGATCGCCAGGTACACGCTCATGGTGATGGCAATGACTTCGATCGCCTGCCCGGTCTGGTTCAGCACCGTACCGGCAAACAACGAGACCATTTCCGGGTAACCGATACCGGCTGCCAGCGAGGAGTTCTTTGCCAGGTTCAGGTATTGGCTGGTCAGCGGCGGAATGATCACGCGCAGGGCTTGCGGGATGATCACCTTGCGCAGGGTCGGACCGTTGCGCAATCCCAACGAGTGAGCGGCTTCGGTCTGGCCGTGACTGACCGAGGCGATGCCCGAACGCACGATTTCGGCAATAAATGCTGCCGTGTAGACCGTCAGGGCCAGGGTCAAGGCCAACAATTCGGGGATCAACACCCAGCCATCGACAAAGTTGAAGCCTTGCAGGTGAGGATATTCCCACTTCAATGGCGCACCGAAGATCAGCGCGCACAGTGCCGGAATCACCAGCATCAGCGCCAGCCCAGTCCAGAACTTGCGGAATGGCACGCCGGTGGCCTCGAAGCGCTTGTTGGCCCAACGACACATCAGCACGATGGCGACAATGGCCACAACGATGCTGACCACAAACGGCCAGAACCCGTCCGCAGCCAATGCTGCTGGCATATTCAGGCCGCGGCTGCTGACGAAGAAGGTGTCACCGAAGTTATGGCTGTTGCGCGGCCCTGGCATGGTCAGGAACACCGCGAAGTACCAGAACAGGATTTGCAGCAGTGGCGGAATGTTACGGAAGACCTCGACGTAGACGGTCGCCAGCTTGTTGATGATCCAGTTCTTCGACAATCGTGACACGCCGACGATGAACCCGAGGATCGTCGCCAGGACTACGCCGATGACAGTCACCAGTAAGGTATTGAGCAGACCGATGACAAACACCCGGGCATAGCTGTCCGATTCGGTGTAGTCGATCAGGGTTTGGGCGATGCCAAAACCGGCACTGCGCTCCAGGAAGCTGAAACCGGAGGTAATGCCCCGGTGCTCAAGGTTGGTCTGCGTATTGTCGAACAGATACCAGCCCATCGAGACCACCGCGACAATGGTGATGATCTGAAATAGCCACGCACGCACTTTCGGATCGCTGAGGCTGAGCCTCTGCTTTGGTGCGCCGATTGAATTTTGCATGAAGTGCCCCGCAAAGAATGGAACAGAACATCACCCGGTGGTTGGCCCACCGGGTGATAGAACCATCAGCGCACTGGTGGTGCGTATTGAATGCCGCCGTTGTTCCACAGCGCGTTCAGGCCGCGGTCGATTTCCAGCGGAGTGTCTTTACCGAGGTTTTTCTCGAACACTTCGCCGTAGTTGCCGACCTGCTTGACGATCTGGACGACCCAGTCTTTCGGCAGCTTCAGATCCTTGCCGTATTCACCGTCAGCCCCCAGCATACGAGCGACGTCCGGGTTCTTGGTGGACTTGGCTTCGGCTTCGACGTTTTTCGAAGTGATGCCGGCTTCTTCAGCGTTGAGCATGGCGTAGCCAGTCCAGCGGACCACGGCCAGCCATTCGTCGTCACCGTTACGCACGACAGGGCCCAGTGGCTCTTTGGAAATGGTTTCCGGCAGAACCACGTAGTCCTTCGGAGCGGCCAGCTTGCTGCGCTGGGCGAACAGCTGGGACTTGTCGGAGGTCAGCACGTCGCAACGACCGGATTCCAGCGACTTGGCGCTTTCGTCGGAGGTGTCGAAGGTGATCGGCGTGTATTTCAGACCGTTGCCTCGAAAATAGTCGGAAACGTTCAGCTCGGTGGTGGTGCCGGCCTGGATGCAGATGGTTGCACCGTCGAGTTCCTTCGCGCTCTTGACGCCCAGCTTTTTGTTTACCAGGAAGCCGATGCCGTCGTAGTAAGTGATAAAACCAGGAAACTTCAGGCCCATGCCCGCATCACGGGAGCTGGTCATGGTGGTGTTGCGCGACAAGATGTCAATTTCGCCGGACTGCAGCGCGGTGAAGCGCTCCTTGGCGTTCAGTTGACTGAACTTCACTTTGGTTGCGTCGCCGAATACCGCGGCAGCCACAGCGCGGCAGAAGTCGGCATCAATGCCGAGGATCTTGCCAGTGGAGTCCGGAACCGAGAAACCAGGCAGGCCATCACTGACGCCGCACTGTACGAAACCTTTCTTCTGCACTGCATCCAGGGTCGCACCCGCCTGAGCGAACCCACTGACGCCGAGCACTGCGGCTGCAGTCACGACGGCCAGGGTGGATTTCAACATCTTCATTCAAACCTCCAGTTTTGCTCTTGTTGTGTCGGAGCGTAAGTCCTGTCGCACCCTTGTGAGGCGTTGTAGACCCATGTTGGCTTTTTTTTGGGTCAACCGACGTCGGACCTGCGCCATGAGTCTAGTAGGAGAAAATCCACAGCATGGATAACTCACTTCTCACCAATCGGCCGAACGGGCGGTAGCCCTTTCACGTTCGCGAAGCCCGTAGCGGCCACTGGCGAACATCCATCACCGGATTTTTTGCTATCCCACCGCCAGCGGTACACTGATAGTGTTACCGCCAGGCGCGGGATCGGTTGTACCGATTTCCCATAGCAAAGCCCGTACCAGAGCGCTCAGGAATGCGCTTAAGCGACAGGTCAATAGCAAAACTTGTAGCCTTGCGACATCTTCTTAACTGATCAACCAGACGCGCCCCCGGATCTCGCACTGATCGGGAGCGCACGCACATATATGGAGCACCCATGACCGAGCCCTTGATTCTTGAACCCGTCAAGCCCGCAGACGCCTGCGTTATCTGGCTGCACGGCCTGGGCGCCGACCGCTACGACTTCCTGCCGGTGGCCGAAGCGTTGCAGGAGACACTGCTGACCACTCGCTTCGTTTTCCCTCAGGCACCGACCTGCGCCGTGACCATCAACGGTGGTTACGAGATGCCGAGCTGGTACGACATATTGGCCATGAGCCCCGCGCGCGCGATCAACCGCGAGCAGCTGGAAGAGTCGGCCCAGAGGGTTATAAATCTGATCGAAGTGCAGCGCGCCGTCGGAATAGAAGCCTCGCGGATTTTCCTGGCAGGTTTTTCCCAGGGCGGCGCCGTGGTATTGCACACCGCGTTTGTGAAATGGCAGGGGCCGTTGGGTGGCGTACTTGCCCTCTCGACCTATGCACCGACCTTCAGCGACGAACTGGAACTGTCCGCCAGCCAGCAGCGCATTCCCGTGCTGTCCCTGCACGGCCAGTACGACGACGTGGTGCAAAATTCCATGGGCCGGACCGCCTACGAGCATCTGAAGCAGCGTGGTGTCACCGTGACATGGCAGGAATACCCAATGGGGCATGAAGTGTTACCCGAGGAGATTCGCGACATCGGCGTCTGGCTCGCCGAGCGTTTGCGTTAACGGTTCAGGTGAAAAACAGCCCATTGATCCATCCCACTACGCCGCGCCCGGTTCTTGCATTACACTGGCCGGCGTATATTCCTTAATCAATTGATGAGATGACCGTGCTCAAAGCACTCAAGAAAATGTTCGGTAAAAGCGAGACTGAGCAGCTCGCGCCAGTCTCCAGCGCTCCGTCTCACATCCCCAGCCACCGCACCGACGGTAATCAGCCTGGCCGGACCGCCCCCGTAGCGGCACCGAAGCACGCGCCGACGCCCCCATCGGCCATCCCCTCTGCCCCGGCCATCGCCGCCGAGCCGCCGCGCAGCGAAGCGCCGAAACCCGCAAAACCGCGTCGCGAACCCAAGCCAAAAGCGCCGGTCATTCCCTGGAAACTCGAAGACTTCGCCGTCGAACCCCAGGAAGGCAAAACCCGTTTCCACGATTTCAAACTCGCCCCCGAACTGATGCATGCCATCCAGGACCTGGGCTTTCCATATTGCACGCCGATCCAGGCACAGGTGCTTGGCTTCACCCTCGCGGGCAAAGACGCCATCGGTCGCGCCCAGACCGGCACCGGCAAAACCGCGGCATTCCTGATCTCGATCATCACCCAATTGCTGGAAACCCCGCCGCCTAAAGAACGCTACATGGGCGAACCGCGGGCGCTGATCATCGCGCCGACCCGGGAACTGGTGGTGCAGATCGCCAAGGACGCGGCCGACCTGACCAAGTACACCGGCCTCAACGTCATGACGTTTGTTGGCGGCATGGACTTCGACAAGCAACTGAAAAACCTCGAAGCCCGTCACTGCGACATCCTCGTCGCCACACCGGGCCGTCTGCTGGACTTCAACCAGCGCGGCGACGTGCACCTGGACATGGTCGAAGTCATGGTCCTGGACGAAGCCGACCGGATGCTCGACATGGGTTTCATCCCACAAGTGCGTCAGATCATTCGCCAGACGCCGCCGAAGAACGAGCGTCAGACGCTGCTGTTCTCCGCGACCTTCACCGAAGACGTGATGAACCTCGCCAAGCAATGGACCACCGACCCGTCGATCGTCGAGATCGAGTCGCAGAACGTGGCCAGCGAAAACGTCGAACAGCACATCTACGCCGTAGCCGGTGCCGACAAGTACAAACTGCTCTACAACCTGGTCAACGATAACGGTTGGGAGCGGGTGATGGTGTTCGCCAACCGCAAGGATGAAGTGCGGCGCATCGAAGAACGCCTGGTGCGCGATGGCGTCAATGCCGCGCAGCTGTCCGGCGACGTGCCGCAGCACAAGCGCATCAAGACCCTGGAAGGTTTCCGCGAAGGCAAGATCCGCGTGCTGGTCGCCACCGATGTTGCCGGTCGCGGCATTCACATCGACGGCATCAGCCATGTGATCAACTTCACCCTGCCGGAAGTCCCGGACGACTACGTGCACCGCATCGGCCGTACCGGTCGGGCCGGCGCCGAAGGTGTATCCATCAGTTTTGCCGGTGAAGACGACTCCTACCAGCTACCGTCCATCGAGGCGCTGCTGGGCCGCAAGATCAGCTGTGAAACGCCTCCGACGCATTTGCTGCGGGCGGTAGAGCGCAAGCGCCCGTAACGCGGGCGCATTGAAAAAAGGCGCGGCCGGCAACGGACTGCGCTTTTTTTTCGCTTGCATATTGCCCGGAGAAACTAAAAGTCCATAATGGACAAATTAGTTTATCCGCCTTCGGAGCCGACCATGTCCAGTACGCCTTACGTGATCACCCAACACCAGGCCCGCGAGCTGCTGGCACAGGTCGACGTGCCACAGATCCTGCGCAAACTGTTCCGCGACCTGGCTGCCGGGCAAGCGGTGCAACCGGCGCAGCAACTGGTGGAGTTTCCCCAGGGCGCTGGCGACTTCATCAACTATTTGGGTGTGCTGGCTGAAGACGGCGTTTACGGGGTCAAGACCTCGCCTTACATCGTGCGCGAGCAAGGTCCACTGGTGACGGCCTGGACGCTGTTGATGTCGATGCAGACCGGTCAGCCGCTGCTGCTGTGCGATGCCGGCGAACTGACCACCGCCCGCACTGCGGCGACGACGGCGGTGGCGGTCGATGCCCTCGCGCCGCTGAAGGCGCAGCGCCTGGCGATTATCGGCAGTGGCAAGGTGGCCCAGGCGCATCTGCACTACGTCAAGGGTCTGCGCGACTGGCAGAGCATCAGCCTCTACTCGCCGAGCCTGAGCGGCAAGAATGCCCAGGCACTGGCATCGCTGCGAGCCCTCGACCCACGCCTGACCATCGTCGACAGTCGCGAGGCGGCCGTTCAAGACGCCGACGTGATCATGCTCTGCACCTCGTCCGCAGGCCCGGTGATCGACCCTTCAAGCTTGAGCAAACCGGCGCTGATCACCTCCATCAGCACCAACGCCCCGCGTGCCCACGAAGTGCCGCCGCAAAGCCTCAATGCCATGC
The DNA here is from genome assembly GCF_006094435.1 of Pseudomonas sp. MPC6. Lineage (NCBI taxonomy): Bacteria > Pseudomonadati > Pseudomonadota > Gammaproteobacteria > Pseudomonadales > Pseudomonadaceae > Pseudomonas > Pseudomonas sp. MPC6. The sequence continues at coordinate 1,157,979 of NZ_CP034783.1, read as the reverse complement.
AGGTGTTCTGCGACTATCGCCTGACCACGCCGGGTTCGGCCGGCGAGATGCTGATTGCCGGGGAACGGCATGGCTGGGACAAGGGCTCGATCATCGGCGATCTGCCGGATCTGCTCAGTGAAAAAGTCCAGCGTCCGGACTACGACCGTCACGTGTTCTTCCGCTCGATCGGCCTGGGCCTGGAAGACATCGCGCTGGCTAACGCCATCTATCACCTGCAGCCCTAACACCACAAAACCTGTGGGAGCGGGCTTGCTCGCGAATGCGGTCTGACATCCACCGCTAATGTCGACTGACAAATCGCATTCGCGAGCAAGCCCGCTCCCACTAGGGGATCTCGACAATTTTCGGCATTTGCGCCCCCACAGGAGACGTTCATGAGCCAGGCAGACTTCATCATCATCGGCGGCGGGATTGCCGGCGCTTCCACCGGCTTCTGGCTGTCCCGGCACGCCCGGGTGATTGTGCTCGAACGCGAGTCCCATCCGGCTTACCACTCCACCGGACGTTCGGCTGCCTTGTTCACCGCCGCCTATGGCACGCCTCAAGTGCGGGCGTTGACCCAGGCCAGCCGTGATTTCTTCGACGCCCCACCCGCCGGGTTCTGCGAGCACCCGCTGCTGACCCCGCGCGGTGAGATGACCGTGGATTTCACCGGCGATCCGGCCGAATTGAACAATCAATACCTGAGCGCCAAAGCCACAGTGCCCGAGATGCAACTGCTCAGCGCCGACGAAGCCTGCGCGCGCCTGCCGATCCTGCGCCGGGAAAAAGTCCACGGCGCGATCTACGACCCGACCGCCAGCGATATCGACACCGATGCCTTGCACCAGGGTTACCTGCGCGGTATCCGCCGCAACCAGGGTGAAGTGCATACCGACAGCGAAGTCCTGAGTCTGACCCGTGATGCCGAAGGCGTGTGGCAGGTGCAAACCAACGGCCAGACGTTCAGCGCCCCGATCATCATCAACGCCGCAGGCGCCTGGGCCGACAAGATCGGTGAACTGGCAGGCGCCAAACCACTGGGCCTGCAACCGAAGCGCCGCGCCGCCTTCATTTTCGCTGGCCCCGAAGGCGTGGACATCCACCACTGGCCAATGCTGGTCAGTCTCGACGAATCGTTCTACATGAAACCCGACGCCGGCATGTTCCTCGGCTCGCCGGCCAACGCCGACCCGGTAGAACCCCACGACGTGCAGCCTGAAGAACTGGACATCGCCATGGGCATCTACCAGATCGAAGAAGCCACCACCCTGACCATCCGCCGTCCGACCCGCACCTGGGCCGGCCTGCGCAGTTTCGTCCCTGACGGTGACTTGCTGTCCGGTTTCGATCCGCACGTGCCCGGGCTGTTCTGGGTCGCGGCACAGGGCGGTTACGGCATCCAGACTTCGCCCGCCATGGGTCAGGCGAGCGCCGCGCTGGTTCGCGGTGAAGCCTTGCCCGAGCCACTCACGCAATTCGGCCTGAACGCCGCCATGCTCTCCCCCGCCCGCCTGGGCTGAGTGGCGTCCTCAGGTGACGTCTGCCCACGATTGCGGCAAACTTCCGGCACCCTGTTTCACAGGGTGCCGATGCTGCCTGGAGCTCCACTATGAACGCCCACGAACAAGATCCGGCAATGGATGCCTCTGCGCCGGCAAGTTCGCCGCTGGACAACTTCCGCGCAATTGCCGATGCCATCGCCACGCTGTTCTTCCCTCATGCTGAAGTGGTGCTGCACGATCTGCGCACGCAAAAGGTCGACTACATCGCCAACAACCTGTCGAAACGGGAAATCGGTGACGATTCGGCACTGGAGGACATGCTCAGCGACGACATCAGCGAACGCAACATCGGGCCGTACGAAAAGCTCAATTGGGATGGCCAGAAAATTCGCAGCCTCAGCAGTGTGCTGCGCGACAGCGAAGGTCACCCGCTGGCCGTGCTGTGCATCAATCTGAATATTTCGCTGTTCGAGAATGCCAAGGCGGCGCTGGATCTATTCCTGTCGCCGAGCAAGTTGATTCCGCAGCCGGACTCACTGTTTCGCGATGACTGGCAGGAGCGGATCAATACCTTCCTCCACGCCTGGCTACGCGAGCGCCAGCTGAGCCTGAACCTGCTGACCCGCGACCACAAACGCGAACTGGTCCTGGCCCTGCACGCCGAAGGCGCCTTCAAAGGCAAAAGCGCCTCCAACTATGTGGCGAACGTGCTGAATATGGGGCGGGCGACGGTGTACAAGCATTTGAAGGAATTGAAGGGCTGATACGAATAGGCAGGTTCCACGCAGGTCGTGCGATTCGATGCGACCCGAATCCGTAGGAGCCGGCTTGCTGGCCAAGGCGTCTTCATTGGCGCGGCAAGGCTCAAGGCCGCCTTCGCTGGCAAGCCAGCTCCTACAGGGGATCGCGCCGGCCACGGGATTTGACGCAAATCCGAACCTGTAGGAGCCGGCTTGCTGGCCAAGGCGCCTTCATTGGCGCTGCAAGGCTCAAGGCCGCCTTCGCTGGCAAGCCAGCTCCTACAGGGGACCGCGCCGGCCACGGGATTTGATGCGAATCCGAACCTGTAGGAGCCGGCTTGCTGGCGAAGGCGTCTTCATTGGCGCGGCAAGGCTCAAGGCCGCCTTCGCTGGCAAGCCAGCTCCTACAGGGGATCGCGCCGGCCACGGGATTTGACGCAAATCCGAACCTGTAGGAGCCGGCTTGCTGGCCAAGGCGCCTTCATTGGCGCTGCAAGGCTCAAGGCCGCCTTCGCTGGCAAGCCAGCTCCTACAGGGGATCGCGCCGACCACGGGATTTGACGCAAATCCGAACCTGTAGGAGCCGGCTTGCTGGCGAAGGCGCCTTCATTGGCGCTGCAAGGCTCAAGGCCGCCTTCGCTGGCAAGCCAGCTCCTACAGGGGACCGCGCCGGCCACGGGATTTGATGCGAATCCGAACCTGTAGGAGCCGGCTTGCTGGCGAAGGCGTCTTCATTGGCGCGGCAAGGCTCAAGGCCGCCTTCGCTGGCAAGCCAGCTCCTACAGGGGACCGCGCCGCCAGGGGATTTGACGCGAATCCGAACCTGTAGGAGCCGGCTTGCTGGCCAAGGCGTCTTCATTGGCGCGGCAAGGCTCAAGGCCGCCTTCGCTGGCAAGCCAGCTCCTACAGGGGATCGCGCCGGCCACGGGATTTGACGCAAATCCGAACCTGTAGGAGCCGGCTTGCTGGCGAAGGCGCCTTCAAGATCGCCATCGCCAGCAAGCCAAGCCCCTGTAGGAGCGAGCTTGCTCGCGATGGTCGCCAACGATAACGCTGCTTGCCTGACACCCCGAGGCGTTCTCGGGTTTATCGCGAGCAAGCTCGCTCCTACAATTAATTTGCGGACTTATTCCAATGCCGAAGCCGGCCCGAAGAACTCGTAACGACTTTGCTTCTCCGGCACACCCAGCGCTTTGAGGTGGCGCTTGACCGCCGTCATGAAACCCTTGGGCCCGAGGAAGTAAGCATCCAGGTCGCGCTGCTGCGGCAACCACTCGCCCAGTTGCTCCTGGCTCAACAGCCCGACCTTGTCCGCCGCCGGACTGACCCCATCGTCTTCGTCATAGCAATAGAAGCGCTTGAGCTGCGGATGACGCTCGGCCAAGCCGTCGATCCAGTCGCGGAAGGCGTGGACGCTACCGTTGCGGGCACAGTGGATGAAGTGCACCGGGCGCTCGGACGCCAGCGCGGCTTCGAGCATCGGCAGGGTCGGGGTGATGCCGACGCCGCCGCTGATCAATACCAGCGGCTTGTCACTGACCGTCAGGGTGAACTCGCCCGATGGCGGGAACAGCTGGATGCTGGAGCCGACGTGCAGTTGATCGTGCAGGTGGTTGGAAGCGCGACCGCCCTCTTCGCGCTTGACGCTGATGCGGTATTGGCCTTTGTTGGCCAGGGCCGACAGCGAATAGTTACGGCGAATCTCTTCGCCATCGAGGATCAGCTTCATACCGATGTACTGGCCTGGCTCTGCCGCCAGAATCGCGCCTTTGTCAGCCGGTTCGAAATAGAACGAAGTGATTTCCGCGCTCTCTTCAACCTTGGCCACCACGATGAATTCCCGCGCCCCGCGCCAGCCACCCGGCGCCTGTTCTTTCTGATCGTAGATGCTGGTTTCGGCACCGATCAGTATGTCGGCCAACTGACCGTAGGCAGCGCCCCAGGCCGCCATCACTTGCGGCGTGGCGATCTCGTCACCCAGCACTTCGGAAATGGCGCGCAACAGGCAGCTGCCGACGATCGGGTAGTGTTCCGGCAGAATCTGCAGGGCCACGTGCTTGTTGATGATCTTGGCCACCAGGTCGCCCAGTTGGTCGAGCTGGTCGATGTGCCGCGCGTACATCAGGACCCCGTTCGCCAGGGCGCGGGGCTGATCGCCGCTGGCCTGGTGGGCCTGGTTGAACAGCGGGCGTACTTCCGGGTATTCGGAGAGCATCATGCGGTAGAAGTGAGTGATCAAGGCTTCGCCACCGCTTTCCAGCAACGGCACGGTAGATTTGACGATTGCACGGTCTTGAACGCTAAGCATTAAGTGACTCCTGAACGACGGATATCTAATGGGATACCCTAGACTTATCAGCTTTCATGCCAACAATTAAATCGTTATAAATCAATAAGTTAAAAATAAGATAGTCATAACGACCTAGTCAGGCTTATAGTCATAACGACTACACGGAGTCACAATGACTGCAAAATCCCTGCTGACCGCCCTGCTGCCACTGGTTTCCGATTTGTCCCGCGAATTGCCCGAAGGCGAGCGCTATCGGCGCCTGCTCGAAGCCATGCGTGCCCTGCTGCCGTGCGACGCCGCCGCCCTGCTGCGCATCGATGGCGAGTGGCTGGTGCCGTTGGCCGTCGACGGGTTGAGCACCGACACCCTCGGTCGACGTTTCAAGATCAGCGAGCACCCACGATTCGAAGCGTTGCTCAGCAGCCCGGGGCCGACCCGGTTTGCAGCCGACAGCAACTTGCCCGACCCCTACGACGGGCTGGTCGATGGCCTCGAGGAGCATCTGGAAGTCCACGATTGCATCGGCTGCCCGCTGTTCATCGACGAGCGTCCCTGGGGCTTGCTGACCCTCGACGCCCTCGACCCCGAGCGCTTCGAACCCATCGAACTGGATGCCCTGCAAGCCTTCGCCAGCCTTGCCGCCGCCACGGTCAACGCCGCCGAGCGCATCGAGCGCCTGGCCAATCGTGTCGAAGACGAACATCAGCGTGCCGAAGTCTATCGCCAGGCCAGCGGTCAGCAGAACCGCGAGATGATCGGCCAGAGCAAGGCCCACAAACGGTTGGTGGAAGAGATCAATCTGGTGGGCGGCAGCGACCTGACCGTGCTGATCACCGGCGAAACCGGGGTCGGCAAGGAGCTGGTGGCCCAAGCCATCCACGCCGCCTCGCCTCGGGCGGACAAGCCGATCATCAGCCTCAACTGCGCCGCACTGCCGGAGACGTTGGTGGAGAGCGAACTGTTTGGTCACGTCCGCGGGGCTTTTACCGGGGCGATGAACGATCGGCGCGGCAAGTTCGAATTGGCCAATGGCGGCACGCTGTTTCTCGATGAAGTCGGCGAGCTGTCCCTGACCGTGCAGGCCAAATTGCTGCGCGTGTTGCAAAGCGGTCAGTTGCAGCGCCTGGGCTCGGACAAGGAGCATCAGGTCGACGTGCGATTGATTGCCGCGACCAACCGCGACCTGGCCGAGGAAGTGCGCAGCGGGCGCTACCGCGCCGACTTCTACCATCGGCTGAGTGTCTACCCCTTGCTGGTGCCGGCATTGCGCGATCGCGGGCGCGATGTGTTGCTGCTCAGCGGCTTTTTTCTGGAACAGAACCGCTCGCGCATGGGGCTCAACAGCCTGCGCCTGAGCAACGACGCCCAGGCTGCACTGCTGGCGTATGCGTGGCCAGGGAACGTGCGGGAGCTGGAACACTTGATCGGCCGCAGTGCGCTGAAGGCATTGGGTAGCTGCAAGGAACGGCCGAAGATCCTCAGTTTGAGTGCGGCGGACCTGGATTTGCCCAATGCCAGCGTTGAAGTCGCCTCCGAGCAACCGACTGCCGTTCCCGTGGCAGGGGTATCGGGGGATTTACGCGAGGCCACCGAAAATTATCAGCGCCAATTGATCAGCGCATGCCTGGAACGCCACCATGACAACTGGGCGAGTGCGGCGCGTGAGCTGGGCCTGGACCGGGCGAACCTTGGAAGGATGGCCAAACGATTGGGCATGAAGTAATGGCCCCATCGCGAGCAAGCTCGCTCGCTGGGGCCCTAAGGTTCACCCAAATTGCTAAAGCCTGCCCCGGACAAGTCGATAACCCGGCAACGATAGCTGTTGGCGATCCCGCGATCGCCCACCACCTTTTTCCACAGAAGGTATTTATGTCTTCCAACAAAGCCCGCGCAGACTCACTTTCGCTGTTGCTGTTTACCTTGCGCAGCGGCAAGCTGATGGCGATCAACCTGCTGAAAGTCAGTGAAATCATCCCCTGCCCGCCGCTGACCCGGTTGCCGGAATCGCATCCCCACGTCAAAGGCATCGCCACCCTGCGCGGGACTGCGTTGTCGGTGATCGACCTCAGCCGCGCCATCGGCGAGCGCCCCCTGGAAGACCCCAACGGTGGCTGCCTGATCGTCACCGACGTCAGCCGCTCCAAGCAGGGCCTGCACGTTCAGGCGGTGAGCAAGATCGTCCACTGCCTGTCCACCGACATCCGTCCGCCACCCTTCGGCTCCGGCGGCGGGCGCTCGTACATCACCGGCGTGACCTCGGTCGACGGTGCCCTGGTGCAGGTGCTGGACATCGAAAAAGTCATCCACGGCATCGCCCCGGCGCAGATCGAAACGGCCCCGACCGAACTCAGCATGGAAGATGCCGAAATCCTCGGCAATGCGCGGATCCTGGTGGTCGATGACAGCCAGGTCGCCCTGCAGCAATCGGTGCACACCCTGCGCAATCTCGGACTGCAGGTCCACACCGCCCGCAGTGCCAAGGAAGCCATCGACTGCCTGCTGGACCTGCAAGGCACCGCCCAGCAGATCAACCTGATCGTCTCCGACATCGAAATGTCGGAGATGGACGGCTATGCCTTCACCCGCACCCTGCGCGAAACGCCGGACTTTTCGCACCTGTATGTACTGCTGCACACCTCGCTCGACAGTGCGATGAACAGCGAGAAAGCCCGGCTGGCCGGGGCCAATGCGGTACTGACCAAGTTCTCCTCGCCAGAACTGACCAAATGCCTGATCGCAGCGGCCAAGGCCGTCGCCGAACAAGGTCATTGAGTTTTGGCCGAGGATTATTGCTTTCTGCTGAGGCGTAACCTTGCCGAGGCGCTACCCGCTATCCCCTGGCCTCAAGGGGTGGTCCTGAGCGACTATCGCCCCGAGCGAGCGAGCGCCGTGCATCACTTGATGCAACTGGGCTACCAGGAAGGTGGCGGTCGGGTGCCGGCGCTGGAAGTCTGGCAACAGCGCTTCGAGACCGACCCCGAATACGATCCGACCTTGTGCTTCATCGCCCTGGATGCCGAGGGCATCGTGGGCGTGTGCCAATGCTGGACCAGCGCCTTTATCAAGAGCCTGGTGGTGCATCCGCGAGCTCAGGGCCGGGGATTGGGGCGTGCTTTGCTGCTGCATGCTTTCAAGGTGTTTCAGCAGCGGCGCGAAGGTTATGTGGATTTGAAGGTATTGGAGGGCAATCTTCGGGCGCTGCGGCTGTATGAAAGTGCCGGGATGTATGTGGTTCGCCGGGAAACGGTTCCGGTCTGACACACCGCCATCGCGGGCAAGCCACGCTCCCACAGGATGTATGTCGTTCGCGAAGGATAAATACGACACAAAACCTGTGGGAGCGTGGCTTGCCCGCGAAGGGGCCGACACATTCAACACAAAACCATCAGGCATACTTCAGGCATTCGGCCAACCAAATGCCCAAGGATGCCTCACCCATGAAAGCTGCAACCCTGACTTTCCTCTGCCTTACCGCCCTCGCCACCCACGCCCAGGCCTCCAGCCCCGACGCCTGGGCCGCCTACGACAAAGCCGTGCTCGCCGGCTGCACCAAGGCCAGCGGCCTGAAGAATGCCAAACCCGTCGGCAACGCCGCTCAGTTCGATGACCGGGTCGGCTACACCGCACTGCTGCTGCAAGGCCAATACCCGCAAAAACACATGAAAGGCCAGCAAGGCACCGAGCTGTGCCTGTTCAACAAAAAAAGCAAAACCGCCTACGTGACCGAGTGGGACTCCATCCGCCCAACCGCCAAGGCGCAGTGACTGGCGCATTACTTGCTTTGACCTCCGCCTCAACGGTGGCTTTCTGTCGCCATTTCCTACCCTCAAATGCGACCGACTGCTCAATGAATACGACGTTTTCCTGCGTAGGGTGTGGCAAATGCTGCAACGACCACCACGTCCCCCTGACCCTGGCCGAGACCCGGATGTGGGTGGCCGACGGCGGTCAAGTCATCGTGCTGGTGGAAGGTTTCCTGGGCAATGGCCTGGGCTTGCCGGTGGAGCAACGCGAACACGCCGAACGCCGTTCGGTGAGGGTTCGCAGTGGCGTATCCGAGGCCTGCGTGGCGATCACCTTTGCCGCCTACAACGCCGGTCCCTGCCGGAATCTTGACGACGATAACCGCTGCCGCATCTATGATCGCCGGCCGCTGGTGTGCCGCATCTATCCGATGGAAATCAATCCGCACATACCCCTGAACACGGCGGTGAAGGAATGTCCGCCCGAGTCATGGGAAAAAGGGCCGGATCTGATAGTGGGTAACCAATTGGTCGATCAGGGGTTGGTGGACCTGATTCAGCGCTCCCGTCAGGCGGACCGTGACGATATCCGGACCAAGGATGCCATTTGCGCGCTGTTGGGCATTCGCACGACAGCACTGAAGGGCGATGGATTCACCGCTTACCTGCCGGATATGGCTGCGTTTGCTTCAGTGATCGACCAGGTGGCTGGACAGACGCTGGATGACTGGGGCAGCGAATGGCTGTTCCATCTGTCGGGCGACGACATCGCCGGGCAAGTGCTGGAGGCTGGGGCGCAAGTGGCGACTGATGCGCCGTTGAACTATGCGTTTATTTCGTTGCGGGCGGCTTGATTCAAGGGGTGTGCCGCCTGTGATGGCCCCTTCGCGAGCAAGCCCGCTCCCACATTTTGACCGCGTTCCAAGGATGGGATGCGGTCAGAACTGTGGGCTTGCTCGCGAAGACGGCAGATCAGGCGCCGCAGGAATCAAAAAACTTAACGCTTGCCCATCGAACGACGCGTGCCGGGAGGCGCAGCGCCCGGCGTCTTGGTATGGCCATTCTTCGCGCCATTCTTGTACCAGGGCTGACTGGCATTCTTCGCTGCAGCCAGATCGCCCGGTTTGAACGGGAACTTGAATGCCGGAATCGCGGCTTTGGTTTCGCTGTCTGCGCTGGAGTCGACGCTGTCTGGCAGGTCTGCCTGGTCGTCGCTCAAGGCGTCGGCAACCGGCGGTTGTGTCGGGGAAGTCATGAAAGCTCCGGGTGATGCAAAAGAGTCGGGCCCGGTCAGCGAGCCACGAAAGGCGGCAGTATACCTGTCTCGGGAGCGGCAAGCTTCACGCCGCAGGAAAGTCTGTCGGGTTTTGGGGTGACGGGGCTGACGCCTTCGCTGGCAAGCCAGCGCCTACAGGGATCGTGGTGTACGCAAATCCCGTGTAGGAGCTGGCTCGCCAGCGAAGAGGCCAGAACAGGCACCACAGCACCCAAACTGACAGCGCCGTCAGTTAGCCGTCACCTTCCTGACGGGCGAACAGGTTTATAAAGGAAGGTATAAACCTGACAACACTCCGACCACCCAGCCCGGCGCCCCACTCGCATGCGAATTCAGAAAAAACCCGCCTTGATCGCCGGTCTGCTGATTGCCCTGGCAGCGCTGGGCACCTGGTACCTGACCAAGCCCGCTACGGCAAAACTGGCCGCCCCCACCGCCATCCCCGTGCGGGTGGTCGCCGTCGCTGAAAAAGATGTGCCTCGCTACGTCAGCGGGATTGGCTCGGTGTTGTCCCTGCACAGCGTCGTCGTGCGCCCGCAGATCGACGGCATTCTCACCAAAATCCTGGTCAAGGAAGGCCAACTGGTGAACAAAGGCGACCTGCTGGCGACCATCGACGACCGTTCGATCCGCGCCAGCCTCGACCTGGCCCGGGCGCAACTGGGCGAAAGCCAGGCGCAGTTGCAGGTCGCGCTGGTCAACCTCAAGCGCTACAAACTGCTGAGTGTCGACGACGGCGTGTCCAAGCAGACCTACGACCAGCAACAAGCCCTGGTCAATCAACTCAAGGCCACCGCCCAGGGCAATCAGGCCTCGATCGACGCCGCCCAAGTGCAGCTTTCCTACACACAGATTCGCTCCCCCGTCAGCGGTCGCGTCGGGATTCGTACAGTGGACGAAGGCAACTTCCTGCGCATGAGCGATACCCAAGGCTTGTTCACCGTGACCCAGATCGACCCCATCGCCGTGGAGTTTTCCCTGCCGCAGCAAATGCTGCCGACCCTGCAAGGCCTGATCAACGACCCACAGCGTGCCCGGGTCAAGGCCTACATCGGCGCCGACACCGATGGCGAAACCGGCAACCTGCTGGGCGAAGGCCATCTGACCCTGATCGACAACCAGATCAACGCCAACACCGGAACGATCCGCGCCAAGGCCGAATTCAACAACGCCGGGCAAAAACTCTGGCCGGGCCTGTTGGTGACGGTAAAGATTCAGACAGCGCTGGATAAAGACGCGCTGGTAGTGCCACCCACTGTCGTACAACGCGGCCTCGATCAACATTTCGTCTACCGGGTCAACGGTGACAAGGTCGAAACCGTCCAGGTGCAAATGGTTTACCAAGGCAGCGGCCAGGACATCATCAAAGGCGTCAAGCCGGGCGACGTGCTCGTCAGCGATGGCCAGTCGCGCCTCAAGCAAGGCTCCACCGTCCAGGTCCTGACCGAGCCACCACAAGTGGTCCAGTCGCAGGTGCAACCATGAAAGGGCACGGCTCGGTTTCGGCGTGGTGCATCGATCACCCGGTGGCGACGATCCTGCTGACCTTCGCCCTGGTATTGCTCGGTGCCATCGCCTTCCCGCGACTGCCGATCGCGCCGCTGCCGGAAGCTGAATTCCCGACCATCCAGGTGGCCGCGCAACTGCCCGGCGCCAGCCCGGAAACCATGGCGTCATCGGTCGCCACACCGCTTGAAGTGCAATTCAGTGCCATTCCCGGCGTGACCCAGATGACCTCGAGCAGCGCCCTGGGCTCGACCAACCTGACCCTGCAGTTCACCCTCGACAAAAGCATCGACACCGCGGCCCAGGAAGTCCAGGCAGCGATCAACACCGCCGCTGGCAAACTGCCCAAGGACATGCCGACCCTGCCCACCTGGCGCAAGGTCAACCCGGCGGACAGCCCGGTGCTGATCCTCAGCGTCAACTCGTCCCAAATGCCCGGCACGGAACTCAGCGACCTGGTCGAAACCCTGCTGTCCCGTCAGATCAGCCAGATCGATGGTGTTGGCCAGATCAACATCACCGGTCAGCAACGTCCGGCCATCCGCGTCCAGGCGTCGGCGGATAAACTCGCGGCCATCGGCCTGACCCTGGCGGACATTCGCCTGGCGCTGCAACAGACCAGCCTCAACCTGGCCAAAGGTGCGTTGTACGGTGAGTCGAGCATTTCGACCCTGTCCACCAACGACCAGTTGTTCCACCCTGAGGAATACAGCCAACTCATCGTTTCCTACAAAGACGGAGCACCGGTTCATCTCAGAGATGTGGCGAAAGTGGTCAACGGCGCGGAAAACGCCTACGTCCAGGCGTGGTCTGGCGATCAACCGGGGGTCAACCTGGTGATCTTCCGGCAACCAGGCGCCAACATCGTCGAGACCGTGGACCGGATTCAGGCAGCCTTGCCGACGCTGGAGGCCATGCTGCCCGCCTCGGTCCAGGTCGGGGTGCTGGTCGACCGGACCCAGACCATCCGCGCCTCGTTGCACGAAGTGGAAATCACCTTGCTGATTGCGATCATGCTGGTGGTGGCAGTGATGGCGATGTTCCTGCGCCAACTCTCGGCGACCTTGATCGTGACCGCCGTGCTCGGTGTGTCGTTGATCGCCAGTTTCGCCCTGATGTACATCATGGGGTTCAGCCTGAACAACCTGACGCTGGTGGCGATTGTGGTGGCCGTGGGGTTTGTGGTCGACGATGCGATCGTGGTCGTGGAGAACATCCACCGGCACCTGGAGGCGGGCGACGGCATGCGCGAGGCGGCGATCAAGGGCGCCGGCGAGATCGGGTTTACCGTGGTCTCGATCAGTGTCTCGCTGGTGGCGGCGTTCATTCCGTTGCTGTTCATGGGCGGCGTGGTCGGGCGATTGTTCAAGGAATTTGCCCTGACCGCGACCTCGACCATCATGATCTCGGTGGTGGTGTCCCTGACCCTGGCGCCGACCCTCGCCGCATTGTTCATGCGTGCGCCGGTGCATCACCCCCACGACAAACCGGGTTTCGGCGAGCGCTTGCTGGCGTGGTATGAGAAAGGCCTGCGTCGCGCCCTCGCCCATCAGAAATTGATGATCGGCGTGTTCGGCTTGTCCCTCGTGCTGGCCGTCACCGGTTACATCTTTATTCCCAAGGGTTTCTTCCCGGTGCAGGACACTGGCTTTGTCCTCGGCACCACCGAGGCCGCCGCTGATATTTCCTACGGCGACATGGTGAAAAAACACCTGGCAATGGCCGAAATCGTCGCTGCCGACCCGGCCGTGGAGGCGTTTTCCCACTCGGTCGGCGTCTCGGGCAGTAACCAGACGATTGCCAACGGACGCTTCTGGATCTCCCTGAAAAAACGCGGCGATCGCGACGTCTCCGCCAGCGAGTTCATCGACCGGATTCGCCCGCAACTGATGAAAGTCCCGGGCATCGTGCTGTACCTGCGCGCCGGCCAGGACATCAACCTCAGTTCCGGCCCGAGTCGCGCCCAGTACCAATACGTGCTCAAGAGCAACGACGGCGCGACCCTCAGCACCTGGACCCAGCGTCTGACGGAAAAACTGCGCGGCAACCCGGCCTTTCGCGACATTTCCAACGACTTGCAGCTGGGCGGCAGCATTACCCACATCAACATCGACCGCAGCGCGGCGGCACGATTCGGCCTGACGGCCAGTGATGTCGACGAAGCGCTGTATGACGCCTTCGGTCAGCGGCAAATCAATGAGTTCCAGACCCAGACCAACCAGTACAACGTGATCCTGGAGCTGGACACCCAGCAACGCGGCAAAGCCGAAAGCCTCAACTACTTCTACTTGCGCTCGCCGCTCAGTGGGGAAATGGTGCCGCTCTCGGCGCTGGCGAAATTCGATGCGCCGACCATCGGTCCGCTGTCCATCGCCCACGACGGCATGTTTCCGGCCGCCAACCTGTCGTTCAACCTGGCACCCGGCGTGGCCCTGGGCGATGCGGTGATCATGCTCAATCAGGCCAAGGCCGACATCGGCATGCCGACGGCCATCAGCGGCAACTTCCAGGGCGCGGCCCAGGCGTTCCAGAGTTCGCTGGCCAGCCAGCCCTGGCTGATTCTGGCGGCGCTGGTGGCGGTGTACATCATTCTCGGCGTGCTCTACGAGAGCTTCGTGCACCCGCTGACGATCATCTCGACCCTGCCGTCGGCGGGGCTCGGCGCGGTGATCATGCTGTGGATCTGGGGCCAGGACTTTTCGATCATGGCGCTGATCGGGCTGGTGCTGTTGATCGGGATCGTCAAGAAAAACGGCATCCTGATGATCGACTTCGCCCTCGAAGCCCAGCGCAAAGGCGGCTTGCCACCGGAAGAGGCGATTTACCAGGCCTGTCTTACCCGGTTCCGGCCGATCATCATGACCACCCTCGCCGCCCTGCTCGGCGCACTGCCGCTGATGCTCGGTTACGGCACCGGCGCCGAACTGCGCCAGCCCCTGGGGATCGCGGTCGTCGGCGGCTTGCTGGTAAGCCAGGCGCTGACGCTGTTCACCACTCCGGTCATATACTTGTGGCTCGAGCGGCTATTCCATAGGCCCAAGCCAACGCCGGTACCGGTGCTGGCGACCACAGACTGAGGCGGGGTCATGCGCGTTCTGATTATCGAAGACGAGGAAAAAACCGCGGACTACCTGCATCGCGGCCTGACGGAACAGGGCTACACCGTGGACCTGGCGCGCGACGGCGTCGGCGGCTTGCACCTGGCGCTGGAAAGCGACTACGCGGTGATCGTCCTCGACGTCATGCTGCCGGGCCTGGACGGCTTCGGCGTATTGCGCGCGTTGCGTGCGCGCAAGCAAACCCCGGTGATCATGCTCACCGCCCGCGAGCGCGTGGAAGACCGCATCAGAGGCCTGCGCGACGGCGCCGACGATTACCTCGGCAAACCTTTTTCCTTCCTCGAACTGGTGGCACGGCTACAGGCGTTGACGCGTCGCAGCGGCGGCCATGAACCGGTGCAAGTCAGCGTCGCCGACCTGTGGATCGATTTGATCAGCCGCAAGGCCACCCGCGCCGGCATGCGCCTGGACCTGACGGCCAAGGAGTTCTCGCTGCTCAGTGTGCTGGCCCGTCGACAAGGTGAAATCCTCTCGAAAACCGCCATTGCCGAGATGGTCTGGGACATCAATTTCGACAGCGACGCCAACGTGGTCGAAGTCGCGATCAAGCGCCTGCGGGCCAAGCTCGACGGGCCGTTCGAGGAGAAATTGCTGCACACCATCCGTGGCATGGGTTATGTGCTGGAGAGCCGTGGTGTCCAGTAATTCGATTGCCCTGCGCTTGAGCGGGATGTTCACCCTGGTCGCGCTGCTGGTGTTCCTGTTGATCGGCGGGGCGCTCTATCAGCAAGTCGACAAAGGCCTGGGCTTGTTGCCCGAAGCCGAGCTGGATGCGCGCTACAGCGTGCTCGAATCCACCGTCGGCCGTTACGGCACGCCGGAGCATTGGGTGAAGATCAACAACAAGCTCAAGCTGCTGGGTGAAGAAGACAAGCGCATCAGTTTCTGGATCATCAGCGGCGACCCCCATTACGAATACGGCAACCTGACGCCGCAGATCCGCGCCTTTGCCCAGGGGCCGCTGGGCATGCGCGACCTGAAACTGCCGGATCAGCCTTATCCATTGAAGGTGCTGGTCAGCCAGTTTCCCGCCAAGGATCAGCGACCGCCGCTGCGTTTCATGATCGGCATCGACACCGAAACGTTTTTCCAGACTCAGCACCACTTGTTGATCGCCTTGATCAGCCTGGCGATCATCGGGGTGTTACTGGCCTCGGCACTTGGCTATTGGGTGGCACGGATCGGCCTCAAGCCATTGATCAAGCTGTCCCAGGAAGCCCAGCGCCTGGCCCCGCCATTGCGTTCCGGGCGGTTGCGACTGGCCTCGCTGCCGCCGGAACTCAATCAGTTCGTCAACTCATTCAACTCCACGCTGGAACGCGTCGAACAGGCCTACTCGCGCCTGGAATCATTCAACGCCGACGTTGCCCACGAACTGCGCTCGCCACTGACCAACCTGATCGGCCAGACGCAGGTGGCACTGACCCGTGGCCGTTCAGCCGAACACTACTTCGAAGTGCTGCAATCGAACCTCGAAGAGCTGGAACGGCTGCGTTCGATCATCAATGACATGCTGTTTCTCGCCAGCGCCGACCAGGGCAGCAAGGCCACCAAACTGATGTCCACCTCCCTGGCGGATGAAGTGGCAACCACCCTGGAATACCTGGATTTCATCCTCGAAGACGCCCAGGTCCAGGTGCAGGTCAGTGGCGATGCCCAGGTGCGGATCGAAATCGCTCATCTGCGTCGGGCGTTGATCAACCTGCTGAGCAATGCCGTGCAGCATACCGAACCCGGCCAAGTGATTCAGGTGCGGATCGAGGTCGAGGCGCACCAGGTCAGCATCGGTGTCGCAAACCCGGGATCGCCGATTGCCAGCGAGCATCTGCCGCGACTGTTCGAGCGCTTCTATCGGGTCGATGCGTCGCGCAGCAACAGTGGCAACAACCACGGCCTGGGCCTGGCGATCGTCAAGGCGATTGCACTGATGCATGGCGGGGACGTGTTTGTGCGCAGTGATCACGGCATGAATACCTTCGGTATCCACCTCCCCGTCTGACGCCCCCCTGTAGGAGCTGGCTTGCCAGCGAAGAGGCCCTCGAGCCTTGCACCGCCCATGAGGACGCCTTCGCCAGCAAGCCGGCTCCTACAGACTCGATCCTTGTATTTTCCGCAACAGTCCTTTCATGAATTCGCTCTTTTTCCCCGCCTGATTGCGCCTTATCTTTGCCGCACCAAACAGCACTTGCCAAGCAAGAAGGTTTTAGAGATGTCCAACACCATGGGTATTGCCAGCGCTTTCGTTTTGTCCTCGTTGTTCCTGTCTCCGGTCGCCATGGCTGAAGAGTCGCAGACTTTCGCCGCGCACAACACCGCACGCGCCGCGGCGTTCGAAGAGTATCAGAGCGAAATGACGGCCAAGGCTCAGGATGCCGCGCAAACCCCTCAGGCGTCGACCAGCCGGTCCCAGACAGGACTCGAGAACGACAGCTGACCGTTAGAAACCACTCTGTTTCCCTCGACACTTTTATCGGCTCTTTCCGTTGAAAGTTGTCTTCAAGCCGCTGCTATCAGCGGCTTTTTTTCGCCGGTTCGTTGCAATTGATGTAACGATAACCGAGCGATCATCGACGACCCGTTCAGCTTTTTCTGACCCCCGTTTCAAAAAAGGCCTGCATGTTTTGCTGGCCTTTTTTTTGCTTGGGATTTATACAGGCGCTGTATACGCAATCGGTGTCCGGCGCTCTGCCCCGGCGATTGCACCAGAAGTCTCTTATCGCCTTGTCAGTAGAAGTCAGAACCATGAGTGTGCGCCATGCGATACCTCACCACTCGATCCGTTCGACGCGACCGGAACGGATTCTGACTCTCGGCAGTTTACTGCTGGCGATTGCAATCATGAGCATTGTCGCCTTCCTGCTGATCCGTGAACGCGCCAACGCCGAGCTGTCCGCCACTCGCGCAGCATCCAATATCGTGCAGTTGATCGACGCCGACGTCCTGCGCAACATACAACTCTATGATCTGTCGTTGCTGGGCCTGATTGCCGCCTCGCAGCGTGAAGACCTCAAATCCGTATCCCCGCTCATTCGTCACCTGGCCTTGTTCGACCGCGCCACGGCTGCGCCCTATAAAGGCGACATTCTGTTGCTCGACAACCAGGGCAACGTGATGGCCGACTCGGCCTCGGTGGTACCCAGAAAGGGCAACTTTGCCGACCGTGAATTTTTCCGCTCCCATGTGAATAAGCGGACCCCGGGCATGCTCATCAGCCGCCCGTTCAAGTCCGCAGAGGCAGGACAGGAATGGCGTATCAGCTTCAGCCGCCGGATCAGTGGCGCCCAAGGCGAATTCCTGGGTGTGGCCGAAGCCGCGATGCGCTTGAACTACTTTGATCAGTTGTTCAACAGTTTGAACATAGGTCGGGACAGCACCATCACCCTGATCAGCAAGGACGGGATCCTCCTGGCCCTGCAACCGCGCCCGGCCGAGGACATGACCGGCAAGGACTTCAGCAGCCGTCCTAACTTCCAGCGCATCGTCAAAGAAGGCAACGGCAGCTTCACCGGCACTTCAAGCCTCTACCAGGATGAACGCCTGTACACGTTCTCCCAGGTGGGCGACTTGCCGTTGATCGTCATCGTTGCCCTGTCCAGCGACGAAGTCTATGCGGCGTGGAAGCGCACGGCGCTGGTGGTCAGCCTGGCGACCCTGGCCCTGTGCGTGAGCCTGCTCTGGTTGACCTGGTTGTTCAGCCGGGAATTGCGCCTGCGGCATAACGCCGAGCAGGAACTGGCGCAACTGGCCGCCACGGATGCGTTGACCGGCCTGGCCAACCGCCGAACCCTGGATCAGGTCCTGCGCCATGAATGGTTTCGTGCCCAACGCTCGGGCTTGCCGCTGTCGCTGCTGATGATCGATGCCGACCACTTCAAGGCGTTCAACGATCGCCACGGGCATCAGGCTGGCGACGATGCGCTGCGCACGGTGGCCCGGGTGATCAGCGCCCATGTCCGACGGCCGGCGGATCTGGTTGCCCGTTATGGCGGCGAGGAGTTTTCGGTGATTCTTGCCGAAACCGGCAGCCAGGGTGCGCTGCGGATTGCCGAACAGCTCCGTTCAGCGGTCGAGCAGTTGCCGTTGAGGGCGGATGCAGAGTCGCCGATGACTGTCAGTATCGGGATCAGCACCTGGACCCCGCAGAGCGACTTGAGCCTGGAGCAATTGCTGTTTGCCGCGGACAAGGCGTTGTATCAGGCCAAGGAAAGTGGGCGTAATCGGGTCGTCGCTACCGGCTGAGAAATAATGCTGTGGCGATGAGGCCCTTCCAGACACCGCCAATTCGGGGCATAAAAAAAGGCCACCCGAAGGCAGCCTTGAAAAACTAGAGAGGTTTTTTACTTACACGGCCGCAACTGGGCGCATGTAAGAGATCGGTGCAGTGCTGGCGTCTTCAAAAGTCACGACTTCCCAGGCATCTGTCTGCTCAATCAACTTGCGCAGCAGCTGGTTGTTCAAAGCATGTCCGGACTTGAAGCCCTTGAACTCACCAATCAGGCTATTGCCCAACAGGTAGAGGTCACCAATAGCATCGAGGATCTTGTGCTTCACGAATTCGTCTTCATAACGAAGGCCGTCTTCGTTCAGTACACCATCCGCGTCGACCACAATAGCGTTTTCAACGCTGCCGCCGAGTGCGAGGTTGTGCTTGCGCAGATACTCGATGTCACTCATGAAACCAAAGGTACGGGCGCGGCTGACTTCTTTTACGAACGAAGTACTGGAAAAATCCACGCTTGCACTTTGTGTGCGGTCACGGAAAACCGGGTGATCGAAATCGATCTCGAAACTCACCTTGAAGCCTTCGAAAGGGACGAAAGTGGCGCGCTTGTCGCCGTCTTCCACTGTCACTTCGCGCAGGATGCGGATGAATTTCTTGGCGGCGTCCTGTTCTTCCAGGCCCGCCGACTGAATCAGGAATACGAAAGGTCCAGCGCTACCATCCATGATCGGGACTTCGGACGCGGAGAGCTCGACGTAGGCGTTATCGATGCCCAGGCCAGCCATGGCCGAGAGCAAGTGCTCCACCGTATCCACTTTGGTGTCACCACTGACCAATGTGGTCGACATCGTGGTTTCACCAACGTTTTCCGCGCGAGCAGGGATCTGCACCACAGGGTCCAGATCGGCACGAACAAACACGATGCCGGTGTCGATAGGTGCAGGCTTGAGGGTCAGGTATACCTTCTCCCCGGAGTGCAGACCTACACCTGTGGCACGGATAATATTTTTCAGTGTGCGTTGTTTAATCATGGCTTGGGCCGCTTCAGCGCAAATTGCGAACTGGTATCAACAAAGGCTGGCGATAATAGCAGACCACGCCTTTGCTGAACACCAATCACCTTCATAGCCCTGATACATTCCATCAATCGGCCTGACGACGCAGGAAAGCCGGAATGTCCAGGTAGTCCAGGTCGTCTTGCGGATTCATCTTCGCGGCAGCCGCAGCACCGGCCTGAGCCTGGTTGCGCATGACGGTCGGACGGTCCAGGTCACGGTAGTTTACCGCTGGCTGTTCCTGGCGTGCAGGGGCTTGTTGTTGTGGCTGGGAAGCCATGGAGGTATGAACGGTATTGTCGATGAGCTTCACAGCCTTCTCGATTTTCGCGCCCAGACCTGTGGCAACCACAGTCACGTGCAGCTCGTCGCGCATGTCCGGATCGATAACGGTACCGACCTTGACCATCGCGTGCTCGGAAGCGAAGGCTTCGATGATGCTACCCACGTCGGAGTACTCACCCAGGGACAGGTCAGGACCGGCGGTGATGTTCACCAGGATGCCGCGTGCACCTTGCAGGTTCACGTCTTCGAGCAACGGGTTGCGAATGGCCGCTTCGGTGGCCTCGCGTGCACGGTTCGGACCGCTGGCGCAGCCAGTGCCCATCATTGCCATGCCCATTTCGCTCATCACGGTACGGACGTCGGCGAAGTCGACGTTGATCATGCCCGGACGCTTGATGATGTCGGAGATACCGCGAACGGCTCCAGCCAGTACATCGTCGGCCTTGGCGAAAGCCGACAGCAGGCTCGCGTCTTTACCGAGGATGGTCAGCAACTTCTCGTTGGGAATGGTGATCAACGAGTCGACGCTTTCAGACAGCAGACGGATACCTTCGTCGGCGATCTGCATGCGCTTGCGGCCTTCGAACGGGAACGGACGGGTCACCACCGCAACGGTGAGGATCCCCATTTCCTTGGCCACTTCAGCAATGATCGGCGCAGCACCGGTACCGGTACCGCCGCCCATGCCAGTGGTGATGAACACCATGTTGGTGCCCTGCAGGACTTCGGCAATGCGCTCACGGTCTTCGAGAGCGGCCTGACGACCTACTTCAGGGTTGGCGCCAGCGCCGAGACCTTTGGTCACGCCGGTGCCCAGTTGCAGGATGGTCCGCGCGCCGATGCTTTTCAGCGCCTGGGCATCAGTGTTGGCGCAGATGAATTCAACGCCTTCAATGTTGCTCTTGACCATGTGGTTGACGGCGTTGCCGCCGCCTCCGCCAACACCGATAACTTTAATAACCGGGCTTGCGGGGATGTTGTCTACGAGTTCGAACATTTTCCCTCTCCTTTCATTTCTCTAGTTTTTGCGCCTACTGCCTGTATCTACAACGGTGCTGCGGTAAATCTTTAGAAGTTGCCCTGGACCCAGCTCTTGAAGCGATCGAGCAAGGCGACTTTCGGCTCTTCATTGCTGTAACTGTCGCGGCTGCTGATGCCCGAGAACGAAATCCCGTCGGACTGCTTCTGCAGGCCGTACATCAACAGGCCGACGCCGGTGGAATAGATCGGGTTGCGGACGACGTCGTCCAGGCCCTTGACGCCATGGGGCACGCCCAGGCGGACCGGCATGTGGAAGATTTCTTCGGCCAGTTCGACCGCGCCTTCCATTTTCGAAGTACCGCCGGTCAGCACGATGCCGGCCGGGATCAGGTCTTCGTAGCCGCTGCGACGCAGTTCGGCCTGGATCAGCGTGAACAGCTCGTCGTAACGCGGCTCGACCACTTCGGCCAGGGCCTGGCGGGACAGCTCGCGCGGCGGACGGTCGCCGACACTTGGCACCTTGATGGTTTCACCGGCACCGGCCAGCTTGGCCAGGGCGCAGGCGTAGCGAATCTTGATTTCTTCGGCGTACTGGGTCGGGGTGCGCAACGCCATGGCGATGTCGTTGGTCACCTGGTCGCCCGCAATCGGGATCACCGCGGTGTGACGGATCGCGCCTTCGGTGAAGATCGCGATGTCGGTGGTGCCGCCGCCGATGTCCACCAGGCACACGCCCAGCTCTTTCTCGTCGTCGGTCAGCACCGAGTACGCGGATGCCAGCTGCTCGAGAATGATGTCGTCGATTTCCAGGCCGCAGCGACGCACGCATTTTTCAATGTTCTGTGCAGCGTTGACGGCACAGGTGACCACGTGGACCTTGGCTTCCAGGCGTACGCCGGACATGCCCAGCGGCTCACGCACGCCTTCCTGGTTATCGATCACATAATCCTGCGGCAGAGTATGCAGCACGCGCTGGTCGGCCGGGATCGCCACAGCCTGGGCGGCGTCGAGCACACGTTCAAGGTCGGCGGCGCTGACTTCGCGATCGCGAATAGCGACGATGCCGTGGGAGTTCAAGCTGCGGATGTGATTGCCCGCCACACCAACGAACGCCGAGTGGATCCGGCAACCGGCCATCAACTGCGCTTCTTCGATCGCGCGCTGGATCGACTGCACGGTGGACTCGATGTTCACCACCACGCCTTTCTTCAGGCCACGGGACGGATGAGTACCGATCCCGACAATTTCCAGCGTGCCGTCGTCCGAGACCTCGCCGACCAGCGCCACCACCTTGGAGGTGCCGATATCGAGACCGACGATCATTTTGCCGCTTTGCACGTTTGCCATTGGTCCTGCCTCTTCTTAATTCTTCGCGACAGCGGGTTGGGCCGTCGTGGGCGCTACAGGTTCCCGCCAGCCAACAGCGAGGCCGTTGGCGTAGCGCAGATCGATGCGCGCAATGTTCGTAATCTGTTCTTTGAGCGTCTTGTCATAGATGGCAATGAAGCGGCGCATCTTTTCCACCTGGTTGCCGCGTCCCAGCAGCAGTTCAATCCCCGGACCCGCGCTGCCGGCGCCGGTGGTCAGGAACCAGCTGCCTCGATCACGCAACTCCAGCCGTGCAATCGAGAAGCCCAATGGCCTGAGCATCTGGCTCAGCACCTGGTATTGCTGCATCACTTTCTGTTGAGCCCGTTGTGGACCGAACAACTGTGGCAAGTGTTCGTAGTTCGCCAGTTCACGCGGGGTGAACGCCTGACCCTGGTTGTTCAACAGCGATTCATCACCCCAACGGGCCACCGGCAGTTGTTCTTCCAGGCGGATCACCACTTGATCCGGCCACACCCTGCGCACTTCCGCGTGGGCAATCCATGGCATCTGTTCCAGCTCGGTGCGCATGCCCGCCAGGTCGATGGTGAAGAAGCTCGCCGCCACGAATGGCGCTATCCGCTGCTGCACCGCTTGCTGGCTGATGTAACTCAAGTCGCCCTGCACGGCGATTTTGCTGATCGGCCGATCGGCATACGGCAACAAGCGCTGCGTGCCTTCGTAGGTGCCGAAACCCAGCACTACCAGCAGCACCGGCCAGAACAGGCTTTTGACAAAAGCAAAATTGGCTTTCGGCAGGCGCGCAGACATCGGCTCTTTGGCCACCATTCGGCTGGCACCCCGCGGCACCGGCTTGCGGCCGGTCGGTGCGGGGGGCTGATGTCTCAGCTGGGCGCCTTGCATGGTCTTAACCTCGCGGCTCTTTGTTATTGGCTACGTGGCTGGCAGCGTTACCGGCAACACTGGCCGCCAGGATCGCCAATACCAGTTGCTGGAAATCCAGGCCGGCGGCACGGGCCGCCATCGGCACCAGACTGTGATCGGTCATGCCCGGCGCGGTGTTGACTTCCAGGAACCAGAACTGCCCGTCGGCGTCCTGCATCACGTCCGCCCTGCCCCAACCGGCGATACCCAGCGCCTCACAGGCTTTGGCCGTGAGGTCCATGAGTTCTTGTTCTTTGCTGCTGTCCAGGCCACAGGGGATCCGGTACTGGGTATCGGATGCCACGTACTTGGCGTCGTAGTCGTAGAAGCTGTGCGTCGTGCCCAGGGCAATCGGTGGCAACACCTGGTCACGCAGGGTGGCGATGGTGAACTCCGGACCTTGAATCCATTGCTCGACCAACACTTGCGAATCGTAGGTACTGGCCGCTTTCCACGCGTCGATCAATTCAGACGCGGAGGTCACTTTGGCCATCCCGATACTTGAACCTTCATGGGCCGGTTTGACGATCAAAGGGAAGCCCAGTTCCGTCGCCGCCGAAATACAATCGGCTTCGCAGCTCAGCACCGCATGGCGTGGCGTCGGAATGCCGAGGCTGTGCCAGACCTGTTTGGTGCGCAGCTTGTCCATCGCCAGTGCCGAGGCCAGGATGCCGCTGCCGGTGTATGGAATGCCCAGGCATTCCAGCAGGCCCTGCATGCTGCCGTCTTCACCGCCACGGCCGTGGAGGATGATGAAGGCGCGGTCGATTTTTTCGTTGAGCAGACGCTGCAACAGGTCATCGCCGACGTCGAGACCGAACGCATCCACACCGGCGCTCAGCAGCGCGTCGAGCACGGCGTTACCCGACTTCAGGGAGACCTCACGCTCGGCACTCTTGCCGCCGAAGAGCACGGCGACGCGGCCGAAGTCTTTCGGTGCAATAGTGGAGACAAGGTTGGCGTAAGCAGCAGTCATTTCAACTTCCCCACGCTCGGCGCAGCAACGGCGCCAGCGAACAACGGACTCTTCAACAGCTTCGGTGCGAGACCACCGATGTCACCGGCGCCCTGGCACAGCAGGATGTCGCCGGCACGCAGCAGTGGCTTGACGATCGGCGCGAGGTCGACCCCGCGCTCGATGTAGATCGGGTCGAGCTGGCCGCGCTGGCGGATGCTGTTGCACAGCTTGCGGCTGTCTGCGCCCGGAATCGGCTCTTCACCGGCCGGGTAGACTTCCATCAGCAGCAGCACGTTGGCATCGGCCAATACATTGACGAAATCGTCGTACAGGTCGCGGGTACGGCTGTAGCGGTGCGGCTGGTAAACCATCACCAGGCGGCGCTCCGGCCAGCCACCGCGCACGGCTTTAATGACCGCTGCCACTTCGGTCGGGTGGTGACCGTAGTCGTCGACCAGCATCACGCTGCCGCCTTCTACCGGCAGTTCGCCGTAGACCTGGAAGCGTCGGCCGACACCCTGGAACCCGGACAGGCCCTGGACGATGGCTTCATCGCTGACGCCCTCGTCAGTGGCGATGCAGATGGTCGCCAGCGAGTTGAGCACGTTGTGGTTGCCCGGCATGTTCACCGAGACATCCAGCGGTTCACGGTCAGGGCGCAGCACGGTGAAGAAGGTCTGCATGCCTTGCTGGCGTACATTGATCGCGCGCACGTCGGCGTCGTCGTCGAAGCCGTACGTGACGGTCGGGCGCTTGACCAATGGCAGGATTTCGCGCACCACCGGATCGTCCAGGCACACCACCGCCAGACCGTAGAACGGCAGGTTGTGCAGGAACTCGACGAAGGTTTTCTTCAGCTTGTTGAAGTCACCGTCGTAGGTCGCCATGTGATCGGCGTCGATGTTGGTGACCACGGCCACCAGCGGCTGCAAGTGCAGGAAACTGGCGTCGCTTTCATCGGCTTCGGCAATCAGGTAACGACTGGAACCGAGCTGGGCATTGGTGCCCGCTGCATTCAGACGGCCACCGATCACGAATGTCGGGTCCAGGCCACCGGCGGCGAACACCGAAGCGATCAGGCTGGTGGTGGTGGTTTTGCCGTGGGTACCAGCGACGGCGATGCCGTGGCGATAACGCATCAGCTCGGCGAGCATTTCTGCCCGCGGCACCACCGGAATCCGGCGTTCCAGGGCGGTGGCGACTTCCGGGTTGGACGTGTTCACGGCACTGGAGGTGACCAGTACATCGGCGGTCGCGGCGTTCTCGGCACGGTGGCCGATAAAGATCTGGGCGCCAAAGGACTCGAGACGCTCGGTGACCGGCGAAGCCTTAAGGTCCGAACCGGACACTTGATAGCCCAGGTTCAGCAGCACTTCGGCGATGCCGCACATGCCCACGCCGCCGATACCGACGAAGTGGATGCGACGGATGCGGCGCATTTCCGGATGCGGCATGGCTTTCTGATTCTCAACCATGGGCCACCTCCAGGCAGGTATCGACCACGTTACGGGTGGCATCGGGTTTGGCCAGGCGGCGGGCGGCGGTGGCCATGTCGGCGAGTCGTTGTGGTTGCATCAGGACCTCTGTCAGGCGTGCGGCAAGATCCGCTGCGCCAGTCGTTCTTTGCGGCATCAGGAAGGCAGCGCCTTCACGGGCCAAATAATCGGCGTTGCGGGTCTGGTGATCGTCGATTGCATGGGGCAATGGCACCAGCATCGAGGGCAGACCGGCGGCAGCCAGTTCACTGATGGTCAGCGCGCCTGCGCGGCACACCACCAGGTCGGCCCAGCCATAGGCTTGGGCCATGTCTTTGATGAAAGGCTCTACTTGCGCCTCGACGCCAGCCGCGCGATAGCGCTCTGCAGTCACTTCATCGTGGTTTTTGCCGGCCTGATGAAACACTTCCGGACGCAGGTCGGGGACGACTTGCGACAGGGCTTCAGGCAGCAACTTGTTCAACGGTTCTGCGCCCAGGCTTCCGCCCAGGATCAGCAAACGCGCCTTGCGCCCCGCCAGGGCGGGTCGCGGTGTGTCGAGGAACAGCTCGGTGCGCACCGGGTTACCGGTGGTCCTACGGCTGCCCGACAGGGTAAAGGTGTCGGGGAACGCTTCACAGACCCGGGCGGCCAACGGCACCAGCAACCGATTGGCGGTACCGGCCACGGCGTTCTGCTCGTGAACGATCACCGGCACGCCCGCCAGTTTGGCCGCGACACCGCCAGGACCGGTCACAAAACCACCAAAGCCGACCACACACACCGGCTGCAGCTGGCGAATGATCGCCCGTGCCTGCCAAATGGACTTGAGCACCATGAACGGGGCCTTGAGCAGGGACAACTTGCCCTTGCCGCGCACGCCACTGGCGTTGATCCGGTGCAGTTCGATACCGGCCATCGGCACCAGTTCATTCTCGATGCCGCGCGGGGTCCCCAGCCAATGCACGGTGTAGCCCCGGGCCTGGAATTCGCGGGCACAGGCCAGCGCCGGGAACACGTGGCCACCGGTGCCGCCCGCCATGATCAAGACGTTAGCGGCCATGGGGCGGCTCCTCGGCGAAGTCGCTCTCCTGGAACTCCATCTCTTCACTGCCCAGGTGGGTTCGACTCTCCCACTCGATACGCAGCAACAAGCCGAGACAGGCACAGCAGATCACCAGCGAACTGCCGCCATAACTGAGGAACGGCAGGGTCAGGCCTTTGGTCGGCAACAGGCCGACATTCACCCCGATGTTGATCAGGAACTGACCGATCCACAGGAACGACAGGCCGTAGGCCACATACGCCGCGAAATACTGCTTGGCTTTTTCAGCCCACAAGCCGATGTACATGCCGCGCACACACACGAACACGAACAGGCCGACGGTGCACAGGGAACCCACCATGCCGAGCTCTTCGGCCAGTACCGAGAACACGAAGTCAGTGTGAGCTTCCGGCAGGTAGAACTGCTTCTGCACGCTGTTGCCCAGGCCAACGCCCAGCCACTCGCCACGACCGAAGGCGATCAGCGCCTGGGTCAGTTGGTAGCCGGAACCGAACTGGTCGGCCCAGGGGTCGGTGAAGGTAATCAGACGAGCCATCCGGTAGGGTTGCGCCTGCACCAGGACGGTCACCGCCCCGACTGCCAGCGCCACCATCAAGGTGAAGCGGAACAGCCCGACCCCGCCGAGGAACAGCATCGCGGCCGCCGCGCCCATCATGACCACGGTGGCACCGAAGTCCGGCTCCATCAGCAGCAGGCCGGCCATCGGCAACAGCACGATGAAGGGCTTGAAGAACCCCATCCAGCTTTCACGCACTTCTTTCTGGCGACGCACGAGGTAACCGGCGAGGTAAATGACGACAAATACCTTGGCGATTTCCGATGGCTGCACGTTGAAGAAACTGAAACCGATCCAGCGCATCGAGCCGTTCACCTCACGGCCGATCCCCGGGATGATCACCATTATCAGCAAACCGAAGGCACCAAGCAGCATCAGCCAGCCGAGGCGTTGCCAGGTGGCAATCGGAATCATCATGGTGACGATGCACGCCCCCAGGCCGAGGACCAGGTAAATCAGGTGGCGGATCATGTGGTACAGGGTATTGCCCGACTGTACTGCGGCCACTTCCGACGACGCGGAAGTGATCATGACCAGCCCCAGGCCGAGCAGCGCCAGGCAACCGGCGAGCATCGGGAAGTCGAGGTCGATACCGCGCCCGGTGATGATCGGCGATGGATACGGCTTGATGATGTTTCTCAGGCTCATGCCAGTTCCTCCACGGCGCGGACGAACTGGTGACCACGGTCTTCGTAATTCTTGAACATGTCGAAACTGGCGCAGGCCGGCGACAGCAGCACCGCGTCGCCCTGTTCCGCGATGGCGCGGCATTGCGCCACGGCTTCGACCAGCGAACCGACGCGAATCAGCGGCACGGCATCGCCAACGGCCTCACCGATCCTGTCGGCGTCACGGCCCAGCAGAATGACGGCACGGCAGTTGGCCGCGACCGGATCGCGCAGGTCCTTGAATTCGGCACCCTTGCCGTCGCCACCGGCGATCAGCACGAGTTTGCCGTCGATGTCCGCGCCCAGGCCTTCGATGGCGGCCAGTGCGGCGCCGACGTTGGTGGCCTTGGAATCGTTGTAGTAGCTCACGCCATCCAGGTCGCGGACCCACTGGCAGCGATGTTCGAGACCGGCGAAGGTGCGCAGGCTTGCGAGCATGGCGTCGAACGGCAGGCCCACGGCATGGCCCAGCGCCAATGCGGCCAGGGCGTTGGACTGGTTATGCGCGCCGCGGATTTTCAGTTCGCGCACCGGCATCAGGTTCTGGAATTCGAAGGCCAGGTACTTCTCGCCATCTTCTTCACGGATACCGAACGCCTTGAAATCGGGCTTGCCCAAGCCGAAGGTCCAGCACGGCTGGCCCTCGCCCATCAACGGACGGCTCAGAGCATCCTGGCGGTTGACCACGAACTGCCTGGCGCCCCGAAAAATCCGGTGCTTGGCCAGGTGATAGGCCGGCAGTCCGCTGTAGCGGTCCATGTGGTCTTCGCTGACATTGAGCACAGTCGCCACTTCAGCGCCGAGGTTATCGGTGGTCTCAAGCTGGAAACTCGACAGTTCCATCACGTACAGCTCGACATCGTCGCTGAGCAGGTCCAGCGCTGGCGTGCCGAGGTTGCCCCCGACAGCGACACGCTTGCCTGCCGCAGCCGCCATCTCGCCGACCAGGGTAGTGACGGTGCTTTTCGCGTTGGAACCGCTGATGGCGACAATCGGCGCTTTCGCGTTACGCGCGAACAGCTCGATGTCGCCGGACAATTTCACGCCACGGGCGGCGGCAGCCTGCAGGGCCGGGGTCGCCAGCGCCAGGCCGGGGCTCACGTAGAGCTCGTCGGCACGGCACAGGAACTCGACGTCCAGCTCGCCACAACGCACTTCCACGTGCGGATAGTCACGCTTGAGCGTGGCCAGTTCCGGTGGAGTTTCCCGCGTATCGGCCACGGCAAACGACACGCCCCGGTTCGCCAGGAAGCGAACCAGGGACATGCCGCTCTTGCCGAGGCCGACAACGATGCGGAAGTGGTCAGAAGCGATCAGAGACACTCGTTCTACCTCAGCTTCAGGGTGGCAAGGCCGACCAGTACCAGAATCACGGTGATGATCCAGAATCGGACGATCACACGCGGCTCGGGCCAGCCCTTGAGTTCAAAGTGGTGGTGAATCGGTGCCATGCGAAACACACGGCGACCGGTCAGCTTGAAGGATGCAACCTGGATGACGACCGACAGGGTCTCCATCACGAACACGCCGCCCATGATGAACAGGACGATTTCCTGACGGACGATCACCGCGATAGTGCCCAGGGCCGCGCCCAGCGCCAGCGCGCCAACGTCGCCCATGAACACCTGGGCCGGATAGGTGTTGAACCAGAGGAAACCCAGGCCCGCGCCGATCAGCGCGCCGCAGAATACGATCAACTCGCCGGCACCCGGTACATAAGGAATCAGCAGGTATTCAGCGAACTTCACGTTACCCGAGAGGTAGCAGAAGATCCCCAGGCCGCCGCCAACCATCACGGTCGGCATGATCGCCAGGCCGTCGAGGCCGTCGGTCAGGTTGACCGCGTTGCTCGACCCGACAATCACGAAATAGGTCAGCACGATGAAGCCTGCGCCCAGCGCAATGCTGTGGTCCTTGAGCATCGGCAGGATCAGGGTGGTTTCCACCGGCGTTGTGGCGGTCATGAACAGGAAGATCGCCGCTCCCAGGCCGAACACCGATTGCCAGAAGTATTTCCAGCGACTCGGCAGACCACGGGAGTTCTTCTCGATCACCTTGCGGTAGTCGTCGACCCAGCCGATGGCGCCGAACAGCAAGGTCACCAGCAGCACGGTCCAGACATAACGGTTGCTCAGGTCAGCCCAGAGCAAGGTGCTGACGCCGATGGACGAAAGAATCAGCGCGCCGCCCATGGTCGGGGTGCCGGATTTGGACAGGTGCGATTGTGGACCGTCGTTGCGAACGGATTGACCGATCTGACGGTTCTGCAAAGTACGGATCATCCACGGGCCATAGCACAGCGACAAAACCAGCGCGGTCAGCACACCGAGGATCCCGCGCAGGGTCAGGTACTGGAAGACCGCGAAGCCTTTGTAGAACTGTTGCAGATACTCCGCTAGCAGCAGCAGCATTAATGTTTCTCCAGACGCGTCCCGCACAAAGCGGCGACGATGTTTTCCATCGCCGCGCTGCGCGAGCCTTTGATCAAAATGGTGGTGTTTGTATCTTGCTCGGCGTCGAGGGCCTTGATCAGTTCAGCCTGTGTGCTGAAGTGCCAGGCCTGTTCACCAAAAGCGTTCACGGCGTGAGCCATCATTGGCCCTACGGCATACAGCGCGGATACCTTGCCGCGGGCGTACTCGCCCACATCGCGGTGCCCCTGCTCCGCCCACTCGCCCAACTCGCCGATATCCCCGAGCACCAGGACAGTGCGACCGGAAAAGCCGGCCAGTATATCAACGGCGGCACACATGGAGGTGGGGTTCGCGTTATACGTGTCGTCGATCACGCGCATGCCATTGCTGGCCAGTTGCGCAACAGTGCGGCCCTTGACCGGTTGCACCGCGCCAAGGCCGGTGACGATGCCGGACAGCGATACACCCAGCGCATGGGCTGCCGCTGCGGCGGCCAGGGCATTGGCGACGTTATGGGTACCAAGCAGGTTCAGCTGAACCCGCGCCTCGCCTTCGGGACTGTGCAGAATGAAGGCCGGGCACCCGCGAGCGTCGCGGTCCAGATCGCTGGCATGGAAGTCGGCGCTGACATTGCTCAGGGCGAACGTCAGCACTTGGCGACCGGCAGCGCGGGCGTTCCAGATGGCGAACGCCTTGTCGTCGAGATTGAGCACGGCGACACCATCGGCTTCCAGCCCATCGATGATCTCGCCCTTGGCCTCGACGATTTTTTCCGGCCCGCCGAACTCGCCGACGTGGGCCGTGCCTGCGTTGTTGAGCACGGCCACATGCGGCTTGGTCATGGCGACGGTGTAGGCAATTTCGCCGAGCCGTGAAGCGCCCAGCTCGATCACTGCCGCGGTGTGTTCCGGCGCAAGTTCGAGCAGGGTCAGCGGCACGCCGAGGTCATTGTTCAGGTTGCCACGGGTCGCCAGTACCGAACCGCGCGTGCGCAGGATGCCGGCGAGCATTTCCTTGACCGTGGTCTTGCCGCTGGAACCGGTGATGGCGGCCACGGGATGGGTGAACGCGACACGATTCATCGCGCCCAGTTGCCCAAGCGCCTGGCGGGCATCCTTGACCAGCAATTGCGGCAGTGCGCTGTCGGCGACTTCACGCTCGACCAATGCACCGGCGGCGCCCAGGCTGGCCACCTCGTTCAAATAGTCATGGCCGTCGAAGCGCGGACCGGTCAGGGCGATAAACAGTTGGCCGGGCTTGATGGCGCGGCTGTCGATGCTGACGCCATCGAACGTGGCATCGGCCACGAGCAGTCGGCCGTTCAGCGCGCCGGTCAGTTCGCTCAGTTTCAACGCTTTAAGCATGGGCCACCTCCCACGCGGTCAAGGCATGATCGGCCTCGACCAGATCGGAGAATGGGTGACGCTCGCCGTTGATTTCCTGATAGTCCTCATGCCCTTTTCCGGCCAGGACAATCACGTCTTCGGCCGAAGCGCCGGCAATCAGCTGGGCGATCGCCTGCCCACGGCCAGCGACGAACGTGACGTTATCCACAGCCGTGAAGCCGGCGCGGATGTCAGCGAAAATCACTGCCGGGTCTTCGGTACGCGGGTTGTCATCGGTCACCAGCACACCGTCAGCCAGGCGCTCGACCACTTCGGCCATCAGCGGACGCTTGCCGCGATCGCGATCACCGCCGCAACCGAACAGGCACAGC
Source organism: Pseudomonas sp. MPC6 (assembly GCF_006094435.1). Lineage (NCBI taxonomy): Bacteria > Pseudomonadati > Pseudomonadota > Gammaproteobacteria > Pseudomonadales > Pseudomonadaceae > Pseudomonas > Pseudomonas sp. MPC6. The sequence goes on along the minus strand of NZ_CP034783.1, from coordinate 1,126,168 downwards.
AAACGACCTTTGGCGTGCGGACGCAGGGCCATCAAGACTTTTTCCAGCGCGTCCGGCGTGTGGGCGTAATCGACCACCACCAACGGCTGGGAACCCCCGCCAAGCCGCTGCATGCGACCGGCCGGGCCTTCGAGTTTCGGCAGCACCTTGAGAATTTCGTCCAGGGCGTAGTCCAGGCCGAGCAAGGCGCCAATGGCGGCGAGCACGTTGCTCAGGTTGAAGCGGCCGAGCAAAGTGCTGCGCAGGAGGTGTTCGCCCTGCGGGGTAACCAGGGTGGCACGTACGCCTTCGTCGTCGAACTGCGCTTCACGGCAATATAGATAGGCGCTGGAATCTTGCAAGCTGTAGGTGATCAGGCGCGACTCGCGTTTTTCGGTGGCCAGTCCCCGGCCGAAATCGTCGTCCAGGTTGATCACGCGGCATTTCAGATCGTTCCAGGCAAACAGCTTGGCCTTGGCTTCGCCGTAGGCCTGCATGGTGCCGTGGTAATCCAGATGATCGCGGGACAGGTTGGTCATCACCGCCACATCGAACGCCAAGGCCGTCACGCGGCCCTGATCCAGACCGTGGGAAGAGACTTCCATCGCCACGGCTTTGGCACCGGCCTTTTTCAGGTCGGCCAGGGTCGCTTGCACGGCGATCGGGTTCGGCGTGGTGTGCAGGCCGCTTTGCAGCGCGCCATGGAAACCGGTGCCAAGAGTGCCGACGATGCCACAATGCTGACCGAGCAGATCCAGCGCTTGCGCGACCAGCTGCGTGACGCTGGTTTTACCGTTGGTGCCGGTAACCCCGATCAGATTCAGATGGCGGCTCGGATCACCGTAAAAACGCCCCGCGATGTCCGACAACTGCGCCGCCAGGCCCTTGACCGGAATCAGCGGCACGTCGGTGATCGGCAGCACTGTGGCGCCTTCGACCTCGTAAGCCACGGCCGCGGCACCGCGCTGCAAGGCATCGGCAATGTGCGCGCGACCGTCGAACTTGCCGCCAGGAACGGCGAGAAACAGATCGCCCGCCCGTACATTGCGGCTGTCCAGGGTCAGTTCGCGGATCAGCAGATCGCGACCGGCGTGGGCAAAAATCTTATTCAGGCTCAGAGACATCAGCCGCGCCCTCCATTGGCTTTCAGCGGAACGACCGGTGTTGCGTTCGCTTGTTGAACAGGTGGCAGATTGTCCGGGGTGATGTTCATCAGGCGCAGGGTCCCGGACATCACTTTGCTGAACACTGGCGCCGATACCAGGCCACCGTAGTAACCGGCCTTGGTCGGTTCATCGATCACCACGACGATCGCGTAGCGCGGATCGTTCATCGGACCGAAGCCGGCAAACAGCGAGCGGTAGGAGTTCACGGCATAGCCTTTGGTGCCGACCGACGTTTTACGCGCGGTACCCGACTTGCCGCCAACGTGATACGCCGGGACCTGCGCCCGGAACACACCGCGTGGGGCTTCGATCACTTGCTGCAGCATGGTCTGCATGGTTTTCGCGACCGTTTCCGGCAGCACCTGGCTCGATTGCGGCGGCTTGTCGGTCTTGATCAGCGTCAGCGGCGCGAGGCGACCGTTGTTGGCCAGGGCGGAAAAAGCGTGGACCAGCTGGATCGCGGTCACGGAAATGCCGTATCCGTAGGACAACGTGGCGGTTTCAGCCTTGCGCCATTCGCGGTAGTTCGGCAGGTTGCCGACGCGCTCGCCCGGGAAACCCAGACCGGTGTCCTGGCCGAGACCGACTTTCTGTGCCAGACGGAAAATGGTTTCGCCGCCGATGTCGAACGCGATCTTGCTCATGCCCACGTTACTGGAGTTGATCAGAATCCCGGTCAGGTCGAGGACCGGGCCTTCGGATTTGGAAACGTCACGAATGGTGTACTTGCCCAGCTGCAGCGTGCCCGGGTACACCTCGACGGTATCGCTGGGTTTCCAGCGACCGGTTTCGATGGCGGCGCTCATGGAGATCGCTTTCATGGTCGAGCCCGGCTCGAACACATCGATCATCGCGCGGTTACGCATCATCGCCGGTTGCAGGTTGCGCCGGTTGTTCGGGTTGTAGGTCGGCTGGTTGACCATGGCGAGGATCTCGCCAGTCTTCACGTCCATGATCACCAGGCTGCCAGCCTTGGCGCCATTCTCGATGATCGCGTTGCGCAGTTCGCGGTTGGCCAGGTATTGCAGGCGCAGGTCAATGGACAACGCCAAGGGCTTTCCGGCCTTGGCGTTTTTGGTGACCTGGACATCCTTGATAAGTCGACCGCGCCGGTCCTTGATGACCTGTCGCTTGCCCGGCACCCCGGCCAGCCATTCGTCGTAGGCCAGCTCGACCCCTTCTCGACCGTGGTCGTCGATGTCGGTAAATCCGACCATGTGCGCGGTGACTTCACCGGCCGGGTAGAAACGCCGGAATTCTTCAATGCCATACACGCCCGGCACTTTCAGATCGAGCACGGACTGGCCTTGCTCGGGGGTGAGCCCGCGTACCAGGTAAATGAATTCTTTATTGGCCTGGGCTTCGAGACGTTCGGCCAGGGCCTTGGGATCCTGACCCAGCGCTGCGGCCAGTGCTGGCCACTTCTCTTTGGCCAGCTGCATTTCCTTGGCGTTGGCCCATAGGGTGGTGACCGGCGTACTCACGGCCAAAGGCTCGCCATTACGGTCGGTGATCAGGCCACGGTGAGCCGGAATAGGGATATGTCGAACACTGCGCGCGTCGCCCTGGCCTTTGAGGAAGGCACGGTCGACCACTTGCAGGTCAATGATGCGCCAGGCAATGGCCGCGACCATGATGCCGAGCAAGCCCAGCACCAGGCGGAAACGCCAGGGGAAAAGCGCGCCTTCGAGTTTCATCATGGCGCCACCATCTGCACTTCAGCGGCACCGGGAATGCGCATTTTCAGCTGCTCGGTGGCCAGGACTTCAATACGGCTGTGGGCCGTCCAGGTGCTCTGTTCGAGAATCAGCCGGCCCCATTCCGCCTGGGCCTTGTCGCGCACGCTCAACTCGTTGTACAGCGTGTTCAGTAGCTGACGGTTCCAGTGGGCGCTGTAGGACACGCCGACGGCAGACACGAGCACGCCGATAAACAGCAGCAGCATGAAAAAGCTTCCGCCAGGAAGTGGCTTGGCGAAAAGCCTGCTCACCGCAATTTCTCCGCGACACGCATGATGGCGCTACGGGAACGTGGGTTGGCTTTGAGTTCGGCCTCGGAGGCGGACTGCGCTTTGCCATGGACCTTGATTTTCGGTTCGAAGGCGACGTGACGGACCGGCAGGTTGCGCGGCAGGTTGTCGGCTTCGCCTTTCACCAGTTTGCGCATGAACAGTTTGACGATGCGGTCTTCCAGCGAATGGAAGCTGATCACCACCAGACGACCGCCGATTTCCAGGGATTCCAGGGCGGCTTCGAGGCCGGCCTCCAGATCGCCCAGTTCGTTGTTGACGTGGATGCGCAGGCCCTGGAACGCACGGGTCGCCGGGTTCTTGCCCTTTTCCCACGCAGGGTTGGCGACTTTCAGGACTTCAGCCAGATCGGCAGTGCGCTCGAACGGCTTGATGTCGCGACGCTCGGCCACGGCACGGGCCATGCGACCGGAAAAACGTTCTTCGCCATACTCCTTGAACACCCGGGCAATTTCTTCCACCGGCGCGGAGTTGACGAATTCGGCAGCGCTGATCCCGCGAGACGGGTCCATGCGCATGTCCAGCGGGCCATCGTTGAGGAAACTGAAGCCGCGCTCAGGGTCGTCGAGCTGCGGCGAAGACACGCCCAGGTCGAGCAGGACGCCGCTGACCTTGCCCGCCAGGCCGCGTTCGGCGACTTCCGAACCGAGCTCGGCAAAGCTACGCTGTACAACGACAAAGCGGCCGTCTTCGGCCGCTAGCGTTTGCCCGGTGGCAATCGCTTGAGGATCTTTATCGAACCCGAGCACCCGACCATCGGGGCCGAGCTGGCTGAGGATCAACCGGCTGTGTCCGCCGCGCCCGAACGTACCGTCCAGATAGCAGCCATCAGGTCGTACGGCAAGAGCCTCGACGGCTTCGTCAAGCAGTACGGTGATGTGGTTAAAGCCGCTATCAATAGTCACAGGATCAAATCACGCAGTTCATCAGGCATGGCGCCCGGTTCTTGTTTAATAGCAGCCAGGTCAGCGGCAGAAACCGCATCCCAGGCATCCTCGTCCCACAATTGGAACTTGTTCAGTTGGCCTACCAGCATCGCGCGCTTATCCAACTTGGCATATTCACGAAGACGCGGCGGAACCAGAAAACGACCACTGCCATCGAGCTCGAGGTCGACGGCATTACCAATCAGCAAACGTTGCAGACGGCGGTTCTCTTCGCGAAGCGAAGGCAGTGCACGCAGTTTGGTTTCAATAATTTCCCACTCATCGAGGGGATAAACACACAGGCATGGATCAACGGCATCGATCGTGACGATCAACTGACCGGAACTGCGCGAAACCAGCTCGTCGCGGTACCGACTCGGCATGGCGAGACGGCCCTTTGCATCGAGACTGATTGCATTAGCTCCGCGAAACACGTCAGCGTTTCTCCAAATTGTAGCGTTTTTAGCTCAAAAAACCCACTTCATGCCACTTTCCGCCACTTGCGCACACTATAGGAATGCGGCTGCCGCAGCGTCAAGGCGCACATCAAAGGAAAACCCTTACAGAACTTGGATTTAGGAGCATAAAGGAAGGGGTAACGAGGATCTGGCAGGTGAATCTATGCAATAACTTGAGCCTACACAGAAGGTTGGGCTCGAAAGTTAAAGTAGTTTGTTAAGAGTAAGATTTTTTCGATATTACCAAAGCGCTGCTGCTGACCATTTTGAAAGGAGGGAAATGGCCATCATGGCACCCTGCTCAATGAGTAAAGCAGAGGTTGGAAAAAAAGGTGGAGAGTCGATCTGTAAGCCGGGTTCTGTCTTGAACAGTCATTCGTCTACGATGGCCATCACTGGACATCTTTAGCAACCTACCCGGTCCCAGCGCGGGCCACGCCTTGGGACCCTATTTGGTCTTGCTCCAAGTGGGGTTTACCTAGCCACGAACTGTTGCCAGTCGTGCGGTGCGCTCTTACCGCACCTTTTCACCCTTACCGGCGCCGAAGCGCTTAGGCGGTTATTTTCTGTGGCACTTTCCGTAGGCTCACGCCTCCCAGGCATTACCTGGCACTTCGCCCTATGGAGCCCGGACTTTCCTCCCCCCCCTAATTTTCATAGAGGGCAGCGACTGTCCGATCGACTCTCCGCCGCGAAGGTTAACGGTAGAGCGGCCGAAGAACAAGCGCTAAACGCCTCTGGCCCTGCCTTCGCGTCGGATTTTACTCGCCCTTCTGCTTATCCAGCGCGACCTGATAGAGCACATTCTTGCGCTCGCCGGTAATCTGCGCCGCCAACGCGGCGGCACGCTTGAGCGGCATTTCCTCGAGCAACAGATTGAGGATACGCATCGCTTCACTGCTGACGGCATCCTCGGTTTCGGGCGCCGACCAGCCCGCCACCAGCACCACGCATTCGCCGCGCTGCTGATTGCTGTCCGACTCGACGAACTCGCGAAGTTCGGCCAACGGCAAGCCCTTGAGCGTTTCAAACGTTTTGGTCAGCTCGCGCGCCAGCAACGCCGGACGCTCCGGCCCGAAGACCAGCTCCATGTCTTGCAGGCATTCCAGGATGCGGTGCGGGGCCTCATAGAAAATCAGCGTGCGCGGCTCTTCCTTTACCTGCTCCAGACGCGCACGGCGACCCGCGGTCTTGGCCGGGAGGAAGCCTTCGAAGATGAAACGGTCCGACGGCAGGCCCGCGGCCGACAACGCCGCAATCAATGCACAGGCACCCGGCACCGGCACCACATTGATCCCCGCGGCACGGGCCTGACGCACCAGGTGATAACCCGGGTCGGAAATCAGCGGCGTCCCGGCATCGGAGATCAGCGCCACATCGTCACCGGCCAGCAGGCGCGTAATAAAGCGGCTACCTTCATCCCGCTCGTTGTGTTCATGGCAGGCCGCCAGCGGCGTGGGAATGCCGAAGTGCTGCATCAACCGCTGCGAGTGGCGGGTGTCTTCGGCGGCAATCAAGGCCACCTCGCGCAGGATCTTCAGTGCCCGCGCACTGATGTCGTCCAGGTTGCCGATGGGCGTCGCCACCACATAAAGCGAGCCAGCAGCGGAATTCAAAGCACCTGGAGCAGTCAAAGCGCACACCTCATGATCGGTAAAAACCGCCATTGTAGCGCGTAGAGACGTTCACGACAGGCGCAAGCCATCCTCGGTTTTTCTGCCTTTTTTACCGTACTGCAACATTTGCATGAGCTAAATTGATCGATTCACGCCAGTAACATCGCGCCCCGGCCAGTGCTTGGGTACAATTCCACGCTTATTTGATCGAGTATCAGGAACACTACATGATCGCTTGCCTGCGGCTGTTCACTGCCCTCTGCCTCGCTGCCTTGCTGGCGGCTTGCGCCAGCTCGCCCTCCTCCAGCCTTGGCGAACTTCCACGGACCCCTGATGCCAGTATCGAGCAACTGCTCCAACAGGCCGCTCAAAGCAAGGACTCGGAAAAAGCCGCATTGCTGCGCCTGAATGCGGCAGACCTGGCTTATCGCCAGGGCAATGCCGGCCAGTCCGCGCAAATCCTGCAACAAGTGCCCGTCGCACAACTCAAGCCTGGCCCGCAGGTTTTCGCCAGCACCCTGGCGGCTGAACTGGCCATGGTTCGCAACCAGCCGAAAGCGGCGTTGACGGCACTGAGCCATCCGAGCCTGCAACGCCTGGGCGAACTGCCGGTCGAGCAACAAATCCGTACCAGTACCGTTCATGCCCGCGCCCTTGAAGCCGATGGCCAGACCGTGGCCGCGGCACGGCAACGCATCTTTATCGCCCCGATGCTTGAAGGTGAAGCTGCCAGCAGCAACCACGAAGCGATCTGGACCCTGATCTCATCGCTGCCAATCGATCAATTGCAGCCGGCCGCCACCGAAGACCTCGGCGGCTGGATGCGCCTGGCCCAGGCCGTGAAAACCGCCGGCACCCTCGAACAGCAGCAAGCCGCGATCGACAACTGGCTCGCCCAGAACCCCAAGCACCCTGCCGCCCTTCAACTGCCGTCGCCGCTGACCAAACTCAAGGAACTGGCCAGCCAGCCCCTGGGCAAGATCGCCCTGCTGCTGCCGCAGGAAGGCCCGCTGGCGGCGGTGGGCAAGGCATTGCGCGAAGGGTTCATGGCTGCTCACTACCAGGCGCAACAGGCCGGCCAGCAACCACCCGCTATCGAGTTCTATGACAGCTCGCGCCTGACGTCCCTGGACGAGTTCTATAGCAAGGCCCAGGCCGATGGCGTGCAACTGGTCGTCGGTCCGCTGGAGAAACCGCTGGTCAAGCAGCTCAGCGCCCGTCCGCAATTGCCGATCACCACACTGGCGCTGAACTACAGCGAAGGCGAACAAGGTCCGGCACAGCTGTTCCAGTTCGGCCTGGCCGCCGAAGACGAAGCCCGCGAAGTATCACGTCGCGCCCGCGCCGATGGCCTGCATCGCGCCGCCATCATGGTGCCGAAAGGCGAATGGGGCGACCGTGTCATGAGGGCTTTCAGCCAGGACTGGCAGGCCAATGGCGGCAGCATCGTAGCCACCGAGCGTGTGGATCAGCCCGTGCAACTGGCCCAGCAGATTGCCGACATGTTCCAGCTGCGCCAGAGCGAAGGTCGCGCCAAGAGCCTGCAGAGCACCGTTGGCGGACAGGTCGCTGCCCAGCCTTCGCGTCGCCAGGACATCGAGTTCATCTTCCTCGCGGCAACGCCTCAGCAAGCCCAGCAGATCAAGCCGACCCTGAACTTCCAATACGCGGGTGACGTGCCGGTCTACGCCACTTCCCACGTGTTCAGCGCCAGCGGCGACCAGAACCAGTACAACGACATGAATGGCGTGCGCTTCTGCGAAACCCCCTGGTTGCTGGACGCCAACGATCCACTGCGCCGCCAGGTGACCGCTCAATGGCCGCAAGCCGGTGGCAGCCTGGGTCGCCTGTATGCGATGGGCGTCGACGCTTATCGCCTGGCGCCACGCCTGGGGCAACTCAAGGCCTTGCCGGACAGCCGTATCGAAGGTCAGTCGGGCAGCCTGGGCATGACGCAAAACCAACGCGTGGTGCGCCAGTTGCCATGGGCCCAATTCGTCAATGGCCAGGTTCAACGCCTTCCGGACACCCCACGCTGATGCCTGACAGGTCACGCCAGCAAAGCGGAAAAGATGCCGAGCGCCACGCGCTCGAGCACCTTCAGCAACAGGGTCTGCGCCTGCTGGCGCAGAACTGGTTGTGTAAACGCGGCGAGCTTGATCTGGTCATGCTTGATGGCGATACAGTAGTATTCGTTGAAGTCCGCTACAGAAAAAACACCCAATGGGGTGGCGCACTCGATAGCATCGATGGGCGCAAACGGCAGAAACTGATTTTCGCCGCGCAGTATTTTCTTCAGCGCGAGTCGCGTTGGGCCAATTCCCCCTGCCGCTTCGACGTGGTTGCCATCGACAGCAACCTCGCTCAGTTGAATTGGTTGCAGAATGCCTTCGACAGCTGATCGCGTGTGCCGCGAACCGGACACTTTTACCCAACACTTTTGCTCTTTGCTTTGCGGGCTGCACATTCATGTGCCCAGTAGCCGCGCTAATTAAGGTCACACAGATGGACATGCAATCGCGAATTCGCCAGCTTTTTCAGGCCAGTATCGACACCAAGCAACAGGCGATGGAAGTACTTGCACCGCACATCGAGCAAGCCAGCCAGGTCATGGTCAACGCCCTGCTCAACGAGGGCAAGATGCTCTCCTGCGGCAACGGCGGTTCCGCCGGCGATGCCCAGCACTTCTCGTCGGAGCTGCTCAACCGCTTCGAACGTGAACGCCCGAGCCTGCCAGCCATCGCGCTGACCACCGACAGCTCGACGATCACCTCGATCGCCAACGACTATAGCTACAACGAAATTTTCTCTAAACAGATCCGCGCCCTTGGCCAACCGGGCGATGTATTGCTGGCAATTTCCACCAGCGGCAACTCGGCGAACATAATTCAAGCGATCCAGGCCGCACATGATCGCGAAATGATTGTCGTAGCATTGACGGGTCGTGACGGTGGCGGCATGGCGTCCCTGCTTTTGCCCGAGGACGTCGAAATTCGCGTACCGGCCAACGTCACCGCACGTATTCAGGAAGTCCACCTGCTGGCGATCCATTGCCTTTGCGACTTGATCGACAGCCAACTGTTCGGGAGTGAAGAATGACCCCTAATCGCCTAGGCCTACTGGCCTTGACCCTGTGCCTCGGCATCAGCGGCTGCACCTCGGTGGTTAACGCCAGCCGTGAAGCACCGATCGATGACGACCGCGGCACCCGCACCTTCGGCAGCAAGATCGACGACTCCCTGATCGAAACCAAGGCCGGCGTGAATATCGCCAAGGCCGATCCTGCCCTGGACAACGAGTCACACATCGTCATCACCAGCTTCAACGGTGTTGTGTTGCTCGCGGGTCAAACGCCGCGCGCAGACCTCAAGGCCAAGGCCGAGCAGGTTGCCGCTGCGGTTCAGCGCGTAAAGAAAGTGCATAACGAATTGCAAGTGTTGGCACCCTCTTCCCTGCTGGCGCGCCAGAACGACACCTGGCTGACGACCAAGATCAAGAGCCAGATGCTCACCGACCCGTCCATTCCCGGCTCGCGCATCAAGGTCGTGACCGAAAACGGCATCGTTTACCTGCTGGGCTTGCTGACCAAACAGGAGGCCGCTCAAGCGACCAATCTGGTGCAGGGCGTTTCCGGGGTGCAGAAGATTGTGAAGTTGTTCGAATACATCGACTGACCCCCTGCTGCAGGAGCCAGGCTTGCCGGCGAAGACGCCCTTGAGATCGCCTTCGCCGGCAAGCCTGGCTCCTACAGTAATAAAAAAGGCGATCCTTTCGGATCGCCTTTTTTATTACTTCACCACCTTCAAACTCGGTCGACCGCTTGGACGCGGCGGCTCACTGTCGGGTGGCGGGATATCATCATCCGGCTCGATCTCCTCCTCGCCATCCATGGGCGATTCCAGATCGAACACCATGCCTTGACCGTTCTCCCGGGCATAAATGCCCAGGATCGATGCGATAGGCACGTACAGCGTGTGTGGCACGCCACCGAAGCGCCCTTCGAAGCTGACAGCCTCGTTATCCATGTGCAGATGGCGCACGGCCGCCGGCGATACATTCAGGACAATTTGTCCATCACTGGCAAAACCCTGCGGCACCTGCACCGACGGATACTCGGAATTGACCAGCATGTGCGGGGTGCAATCGTTGTCCACAATCCACTCGTAGAGCGCGCGGACCAGATAAGGTCGACTGGAGTTCATAGCGGCTCCTTAAGCCTTAGCGCATATCGCGTTCGACACCAGACAGACTCGCCTGGAATGCCTCACGCGCAAACGAGCGCTCCATGTAATCAAGCAGCGGCTTGGCAGGCCGCGGCAGTTCAATGCCCAGAATCGGCAATCGCCAAAGTATTGGCAATAGGCAGCAGTCCACCAGACTTTGTTCCTCGCTGAGGAAAAACGGCTTGTCGGCGAACAACGGCGACACGCCGGTCAGGCTTTCGCGCAGCTCTTTACGAGCCACGACACGGGCTGCTTCCTTGGACCGGGAATCCAGGATCAGATCCACCAGACCACACCAGTCACGCTGAATGCGATGAATCAGCAGACGGCTGTTGGCACGCGCCACTGGATACACCGGCAATAACGGCGGGTGCGGGTAACGCTCATCCAGATATTCCATCACCACGGTCGACTCCCACAACGCCAGGTCACGATCGACCAGGGTGGGCAGACTGCCGTAAGGGTTCACTTCAATCAGTTTAGGCGGCTGGCGACCAGCTTCCACGTAAATGATCTCGGCGCTGACACCCTTCTCTGCAAGTACGATACGCACTCGGTGGGAATAGTGGTCGGCGGGGTCGGAGTAACAGGCCAACCGATTGGTCACGCCCATGGCGGTCCTCCTCGCTTGTTGAAATTATCGGAAGCGGAAAAACGAGCGCGCCCAGAGGGCGCCTCCCGTAACGCCTGGATCACCAGGCTCGTTACACCTTCAGAGACGCCCTTGGGCGCGCGCGATTAACAGCAATTGCTTGAAGCTTGATCAGTGCACGTCTTTCCAGTACTCACGCTTGAGCAAATAGGCGAATACGAAGAAGAACGCCAGGTACAGCAACACGTATGTACCAATGCGCTGATGTTGCAGCTTAACCGGGTTAGCCGAGTAAGCGAGGAAGGTTACCAGATTCTTGACCTTCTCATCGAACTGCTCTTCGGTCAGGGCACCGCTTTTCGGCACGATGGTCAGCTGATCGCACGCTTCATGAGTCAGCGGCGTACCGGTCAGCGGATCATATTGCTTCTTGCCGTCTTCGACGACCTGGACCTGTTTGCAACCGACGACCTGACGACCTTGCAGACCGACCAGAACGTTAGGCATCCCGACGTTCGGGAACACCTTGTTGTTCACGCCCCAAGGACGCGACGGGTCTTCGTAGAACGATCTCAGGTAACCGTAGAGCCAGTCGGTACCGCGGACACGAGCCACCAGGGTCAGGTCGGGTGGCGCAGCACCGAACCAGGTCTTGGCGTCAGCCGGCTGCATGCCGATGCTCATGTGGTCGCCGATCTTCGCGCCAGTGAGCACCAGGTTCGAGAGCATCAGGTCGTGCGGGATGCCCAGGTCATCGGCAACACGCTCGTAACGCTGGAACTTGGCGCTGTGGCAGCCCATGCAGTAGTTGGCGAACGTGCGTGCGCCATCCTGCAAGGCAGCCTTGTCGGAAACGTCGATGTCGACCTTTTCCAGCTCTGGGCCACCGTGCTCAGCGGCGAAGGACAGTGCGGGCATAACAGCAAGAATCAGTACAGCCAATAGCTTTTTCATCAGCCAGTCACCCTTTCCGGAACCGGTTTGGTCTTCTCGAGCCTGGTGTAGAACGGCATCAGAATGAAGTAGGCGAAGTACAGGAAGGTACACACCTGCGACAGCAACGTGCGCCCTGGAGTCGGAGCCAGAACACCCAGGATGCCGAGGATCACGAACGATACGCAGAACACCACCAGCCAGATTTTGCTCAGCCAGCCTTTGTAGCGCATCGACTTGACCGGACTGCGGTCCAGCCACGGCAGGACGAACAGCACCGCAATGGCCGCACCCATGGCGATCACGCCCAGGAGCTTGTCCGGAACCGCCCGCAGAATCGCGTAGAACGGTGTGAAGTACCAGACCGGAGCGATGTGCTCGGGGGTCTTGAAGGCGTTCGCCACTTCAAAGTTCGGCTTCTCGAGGAAGTAACCGCCCATTTCCGGGAAGAAGAACACGATCGAGCAGAAGATGAACAGGAACACCACCACGCCGACGATATCTTTCACGGTGTAGTACGGATGGAAGGCAATGCCGTCCAGCGGTACGCCGTTTTCGTCCTTGTGTTTCTTGATGTCCACACCGTCCGGGTTGTTCGATCCGACTTCGTGCAGCGCCAGAACGTGCAGCACCACCAGACCGAGAATCACGATCGGCAGGGCCACGACGTGCAAGGCGAAGAAGCGGTTCAGGGTAATACCGGAAATCAGGTAGTCACCACGAATCCACTGGGTCAGGTCGTTACCGATGACCGGGATCGCACCGAACAGCGAGATGATCACCTGCGCGCCCCAGTAGGACATTTGGCCCCACGGCAGCAGGTAACCCATGAAGGCCTCAGCCATCAGCGCCAGGTAGATCAGCATGCCGAAGACCCACACCAGCTCGCGCGGCTTCTGATACGAACCGTAAAGCAAGCCACGGAACATGTGCAGATAAACCACGATGAAGAACATCGAGGCGCCGACCGCGTGCAGCAGACGCAGGATCGAGCCGTACTCGACGTCGCGCATGATGTATTCGACGGAGGCAAAGGCTTCTTCCGCCGACGGGGTGTAGCTCATGGTCAGCCAGACACCGGTAACGATCTGGTTGACCAGGACGAGCAGCGCCAGGGAGCCAAAGAAATAGAAGAAGTTGAAATTCTTCGGGGCGTAGTACTTGCTGAGATGGTCTTCCCACATTTTGGTCGCGGGAAAGCGCGCATCAACCCAATCCATGAACTTGCTCATCACGCTTTCTCCGTATCGACGCCGATGACAATGATGTCGTCGGTCTCATAGGAATGCGGGGGAACTGGCAGGTTCAAAGGCGCAGGTTGCGACTTGTAGACGCGGCCAGCCAGATCGTAGTGGGAACCGTGACAAGGGCAGAAATAACCACCTACCCAGTCCTTGCCCAAATCTGCAGGTGCCACTTCCGGACGGAAAGTCGGCGAGCAACCCAGGTGCGTGCAAATACCGATCAGCAGCAGAACCTCTGGCTTGATCGAACGCGTTTCCGGGTCGACATAGGTCGGTTGTGTCGAGTTCTTGGAGGTCGGGTCAGCTAGCTGGCCCTCGATCTTTTTCAGATTCCCCAGGATTTCCTCGGTACGGCGGACAATGAACACCGGCTGACCGCGCCACTCAGCAATCATCTGCTGACCTGGTTCGATTTTGCTGACATTCACTTTCACCGGTGCACCTGCGGCTTTCGCCTTGGCACTGGGAAACCATGACCCCACGAACGGGACCGCAGCCCCCACCGCTCCTGCAGCACCCACCACGGATGTGGCTGCTACCAAGAAGCGACGCCGGCCTGCATTCACGCCGTCATTGCTCATTCAGTCCTCTCCCATCAGCTTTGTGGCCTGTTAAATCAGGCATCTACTAAGTAAATCTATGTACTTATAAAAATTTTGCCGAATGGTAATGAAAAGCCCCAATTCTGACAAGGTAATTACCCAAGGGCTCCACTGCCAAGCCTTGCAGTATAGGGGCTCTGCGCGTGTGGCAAGTTGTCACAGCGCAATTATTGCTGAATTCACGCCCATAAAAAAACGCCCAGCTCCGTGAGGAAACTGGGCGTTCTTTTTTGAACGTGGAAGCGAATTAACGCTTCGAGTACTGCGGACGCTTACGCGCTTTACGCAGACCAACTTTCTTACGTTCAACTTCACGAGCATCGCGAGTAACGAAGCCAGCTTTGCGCAGAGCGCCACGCAGGGTTTCGTCGTACTGCATCAGTGCGCGAGTGATACCGTGGCGGATTGCGCCAGCTTGACCACTTACACCACCACCGATCACGGTGACGTAGATGTCGAATTTCTCGACAGTCTCAGTCAGTTCCAGCGGCTGACGAACTACCATGCGGGCAGTTTCGCGGCCGAAGAAATTTTCCAGGGTGCGGTTGTTGATGGAGATGTTACCAGTACCCGGACGCAGGAAAACGCGTGCGGTTGCGGTTTTGCGACGGCCAGTGCCGTAATTTTGAGTCGCCGACATAATGAACTATTCCGTTAAAACTTCAGTTCTTGGGGCTGCTGAGCAGTATGAGGGTGTACAGCGCCCGCATAGACTTTCAGCTTACGATACATGTCGCGACCCAGCGGGTTCTTAGGCAGCATGCCTTTGACCGCGGTCTCGATCACGCGCTCAGGGGCTTTAGCGATCAGCTTTTCGAAGTTGATCGACTTGATGCCGCCCGGGAAACCGGAGTGGGAGTAGTAGATCTTGTCGGTGGTTTTAGCACCAGTTACACGAATCTGCTCGGCATTGATAACGACGATGTAGTCGCCGGTGTCAACGTGAGGAGTGTACTCAGCTTTATGCTTGCCACGCAGACGGCTCGCGATTTCGGTGGCCAGACGACCCAGGGTCTGACCTGCAGCGTCGACGACAAACCAGTCGTGCTGTACTGTTTCCGGTTTAGCAGTAAAAGTTTTCATTCTTTATAGCCTCAGGGGCCGCCCTGTAAATTAGACGGCGGATCTTACTGAATAGTGCGTACTTTGACAAGTCAAAGGCAGCCGGATACAGACGCTTTCGGGGGCTCGGGTCGGCGCGTCCGTTCAACGGCAAGATTCTTCGGCGGCGGCGCATCACTTCCACTGCAGAAAGAGGTGCGCAATTATGCAGATTGCGAAAAATAATTCAACCTGCTTTTATGATTGTTTTGCCGAAGGAGCACCCGATGGACTATCGCCAGCTAGGCCGAACCAATCTGAACGTGAGTGCAATCTGCCTCGGAACCATGACCTGGGGCGAGCAAAACAGCGAAGCTGAAGCCTTCGCCCAGATTGAACGGGCCAAAGGCGCCGGGATCAATTTCATCGACACCGCCGAGATGTACCCGGTGCCGCCCAAGGCCGACACCTACGCCACCACCGAACGCTACATCGGCAATTACTTCAAGAGCCGCGGCGATCGCGCCGACTGGATCCTGGCCAGCAAGATCGCCGGCCCCGGCAATACCATCGACTACATCCGCGACAAAAACCTGCGGCACAACCGCCAGCACATCACCGAAGCCGTCGATGCCAGCCTCAAGCGCCTGCAGACCGACTACATCGATCTCTATCAACTGCACTGGCCGGAGCGCAGTACCAACTTCTTCGGCCAGCTGGGTTACAAGCACCAGACCGAAGCCAACCTCACGCCGCTGGAAGACACCCTCGAAGCCCTGGACGAACAGGTCAAGGCCGGCAAGATCCGCCACATCGGCCTGTCCAACGAAACCCCGTGGGGCACCATGCGTTTCCTCGCCCTGGCCGAAGCCCGCGGCTGGCCGCGTGCGGTGTCGATCCAGAACCCCTACAACCTGCTCAACCGCAGCTTCGAGATCGGCCTGGCGGAAATTGCCATCCGCGAACAGTGCGGATTGCTCGCCTATTCGCCGCTGGCGTTCGGTTTCCTGTCGGGCAAGTACGAAGGTGGCGCCCGCCCGCCCAAAGGCCGCCTGAGCCTGTACAGCCGCTTCAGCCGCTATTTCAATCCGCAGTCGGAGGCGGCGTGCAGCCGGTATGTGGCACTGGCCCGTGAACACGGCCTGGACCCGGCGCAAATGGCGCTGGCATTCGTGACGCAGCAACCGTTCGTCACCAGCAATATCATTGGCGCGACGACGCTGGAGCAGCTTGATAGCAATATCGCGAGCTTCGAGCTGAAACTTTCCGATGAGGTGCTGGCGGGGATCGAGGCGATTCACAAGGATCACCCGAATCCAGCTCCTTGACCCCCACCTGTAGGAGCGAGCTTGCTCGCGAAAAACCTGAGGGCGCTGCAGGGTGTCAGGCTTCCAGCGTTATCGTTGACGACCTTCGCGAGCAAGCTCGCTCCTACAAGGACTCTGTGTCGATCACAAGATGGTGATCAACCCGGATCCCCTGTGGGAGCGAGCTTGCTCGCGAAGGCGGCCTGACAGTCACCTCAAGATCAAAGCGACCGCGCAATAATCTCCTTCATGATCTCATTGGTCCCGGCATAAATCCGCTGCACCCGCGCATCCGCCCAGGCCCTGGCGATCGGGTACTCCCACATGAACCCGTACCCGCCATGCAACTGCACGCACTCGTCGAGCACCTTGCATTGCAGGTCGGTGCCCCAATACTTCGCCATCGCCGCCGTCGGCACATCAAGCTTGCCTTGCAGGTGCAGTTCCAGGCAGCGATCGACAAACACCCGGCCGATCTGAATCTCGGTCGCCATCTCCGCCAGCTTGAAACGCGTGTTCTGGAAATCGGCGATCGCCTTGCCAAACGCCTTGCGCTCACGGGTGTAATCCAGTGTCCACTGCAGCGCCGCCTCAGCCGAGGCCAAACCGCCGATGGCAACGGTGAGCCGCTCCTGGGGCAACTCCTGCATCAGGTAGGCAAACCCCATCCCCGCTTGCCCCAGCAGGTTTTCCTTGGGCACCCGGACGTCCTGGAAGAACAGTTCCGAGGTGTCCTGAGCCTTCATGCCGACTTTTTCCAGGCGCTTGCCCTTGGCGAAGCCCGGTGTATCCGCCTCGACCAGAAACAGGCTGGTGCCCTTCGCGCCGGCCTTCGGATCGGTCTTGGCCACGACAATCACCAGATCGGCCAGAAAACCGTTGGTGATGAAGGTTTTCGAACCGTTGATCACATACTCATCGCCGTCCAGCACCGCGGTGGTCTTGACCCCTTGCAGGTCGGAACCGGCGCCCGGTTCGGTCATGGCAATGGCGGTGACCATTTCGCCGGACACCAGTTTCGGCAAGTATTTATGCTTCAGCGCCTCACTGCCGTAATGCAGGATGTAAGGCGCAACAATGTCCGAATGAAGAGAAAAGCCGATGCCGGTCAAGCCCAGGCGTCCCACCTCTTCGATCACCACCGTGCTATACAGAAAGTCCGCCGCCAGCCCGCCATATTCTTCCGGCAGATGCGAACAGAGCATCCCCGCCTCCCCCGCCTTGTTCCAGAGTTTGCGGTCGATGTAGCCTTGTTTTTCCCATTGCCCATGGAACGGCACGGCCTCTTTTTCGAGGAAGGTCCGCACGCTGTCGCGAAACAGTTCGTGCTCGGGACTGAACAAGGTTCTGGGGATCATGCGGCACCTGTCGTTATTGCTGGAAGGAGTTGACCTTCAGAGACTAAGCCTCGCTGGCGATACAGGACACTGGACACATCAGACAAAAAATAAGACGATCCAGCCGTCTGATGACCACTTTCCCCTATAAGAATAAAGTTGAATTATGTCTAACCGAGCCTCCACGCCCTTGCGGCGCGTCAGCATCCTGGCTATCGACCGGGTTTTCGCTTCCACCCTCATGCAAGCCAAGGATTTCTTCCACTTGGCCAGCCTGCGTTACGGCAAGCAACTGGGCCACGGCCTGACCCCGGCGTTCGAAACGCGGCTGGTCAGTCCCGACGGCAAACCGGTGAACAGCTTCAGCGACGTGATCATGCCGGTGGACGGCGGCCTGGAAAATGCCGACGTCATCATCCTCCCCGCGTTCTGGGACGATTTCGAAACCCTCTGCCAACGCTATCCACAGGTCTTGCCGTGGCTGCGCCAGCAACATGCGCGTGGCGCGGTGCTGTGTGGCGAGGCCACCGGCGTATTCTGGCTCGCCGAAGCCGGCTTGCTCGATGGCAAGGAAGCAACCACCTACTGGCGCTTCTTCAACGCCTTTGCCGAGCGCTTCCCGAAAGTGCAGCTCAATCAGGACAAACACCTGACCGACGCCGACAACCTGTTTTGCGCCGGCGGTACCACCTCGGCCTGCGACCTCTACATCTACTTGATCGAGCGCTTCTGCGGCGCCAATGTGGCCCAGGCCGTGGCCCGCGACATTCTCTACGAAGTGCAGCGCAGCTACTCGCCGGGACGCATCGGATTCGGCGGGCAGAAACTGCACCAGGACGTGATCATCCTGCAGATCCAGCACTGGCTCGAAGATCACTTCGCCGACAAGTTCCGCTTCGAAGACGTCGCCCGCGAGCACGGCATGAGCATCCGCAACTTCATGCGCCGCTTCCAGACCGCCACCGGCGACAAGCCGCTGCATTACCTGCAACGCCTGCGCATCGAAACCGCCAAGGGCTTGCTGTCCGGTAGCCGCAAGAGTATCAAGACCATCAGTTATGAGGTGGGCTACGACGACGCAAGCTTCTTCGCGCGGCTGTTCCGCCAGCATACGGAGTTGTCGCCGAATCAGTATCGGCAGCAGTTTCAGCAAGCGGCATAGCAACGCGCCCGTCCTTTAGGAGCACAGCTTGCTGGCGATGAACGATGGCTCGATTTGCCTGATCCACCGCGTCGTTACAATTGCGGGCAAGCGTTACTCCTACAGGCTCTCGTAACTGCCGAGATCATTTTCCCACAACAAAATAGGAATACGCTGCGTCAGAGAGTGTCGTTTTGCTCTTGCATGCAATCATTCAAAAATCAAACATACTTCCCTACTTGAGATCGGCCATCGATCAGGGAAGAAAAAAATGACCATTGGATCCAGCTACAACTACCCATCACAAATTGCCAGGAATATCGCTCGGACAAAGCGCACTGCTAAAAACAAATGGAGTGCTCGCTTCCCAAACCCACCGGATTTATGCTTCGACTATCGAACATTGGTAGAACAAGAAAGTGGCATCGCCCGAGCGACCAATCCAAACCATAAGATATGTATTGTTGGCGCAGGCGTAACCGGGCTCACCGCAGCAAGAGAGCTTTATCGCTGTGGCTTTCATCATGTAACACTGATCGAACAATCTAAACGGATAGGCGGCAGACACCTGACGGTACCGGGCAGCCGTAACTCGCCAGAAGGACATACACCTTTTGAGATGGGCGCTATGCGAATGCCTTTTTTCAATAGAGCAGACGAGGCACCGAAAGAAGGCCGTTCTCTGATGGCCTACTATGCCAGTGAATTCGAGTTGGCTATTTCAGACTTCGCAAACCCTGGCAGTCAGTGGGTAACGTCAACCGGTATTTATCTTCGAGAAGGCAGCGTGGGAGGCGAAACGCTTCCACACATGCTCATCTGGAAAAATGAAGACGGCCTGACTCCCCCTCCGGGAGACGAACTTCAAAAGGTATACGCCAAATGGAAAGCCTTTGCCGACCGAATGAGTCTTCACATCTCGGAGGTCTACGCAAGCGAGAAATGGGAATCCATCTGGGCTGCCATCGTCGAAAAATACGAGAATGTTTCGTTTCGCGACCTGGTCAGCATGCCGGTCATCACCGCTTGGGATGAAGGCTCGCCCGGTGACTTCGGCGGGATGGGCATGACGCCGGATGAATCTGCCATTTTTTATGCAATAGGAATTGGTGACGGTAGTTGGGGCGCCTTTTACGATGTGTGCTCGCTATATCCCTTGCGTACAGCCATTTTTGGATTCAGCAGTCAGTTGCAACTGGTTCATGGTCGGGTGGACTCGACTGGCAATCCCATTACCTCCCCTCACCTGCACACCGAGGCCGTTTTTGACTCAAAGGGGCTGGAATTCGATAGACCTCGATATATTGGCCTCGCCGCACTGGATGAATGTCTGTTGTTTATAAAAACGGATGTGACCGAAAAATCCTTTTATGACCACTGCCTTGAGAGAAGCGACGCCTTTCTCACCGACTCCTCCGTCACCAAACTGGAAAAACTGGATAATAAAAAGATCCGTGTCTATTACAACTGGAACGTCAGCAACCCGGAGCACGCTCAGGAACAATACGACGATTTTGATTCCGTTATCATGACCCTACCCTCCTGGCTGATCGAAACCCGAATAACACTGAAAAATTTCGACAATGAAATGCTTCCTTACGAAACGATAAATGCCTATAAAACCGCTCACTGGGAAACCAGCTGCAAAGTCTTCGCGCCTCTTAAAAAGTCATTTTTATTAAAGAACACCAATATTCCGCAAGCCATTGTTACTGACAGCTTCATTCATGACATCTATACCTACCGCTACAATAAAAATTATAGTTATGAGTGCATCCTCCTGAGCTACACATGGGAAGACGATGCAATCAAACTCGCCTTGTTCACGGACAAGGAGCTGGTCAAGAAATGCGTAATAGAGCTTGATCGAATACTCATGAACTCTGCAAACATCCAGGAAAAAATTTCACCTTATATCGGTATCGAACAAGCTGTCGTGCATCGCTGGATGACCGACAAAAACGCTTTGGGCTGTGCAAAACTATATAGGCCTGGCACTTACTACGACGCTGTGAGCCTAATGAAGTACAACAGGGATTACGGCGCCAGCTCCGGCCTCTACCTTTCTGGAGAGTCTTTTTCAGTCGATGCCGGCTGGACTGAGCCTTGCTTCCGCGGCGCAGTCGATGCAGTCATTCATATCTGTGACAAAACCGAGGCCACCTTCAATGGCGGCTTCTCCATGGCAGATTACCCCGAATACAAACTCAGAACCTGACCTCGATTCCCCCACGAAAGAGCCAATGCAGGCCATGCATTGGCTCGCTTTCACCAATCTTGGGAAACGGACTACAACCGAAAAGGAAACGGCTGACTTCCTCGCACTTGAGTCTTCGACGCTTAATAAAACCGCGATTAAACAAGTTGAAGAACAATAAAAACGAGGTCATCCGTATGAGCGAGTCAACAAGTCCTGTTCGTGTAGCAGTCGTGCAATTCGATCCACAAGTCGGCCTGGCAAACCGTGAAGGAAATCTGTGCCGCTGTCTGGAATTGGCGCTGGAGGCCGTAAACGGCGGTGCAAATCTCATCGTGCTGCCCGAGCTTTCCAGTACCGGCTATTTCTTCACCAACCGACAGGACGCTTTCGACCACTCCGAAGCGGTTCCCGGCGGGCCGTGCGTCCAAAGCTGGATGGAGTTCGCCAGTAAACACAAGGTTTACCTGGTTGCCGGGCTGACTGAACGAGACGGCATGCGGCTCTTCAATACCGCTGTCCTGCTAGGACCGGACGGCTTTATCGGGAAGTACCGCAAAGCCCATTTATGGAACCTGGAAAAGCTGTGGTTCACGCCGGGGGACCTGGGCTTCCCGGTGTTTGATACGCCGATAGGCCGCATCGGGTTGTTGATCTGCTGGGACATCTGGTTCCCGGAGGTGCCGCGAATCCTCGGTCAACAAGGCGCGGACATCATTTGCAGCCTGAACAACTGGGTGTGGACGCCTCCGCCGCTGTTCGATGACGCAGGTAAATGCATGGCTTCGTATCTGACAATGACGGCCGCTCACGTCAACAATGTGTTTATTGCAGCCGCCAGCCGGATCGGCGAAGAGCGAGGAGCTCGTTACCTGGGCTGCTCGTTGATTGCCGGCACCAATGGCTGGCCGATTGGCAAAGTGGCTTCAGCGGACAAACAGGAAATCCTGTTTGCCGATATTGATCTGACCAGCTCCCGCAGTGCCCCAATCTGGAACAACCTGAACGATCTGCATCGTGACCGTCGCACCGATCTCTATGATCAGATGCTCGGTTACATCCAACACCCTCCTCTCCCACGCTGATCGGGAGACCCAACCATGGAACCCACTACCGATACCCATCGGCTGCATTCGCTTGCCGGCAGGAAGCTTGATACCTCGATCATCTTGCTGGTGATCGGCACCGGACTGCTGATCGCCTGGCTTTCATTCACCCACCGCTCAGCATGGTCTGCCCATTGGCCCGACTACAACCACATGGTGTCGAACCTCCCCGATCCGGGGGCCTGGTTGCGCTGGGTCCTGGGAGACATCAGCGAGGTTGCATTCTACAAACACGAGTTCGCTTCGATCGGGCTGCTGGCTGGAGCCTATCTGGCCTACTGGGCAAATCGAAAGGGAAAAGTCTGGCAAGGCTTTGCCATTTCCTACGGCAGCGGATTATGGCCGTGGTTGATCACCAGTTCGTTGCTTGGACTGTTGCTGAGCAATCTGTTGTGGGGCTGGACGGTCACCGCCAGCAGTTGGCAACCCACGTTTGCAGCATTTGTTTCATTACCGGCAGCGATGGTGCTGATGTTTGGCGGTGGCTGGAAGGTGACGATCAATGGCGCAATCATGGGCGCCGTGCTCGTCACCCCCCTGTGCTTGCTGATCGTCAACTACATCTGCAATCCACTGGGCTTACCCGTAGTGATCGGCAACGTCTCTGGGATGGCGGTTGCCAGCGTCCTGGCATTTCTACTGTGCCGTTACGTGCCAAACCTGGTGAAGTCCGCCCCGACCACCCAGCCCAAGGAGTCACCCGCGCCCGAAGTTGAACCAGCCAAGAGTAAGACCACCGACCACGGAATCATCTGGAGCCTGCGCCGAGTATTGGCGGATTTTTCGGAAGCACCGTTCTTCGGTAATGAGCTGGCCAGTATCGGCCTGTTGCTGGGTGCACTGCTGGCCTACACCTTGAATCCCATAAGCCCCGCTTACGGCTCAGGTTTGCTGCCGCAACTGATCGGTGCGCAGGCGCTGACGTCCGCCTTGGGCGTGGTGATGTGGCGCCGACAGTGGATGCGACTCGGTTGGTATCCCACCTACGTTCCACTGGTGTCGGTTGTACCCGCGGCAATTCTGACCTATGGCGGCAGTTGGCAGGTCATAGCGTCAAGCGCACTGCTAGGCGCACTGATTGCCCCACCATTGGCCTGCGCCCTTGCCAAGCGGGTGCCGGGCGACATGCACCCTTACATCGGTAATGTCCTCTCCATGGCCATCAGTACCCTGCTGATCATTCCCTTTATCGGACTACTGATAGCCGACTGAAGCACTGCCATCAGGCTGGACCTACGGGTACAGCCTGCTCTCGTCATCTACAAGCGAGGTAAAACATGGATCTGCCCAAACTGGCCATCGCGGCGCTAGGCGGCACCGTGAGCATGCAAGCCAGCCATGTCGGTGCAGGCGTTATCCCGACAGTCAGCGGCGAAACCCTCCTGTCCACGGTTCCGGAATTGAAGAATCTGGCGAGGACCACCGTCGAAACACTGGGACTGCACCCGAGTGCTTCTTTGAGTTTCGAGTTTTTATTGAGCGTTCTCCACTGGGCAAATGCTCAGGTCGAGAAGGGTGCGACGGGGGTGGTCATTACTCAAGGCACGGATACCCTCGAAGAGACTGCGGCATTTTTCGATTACTTGTGGCGCCACGATGCTCCGCTGGTCCTGACCGGCGCCATGCGCTCGGCAAACCAGGTGGGAGCGGATGGTCCGGCGAATCTGCTGGATGCTTGCCGGGTTGCGCTGGCGCAAGACAGTCTGTGCCGCGGCGTTCAAGTGGTCATGGGCGGACAGGTTCACCACGCGAATGCCGTGCGCAAAACCGATTCATTGGCGTTACAGGCGTTTTCATCACCGGTGGTTGGCCCAACGGGTATGCTTCTGGAAGGTAGCGTCCGCTATTTGCGCGAGCCGTGCCAACGAAAGCTTTTACCCCTGCCGCTGCAAACAACCCAGGCGATCGCCCTGCTGGAAAGCACGCTGTCGGCCGATACCCTGTTATTGAACAACATCCTCGAACTGGGTTACGACGGCTTGGTGATTGCTGGTTTCGGAGCAGGCCATGTGTCAGAACAATGGGCTGATGCTATCGAAAAAATCGCCAGAAAAATCCCCGTGCTCATTGCGACACGCACCGGATCGGGCCCCACCGCTCAATCCTCATATGGTTTTATAGGCAGCGAGATGGATTTGATCCGCAGAGGCGCATTGATGAGTGGCTTTCTCTGTCCGCGCAAAGCCCGAATCCTGCTTTGGTTGCTGGTGGGCTGTCAGCGGCAGGATGAACTTGCATTTTTTCTCGCTCAAGACTGATACGCCGAGCTGTGGGAGCGACGGTGCGGCGATCTGAACTGCTCGCGAATGCGGACTGACATTCAACATTTTTTGTCGACTGACACACCGCTTTCGCGAGCAGGCTCACTCCCACAGGGTATGTGGTGTGCCAGGTAGCTTTGGGCTGCCAGCTCCCCCCACGGGATTCTTCGGCGCGAAAAAAGGGCCTGCATTGGCAGGCCCTTTTTTATTTTCCGAATCGTCTTACTCTTTTGAAACGCTTATGGCTTATGCGCCCGGGACAGGAATTCGTGGGACTGCATTTCCAGCAAACGGCTGAGGGTACGCTGGAACTCGAAGTTCAGGCGACCGCCGGTGTAAAGGTCCTTCAGCTCGACTTCGGCAGAAATGATCAGCTTCACGTTGCGGTCGTAGAACTCGTCGACCATGTTGATGAAGCGCCGGGCGATGTCGTCGGTGGTGACGCTCATCTGCTCGACATCGCTGAGCAATACGGCGTGGAAGATCTTGCCCAGTTCGATGTAATCGTTCTGGCTGCGCGGGCCGTCGCACAGCTCGCGGAAGTTGAACCAGGCCACGTCGTCGCAGGTGCGCAAGGCGCGGATTTCGCGGTTCTCGATCATCAGCACGTCGTTTTCGATGGCGGCCGTGCATTCCGGCGTCAAGGCCCGGAAGCTCTTGCGCAGGCTTTCCTGGGCAGCTTCATCCAGAGGAAAGTGGAACAGTTCCGCTTGCTCGAGGTGACGCAGACGGTAATCGACGCCGCTGTCGACGTTGACGATCTCGGTGTTCTGCTTGATCAGCGCAATGGCCGGCAGGAAACGCGCACGCTGCAGGCCGTCCTTGTACAGGCCGTCCGGCACGATGTTCGACGTTGCGACCAAAGTAACCCCGTTTTTGAACAATTCTTCCATCAGCGTGCCGAGGATCATCGCGTCGGTAATGTCGGACACGAAGAACTCATCGAAGCAGATCACCCGCGCTTCGTCGGAAAAACGCCTGGCGATGATGGTCAGCGGGTTTTTCTCGCCGCCCAGGGTCTTCATCTCTTCGTGCACACGCTTCATGAAGCGGTGGAAGTGGGTGCGGACCTTTTCCTTGAACGGCAACGCTTCGAAGAAGGTGTCGACCAGGTAAGTCTTGCCGCGACCGACGCCGCCCCAAAAGTACAGGCCCTTGACCGGCGCCTGGTCTTTCTTGCCAAACAGCTTGCCGAGCAGGCTCGGTTTGTTGTTCGACGCAGCGACCAGATCGTCGTACAGGCGCTGCAAATGGCGCACCGCAGTTTCCTGCGCGGCGTCATGGAAGAATTCCGGGCGTTTCAGATCAGCTTGATATCGTTCTAGGGGCGTCATAATTCGTTAGCAAGGCAACAAAAAGCGGGCCGTCACTGTAGCGACGGCCCGGGGGAATGGCAATCAGCCCTTGGTCGGACCGAGCCGTTGTTTATTCCTGAACCGGGGTCAGGGCAACGCGCAAAGTGTCGATGGCGACATCGCGAGCGGCGTTGTCCGCAAATGTCGGGCTGTCGGCCACGCACTCGCCTTCCAGCCAGACGCTGAAGCTACGGTCTTCACTGCGCACATCCAGCGGCTGACCCGCTTGCAACTGCTTGGTCACCTGGCCTGCGGTTTTGCCGTCGGCGAAGTTGCGCGACAGCAGCAGCTGCTCGCCATCGGCCGCCAGCAGACGGAAACGGAAGCTGCTGTCTTCTTCGCGGAAACTGACGAAACGCGCGGCTTTCGCGACTTTCTTTTTGGTAGTCGCCGCGACTTGGGTCTGGGCGACGAAAGAGCGCAGGCCAACCGCTTCCCGCAGTTCGTGGAGGAAGGGGGTGGCGACCGAACGGGCCTTTTTCGCACCGATTTGCAGGATGTCTTCCAGGTCTGCCGGGCGCTCGATCAGCTGGTGATAGCGCTCGCGGGACTCGCCCAGTTCGCTGTCCAGCAGCTGGAACAGGCGATTCTTTGCCTCGCCCCAACCCAGGCCCTGCAACAGTTCGCTGCGGAATTCGGCGGACTGCGCCGGGGTGGCGAACGCCTGGAACAGGGTGAAGAGGTGCGAATTGTCCGGATCCTTGGCTTCGCCTGGGGCACGGGAGTCGGTGACGATCCGCGAGATTGCGTCTTTCATCTCTTTGGCGCTGCTGAACAACGGAATGGTGTTGTCGTAGCTCTTCGACATTTTGCGACCGTCGAGGCCTGGCAGCGTGGCGACGCTTTCTTCGATCAGCGCCTCGGGCATGGTGAAGAACTCTTTGCCCTGGCCAAACAGGTGGTTGAAGCGCTGGCCGATGTCCCGGGCCATTTCCACGTGCTGGATCTGGTCGCGACCGACCGGCACCTTGTGCGCGTTGAACATCAGGATGTCCGCCGCCATCAGCACCGGGTAGCTGTACAGGCCCATGGTGATGCCGGCATCCGGGTCTTCGCCGGTCTCGACGTTTTTGTCCACCGAGGCCTTGTAGGCGTGAGCGCGGTTGAGCAGGCCCTTGGCCGCGACGCAGGTCAGCAGCCAGGTCAGTTCGGGAATTTCCGGGATGTCGGACTGGCGATAAAAGGTCACGCGCTCCACATCGAGGCCACCGGCCAGCCAGGTCGCGGCGATTTCCAGGCGCGAGCGCTGGATGCGCAGCGGGTCATCGCATTTGATCAGGGCGTGGTAGTCGGCCAAAAAGTAGAACGAATCGGCATTGCTGTCACGGCTGGCCAGGATCGCCGGGCGGATGGCGCCGGCGTAGTTGCCCAGGTGCGGCGTGCCGGTGGTGGTGATGCCGGTGAGGATACGGGTACGAGTCGTCATGGGTAATCGCTTGTCAGACTGCAATCAATTCGAAAGACGGGGCAGGATCAGATCCTTGAGATCGGTCAGCTTGCCATGAAAAAAGTGTCCGCATTCTGCCACTTTCAGTAGCTCATGGGGACGCTCGAGTTTTTCGGACCAGTCATAGACCAGCTGCGGATCGACGACTTCGTCGGTTTCCGGCTGGATCAGGGTCAGTGCAGCCTGCTGTGGCAGTTGATCCTGATCGCCCAGGCGCATGACTGCCGGTGCCACCATGAACAGGTGCTTGAGCTGCTCGCCCTGCGCTTCCAGGCGGCCGCCGAGACTTGCCGCAACAAAACCGCCGAAGGAGAAGCCGAACAGCGTCAATGGTAAATCAGGATGTTTCGCCCGCAACCACGCGGCGATCGCCTGGGCATCATCGACTTCGCCGGTGCCCATGTCGTGTGTGCCCTCACTGGCACCGACGCCACGGTAGTTGAAACGCAGGGTAATCAAACCGGCATCGCGCGCGGTGCGCTGCAGGGTCGAGACCACTTTATTGAGCATGGTGCCGCCCTGCACCGGGTTCGGGTGGCAGATCAGCGCCAGGCCGCGGGGCTGGTCATTGTCAAGGTAGAGGGCTTCCAGCCGACCGACCGGGCCATCAATCACTACAGGGGTTTCGCGCATAAGCAAGGAAGGAACTCCGTGACCTCGAATCGGGTCGACTCGTCTAGCAAATTGTCTGTGCAAATCTATTGCGAGTGCAATCGCGGTATACAGCGCAGGTTCGAGCCGTTAACGTAAAGCAAAGCCGTTTATAGAGGAAGGACTCGTGGAACACTCGCTCTTAGTTTGGTTGTTGCCGACTCTTGCCCTGGTTGTGGGTGTCGCCATTGGATTCCTGATCGCTCGCCTGGTGCCGAATGCCGCGCCTAACCGCACGCAACGTCAGCTGGATGACATTCAGGAACGTTTCGACAGTTATCAGAACGAGGTGGTCACCCACTTCAATAGCACTGCAACACTGGTCAAGAAACTGACTGCGAGCTATCAGGACGTGCAGGATCATCTCGCCGAGGGTGCCAATCGCCTGGCCCTGGACGAGCAGACCCGCCAACGCTTGCTGGCCGCCCTGCACGCCGACGCGGCGCAGGCTCCACGGGAACGCCTGACGCCACCGCGCAATCAGGAGCCGCCTCGCGACTACGCACCCAAAGCCCCGAACGCGCCGGGCATGCTCGATGAGCATTATGGCCTGAAGAAGTAATCAGGTTTCGCGCAACGCAAAAAGCCCCCGGATGAGTGATTGTCCGGGGGCTTTTTGTTGCTGATGGTTTTGGGTTGCCTGATAGGGCCCTTTCGCGAGCAAGCCCGCTCCTACAGGATTTGTGTCTGGGCCTATATCTGTGCTGACTGTCAGGGCCCCTTCGCTGGCAAGCCAGCTCCTACAGGATTTGTGTCTGACCATTATCTTGTGATCAACACAAACCCTGTAGGAGCTGGCTTGCCAGCGAAGGGGCCCGAACCGAGAACCTATAACGCTCAGGCCGGACGCGCTTAGCCAAGCACCTCACTGGCTACCTGATCGACCGCCGCCTTGGTGATGTCGACGATCAGATCGGCCTCTTCTTCAGTCAAAATCAACGGCGGTGCAAAGCCCAGGATGTCGCCATGGGGCATCGCCCGGGCGATCATGCCGCGCTCCAGACAGGCTGCCGACACTTTCGGCCCGACCTTCAGCGCTGCATCGAACGGCGTGCGCTGCTCACGGTCGGCCATGAACTCGACCGCAGCCAGCATGCCGTCGCCCCGCACTTCGCCCACCAGCGGGTGACCTTCCAGGGTTTCACGCAACCGACGGTTCAGGTAGCTGCCAACCTTCTCGGCGTTGGCTGTCAGGTTTTCACGCTCCAGAATGTCGAGGTTGGCCAGCGCCGCCGCCGCGCAAATCGGATGCCCGGAATACGTCCAGCCGTGGCCCATGGCGCCTTCTGACTGCGAGGCCTTCTCGATCACGTTCCATACTTTTTCCCCGACGATCACCGCCGACAATGGCGCATAAGCACTGGTCAGGCCTTTGGCCGTGGTGATCAGGTCCGGGCGCATGCCGTAGCGCTGACTGCCCATTTTCGACCCCAGGCGACCGAAGGCGCACACCACTTCGTCGGCGATCAACAACACATCGTATTTGTTCAGCACCGCTTGAATCGCCGCCCAGTAACCAGCCGGCGGCACAATGATGCCGCCGGTGCCCATCAGTGGTTCGCCGATGAACGCGGCCACGGTCTCCGGTCCTTCGGCCAGGATCATTTTTTCCAGTTCATCGGCGCAGTAGCCCACGAACGCCGTTTCATCCATGCCGGCCGGCGCCTTGCGGTACCAGTGCGGGCACACGGTGTGCTTGACGCCTTCGGCCGGCAGGTCGAAATGCTGATGGAAGGTTGGCAGGCCGGTCAGGCTGCCCGTCATGATGCCCGAGCCGTGATAACCGCGATCACGGGAAATGATTTTCTTCTTCTGCGGGCGACCCAGCACGTTGTTGTAATACCGCACCAACTTGACCTGGGTTTCGTTGGCGTCGGAACCGGACAGGCCGTAGTAGACCTTTTTCATGCCTTCGGGCGCCCAGTCCATGATTCGGCTGGACAGCTCGATGATCGCCTCGCTCGAATGGCCCATGTAGGTGTGATAGTAAGCAAGTTCCTTGGCCTGCTTGTAGATGGCGTCGGCGACTTCGGTGCGACCGTAGCCGATGTTCACGCAGTACAGCCCGGCAAAGGCGTCGATGAAATCGCGGCCTTCGTGGTCGCGGATGCGAATGCCCGACGCGCTCTTGATAATGCGCCCCTTGAGCGCGCCGCTGGCGTGATCATGGGCGTGGGTCGAGGGGTGCATGAAGTGCGCGCGGTCTTGTTCGAACAGCGTATCGAGTTCTTGGTTCATGGCATGTCTCCTGGGAACTGGCCTTAGCACTGGCCTTGATGGTGCAGGCAAAAGTATTTGGTTTCGACGAAGGCTTCGAAGCCTTCGGTGCCGCCTTCGCGGCCCAGGCCCGAGGCTTTCATGCCCCCGAACGGGATCGGATGGCCGGTGAACTTGACGCCGTTGACCGCGACCATCGCATGGTCGAGACGGCGAATCAGTGGGTAGATCAGGTCCAGGCGATTGGAGCAAATGTAGGCGGCCAGACCGTATTCGGTGTCGTTGGCCATTTCGATCGCCTGGTCGAGGGTGTCGAACGGCATCACCCCGGCGATCGGCGCGAAGTTTTCTTCGCGGTAGATGCGCATGTCCGGCGTGACGTCGGCCAGCACCGTCGGCTGGTAGAACAAGCCGCCGAGGGCATGGGCCTCGCCGCCGACCAGCCGTTGTGCGCCACGTTGCAGGGCATCCGCGACCCGTGCAGCGGTGACATCGAACGCGGCTTGATGCATCAACGGACCGACGTCGACGCTTTGCTCCCGATCGCCCACCAGCGCAGGTCCCACCCGCAGCTCGCGCACCGCGGCGGCAAAGCGTTGGAGAAAGGCCGGGTAGACCGAGCGCTCGACCATGATCCGGTTGGCCGCGCAGCAGTCCTGGCCGGAGGTCTGGAACTTGGCCTCGACCGCGACTTGCACCGCCAACGCCAGATCGGCATCGGCGCAGACGATGAACGGCGCGTTGCCGCCCAGCTCCAGCGACACTTTCTTCACATCCTGGGCTGCCGCTTGCAGGACCAGCTTACCGACGCGGGTCGAGCCGGTGAAACTCACTGAACGCACGCGGCTGTCTTGCACCAGGGTCTGCAGGGTCATCTGCGGATCGCCCAGCACCACGTTGAACACGCCGGCCGGAAACCCCGCCTCCTCCGCCAGTTGCGCCAAAGCCAATGCCGAAAACGGCGTTTCATGGGCGGGTTTGATCACCATAGTACAGCCCGCAGCCAGTGCCGCAGCCGCTTTACGGGTAATCATCGCCGAAGGGAAATTCCACGGGGTCAGCAATGCACAGACGCCGACCGGCTCCTTGACCGTGCCCAGATGCGCGCCGGGGATGTGACTGGGGATGTTTTGCCCGTTCAAGCGTCGCGCTTCTTCGGCGAACCACGGAATGAAGCTGGCGGCGTAGGCGATTTCGCCACGGGACTCGGCCAGGGGCTTGCCTTGCTCCTGACTGAGGATGCGTGCGAGGTCTTCCTGGTGCTCAAGCATCAAGGCCGCCCAGCGCCGCAAAATGGTCCCGCGGGCATCGAGGCTTTGTTTACGCCAGGTCGCAAAGGCCCGATGCGCGGCGTCAACGGCGGCGACGATTTGAGGCTGATCGAGCATCGGTACATGCCCGATCAACTTCTGATCGGCCGGGTTGTGTACGGCGACGCTGTGGCCGCTGTCACTGTGGACCCAGTGGCCGTCGACGTAGCAGAGCGCTTTGAACAGCAGTGGATGTTTGTAGGTCATGGCGTTCACTCCAATCCGTGTGCGTGAATCCATGCTAGGGCAGCGTGGCTTGGGTGATTTGGCGTTTGGCCAGGCTTGGCAGGTGGTTTTTTCTGATTGAACGCCAGCAAACAGAGGTTTTTTGCGGTGACAACCGCATCACCTGAATCACCGCAGATCCCCTGCAGGAGCAAGCTTGCTCGCGAAAAAAATTGGGCACCGTGGTCATCAGGCTTCACGCGTTATCGTTGACGACCATCGCGAGCAAGCTCGCTCCTACAGGGGATTTGTGTGTTTTCAGGATTCTTGCGCCAGCTCGGCCGGCAAGGCGCCAGCCGTTTTGATGGTCTTGGTGACGATGTAGGTGAAGTAGCGCTCGATGCCCAGGTCATCGAGCAGCAATTGATCGATAAAGCGCTGGTAATGATCGATGTCCGGCGCCTGGATCATCGCCATGTAATCGACGCCGCCACCCGTGGCGTAACAGAACGCCACTTCGACGGCCTCGTTCATCCGCTGCTCGAAACGGCGCATGTCCTGAGCCGTGTGTCGGGCCAGGGTGATTTCCACCAGCACCTGCTGACTTTTGAACACGGCGTTCCAGTCGATTTGCGCTCGATATCCCTTGATCAGCCCCAGCGCTTCCAGCTTGCGCACCCGCTCCCATGCCGGGGTCACCGAGAGATTGATCGCCTCGGCCAGGCTCGACTTGGTGATACGCCCGTCTTCGGCGAGGATTCGCAGGATTTTCAGGTCGTAGCGATCGAGTTTGTGCATGGGCCGAGGGTCTCCGGTCAATGAGAGAGGTTGGGCTGAAACAGCTTGCTCCCACAGGGGTTGAGTTCAGCCTGTCAGGTCGGCGATGACTGCCACGGTATCGCCGCACTGCACCAACCCGGGGAAATGCCGTGCCGCCAGCAAACCGCTGCGCGCAGCGCGATATTCCACCGGTGCAACACCCGTGCGGGTGGCGTCGTACACCCGAGCGATCACCTCGCCCTTGCTCACCTTGTCCCCCAGATCACGACAAATTTCCAGCAAACCGTCGTGTTCGCTGGCGATGAAACAATCACCATCGGGCATGTCGAGCATGATCGACTGCGTTTCCTGGACCTCGCCTTCGAGAATCCCCGCATGCACCAGCAGATTGCGCACCCCGCGCTCGGCAATCGCCACACTGCGCGCACTGGACGAGCCTCCGCCACCCAATTCGGTCGTGACAAAGACCTTGCCCTGCCCCTCGGCGGCGGTGTCGTACATCGAACCCGCATCCAGCTCCAGCATGCGCATGCCGTACGGCGCATTGAACGCGCGCATGGCGGCTTCGCATCGGGCTTGCTGCTGTTTGTCCGGCAGCACATGGCAGGCGGCGAACGGCAGGAAATCCAGGGTGCGGCCGCCGGAATGAATGTCCAGCACGATGTCCGCCAGCGGTAACAGGGTCCGGTTGAAATAATCGGCGATTTTCTCGGTCACTGTGCCGTCCGGCTTGCCGGGGAAACTGCGATTGAGGTTGCCCTTGTCGATCGGCGACGTGCGCCGCCCGGCATGAAACGCCGGGGTGTTCATGAACGGGACGATAATCACCCGTCCGGTGACCTCGGCGGCCGTCAGGCCCTGGGCCAGTTTGCTCAGCGCCACCGGGCCCTCGTATTCGTCACCGTGGTTACCACCGGTGAGCAGCGCGGTCGGACCCTGACCGCGCTGAATCACCGTGAGCGGAATCATCACCGCACCCCAGGCCGAGTCATCCCGCGAATACGGCAATTTGAGAAACCCGTGCTGCACCCCTTCGCGGGCAAAATCCACCGTGGCGCTGATCGGGTTGTCAGGTAATTCGCTCATGGCTCAATCCTTCACGAACAGTTGGCGGGGTACATTGCACAACGTCTCGACCCCGGTTTCGGTGATCAGAATGCTTTCGGTAATCTCCAGCCCCCAATCGTCCATCCACAGGCCCGGCATGAAGTGGAAGGTCATCCCCGGTTGCAACACGCTGCTGTCGCCGGGACGCAGGCTCATGGTGCGCTCGCCCCAGTCCGGTGGATAACTGATCCCGATCGGGTAACCGCAACGGCTGTCCTTGTGGATGCCGAACTTCTCCAGCACCTTGAAAAAGGCCACGGCAATGTCGCCGGTGGTATTGCCCGGCTTGGCCGCATCCAGCCCGGCAGCGATGCCTTCGACCACGGCTTTCTCGCCGTCGAGAAAGTGTTGCGGCGGTTTACCCAGGTAGATCGTGCGCGACAGCGGGCAGTGATAGCGTTTGTAGCACCCGGCAATTTCAAAGAAGGTGCCGGCGCCCTTCTCGAACGGCGAATCGTCCCAGGTCAGGTGCGGCGCGCTGGCATCGGCGCCCGTGGGCAACAGCGGCACAATGGCCGGGTAATCGCCGCCATGACCGTCGGCACCGAGGATGCCGCTGCTGTAGATCTCGGCCACCAGCTCGTTTTTGCGCATGCCCGGCTCGATCCGCTCGAGGATCCGCCCGTGCATGTTTTCGACGATGCGCGCCGCGATGCGCATGTAGGCGATTTCCTGCGGCGACTTGATCGCCCGCTGCCAATTCACCAGCCCGACCGCGTCGATCAAGGTGGCCTGCGGCAGGTTTTTCTTCAGCGACAGATAAGCGGCGGCGCTGAAGTAGTAGTTGTCCATTTCCACGCCAATGGTCAGAGCGTCCCAGCCGCGGACACTGATGACTTCCTTCGACAAGTAGTCCATGGGATGGCGTTCCCGGGACTGCACGTAGATATCCGGGTAGCCGACGATGTTCTCGTGCTGCATGAACACCGTGCGCTTGGCACCGTTGGCATCCTGCCCGCGACCAAACCACACCGGCTCGCCGTCCAGCGCCAGCAGCACGCATTGGTGGACGTAAAACGACCAACCGTCATAGCCGGTCAGCCAGGCCATGTTCGATGGATCGGTGACCAGCAACAGCTCGATGCCCTGGACCTGCATGGCCGCTCGTACCTTGGCCAGACGCTGGGCGTATTCCTCCCGCTCGAACGGAAGATTGACGACTATCTGAGACATGCACATGCCCTCTGATAAATGACGCACGGATGAAAAAACCGATTAGCTGCCGAATTGAAAACCCATGCCGGCCGAGCGCGCGCGCTCGAATGCCAGATTGGCAATGGCCGTGTCCTGGGCGCCGGTGCCGGTGAGGTCGCACAACGTTACTTGCGCGGCGTCGGTTCGACCGGGACGCTGGCCCGCCAGCACTTGACCCAGTTCCACCAGGCTCGATTCGTCAGCGATGACGCCTGCCACCAGGGCGTGATGCAACTCGCCGAGGAGGCGGGTCTGGCTCAGGCGATCGGCGACATAACGATCGACCTGCGCCAGCGCCCGGGGAGCAATTTCGTTCTTGTGTTCAGCGTCGGACCCCATGGCGGTGATGTGCAGGCCGGGGTGCAAGTGGCGCGCTTCGATCAAGGGTTCGCGACTCGGGGTGCACGTGATCGCGATGTCCACGTCGGCCATGGCTTCGTCGATGCTCGCGCACGACGTGACCGCCAGACCGCTGTCGCGCGCCAGCTCAATGCTGAAGGCCACGGCCTTGGCGCTGTCGCGGGCCCAGACCCGTACGTGTTCGATCGGCCGTACCAGGCGCAAGGCCTGCAGCTGCAACGCCGCCTGCTCGCCGGCACCGATCAGCGCCACCCGGCGACTGTCGGCCCGTGACAGGGCCCGAGCCGCCACCGCGCCGGCCGCCGCGGTGCGCACGGCGGTCAGGTAACCGTTATCCAGCAACAAGGCATCGAGCAAACCGGTGCGGGCCGACAACAGCATCATCATGCCGTTGAGGCTCGGCAGGCCGAGCTTCGGATTGTCGAAAAAACCCGGGCTGACCTTGATCGCAAAACGCTCCAGCCCCGGCAGGTAAGCGGTCTTCACGTCCACTTCGCCGTTATGCTCGGGGATGTCCAGCCGCAGGATCGGCGGCATGGCCACGACCGCCGTGGCCAGCAGCACAAAGGCCTGTTCGATGGCGTCGATGCTCGGCAGATCCAGCGCGACACAGGCGCGCAGGTCTGCTTCGCTCAATAAAGTAATGTCAGTCATCAGCGCTGTACTCCCGTCAGTCGTTATTGTTTGGGTTCAGGCATCAGCGCCAGCCAATACGCGCAGGTGCTGATCGATGTCGACGTTGCGGCCGCTGACCACCACCACGATCGGCCCGCGCGGCTCGATCAGGCCATCGAGCAACGCCGCGATGCCGACCGCCGCCGCGCCTTCCAGCACCAGGCGTTCCTCGCGATAGGCATGACGCATGGCATTGGCGATGGAAGCTTCGGTGAGCAGGTGCACGTGATCGCAGAGGTGGCGGGTCATGGAGAAGGTGTAACCATTGTCCAGGCCGATACCGCCGCCCAGCGAATCGGCCAGGGTCGGCAGCTCGTCGACTTCCACCGGATGGCCGGCCGCCAGGCTGGCGTGCATGGCCGCACCGCGCTGCATGCTGATGCCATGGGTGACGATGTTGACGCTGGCGCTCTTGAGCGCCAGCGCCACGCCGGCAAACAAGCCGCCACCGGACAAGGGCACCAGCACTTGCGCCACATCCGGTTGCTGCTCGAGGATTTCCAGCCCGAGGGTGCCCTGCCCGGCAATGATGGCCGGGTGATCGAACGGCGGCAGCAATGTCGCGCCCTGCTCGCGGGCGATCCGCTCGGCTTCGCGCTGGGCATCGTCCTGGGACTGACCGACGATGCACACCTCGGCGCCGAGATCACGAATGGCCTGGACCTTGTTCGCCGGCACCCGATGCGACAGGCAAATGGTCGCCTTCACGCCTTGCCGGGACGCGGCATAGGCCAGCGCACGACCGTGGTTGCCGGTCGATGCCGCCACCACGCCGCGGGCCTTTTGCTCGGCGCTGAGCTGCGCCACGGCATTGCTCGCGCCGCGCAATTTGAAGCTGCCGGTGATTTGCCAGGATTCGAGTTTGAGGTACACCGCCACGCCCAATCGCAAGGAGAGGCTGGGCGAGTATTCCATGGGCGTACGCCGGACCAGCGCTTCGATTCGCTGGCGAGCGAGGTAAACATCGTTTAACTGCAGCGCTGACATGACCGCATCCCACTGTGGTGTTGGGCGCAGTCTAAGAGGGCTGGATTGTCGGAATGAATGTACTAGGGCAATTTAGCCGACAAACTTTTGCGAACTTTTTTCCGTTCAAAAATCATGGATCTGCGGGTACTGACCGAAGATTTCGCGCATGCCCATCAGCGCATTGCGCATCTCATCATCACTGCATTCGGCGCCGACACACACCCGGACCGCCCGGGGGCGAGGCGTGCCACGTACCGTGAACGGATCGGGCGAGGTGACCGCGATGTGTTTGTGGCGCAACGCCCGTACCAGGCTGTCGAGCTCCCAATGGGTCGGGATACCGATCCAGGCATTCAAGGCGTGCGGGTGCTGGGCGAGCACGTAGTCATCCAGATATTCAGTGACCATTGCCTGGCGCCCCGCCAGCAATTTGCGTTGCAGGTTCACCAGCGTCTCGGCGCGGCCGTCGCGGATCCAGCGCGCGGCGATCTCGGACACCATGGGCGTGGCCATCCAGCTGTTGACCCGCAGAATACTCTCAGTGCGCAGTGCCAGGCGCTTGGGGACCACGAGATAACCAATGCGCAAACCGGTCAGCACCGACTTGGTCATGCTGGTGCAATAGAACGACAGTTCCGGCAGGTAATGACTGATGGGCGGCGCTCGCCGTTCATCCAGCAGCGGGCCATACACGTCATCCTCAATGATGTGCACGCCAAAGCGTCGGGCGATCTCGGCGATCTCGCGCCGGCGGCTGTCCGGCATCAGGCTGGTGGTCGGGTTGTTCAGGTTCGGCGTGCACACCAGCGCGGTGATGCGCTCGTTGCTGCACATGTCTTCGAAATGTTCCGGGTCGATGCCATGGCGGTCCATTTCCAGGCCTTTGAGGGTAAACCCCAGCACTTGGGAATTGCCGATCACGCCGTGGTCGGTCACCCCTTCGCAGAGCACCACGTCATCGGGACCGGCCAGCGACGCCAGGGCGAGGAAGATCCCGTGGGCGGCGCCGTTGGTGATCAGGATGTCATCGCGCTCGACCCGCAGGCCCTGGCGGCCGATCCAGTGCATGGCGGCCTCGCGGTGTGATTCGAACCCGGCGATCGGACGAAAGGCGTGAATCCACGGCTGATCTTCTTCGGTGCTGAGCTCGCGGCAGGTCTCGCGCCAGAACTGGTCATGCTCGCGGGTGTGCAGAATCCGGGTGATGGAAAAATCCACCAGCGCCCGTTCGGGGCTGTCGAGAATATAGGTGGCCACCCGATCACTCATGCGCCGCGACACAAAGCTGCCGCGCCCGACTTCGCATCGCACCAGGCCCTGGCGCTCCAGTTCCTTATAGGCATTGGTAACCGTCTGCACGCTGATGCCCATGGCATCGGACACTTGCCGTTGCGGCGGCAGCCGCTGATCGTTGGCCAACACCCCTTGCTCGATGTCTTCGGCGATCGCCTGCACCAGAATCTTGTACTTGGATTCGCCGCTGCGGGCCATTTCCAATGCTGCTTTCCACTTGTCCATCGGCGCTAAAACCCGCGTAGGTGCCAGTGCGGACAGCATCCCGCGAGAATCCATGCAAAGCAATTGTCCTAGTGCAATGCAATGTTGCGCGGGGCTTTTGTATGCTCGGTTCAAGGTCGATGCACAGGCGGGTAAAGCCGTCACAAAAAAATCAATCGATCTGTGCCGGCGCAGTGTCCCAATCGAGTATCCCACTCGAATGGACCGGCCCGTACGCTTTGCTCTTGTCACACTGCCTCCTACCACAGAGCCGTCCACGACGGGTCCACAAGAAACAGGAG
Source organism: Pseudomonas sp. MPC6 (assembly GCF_006094435.1). Classification (NCBI taxonomy): domain Bacteria; kingdom Pseudomonadati; phylum Pseudomonadota; class Gammaproteobacteria; order Pseudomonadales; family Pseudomonadaceae; genus Pseudomonas; species Pseudomonas sp. MPC6. The sequence continues at coordinate 1,087,981 of NZ_CP034783.1, read as the reverse complement.
ATTTTATCGATGAGCAATTTCCCCTCCCGCACTCCCCATGCGTTGCGCCGCCTGTTCGTGGCGTGCGCGATGCTCGGCCTGGCCGCCGGCGCCCAGGCCGCCACGACCCTGGAAACCATCAAACAGAACAGCAGTATCCGCATCGGTTACGCCAACGAAACCCCGTTCGCCTTTACCGAAACCGACGGCAGGGTCACCGGTGAATCACCGGAAATCGCCAAGGCCATTTTCGCCAAGATGGGCATTACCAAGGTCGATGGCGTGTTGACCGAGTGGGGTTCGTTGATCCCCGGTCTGCGCGCCGGGCGTTTCGATGTGATTGCCGCCGGCATGTACATCACCCCGGCCCGCTGCAAGCAGGTGCTGTTCACCGACCCGCAGTACCAACTGCCGGACGCCCTGCTCACGGCCAAGGGCAACCCGAAGAACCTGCACAGCTATGAAGACATCGCCAACAACCCTGACGTGAAGCTGGCGATCATGGCCGGTACGGTGAACCTGGCGTATGCGCGGGATTCCGGGGTCAAGGACGCGCAAATCCTCCAGGTGCCGGACACGACCGCGCAGTTGCAAGCCGTGCGCGCCGGGCGTGCCGATGCGGCCGTGGGCACCCAACTGACCATGAAAGGCCTGGCCAGCAAGGGTGGCGACAAGGTCCAGGCGGTTACCGAGTTCAAGGACGATCCGTCGCACATCGGTTACGGCGCCCTCGCCTTCCGTCCCGAAGACAAAGACCTGCGTGATGCGGTCAACGCCGAACTGAAAAAGTGGCTGGGCTCCGAAGAGCATCTCAAGGCGGTCGCCCCTTTCGGGTTCGACAAATCCAACGTGACAAGCAAAACGGCTGCCGAGCTCTGCGCTCAGTAGTCGAGGCAGGCATGGCGCCCCGGTGCGATGCCTATTCCCTGCTTAATCCGGATGGCCAGGTTGACTCATGGGTGAATTACTTCCGTTATTGATACAAGGGGCCTGGGTAACCCTCCAGGTGACATTCTTCGGCTCGATATTGGCGATCGTCGCCGCCATCCTGGCGGCGCTCGGGCGCATGTCGCCCTGGCGGCCACTGCGCTGGTTTTCCATTGCCTACATTGAAGTGTTTCGCGGCACGTCGTTGCTGGTGCAATTGTTCTGGCTGTTTTTCGTGCTGCCGCTGCCACCCTTCAACCTTGAATTGAGCCCCTACGCCGTGGCCATCGTCGGTCTCGGCTTGCACATCGGCGCTTACGGCGCGGAAGTGATGCGCGGCGCAATCAGCTCGGTGGCCAAGGGTCAGTACGAAGCCTCCACGGCGCTGAACTTCAGCGGCTACAAACGCTTCAAGCGCATCATCTTGCCCCAGGCGTTGCTCGCGGCGATCCCGCCGGGCACCAACCTGCTGATCGAACTGCTGAAAAACACCTCGCTGGTATCGCTGATCACCTTGTCCGACCTGAGCTTCCGCGCTCGTCAGCTGGATCAGGCGACCTTCCAGACCCTGGAGATTTTCAGCCTGGCGCTGGTGATCTATTTCGTCTTGGCGCAAGCCATCAACATCGGCATGCGCCAGATTGAGCGGCGCCTGGCTCGCGGGCGGATGCGTGGAGGTCTGTCATGACACTGTTCGACTGGACCTACGCCTGGCAAATTCTCCCCGATCTGCTGCGCGCTTCGCTCAATACCGTGGGGATTACCCTGATCGGTTTCCTGATCGCCATTGTGCTGGGCTTGTTCCTGGCCATCGGCCGCCGCAGCCGCAAGCTTTTTATCTCGCTGCCGGCCACCGGGGTGATCGAGTTCATCCGCAGCACGCCGCTGCTGATCCAGGTGTATTTCCTCTACTACGTGCTACCCAACTACGGCATCAGCATGACCGCCATGCAAGTCGGGATCCTCGGGATCGGCCTGCATTACGCCTGCTATATCGCCGAAGTCTATCGCGGCGGCCTCGACGCGGTGCCGCGGGCGCAATGGGAGGCGGTCACGGCGCTGAACATCGCCCCGTACAGCGCCTACCGCAACATCATCTTGCCCCAGGCCCTGCGGCCGATCCTGCCGCCATTGGGCAACTACCTGGTGGCGATGCTCAAGGACACGCCGGTGCTGTCGGCGATTACCGTGGTGGAAATCATGCAGCAGGCCAAGAACATCGGTTCCGAGAATTTCCGTTACCTGGAGCCGATCACCATGGTCGGCCTGTTTTTCCTCGCCCTGAGCATCGCTTTGGCTTATCTGGTACGGCGCCTTGAAGTGCGCCTGGAGCTACGCTAATGACTTCTCCACTCTCGACACCCAGCGACTTTTCCCGGCAAAGCAACCCGACCCCGCTGCATCCGCAGGAGGCCACGGCCATGCAGGAAACCAAACCGGTCAAGCCGATCGTCAGCTTCCAGGACGTCACCAAAAGCTACGGCAACTTCACCGTGCTCGACCACTTGAACCTGGACGTCACACCGGGTGAAAAAGTGGCGATCATCGGGCCCAGTGGCTCGGGCAAGTCCACGCTGCTGCGGGTGCTGATGACCCTTGAAGGCATCGACGACGGGCTGATCCGTATCGAGGACGACCTGTTGACTCACATGCCCAATCGCAACGGCGTGCTGGTGCCGGCCAACGATCGGCACATCCGGCGGGTGCGCGGCAAGATCGGCATGGTGTTCCAGAGCTTCAACCTGTTCCCGCACATGACCGCGTTGCAAAACGTCATCGAGGCGCCCGTGCAAGTGCTCGGGATGAAACCTGTAGAGGCCCGCGAAAGAGCCGCGGACTTGCTGGAATTGGTGGGATTGGGCAGCAAACTGGGGCATTACCCTTCGCAGCTGTCCGGCGGCCAGCAACAACGGGTGGCGATCGCGCGGGCATTGGCCATGCGTCCCAAAGTGATGCTGTTCGACGAAGTCACCTCGGCGCTCGACCCGGAACTGTGCGGCGAGGTGCTCAACGTGATCCGCAAGCTCGGCACCGAACACAACCTGACCATGTTGATGGTCACGCACCAGATGGGTTTCGCCCGGGAGTTCGCCGACCGCGTGTGCTTCTTCTACAAGGGCCAGATTCACGAACAGGGCACGCCGGCGCAGATCTTCGAACACCCGCAACAGGAGCGTACTTGCGCGTTTCTCAGTGCGGTGAAAGAGGCGAACTAGGAAAGTCAGCCCAGACACAAAACCGACTGTGGAAACCAACTATGGGAGCGAGCTTGCTCGCGATGGGGCCGTATCAGTCGATATTGATGTCGGCTGACACACCGCTTCGCGAGCAAGCTCGCTCCTACAGGGTTTTGCGGTGTTACGGGTATTGCTGAACGGTACCTTGCTGCTGGGCGCCATACTGCTGACCCGGAATCGCCTTCAGGTTGACCTCGACCCGACGGTTCTGCGCCCGGCCATTGACGTCGGCGTTGCTGGCAACAGGGTTATCCGGACCGGCGCCACGGGCGCTCAAGTTGGCACCGCTGACACCCTGCGACGTCAGGTAAGTCGCCACGCTTTGGGCGCGACGCTGGGACAGGTCCATGTTGTGCTGACGGCTGCCGGTGCTGTCGGTGTAGCCGACGATCTCGATCTGGTTCTGATTGAACTCCTTGAGCGAGCCCGCCAGGTTGTTCAGCGGCTGATAGAAGCTCGAGGCGATGTTCGCCGAATCGGTGGCGAAGGTGATGTTGCCCGGCATGATCAGCTTGATCTGATCGCCCTCACGCTGCACTTCAACCCCGGTGTTGGCCATGCTGGCCCGCAGTTTTTTCTCCTGCTGGTCGGCGTAGTAACCATAACCGGCAGCGGAAGCACCCACCACGGCCGCGCCGATCAACGCGCCCTTGCCACGGTTGTTGTGGTCGATGGCCGCCCCGGCCAACGCACCGGCCAGAGCGCCGAGCCCGCCGTATTTGGCGGTCTTGCTCATGCCGGTGGAACCACTGTCGGCCTGGCCCTGAGCTTGACCCTGATTGTCGTAAGGGTTAGGCGAGGCGCAGCCAGACAGCAAGGCCACAGCCGTAGCGACAATAATCAAACGCTGCTTGGTGAACATTCAAAGCTCCTACTTTCTTCATTCTGTGGTGCAACGGATCAAGGCATCGGCCTTTGCGGGCGTTGGATCATTTTTACCGGAAAAGATTCCACCCCGACTGTACACAATTGCAGATCAAGCGCGCACAAACGGGTTCTCGCGCATTTCCTCGCCCAGGCGAGTGTCGGGACCATGCCCCGTCACCACCGTCGCTTCTTCATCGAGGGTATACAGCCGCTGCTTGATCGAACGCACGATGGTCGCCTGATCGCCACCCCACAAATCCGTGCGCCCGACCCCGCGCCGAAACAAGGTGTCACCGGCAATCAGCAATTTGGCCTCGGCAAACCAGAAGCTCATGGAACCCGGGGTATGCCCCGGCGTATGCAATGCCACGCCACAACCGCAGGCCAGCTCTTCATCATCGGCCAACCAGCGATCCGGCGAAGGCACCGGCGTGTAGGGCACCCCGAACATCTGGCATTGCATCTCCAGGTTGTCCCAGAGGAATTGATCCTCCTTGTGCAAATGCAGGGTCGCGCCGGTCTTCTCCTTCAACTGCCCAGAGGCCAGGAAGTGATCCAGGTGCGCATGGGTGTGGATGATGCTGACCACCTTCAGGCCCAGGGCGTCGAGGCGAGCCAGGATCAATTCATGATTGCCGCCCGGATCGACCACGATGGCTTTTTTCGTGATCGGATCGCCGATGATCGTGCAGTTGCACTGCAACGGGCCGACGGGGAAGGTTTCGCGGATAAGAGTCGGTTGCTGGGACATCGGGCCTGCTCGGTAAACGGGGGACGGGATATTTTTGCATAAAATGGCCATCAGGCCATTTTGCCGCAACGTGTATCGTCAAATGACCTCAGGCCAACACCCCCAATTCCTTCGCCCGCGCCACAGCCTGCGTGCGCCGCTCCACCCCCAGCTTGCTGTTGATATGACTGGCATGGGTTTTCACCGTGTGCAGGGAAATGAACAGCTGATCGCTGATTTCCTGGTTAGAACAGCCTTGGGCGATGAGTTTCAGGACGGCCAGTTCACGGGAGCTGAGTTGCTCGCACGCGGGCAAGGATTCCGGCGCAATGCGCACAGCGACGGCGGGCAGGCGCTCCGACAGGCTGAGTGCAATCGGCGATTTTGCACAGTGCTGGAGCTGCTCACGCAGCCAGTCAGGGTATTTGTTCAGCAGGCCATCGAAGGGTTGCAGGGCACCGCCACTGGCCGCTTCCAGGGACTGGACGAAGGCTTGCCGGGCCTCGGGCTCGCGGCTGTGCGCCAGAAGCAAATCGATTTTCTGGGTCAACACCAGCACGCTGAGCAACTGCCGGCCGGTCTGCTGGCCATTCTCGAGCAACGCATTCAAGCGCCCTTCAGCCAGCATCGGTTGCCCCTGGATGACGTCCAGCAAGGCCTGCTGCAATTCGATGTGCAGCGGCAACTGTGGATGGAATTCCGGAGGCGCGGCAGGATGTTCGCCGTTGTAGGTCTGGCCCAGTCGCGTCAGCCAGGCTTCGGCCAGGTCGGTACGGCCCTGGGCCAGCCACAGTTCGCATTTGACCAGGGTAATCATCGCCAGGTAGTAGATCGGCGGCACGTCCCAGATGTGCATCAGGCGTTCGGCTTCGGCGAGTTCGGCGAACGCTTTCGCGAACTCGCCGCTGCTGCCTTCGAGCTTGGCGATCACGCAATGGCCGATCAATACGCTGATATCGCGGCAGGCGCGCGCCTCGGTCAAACCCGCTTGCAATCGCAGCCGCGCAGTCTGTGGCTGCAAGCGCAGGGCCAGCAGGAAACCCTCATACAAGGTCAGGCGCGCGCGTACGGCAAACAGCCGTTGCGGGGATAATCCTTGCAGGCGTTGCAGCCCCTGACGGACCTCTTCCTCTGCCCGCAGGATCTCTCCCCGCGCCTGCAGCACTCGGGCGCGGTCGTAGTGGGCCAGCGCTTCGAACAACGGATTGCCGACCCGTTGTGCCAACTCCAGGGAATCTCGGTTCAAGCCTCGTGCACGCCACAGGTCGCCGTCGGCAATGGCCAGGTTGGACAAGGTCGAGAGGCACATCAGGCGTTGGCCGTAACGCCTGGAGGGAAGGCTCTCCAGGGCTTCGGCGCAATAGAGCATCGTCAGCTCGCGATTGCCGCGGCCCCGGGCGATGATGCCGCTCAAGGCCAGCCATTGCGCCAGCATGGATTTCTGCGCCGTGGCCGACGGGGCCGGCAGGTAGCGGCTCAAATGGCTGGCCAGCTCCTCGGCGGCGTCCAATTGACAGGCCAGTCCCAACGCCCAGCTGTACAGGACGATCAGGCGTGGTGTGCTGACCAGCAAGCTGTCGGGCAAGTCCATTTTCCAGCGCAGCAACATGCCGACGTTCTGCTCGGCCAGCAGCTGCTCTTCCGAAAGGTTTTGCACCAGGTTCGCCGCGACATCCAGGTGCCCGGCCCGCAATGCCTGCTCCACCGCCTCATCGAGCAAGCCCTGGGCATTGAACCAGCGACAGGCGCGCAGGTGCAGGCTCGCCACCGGCACCATCGCCGGTGTGGCAGGCCGGGTGCGCAACAGGTCGGAAAACAGATGGTGATAGCGAAACCAGTGCCCCTGCTCGTCCAGTGGCACCAGGAACACCTGATGGGCCGAGAGAAAACGCAGGATCTCGGCACTGTCGTGGGCTTCGCGGACGGCGTCGCACAGCTCGCTGCAAAAGCGCTCCTGCGGCGCGGTGTCGTAGAGGAATGCCTGCACCTCGGCGGGCAGGCAATCGATGACCTCTTCGAGCAGGTAATCGCGGATCAGCCCTTCCCCGCCGTGCAAGGACTGGGGCAACTCGCCGGCGGTGCCCGCTTCGGAGGCCGCCAGCAGCCAGAAACGCAGCCCGGCGACCCAGCCTTCGCTGCGCTGGATCAGGTTCTCCAGCGCTTCGCCGCGCAAGGAGGTGCTGTGTCGATCGAGCAGGGTCAAGGCTTCGTCGTGGGTCAGGCGCAGGTCCTGCTCATGCAACTCGAGCAGTTGCCGCGACAGCCGCAGGCGAGCCAGGTGCCAGTCCGGACGCTGGCGGCTGGTCACCATCACCAGCAGGCCATCGGGAAGATGATTGAGGAAGAACTGCAGGCAACGATCGAGCACCGGCCCCTGGGCCAGATGGTAATCATCGAGTACCAGCAGCAGCGGCGCCGTCGGCGACACATGCACGGCCAACTCGTCGAGCAGACCGTCCAGCCATTCTTCGAAGGCGAAGGGTTGATGCCGCTGGCGCATTTTCAGCAGCCCCAGGGACTGCCTGCCCAATTGCGCAAAGTAATCCTGGAGGCCTTCGAGCAACCGTTCAAGAAAACGCCCGGGGTCGCTGTCGCGCGGACTCAACCCCAGCCACAGGCTTTGCCAATGGGCTGGCAACCCCTGGCAGAACTCCACGGCCAGTGAACTCTTGCCGAACCCGGCCGGGGCGCTGATCAGCAACAGCCTGCCACCGAGACCGGCACTCAGGCGCTCGCACAAACGCGGCCGCAGCACGTGGCCATCAGGCAAGGGCGGCCGAAAACAGCGCCCGTCCAGTGCTGCGACGGTGACGCTTGCAGGGCCTGGGAGTGGGGACAGATCAGTCATGGCCGGCTCTTGTTCGAATGCTGATGGCGGCGTTGCAGATGTCCGCAGACTAGCGGTAAACGCAGAGGGAATGAAGGTTATTGCTACAAATGGCTACAAAAAGACCCGGACAAAAAACGCCCCGAACCAGTCGGGGCGTTTTTCAAGGATGCGGCCTCTGTTTAGTAAACGTTAGCGAACACCTTCCTGACGTAGCGCCGCCGGGGTGAAGTCGCTGGTGGTCGCGGTGAAGCCGAAGTCATATGCCGACTTTTCTTCGTTCTTCATGCCCAGCGCCAGGTAACGACCCGATTGCAGGTCATACAGGGTTTCCAGGGTGTACCAAGGCACTTGGACGTTGTAATAGTTCTGGGAGTGGGCTTCCGCCACACGCCAGAGCTGATTACGACCGTCGTAGTGGTCGATCACCGCCGCTTGCCAGGTGTCTTCGTCGATGTAGAAGTCACGCTTGGCGTAGATGTGACGCTGACCTTCCTTCAGGGTCGCCACCACATGCCAGACCCGGCGCAGCTCATAGCGAGCCAGGTCCTGGTTGATGTGACCGGCCTTGATGATGTCGGCGTACTTGAGTTGCGGCGAATCGAGCTTGTAGCTGTCGGAGGCGATGTACATCTCTTTCTTGCCTTCGAGCTTCCAGTCGTAACGATCCGGTGCACCGTTGTACATGTCCAGGTTGTCGGAGGTACGCAGGCCATCGGCTGCGGTACCCGGCCCGTCATAGGACACTTGTGGTGCGCGACGCACACGACGCTGACCGGCGTTGTAGACCCACGCCGAGCGCGGCTCCTTCACCTGGTCGAGGGTTTCGTGCACCAACAGCACACCACCGGCCAGACGTGCCGGCGCGGTCACTTTCTGCTTGAAGTAGAACAGGATGTTGCCCGGGTTCGCCGGATCGTAATCCTTCATCTTGTCGCGGAACACGAACTGGTCCTGGAAGTACACCAGGCTGTACGAGCCGTTCGGCTGCGGTGTCGCCTGGGTTACCAGACGGGTCACGCTGCCGCCGCGATAGCGGGTGATGTGGTTCCAGATGACTTCCACACCGGTTTTCGGAATCGGGAACGGGATTGCGGTTTCGAAGTTTTCCAGGCCGTTGCCACCGGACACCAGGCTGGTGCTGGTGGCGTTTTTCCTGATGGAGGCAAACACCGCATCCGGCACGGTGGCGCCGCGATGGGACGGGTAGACCAGCATCTTGAAGGTTTCCGGGTAGCGCTTGAACATCGCGTACTGGCCCGGGGCAAGCTTGTCCTTGTACTGGTCGACGTTCTGCGCCGTGATGGTGAACAGCGGTTTTTCACTGGCGAACGGGTCGGACAGGAAGCCTTTGCCGTCCACATTACCGGCGTTTTTCGCCATGGGTTTCCAGGCCGGGATCGAACCGTCGGCGTTGCCCGCCATCTCGGCGCCCATCGGGGTCAGGCTCTTGCCCAGCTTGTCCGCTTCGGCCGCAGGGACCGCCGCCATCACGCCGGTCGCCAGCAGCGAAAGCCCCAGAACACCGATGTGGAACAGACTCTTTGTTATTTTCATATGTGTGTTCGTCCTGAAAATACAGTGCTTAGAAGTTCACGCCGAAGCTGAGCGCAACAAAGTCGCGGTCATCCGTGGTGGTGTACTTGCCGTCGAAGAAGTTGGTGTATGCCAGGCTCGCGGTGTAGGTGTTCTGGTACTCGGCATCGACGCCCAGGCTGACCGCTTTGCGACCTTCCTCGAAGTTGCCGCCAGGGCCAGGCGAGTAACCTTCCACGTCATGGGACCAGGCCACGTTCGGCTTGAGGTTGACCCCGGCGAATACGCTGTTGTATTCCCAGATGGCGCGACCGCGATAACCCCAGGAGTTGGCGGTGGTGAAACCATCGTTTTCGCAATAGCGACTGACGTTGTTTTGCGGTCCGCCTGCCAGGGTGGAGGTGTTCAATGCTACGCACTGGCCAGCATTCAACGGACCAGGGCCATAGCTCGGGTCACGGCCGTAACGCGCCTTGGATGTGCTTTCCAGGCCGCCGACGTGAGTAAAGCCGACCTCGCCCACCAGGGTCAGTCGCTCGGCGCCCATCACCTGGTCGAAGAAGTGGGTCAAGGTGGTCTGCAGCTGGGTCACTTCCTTGCGACGATAGCCTTGTTGATCCTGACCTGGCTGTCCTTGAAGCACGGAGACGTTAGGGTTCAGCGGCGTCAGACCGGAGAAGAGGATGTCGGTGGTGTTGAGCTGAACCGGCGCATTCGGCCGGTAGCTGACTTCACCGCTCCACGCAGTACCGGTAGGCAACGTCGTAGAGAAGCTCAGACCGTACAGGCGGATATCTTCAGGGTATTCGACGTAGTAGCTGGAGTTGCCCGCCACCACCAACGGCAGCAAGGTTGGCGCCAGGCCTGCCGCGACGCCGAGCGGAACCCCGGCACCCACCAATGAGCCCACCAGGGCCTGCGGGCTGTACGCGCCCGCCGGGGCACCGTGGCCGCTGAAAATCGGCGCACGGCTGTGGTAGTTCATGAAATAGGCGCCGAATTCGGTGTCCAGCGGATCGAACATGTATTTGAACGACACGCCGAACTGGCCGCTGTCCCGTGCATCGCGATCCGGACCACGACGAACGATCACGCCTTCATCCGGGTCGCCCCAGGTCACGCCCCGGGCACCGAGGGTGTTGATGCTGGCATTACGCAGCCCGGCCGGCAGCCCCGCAGCCGCCAGTGCACCGTTGAGGCCGTTGCGCGTGCGCAATACCGCGAGGTTGTTGTCGCAACCGTCGGAGATCACGTCCGGTTGCGAGAAGAAAGTACCGCAGTTGTCGGTAACGGTCTGGTCCCATTCCAACTGATAGAAGGCTTCGGCCGAGAGGTTCTCGGTGAGGCTCTGGGACACGTAGAACATGTTGACCGGGATCAGGCCTTCCTTGATCTCGGCACCTGGACGACGGAACGCGGAAACGTCGATCGGGTTGATCGAGTTGATGCCGCCGCCGATGAAGGTACTTTCACCCCAGCTGACAACCTGCTTGCCCAGACGCACGGAGCCCGGCTGATCGGCAACGGAGTAGTTGTGGTAGACGAAGGCATCGAGGATCTGCCCGCCGGCGGACTTGGCGCCTTCCTTGCGGTTGCTGTCGCTGATGTCCTTGAACGGACGACTTTCGTCCTTGAGTTCGAAGTCATACCAGTATTTGCCACGGACGAAAACGCCGGTGTCGCCATATTTCAATTCAAGGTCATGGATACCCTTGAAGATCTTCGAGAAAGTTTCCCCGCTCTTGAAGTTCAAGTGACCATCATCGGAGGTCTGGGACAGGCCACGACCACCGTTGTTGACGCCGATGAGGTTCTTGTTGGCACTCTCGGTAGACCAACTGGCTCCGATCGACAGGGATGAGTCGAACTGACCTTCGATTTCACCAACGTTGAAACTGACGCCGAATGCTGGCCCGGCGAGCGTAGAGGCAAGACTGACCGCCAGGGGCAGTTTCGCCCTGCGCCAGAACTGGTTTACTGATGTCATCGACGCTACTCCATGTGCATTATTGTTATGGCAATTAGCACTCTTAAAAACGCGATGGGTGACTGGGCGCCAAGGTGGCCCTAAGTCATTCCAAAGTTGCATCGCCCCGGTGTGTGCGTGTGCTCCGTTCTTAAAAATCCTTGAGCGGACTATAGCCAGCAGGCCCTACTGCTTGATCCCTCTAAAGTGTGATTTGCAGCGGCCAACCACTCTGGAACAGTCCTTTCGCCAAACCGACACCTGTCGGCACGGCAAGGATGGCTGAAAATTCGGATTTGACAAGCCAAGCGCTTGCTTGGTGGGCCTGGCGTGCCTTTTCGGGCACGCCAGGGGACGCTTAAAGCGTCGAGAGGAAGGTGCTGTTGTTGGCTTGCCATTCGGTGATGTCGACGCGAATCCGCTTCTTGTCGAGTTTGCCGACACTGGTCTTGGGAATTTCAGTAACAAGGGCGATCTGGCTCGGGATGGCCCACTTGCTCAGGTGCCCCTGCTCCACAAACGGCTTGAGGTGTTCCTTGAGTTCCCTGGCCCCGATTACCTGGCCTTCGCGGATCACCAGCAAGGCAAACGGCCGCTCGCCCCACTGCGGATCGGCAATGCCCACCACTGCTACTTCGCGTACCGCCGGGTGGCGGCTGATCAGGTCTTCGAGGTCCAGTGAGGAAATCCACTCGCCGCCGGTCTTGATCACGTCCTTGATCCGGTCGCGAATGTCGATCACCCCCATGCTGTCCAGGGTCGCCACGTCACCGGTGTGCAGCCAGCCCCCGGCCCAGAGCTCGGCGCCCTTCTGCGGTTCGTTGAAATAACCTTCGGTGAGCCACGGCGCACGCAGCACCAGTTCACCCTGGGTCTCGCCATCGGCGGGCAGGAAGTTGCCGTCGGTGTCGACGATCGCCGCCTCCACCAGGGGCCCCGGCACGCCGGCCTTGATCCGGTACGTGGTGCGTTCGTCTTCGGTGCCGGCCATCAGCTCATCGTTGAGGTGCGCGCACGACACCAGCGGCCCGGTTTCCGACATGCCGTAGGCGGCGGTCAGCTGAATGCCCTTGGCCTTGGCCGCTTCGTAAAGCGCACGGTTCAGCGCACTGCCGCCGATCACGATCTTCCAGCCACCGAAATCGGTGCCTTGCGCCGCCTTGGCATTGAGGACCATCTGCAGAATGGTCGGCACGCAGTGGGAAAAGGTGACCTTCTCCTTGCGCCACAGCTCCACCAGGTATTCCGGGTCATAGCGACCGGGATAGACCTGCTTGAGGCCGAGCATGGTCGCCACATACGGCAGGCCCCAGGCGTGCACATGGAACATCGGGGTGATGGGCATGTACACGTCGTTGGTGCCCAACAGCCTGACGCTGTCGATGGCACCCATGATCGTCGACACACCCATGGTGTGCAGCACCAGTTGCCGATGGGTGAAATACACGCCTTTGGGGTTGCCGGTGGTGCCGGTGGTGTAGAAGGTGGTCGCGACGGAATTTTCGTCGAAGTCCTGGAAGTCGTACCGGGTGCTCGCGGCGGCCAGCAACTGCTCGTACTCGCCGATGAGGTTCGGCAGTTCCGCGGTTTTTTCCGGCAGGTCGGTCAGCAGCAGGGTTTTTTCCACCGTGGTCAGGTGCCCGGCGATCGCGGTGTACAGCCCGACGAACTCGCTGTTGACCAGCACGAAGCGGTCCTCGGCGTGGTTCATGGTGTAGAGGATCTGTTCCGGCGACAGGCGCACGTTGATGGTGTGGATCACCGCGCCGATCATCGGGATCGCAAACATGCATTCCAGGTATCGATGGCTGTCCCAGTCCATGACCGCCACGGTATCGCCGGCCTTGACGCCGGCTGCCGTGAGCACGTTGGCCAGCCGCGCGACCCGCTCGATCAGGGTCGGATAGCTGTAGCGCAACTGGTCGCGATAAATGATCTCGCGGGTTTTCTCGTAACGCGCGCCAGACATCAACAGCCGTTTGATCAACAGCGGGTACTGGTAAGCGCCTTCGGCTGGGGGGATAACGCGAGTCTGCAACATAAGAATCCCTTTTCTGACTGCACGGTCGTGGCTGAAAGCAAGCACTCTAGTGACCTTGGGCGCGTACCAAATCAGCCAAAGGAATGATTTAGCTTCAACGGGAAGTTGCTAGCTTTACGCCACTATTTTGCATCTGCGCCAGAATTACAGGTTTAAGTTGTTATCGTTGCAATTTCATTTACGCAAGGCTTGGGATGAGGTAAATGACACGCGAGCCTATGTAAAATTATCGATACAAGGTACGGATCGATAAGCACGCCAATAATTGCCAAGCTTGCCCGCCCTGACTGCGCATGCCGGGTTTTCCATCACACCCACGTCGTCTAGAACGTTACTGGTACAACAATGAGCATTGAAGCGACCGCCTCTGGAGCTTGCAACTTGATGCAAGCCCCTCTGGTTTCCATCGTGGCGCCCTGTTACAACGCGGAAAAATATCTGGAAGAGGCCATCAAGAGCATCTTCGCCCAGGAGTACCCGCATTACGAAGTCATCATTGTCGACGACGGGTCCAGTGACAACAGCATCGCGATGCTCAAGAAACTGCAGAAAACCTATGATTTCCAGCTATTCACCCAACCGAACCAGGGTGTGAGTGCGGCGCTCAACCACGGTTTGCGGTACGCCAAAGGCGCTTACGTGTCGACGCCGGACCTGGACGACATCATGCTCCCGGAATCGCTGCGCATTCGCGCCGACTATCTGGACAAGAACCCGAACGTCGGATGTGTGGGCGCTCTGATCATCTACATGGACAGCGATGGCAATACCATCAAGCAGCAAAAACGCGACCAGATCCGCACCTACACCTTCGATCAAGTGCTCGGCGGTGCTGTCGTGATCGGTGCGCCGGTCGCGCTGTATCGCATGAGCGCGATGCGACGTGCCGGCTTCTATGCATCGCAGTTGCGGGTTCAAGACTTTCAGATGACCTTGCGGATTGCCCGGTTGGGGTACGAGATCCATGAACTCCCCGTGTGCACGACCCGCTATCGCCGCCATGCCAACAACCTGTCGAGAAAATACCGGGTGTTGCTGCAGGCCGACCTTGAGGCCATCGCACCGTACGCAGACCATCCTGCCTATCAGCGCGCGCGCACCCAACTGGTGAACAAGGCCCTCAAATACGCCGTGGTCGAAGACAAGAAAGAAGCTTGGCGATTGTTGCGCTCGATTCCCTGGCGCCACTTGAACCGAACCAGCTTCAAGCGCCTGAAACGACTAATGTTGCATCGCTAGCCCTCCCTTCGCTGTCAGGCCTCATGCATGAAATTTCTCGAAAAACTCAAACAACGTAAAATCAGAAAGCACCTGAAGCGCCTGGAAAAACTCGAAAGAGCGCCAGAAAAAATACGCCTGCGCTACCCCAGGTACGAAGTCGGCGTAGGCACCTATGGCATCCCCGAGGTCATGGAGTTTGGCGACAACACGATTCTGAAAGTCGGCTCCTACACCTCAATCGCCGAGGGTGTGAAGATATTGCTGGGTGGCGGCCATCGAACCGACTGGGTCAGCACCTATCCCTTTCCGTTGATGATTGACGAAGCCCGGGACATTCCCGGTTGTAGCCCGACCAAAGGCGATGTAGTGATCGGCAGCGATTGCTGGATTTGCGCCGACGTCATGATCCTGTCGGGCGTGACTATCGGTCACGGCGCGGTGGTCGCCGCCGGTGCCGTCGTGACCCGCGACGTCGAACCCTATGCGATCGTCGGCGGCAACCCATGCCGCCACATTCGCTGGCGTTTTGAAGAGGACGTGCGCCAGGACTTGCTGGCGTCGGCCTGGTGGGACTGGCCGTTGGTGGAAGTCAAAGCGGTGTCGCGGATACTGAGCAGCAACGACATGGACGGCTTTCTGGACTACGTCCGCCAACGCCGCATCGACGCCAGGTAAAAGCGTTTCAACCGCGGCTGAGCATGCCGCGGCCGACTTGCAACGTCTAATGCATCTCGGTAAACGCGAGTTTCACACCGATGGCGATCAGCACCGCGCCCATGGTCCGGTCGAACCAGTGGCCCATGCGCGCGAACCCGGCGCGCACGCGCTGCTGGCTGAACAGCATCGCCACGAGGCAAAACCATACAGCGGTGGCCACCGCCAGATAAATGCCATAACCCGCCTGCACCGTCAGTGGAGTGTGTGGATTGATCACCACGGTGAACAACGAGAGGAAGAACAGCGTGGCTTTGGGGTTCAGGCCATTGGTCACGAAACCGGAAGTGAAGGCGCCGCGAGCCGTACGCTCGCCGGCTTCCTTGTGCAGCTCGTCCGTCACCGCGCTGGCTGGCCGAGCGCGCAACGCCTTGAAGCCGATGTACAGCAGATAAGCGGCGGCGGCCCATTTCAAGGCGTTGAACAACACGATCGATTGCGACACGATCAGGCCGATGCCGAGCAGCGAATAACCGACGTGCAGGAAAATGGCCGTGCCGACGCCCAGCGCCGTCCAGGTGCCGGCCCGACGACCGTGGGTCACGCTTTCACGGACCACCACGGCAAAGTCCGGGCCGGGGCTGGCGACGGCCAGCAAATGAATCAGGGCAACGGTCAAGAACTCTGTCCAGTACATGGGAACTCCTTTTGGCCAAGCGTAACTGTTTGTTTCATCTGGTAGGCTCGGCAGATTACGCCTTCAGTTCAATGCACAAAAGGTACAGTTGATGACGAACTCTCGCCGCGCCGTTTTCCTCGACCATCCCTCCCTGGACCTGGGCGATCTCGACCTCAGTCCGTTGCGCGCCTGTTTCAGCGAATTGCAGTTGTTCGCGCAAACCACGCCAGACCAGGTCATCGACCGCCTGAAGGGCGCCACCGTCGCCATCAGCAACAAAATCCTGATCGATGCCGATACCATCGCCGCCAGTCCCGAGCTGAAGCTGATCCTGATCACCGCTACCGGCACCAACAATGTCGACCTCGCGGCAGCCCGTGCCCATGGCATCACCGTATGCAACTGCCAGGGCTATGGCACGCCGTCGGTGGCCCAGCATACGATCATGTTGCTGCTCAATCTGGCGACACGCCTGGCCGACTATCAGAAAGCCGTTGGCGAAGGTCGCTGGCAGCAGGCGAAACAGTTCTGCCTGCTGGACTATCCGATCGTCGAACTGGAAGGCAAATCCCTCGGTTTGCTCGGTCACGGCGAATTGGGCGGCGCGGTCGCACGGCTGGCCGAAGCGTTCGGCATGCGTGTGTTGCTGGGGCAGATTCCGGGACGCCCGGCCCGGCCGGATCGCTTGCCACTGGCTGAACTGCTGCCGCAAATCGACGCGCTGACCCTGCACTGCCCGCTCAACGAACACACCCGCCACTTCATCGGTGCCCGTGAACTTGCATCGATGAAACCCGGCGCCTTCGTGATCAACACCGCTCGCGGTGGCCTGATCGACGAACAGGCCTTGGCCGACGCCTTGCGCAACGGTCATCTGGGCGGCGCGGCCACCGACGTGCTGAGCGTCGAGCCACCGACCGCTGGCAATCCGCTGCTGGCCCATGACATCCCACGGCTGATCGTCACCCCGCACAATGCCTGGGGCAGTCGCGAAGCGCGGCAGCGGATCGTTGGCCAGTTGACCGAAAACGCCCAGGGATATTTCAGCGGTACAGCGCTGCGGGTCGTCAGTTGATAAACTGCGGCACTTTTTTTCCAGGAGCAGAGTATGGATCCGCGCAGTGAAGTACTGCTTCGTCAGGCTGAGTTATTCCAGGGTTCGGTCCTGTTGGCCGGCTTGCCCGCCGACGATCTGCTGGGCCGCCTGCCCGATGCCCATGGCTGGTGCTGGCATGCCGGCGATCAAGCGGCGCTGGATGCGCGGTTTGCCGAGCGCAGCCATTTTGGCGTAACGGTGCCGGAGCGCGGGTTCGACGCCGCCGTGGTGTTTCTGCCCAAGTCCAAGGACCTGACCGATTACATCCTCAATGCCGTCGCCTCGCGCCTGGCCGGGCGCGAGGTGTACCTGGTCGGCGAAAAGCGCAGCGGCATCGAGGGCGCGGCCAAGCAGCTGACCCCCTTCGGCAAACCGCGCAAACTCGACAGCGCGCGGCATTGCCAGCTCTGGCAGGTCACCGTGGCCAATGCGCCGCAAGCCAAACCACTGGAAAGCCTGGCCCAGGAATATGAGCTGCCGTTGGCCGAAGGCCCATTGAAAGTCATCAGCCTGCCCGGTGTATTCAGCCACGGCCGACTGGATCGCGGCAGCGCCTTGCTGCTGGAACACCTGGACAAGTTGCCGAGCGGCCACCTGCTGGACTTCGGTTGCGGCGCCGGTGTGTTGGGGGCGGCGGTGAAACGTCGCTATCCGCACAACCTGGTCACTTTGCTTGATGTGGATGCGTTTGCCGCTGCCAGCAGTCGCCTGACTTTGGCTGCCAACGGCCTTGAGGCGGACGTCATTACCGGTGACGGAATCGATGCCGCCCCCATGGGTTTAAGTGCCATTCTGAGCAACCCGCCCTTCCATGTCGGGGTCCATACCGACTATCACGCCACAGAGAACTTGCTGCGAAAAGCGGCCAAACATCTGAAAAATGGTGGCGAACTGCGGCTGGTAGCCAATAGCTTCCTGAAGTATCAGCCGCTGATCGAAGAGCACCTGGGTGTCTGTGCAATCAAGGCTGAAGGGCAAGGTTTCAGGATCTACAGGGCCAAGCGCGGCTGACACTTCTTTTACAAAAAGAGGCTTGCTCAATCGGATTTGCCTAGGCAGAATCCGCTCCGTCCTAGGGGAGTAGTCTCCCACGAGCGCCATGCTCGTCCGGCATACGTCAACATACTTGGTCAACAGACCATGGCGTATGCGACCCCAGCGTCCGCATCAGACGGAACGCAGGGTTTGACAAGACCTATGACACGAACACCTTACCCGGGGCGGGAAGGCTGTACGTGTCATAGCCGTGTCGACCCGCCCCTTAGGAAAACCCTGATGCTGGATTCTCTACTCGTTCCCACCGCAATCGTTGCCTTGGCCGAAATCGGCGACAAGACGCAACTGCTCGCGCTCATTCTGGCTGCCCGTTTTCGCAAACCCTGGCCAATCATCGCCGGCATCGTCGCCGCGACCCTGGCCAACCATGCGGCAGCCGGTGCGGTAGGCGCCTGGTTCGGTAGTTTCTTCTCGGATGCCACGCTGCACTGGATCCTTGCCGCCAGCTTCGCCGCGACGGCGCTGTGGACCCTGGTGCCGGACAAAATGGACGACGACGAAGCCAGCACCGCCCGCAAGTTCGGACCGTTCCTGACGACGCTGATCGCGTTTTTCCTTGCCGAGATGGGGGACAAGACCCAGGTCGCCACCGTGATGCTCGCCGCGCAATACCCGGAGCTGTGGCTGGTGATCATCGGCACCACCCTCGGCATGCTGATTGCCAACGTGCCGGTGGTGCTGGCGGGCAACTTTGCCGCGGACAAACTGCCACTGACCTTGATCCGTCGCCTGGCGGCGTCGGCGTTTCTCATCCTGGCCATTGTCGCGGTGTACAAGGCGATGCAGAGCAGTGGGTGGGTTTGACGCGTTTAGTCAGTAGCACCGCGTAATCGTTCTTCGCTGTAGGAGCGAACGGTGCGGCGATCCTACAGCGAAGGCGTCAGCAGCTGCCCTATATGAACATCAGGATTTCTTGGCCTGCTCGTACAGCGGCATGACCTTAGGAATCGCCGCCTGCAACGAAGCGATACGACTCGACGAAGCCGGGTGAGTGCTCATGAACTCCGGCGGCGAACCTTCCGAGGCCTTGCTCATCTTGTTCCACAGGGTGATAGCGGCATTCGGGTTGTAACCGGCGCGAGCGGCCAGTTCCAGGCCGATCAAGTCCGCCTCGTTTTCGTTGGATCGGCTGTTGGGCAAGGTCATGCCGTAGTTGGCCACGGTGTCCGCCAGCGCCAGGCTGTCCTGGCCCAGGCCGAACAAGGCACCTGCACCCTGCTTGGCCATCTCGATACCGTAGGCCTTGGACATCGCTTCCCGACCGTGCTCGCGCAAGGCGTGGGCAATTTCATGGCCCATGATCGCGGCAATTTCATCGTCGGTCAGG
Organism: Pseudomonas sp. MPC6; assembly: GCF_006094435.1. Taxonomy (NCBI): domain Bacteria; kingdom Pseudomonadati; phylum Pseudomonadota; class Gammaproteobacteria; order Pseudomonadales; family Pseudomonadaceae; genus Pseudomonas; species Pseudomonas sp. MPC6. Next base: position 1,068,838 of record NZ_CP034783.1, on the reverse strand, counting down.
CTCAGGCTGTCAATCAGCCCGGTGTAGAAAAAGATCTTGCCGCCAGGCCCGCAGTTGGCATTGAGTTCATCGCTCTTGATCAGATTGACTTCCCACTTCCACTGCGCCGAGTCCGGACGAAATTTCGGCGCCTGGGCAATCAGCCGGTCGGCAATCGCCTGGACGCGCTTGGCGTCGTTACTGGTCTTGTCCAGCACACCTTTGCTGGTCGCCTCGCCCACTGTCTTTTGATAAGACTGGGCGTACATCTGGTTGACCTCATCCGTCGACAGCATGCTGAACATGTACTGCTTGCGCTCAACGCCCACAGCGCCACCGCTGGTGGTATTGACCGACTGACAACCGGCGAGCAGCAAACCTGCGCTCAGCGCACACAAAACCAATGTCTTGCTCATCAAAAAACTCCCTGAAAACATGCCGGGTATCCTAGGCGCGGATGGGTATCGGCGCCAGATACATCAGACATGCAGACTGATATTTCGGATAAAGCTCCCATCGCTGCGGTAAAAAATTTCACGGCGGGTGAGTCGAGAGCGGCAGCGGGGCGGGTCATAGTCCAGGCCAGCAAAGGCGCCGACTCAACCCGGCGTCAGACACTCCGGCCCATTCAGCTTCGGATCATTCACCATGTTCGCCAGCACCCGCTCGCGCAACGCCGTGGGCTCACCGGCAAGCAGCGCCTGCAACCCATGCAGCGGTGTTTCGGGATTGAGCCACGCTTCCTGCCCCGCTGCGTCGAGAATCAGCGGCCGACGCTGACTCGCCGCCGGCTGGGTGATCACCGCCGTACTCAGCCATACCTGTTCCTGCACCGGATAAGCCTCCCAGATCGCCGCAAAGAACAGCGCAGAGCCCTCTGCCGGGGTCAGCCAGTAGGGGCGTTTGCGGGCGGTGCCGCGCCATTCGTAGAAACCGTTGGCCGGCAGCAGGCAGCGGCGCGACCGCAGGGCCTCGCGGAACATCGGCTGTTCGGCCACGGTTTCGGCGCGGGCATGGGCCGGGGTGCGGGACAGGTCGGTCAACCACGGCGGGGTCAGCCCCCAACGGGCACGGGCCAACTCACGCTGGCCATCACTGCCGGCGCGCAGCATCAACACCGAATCGTTGGGAGAAATATTCCACTGGGCCTGTTGGTCGGCGGGGAAGCCAGGCAGGGCCGCGAAGGCGGGGTTCCAGCGAAACAGGGCATAACGTCCACACATGGGGCCACACAACTCTAGATAAAACGAACACCAGCCTAACAGACCAGGGTGCCGGGAAAACTCTCCGGTTCGTCGCCGGACAGCGGCAGCGCTGCATTGTACGCGGTGATCAGTTCCCTGGCGTAGGCAGCCTGATCGTTATCGACCGACAGCCCCAGCAGGCCGAAGATCGGCAATTCGCCGGTGCCCCCGAGCAAATCGCGCCCCACCAGATGCGCCTCGATGCCCTCGCTGGCCAGCATACCTTGCAGCAACTCCCCTTCCATCAGGTTTTCCGGCTCGTAGATTCGCTGCATGGCGCGCCCCTTTTCATTCGTTTTCGCTGTGAACTTCGAGCAACCATTCTTGACCGTCGGTCTGCAGGACAAACGTAATGGGGCGACAACACACCGGACAATCTTCGATATACGTCTGATCGCCGCCGGACAAGTCCAGAACAGCTTCAGCCTCTTCCCCACAATACGGACATTCGTAGCGCTCGGTTTCCAGCATCGCGGTCTCCCAGGTGACTTGTGCGTATAATCGCCGGTCTATTTGCAGGGCTATTTTTGTCTGGCTACTTTTTCAGACCGTGCCCCGTCGGTTTTCGATCAAAACCTTTACTTACCCTAGCCGTTTCCAACAAGAGAGCATGATGGGCGAATTCGATGCCATCCGACCTTACGACGATAGCGAAGTCCCGGCAGTGCTGGATCGGCTGCTTGGTGACAAGGCGTTTCTAGATATCCTCATCCACTTCCGCTTCCCGCGTTATGCCGGTGCCTTCGGCTGGATGCTCAAACCTCTTATAGCTCATCGACTGCGCCGTGAGTTCGCCGGCGTCAATTCGGTGGCCACGTTGCAGGACAAAGTCGAGTTCTACGTCGACCACACCATCGAGCGAGCCACCGACGGCGTGACGTACACCGGTGTCGAGCAGTTCAGGTCCGGCAGCGCCTATCTGTTCATCGCCAACCACCGCGACATCGTGATGGATCCGGCCTTCGTCAACTACGCGGTGTACCACGCAGGCCTGCCGACACCCCGCATCGCGATTGGCGACAACCTGCTGCAAAAGCCCTTCGTCAGCGACCTGATGCGCCTGAACAAGAGCTTCATCGTGCACCGTTCGATCAGCGGTCGGCGCGAAAAGATGGCGGCCTACCAACTGCTGTCGGCCTACATCAACCACTCGATCCGTAACGATTGCGCGTCGATCTGGATCGCCCAGGCCGAAGGTCGCGCCAAGGACGGCGACGATCGCACCGAATCGGCGATCCTCAAGATGTTCCACATGAGCCGCAAGGACGAGCCCTTCGGCGAAGTCATCCGTTCGCTGAACGTCACTCCGGTGTCGATCAGCTACGAGTACGACCCGTGCGACCAGGCCAAGGCTCGCGAGCTGTTCATCCGCGCCACGACTGGCAGCTACACCAAGGTGCCGGGCGAGGACGACGTGAGCATCGCCAAGGGCATCACCGGCTATAAGGGCCGCGTCCATGTGAACTTCGCCGCGCCGATCACTCAGCTGTTCGAAGACACCAAGCAATTGGCGATCGAGATGGACAAGCAGATTCTCGGCGGCTACCGGTTATTCCCGGTGCATTACCTGGCCTATGCGCAGTGGAAAGACGCCGACCCGCAATTGCAGGTGCCGAAAGCCACCGAGGTGTTCACGGCCGACGAACTGGCCAAGGCGCAGGAGGAATGGCAGCGACGCCTGGAGGCATGCCCGGAAGAACATCGCCCGTTCCTGGTGCTGCAATATGCGATGCCGGTGCGCAATCAGTACCGGGTCAAGGCGGGATTGCCTTTGTAAGGTAACGGCTTGATACGACAACGGCGCCCTCGGGCGCCGTTTTCTTTATCCGGGATCTTGTGCTTTAACGATCTAGACCTGTGTGCTGATCCACGACACCAGCAGCGCCAACCCCAGGCAAGCGAAACCGAAGCGGTAGAAGAACCGGTTCATGCGCAAGGTCGCCCAATCCAGATTGGGCTCTTCCCCAGGACGATGCTGGCGCTGCGTCTCGATGCTTGCGAGCGCACGCTGCTCACGGCGACGGGTCGCATGCAGCAACCAGCTGCCAGGGAAGGCAAACAGCAAGGCCAGCAGGTTGATCAATTTGGCGGGATGGGCGGTAAACAGCGTCATCAAATGCAGCGACATCACAAACCTCGGAAAAAACAGCTGTGGCAGGCGCCGAACCGACGACCGCGGCGCGGATTCTACCGAATGCCCCCCTGCGGCGGCGCCCTTTGCGACAAATAACGCACCATTTGGCAGATTGCTGTCCAGCGTCAGCCTGTCGTGCGCTACCCGCCGAACCCAACACCGCCCCCCTGTAGGAGCTGGCTTGCCAGCGAAGGCGATCTCAAGATCACCGCAAATCCAGCACCCCCTTCGCCAGCAAGCCGACTCCTACGGCGAAAGGGAGTGTCAGTCAGCATCATTGCTGGCTGTGACGACGCCTTCGCTGGCAAGCCAGCTCCTACAGGGGGGATCGCGTTATTCGTTGAGAATCTGGCCAATCGTCGGATCCTTGAACAGACGCGTCAACGCATCGCTCAACACATCACTGACCAGCTTGGTATTGGTTTCCTGATTGGGCGCCATACCGAAACGCTGGTCCAGGGAGGCACCGTAGCGGCCGCTGTAACGGCGGTTGGCGTTCTGCACATCGGAGCGGAAGGTCGCGCCAATGGTCGCCTCGGTCACGTACAGGCCTTCCTTGGGCGATTGGTATTTAAGCTCCGCCAGGGTCACGGTCAGTTGCGGCGCGTTCATCGCGTTGGACGTCGGGGTAAAGCCCAGCAAACGCACGGCCGCTTCGGCCTGGGCCTGCAATTTCGGCAGAATCTGCGCGCCCTGCACGGTGATCGCACTGGTCTCGGGATACAAGCCCCCGCGGGTGCCCAGGGTTGGCGACGGACGACCGTCCACCACGCGCACCACCACCGGCTGGCCACGGCCGACCGGTGCCAACTGCGTCGTCAGCTTGGGTTCCGGATTCAGTTGTTGCGGGCTGTGGGCGCAGCCGACCAGGGTCAAACTGGTCACAGTCATCAAACCGAACAACAGGCGTTGCAACATGCTCTTCTCTCCAGAATTCAGGCACAAACAAGCCCGCAGTATAGCGGTGCGCCACTGCAGCGAACCAGCGCAACCATTACGGAAGAGTCCCACACACCTTTCAGACCGCGACACCTGTCACACACCTGTCACCGCTCATACACTTTCGCGTCACGACTCAATGCCAATCTTCACAGCAGTCCCCCAAGGTACTTCGCCATGCGTTATCTCATCTCGCTGTTCGCCCCACGCCCGCTGCATCGCTGCTTCGCCCTGCTCGACCGCAATGGCCACTGCCAGGCATTCAAGCAGTGCAGCCTCCAGCCCATGGGCGATGGCTGGGTCGAAATCGAAGAAATCCGCCTCAACTGGCTGCACCATCCCCTGCCCGCCAACGCCCGCATCAACCAGCGCCAACCACGCGCGCGAGTGCAACATCTGTTGACCACCTGACCGAACGCCTAATAAAACTGATCAAACTCGACCATCTCCCTGCGTTTCTTCGCTACAATCTCCCCCCGATTATAAGGACGTCTCCTGATCGGGCCTCGCAGCATCGTCAATACCCAGGTATTGGCACCCCGCACCGCCCACAGAGAGCCGCCCACACAGATCGAGTGAAGCTGGCGTGCTTGCTGTTCCCTTAAGCAAAACCCCACTTTTCGCGAATCTGCAGAGCTGTCATTACGCTCGGTCACTGAGCTGTTTGCCCGTTTTGACTGTCATGTATTGCATGGCGGCCATCCATCCGGGCACGGTGCCAGGCTGGGACAGCCCTTTTTGAGGTTCACGTCTTCAAAAGAGCGTGAAAAAAACGGGTTTTCACAACTTCACAAGAGTGTGGCGAGCAAATGAATAGTTTTGCGTCTGAATATGCACCATTAGCGTCTGAAACAGCCCAACGACACAGGACCGAGTATTCCTCGAACACCGGAGCCTGAAGCCTGTCCGCTACGGATTTGGTTGCACAAACGGATGTATCGACCATAAGTCGAATTGCCAGCCGCGCGCTGAAGTGAGTTCATGTAGCTCTTTTGGGCCCGGTCGGTAGCCTCCGTCGAAGTTGCGAAAAATTGCGAAGATTCGGACATGGCGATCCTGCCATGGTACTTGGGGCATCACTGACACGCCCCGGAACACCTGGCAGCCATGCCGACAATTTGGTGCTGCAGATTTTGGAGACGCGTTAAATGGCGCATAACGAAGCAGTCGACGTAGTACTGGTTGGGGCCGGCATCATGAGTGCCACCCTGGCGGTACTGCTCAAAGAGCTCGACCCCGCGATCAAGCTGGAAGTCGTCGAGCTGATGGATTCCGGTGCCGCGGAGAGTTCAAACCCGTGGAACAACGCCGGGACCGGCCACGCCGGGCTGTGCGAGCTCAACTACACGCCGCAGGCCGCCGACGGCACCGTCGACATCAAGAAAGCCGTGCACATCAATACCCAGTTCGAGGTGTCGAAGCAGTTCTGGACCTACCTGACCAAAAAAGGCACCTTCGGTTCGTCCAAGACCTTCATCAGCCCGGTGCCGCACCTGAGCTTCGTCCAGGGTGACGCTGGCGTTTCCTTCCTCAAGGAACGTTTCGAGGTGATGAGCAAGCATCACGCCTTCGCAGACATGGAATACACCGAAGACAAGGCCACCATGGCCGAGTGGATGCCGCTGATGATGCCTGGCCGGCCGGCCGACGAAGTCGTCGCCGCCACTCGCGTCATAAATGGCACCGACGTCAACTTCGGCGCCCTGACCAATCAATTGCTCGCGCACCTGACCAGCGCACCCGATGCCCAGGTCAAGTACTGCAAGCGCGTCACCGGCCTGAAGCGTAACGGCAGCGGCTGGACCGTCAGCATCAAGGACGTCAACAGCGGCAACACCCGCGAAGTCGATGCCAAATTCGTCTTCCTCGGCGCCGGTGGCGCGGCCCTGCCGCTGTTGCAGGCTTCGGGCATTGAAGAAAGCAAAGGCTTCGGCGGCTTCCCGATCAGCGGCCAGTGGCTGCGTTGCGACAACCCTGAAGTGGTCAAGCACCACCAGGCCAAGGTCTACAGCCAGGCTGCAGTCGGTTCGCCACCGATGTCGGTACCGCACCTGGACACCCGTGTGGTCGACGGCAAGAAGTCCCTGCTGTTCGGGCCTTACGCCGGGTTCACCACCAAGTTCCTCAAGCACGGCTCCTTCATGGACCTGCCGATGTCGGTTCGCGCCGGCAACATCGGCCCGATGCTGGCCGTGGCGAAAAACAACATGGACCTGACCAAGTACCTGGTCAGCGAAGTCATGCAGTCGATGGAGCAGCGCCTGGAATCCCTGCGTCGCTTCTACCCTCAGGCGAAAGCCGAAGACTGGCGCCTGGAAGTGGCTGGCCAACGGGTGCAAATCATCAAGAAAGATCCGAAAAAGGGCGGCGTCCTGCAGTTCGGTACCGAACTGGTCGCGGCCAAGGACGGTTCCCTGGCGGCACTGCTCGGCGCTTCGCCTGGTGCTTCGGTGACGGTTTCGATCATGCTCGAGCTGATCGAAAAATGTTTCCCGAACAAAGCCTCCAGCGAATGGGCTGCCAAACTGGCGGAAATCTTCCCGGCCCGGGAAAAGGTTCTGGAAACCGATGCCGCGCTGTATCGCAAGATCAATGTGCAGAACAACATCGCACTGGAACTGGTTGAAGCCAGCAGCGAGACCGAAAGCTACGCTTGATTCGGCAGCATGAAAAACGCCCCGTTTTCATTGAAAACGGGGCGTTTTTTTGTGCCTTCTGTAGGAGCCGGGCTTGTCGGCGAAAGCGATCTCACGGACGCCTTCGCCGGCAAGCCTGGCTCCTACAGGTAATGGTTAACCGCGAGCCTTGGCGATCAACTCGATGTACTCGGCCGCATTGCGCTGATCCTTGATCAGGGCAACGAAGTCATTGCCGTGCTCATCCTTGCCGTCCAGATCCAGGCCAGCTTCGACGAAGAACGTCAGAAAACGCTCGAAATCATCGATACGCAGGCCGCGATAAGCCTTGATCAGCTTGTGCAGCGACGGCGAAGTGGCGTCGACCGGCTCAAAATCGAGGAACAGTTTGATCTGCGCATCGCCGATCTCGTCACCAATCACTTGCTTCTTATCTTTACGCATTGCCGACTCCAGCTCGCAGACATTTTCACGGGCGGGCAGTTTACCCCCCACTTGCCGCCGGGCTCAACGCGGACGAACGCCACCGGTGTGCAGATCGGCCCAGACATGGCCGTTGGCGTAGCTGAGGAACTGGCAATACACCGTCTCATTGCGCAACAGGTCGATGACCACGCGGTACTGGGCCATCGGGTAAAACAGCGTCAGGGTTTTGCTCTTGGCGTCGTAGACCGGCTTTTTCAGGCTTTTGCTTTCGCCATCGAAGTTGACCAGCACCTGGGTGATGGTCGCGCCCTTGTTCAAGGGTTTGCCCTTGAGGCGGATCAGCAACGGGGAAGTGACCGGAATCGGCTGTTGATTGGACTGGCGCTGGCTGCCCACCACCACGGCGTAGTCGGTGACCTGCAGCAGTTGTTGCTGCTCGGGAGCCGCGTCACGCAGGGTCAGGTCATCCGGGGGCAGGAACTGCGCGTGCATCGGCGCCGGGGCGGCGGCCAGGGGTAGACTGAGGGTCAGCAACAAGGCGGCGCAGCTACGGGTCAAAAGGCTCATTACAGGCTCCGGAGGGCGGGGCCGAGCACTCTATCACGCAGATTCAAAGGTGGATCGGTGAACACGGATCCCCTGTAGGAGCTGGCTTGCCAGCGAAGGCGGTGTGTCAGCTGCATGGATGCCGGCTGATGTGACGCCTTCGCTGGCAAGCCAGCTCCTACAGGGGGGGGTGAAGCTCAATCGAACTGCGCGCGCATCCACGCCTGATACTCGGCAACCCCCGGCTCACCTTCGCGGGGCGCCCACTGAGCAAGCTCACCCTCACCGACCGGGCGATAAGGACCGGCCTTGCACTCGAACATCAGGCTGTCAGCTTCCAGCACCACCAGGCCATGAAACACGCCCGCGGGCAGGTCCACGCCGACACAGTCGCCACCGGCCTGCAGGATTTGTTTGCGCACCACCACGCCGGACTCATCGAAAATCAACAGGCCAAGCCGCCCCTTGAGGACCAGCAAGGTTTCAGCCTTGTTATCGCCCAGGTGACGGTGAGGCGGGATGTAGGTGTTCGGCTGCAACCCTACGGCCATCCGGTGACAGGCATCTTCCATCTGATGGAAGTTGTGATGCTGCCGCCCGCGCGGATTAGCCGCCGCTTTCTCGGCCAATCCAGTGAACAGGTTTTGATCAAGAAAACTCGGCGTGGTCATGTGCTTACATTCCTTTAACCGCAAAAATCCCGTTGGCGTTACGCCAGTAGCCTTTGTAGTCCATGCCATAACCGAAGATGTAACGGTCGATGCACGGCAGGCCGACGAAATCGGCTTTCAGGTCCGGACGGGCCTTGCGGTCGTGGTCCTTGTCGATCAGCACGGCGGTGTGCACTTTGCGCGCGCCGGCATGTTTGCAGAAGTCGATGATCGCGCCCAGGGTGTGACCTTCGTCGAGGATGTCGTCGATGATCAGCACGTCGCGATCGATGAACGAGACTTCCGGCTTGGCCTTCCAGAACAGGTCGCCGCCGCTGGTTTCGTTGCGATAACGGGTGGCGTGCAGGTAGGACGCTTCCAGCGGGAACTGCAAATGGGTGAGCAGCTTGCCGGCGAAAATCAGCCCGCCGTTCATCACACAGAACACCACCGGATTGCTATCAGCCAGCTGGTCGTTGATGTGTGCACCGACGCGGGCGATGGCCGCCTCGACTTCAGCTTCGGTGTACAGGCAGTCAGCCTCTCGCATGATTTGACGGATATGCTCGAGATCAGCGGACATGGCGCTCTCCAGGGGGTTTGGGGGGAGTGACGGATTCGGAAAAGCGGGCAAAGGTACGCATCAAGCGAGGCCAGATCAAGCCTTTGTGGACTAACGTACTCTATGTCTATAGGACAACACCCTCGGATAGATTAATCTAGGCCGGTTTTTTTGCCCGCCGCCGGAGCCTTTCCCATGCCCATCCTCGAGATCCGCCATCCGCTGATCCGTCATAAACTCGGCCTGATGCGCCGCGCCGACATCAGCACCAAGAATTTCCGTGAGCTCGCTCAGGAAGTCGGTGCCCTGCTGACTTACGAAGCCACCAAAGACCTGCCGCTGGAAACCTACGATATCGAAGGTTGGGCCGGCACTGTGTCGGTCGAGAAGATCGCCGGCAAGAAAATTACCGTGGTGCCGATCCTGCGCGCCGGTATCGGCATGCTCGAAGGCGTGCTCAGCCTGATCCCGGGCGCCAAAGTCAGCGCCGTGGGCGTGGCCCGCAACGAACAGACTCTACAGGCTCATACCTACCTGGAAAAGCTGGTGCCGGAAATCAACGAACGCCTGGCGATGATCATCGACCCGATGCTCGCCACCGGCAGTTCCATGGTCGCCACCATCGACCTGCTGAAGAAGGCCGGTTGCCGCGACATTCGCGCCATGGTGCTGGTCGCGGCGCCAGAAGGCATCGCCGCCGTGGAGAAGGCTCACCCGGACGTGACCATCTACACCGCCTCCATTGATCAAAAATTGAACGAACACGGTTACATCATTCCAGGCCTGGGCGATGCCGGTGACAAGATCTTCGGTACCAAGCAGAAGGACGCGTGACCATGCAGGATGAGTTCAACGATCCGCTCTGGCGCACGGTGCTGTCTGGTGCCCAGATGCTGTTCGTGGCGTTCGGTGCGCTGGTGTTGATGCCGCTGATTACCGGCCTCGATCCGAACGTGGCACTGTTCACTGCAGGCCTGGGGACGATTCTGTTCCAGATCGTCACCGGGCGTCAGGTGCCCGTGTTCCTGGCGTCGAGCTTTGCCTTTATCACCCCGATCATTCTCGCCAAGGGCCAATTCGGCCTCGCGGCGACCATGGGCGGTGTGATGGCGGCAGGCTTCGTCTACACCTTCCTCGGCCTGGCCGTGAAAATCAAAGGCACAGGTTTCATCGACCGCTTGCTGCCACCGGTGGTGATTGGCCCGGTCATCATCTCCATCGGCCTGGCCATGGCGCCGATTGCCGCGAACATGGCGATGGGCAAGGCGGACGACGGCACCGAGCTGATTCATTACCAGACGGCGATGTTGATCTCGATGCCGGCGTTGCTGACCACCCTGATTGTCGCGGTGTTCGGCAAAGGCATTTTTCGCCTGGTGCCGATCATCTCCGGCGTGCTGGTGGGCTTCGCGATGGCGTTCTATTTCGGTGTGGTCGATACCGCGAAGATCGCCGCAGCTCCCTGGCTTGCGATTCCGCACTTCACCGCGCCGGAATTCAACTGGCAGGCGATTCTGTTCATCATTCCGGTGGCGTTGGCTCCAGCTATCGAGCATATCGGCGGCGTGATTGCCGTGGGCAGCGTCACCGGTCGCGATTACCTGAAGAAGCCCGGCCTGCACCGTACCCTGCTCGGTGACGGGATTGCGACCACCGCAGCCGGCCTGTTCGGTGGTCCGCCCAACACCACGTACGCCGAAGTGACGGGCGCGGTGATGCTGACCAAGAACTACAACCCGAAAATCATGACCTGGGCGGCGATCTTCGCCATCAGCCTGGCGTTCGTCGGAAAATTCGGTGCGCTGCTGCAAAGCATCCCGGTGCCCGTGATGGGGGGGATTCTGTGCCTGTTGTTTGGCTCGATCGCGGCGGTGGGGATGAACACGTTGATTCGCCATAAAATCGACCTGAGCGAGGCGCGCAACCTGGTGATTGTCTCGGTAACCCTGGTATTCGGGATTGGCGGCGTGCTGGTCGGCACCGGCACTGGCCCGGACGACTTCGGCCTCAAAGGCATTGCGCTGTGCGCGGTGACGGCGATTGCCCTGAATTTGTTGCTGCCGGGTAATGACAGCTGGAAGCACAAGAAGGCGGGTGAGTCGTTGTTGTAAGCCTGGGGTTTTTGTTGCTGCTTCAGACGCCTTCGCCGGCAAGCCGGCTCCTACAGGTTTTGTGTCGATCACGCGACCTGTGTAGGAGCCGGCTTGCCGGCGAAGCTTTTACAGCGCCAACGGCGCCCTCTCACATAACGTGTTCAACGCCCGCGCCCACTGCGGATCATCATTCAGGCACGGCACCAGCACCAACTCCTCCCCTCCCGCCTCGCGGAATTGCTCCTTGCCGCGATCACCGATCTCTTCCAGCGTCTCGATGCAATCGGCGACAAACGCCGGGCACATCACCAACACTTTTTTCACGCCCATGCCAGCCAGCTCATCAAGGCGCGCTTCGGTGTAGGGTTCGATCCACTTGGCCCGGCCCAGCCGCGACTGGAACGACACCGACCACTTGCCGTCCGGCAGCCCCATGCGTTTGGCAAACTCGGCTGCCGTGCGCAGGCACTGCCCGCGATAACAGGTCGCGAGCACTTCCGGTGGCGCACAGGCGCAGCAATCGCCGCCGCCCTCGAAACAGTGACCGGGGTTGAGTTTTTTCAGGTGCCGCTCGGGCAAGCCATGGAAGCTCAACAACAAGTGATCGAAATCCTCCTGCAAATGCGGCTTGGCACTCTCTACCAGCGCGTCCAGGTATTCCGGCTGGTCGTAGAACGGCTGAAGAATCGCGAACTGCACATCGAGGTTGTGCTCACGCACGACCCTTTTGGCTTCTTCGATCACCGTGGTCACCGTGCTGTCGGCGAACTGCGGGTACAGAGGCGCCAAGGTAATGCGTTTAATCCCCTGCCCCGCCATGCGCACCAGCGTCGACTCGATCGACGGCTCGCCATAGCGCATCGCCAGTTCCACCGGACCGTGGATCCATTGCGCGGTCATGGCCTGTTGCAGGCGACGGCTGAGCACCACCAGCGGCGAGCCTTCCTCCCACCAGATCGAGGCATAGGCGTGGGCCGATTGCTCCGGGCGCTTGAACAGGATCAGCGATACCAGCAACCGTCGTACCGGCCATGGCAAGTCGATCACATAAGGGTCCATCAGAAATTGATTGAGATAACTGCGCACATCGGCCACCGAAGTGGAGGCAGGCGAGCCCAGGTTGACCAGAAGCAATGCGTGATCGGTCATGCAACGTCCTATTTCAAAGGCGGCTGGACAGGTCGTCCAGAGCCGCGCGCAAATCAGTGAACCGGAAAGTGAATCCCGCTTGCAGCAAGCGAGCCGGTACGGCCTTCTGGCCACCCAGCAACAGCAATGACAACTCGCCCAGACACACTTTTAAAGCCAGGGCCGGCATCGGCATGAACGTCGGGCGATGCAACACGCTGCCCAGCGCCTTGGCAAACTCACGATTGCGCACCGGCTGGGGCGCGCAGGCATTATAAGGACCGCTGGCGTCTTCGCGATGCAGAAGAAAATCAATCAGGGCGATTTGATCGTTGATATGAATCCACGGCATCCATTGGCGACCGTTGCCGATCGGCCCGCCCAGCCCCAGTTTGAACGGCAGCAGCAGCCGCGACAAAAAGCCGCCCTCGGCCGACAACACCAGCCCGGTACGGATAAGGATCACGCGAATGCCCATGGCTTCGGCACGCTGCGCGGTTTCCTCCCAGGCGATGCACAACTGACTGGCGAAATCATCGATGACCGGGGGCGATTCCTCGGTCAGTTCCCGTTCGCCACCGTCGCCATACCAGCCAACGGCGGAGCCCGAGATCAATACCCGGGGTTTCTGTTCGCGGCTGTCGAGCCAGGCCAGCAAGGTTTCGGTCAGCGTGATCCGGCTGCTCCAGAGCAGCGCTTTGCGTTTGGAGGTCCAGGGCCGGTCGGCAATCGGTGCACCCGCCAGATTGATAACGGCATCGACGGTTTCTTGCCCAAGGTCTTCGAACAATGCGACGCCGCGCACCTGTGGTCCGCAAATTTTTGCGACTTTTTCCGGTGTGCGACTCAACACAGTCAAACGATGGCCCTGACTCAACCAGTGTCGACAGAGTTGACGTCCTATCAAACCAGTACCGCCGGTCAGCAATATGTGCATGACTTCTTCCTCGCGTGGCGTTTAACCCTGATCACTAGTCTATTTTTATAAGCAGGGATCTTTGGTATCGGGCAGGCTCTATGTTTAACAATAGGCCAAGCCGTCAGAACGAGAACGCTAAAAGTTATACCAAAAAACAATATTGTACAGGTTTAAACCCCGGCGTAGTCTGTACAGAAAGGTAAACGAGGCCCCTATGACTGTACCTATCGCAATCATCGGCACCGGCATCGCCGGACTGTCAGCCGCCCAGGCCCTTACGGAGGCCGGGCATGTCGTGCAACTTTTCGATAAAAGCCGCGGCAGTGGCGGACGCATGTCGAGCAAACGCAGCGATGCGGGTGCCCTGGACTTGGGCGCGCAGTATTTTACCGCGCGCGATCGCCGCTTCGTCACGGAAGTCCAGCGTTGGCAAGCCAACGGCTGGGTCGCCGAGTGGACGCCGCAGCTCTACACCTACCACGGCGGCCAGCTCAACCTGTCGCCGGACGAACAGACCCGCTGGGTCGGTACGCCACGCATGAGCGCCATCACCCGCGGCCTGCTTGGCGATCTGGAAGTGCAGTTCGCCTGCCGGATCACCGAGGTCTATCGCGGCGAAGAGCACTGGCATCTGCAAGACGCCGAAGGCTTCACCCACGGCCCGTTCGGCCATGTGGTGATCGCCACGCCAGCGCCGCAGGCCACCGCGCTGCTGGCCTCCGCGCCGAAGCTCGCCGGGGCGGCCGCGGGGGTGAAGATGGACCCGACCTGGGCTGTCGCCCTGGCCTTCGAAACGCCGCTTGATACGCCCATGGAAGGCTGCTTCGTGCAGGACAGCCCACTCGACTGGCTGGCCCGCAATCGCAGCAAACCCGGGCGCGACAACACCCTGGACACCTGGGTCCTGCATGCCACCAGTGCCTGGAGCCGGCAGCATATCGACCTGTCCAAGGAAGCGGTGATCGAGCAGTTGCATGGCGCGTTCGCTGAACTGTTGCACGACGCCATGCCCGCTCCAACCTTCAGCCTTGCCCATCGCTGGCTCTACGCCCGCCCCGCCAGCAGCCATGAATGGGGTGTGCTGGCCGATGCCGATCTGGGCCTCTATGTGTGCGGCGACTGGTGCCTGTCCGGGCGTGTGGAAGGTGCCTGGCTCAGCGGTCAGGAAGCCGCCCGCCGTTTGCATGCACATTTACAGTAGGTGGATAGCGTTAGCGCGGAATACTTATACAAATAATTTGACTTGTACACCTTTGAATCTATGATCAAGTAATGTTGTACAGAACAGGAGTTCTGTACAGGTCTGGATTCGAGGTGCCCCGATGTCCCACCCCACCGTTAAACCGAAAATCGCCATCAGCGCCTGCCTGATGGGTGCCGAGGTGCGTTTCAATGGCGGGCACAAGCAGTCGCGGCTGTGCAGCCAGACCCTCACCGATTACTTCGATTTCGTCCCGGTGTGTCCGGAAGTTGCCATCGGCCTGGGCATCCCGCGCCAACCCATCCGCCTGGTGGGTAGCCCCGAACAACCCGATGCCATCGGCTCAGTCGATCCTGCGATCAACGTCACGCGGCCACTGGCTGAATATGGCCAGAAAATGGCGGCCGAGCTCAGCGATATCTGCGGCTACATCTTCATGCAGAAATCGCCGTCATGCGGCCTGGAACGGGTCAAGGTCTACCACGCCAACGGCGTGCCGGTGGACGGCGGTGGGCGCGGCATCTACGCCCAGGCCTTTTGCTCCCTGCATCCGGATTTACCGGTGGAAGAAGAAGGTCGACTCAACGATCCGGTGTTGCGGGAAAACTTCCTGACCCGCGTATTCGCCTACAGCGCCTGGCAGCAATTGCACCAAGCAGGCCTGACCCGCCGCGGCCTCACAGACTTTCACTCGCGCTACAAATACCTGCTGATGGCCCACAACCCGGTGCACTACAAAATCCTCGGCCATCTGCTGGGCAACATGGGCCGCAGCGATCCCCTGGAACTGGGTCCACGCTATTTCAGCGAACTGATGGCCGCCTTGAAGAAATGCGCCACGCGCCGCACCCATACCAATGTCCTGCAACACATCAGTGGTTACCTGAAACAGGCGATCAGCGCCGAAGACAAGCAGGAAGTGCAGCACGTCATCGGCCAGTACCGCCAAGGCATCGTGCCGCTGGTGGTGCCGCTGACCCTGCTCAAACATTATTTTCGCCAGCATCCGGATCCGTACATCGCGCAGCAGGTTTACCTGCAGCCGCACCCGGAAAATCTCAGCCTGCGAAACGCGATCTGATGAAAACCCCACTCGACGCCAGCGCCAGCGCAGACGTGGGCGCCGACTTCGCGAAGGCCCTCGATGACGGCTGGTTGCCCATTCGTGAAGTGGCCCGCCAGACCGGCGTCAACGC
This sequence comes from Pseudomonas sp. MPC6, assembly GCF_006094435.1. Taxonomy (NCBI): domain Bacteria; kingdom Pseudomonadati; phylum Pseudomonadota; class Gammaproteobacteria; order Pseudomonadales; family Pseudomonadaceae; genus Pseudomonas; species Pseudomonas sp. MPC6. Next base: position 1,053,185 of record NZ_CP034783.1, on the reverse strand, counting down.
CGTGACCTTGCGCGCCTGGGAACGGCGTTATGGCCTGATCGTGCCGCAACGTACGCCCAAGGGTCACCGGCTGTTCCGCGCCGAACATGTTCAACGCATCCTGACGATTCTGACCTGGCTCGATCGCGGCGTTGCCGTCAGCCAGGTCAAGCAACTGCTCGACACCCCACAGGCCTTGACCGAATCGGTCGAAAACGATTGGCATGTGCTGCGCCACACCCTGCTGCACGCAATGACCCAACTGAACGAACGTACCCTCGACGACACCGTCAACCAGGCCATGGCGCTGTACCCACCGCGAATCGTGTGCGAACAACTGCTGATGCCGTTGCTGGCGGAACTGGAACAACGTTGGCAAGGCCAGTTCGGCGCACAGATGGAACGGGTGTTTTTCTTTTCCTGGCTACGCAGCAAATTCGGCGCCCGCATCTACCATAACAACCGTCAGTTGCGCAGTGCGCCGCTGCTGTTGATCAATCACTCGGACCTGCCGCTGGAGCCCCACCTGTGGCTCACCGCCTGGTTGATCAGCAGCGCCGATTGCCCGGTGGAGGTGTTCGACTGGCCACTCCCCGCCGGCGAGCTCGCGCTGGCGGTCGATCACCTGAAAGCACGGGGCGTGCTGCTGTATTCCAGCAAAGCCATGAACCTTTCACAGCTGACGAAACTTTTGAATAGCGTCAGTTGCCCAAAAATGATTGCAGGACCCACGGTGTGCATCCACCACACCGAGTTGTCCGCTAGAGCCACCGAGATTACTGACTTGTTCCTGGCCGAAGATCCGTTATCGGCTCACCAGGACCTGGTCCGGCGTGGGCTCATTTAATTGTTACCCTTGGATACCACCATGCAATTGATCTGGCTGCGCAGCGACTTGCGCCTACATGACAACACCGCCCTCTCGGCCGCCGCCGCACGGGGTCCGAGCTTGGCTGTGTTCCTGCTGAGCCCGGAACAATGGCGCGAGCACGACGATGCGCCGTGCAAAGTGGATTTCTGGCTGCGCAACCTGAGCGAATTAAGCCGCGCGCTGAACGAACTGAACATTCCCCTGCTGATCCGCCATGCACCACGCTGGGATGACGCGCCGAATATTTTGCTCGAGCTTTGTCGGCAGTTGGCGATTGAAGCCGTGCACGTCAACGAGGAATACGGCATTCATGAAACCCGCCGGGACCTGGCGGTGGCTGACGCGCTGAAGACCCAGGGTATTGAGTTTCACCGCTATCTCGACCAGCTGCTGTTCAAGCCCGGGAGTGTCCTGACCAGGACCGGCACGTATTTCCAGGTGTTCAGCCAGTTCCGCAAGGTTTGCCATGAACGCCTGCATCATGCGCTTCCCGGTCTGGTGAACGCCCCAAAAGTGCAAGCGCCATTGAGCATCGAACCGGACAAGATCCCCGCCAACATCGAGGGTTTCGAAACGCCCGGCGACAACTTGCGCGCCCTCTGGCCGGCCGGTGAAGGCGAAGCCCGGCGCCGCCTCGACACTTTTACCGACACCCAGATCGACTACTACCAAAGCGAGCGGGACTTCCCGGCCAAACCCGGCACCAGTCAACTGTCGGCCTATCTCGCGGCCGGCGTGATATCTCCTCGCCAATGCCTGCATGCGGCCCTGCAAAGCAATCAAGGTGAGTTCGACAGCGGCAACGTGGGCGCCGTCACCTGGATCAATGAGTTGTTGTGGCGCGAATTCTACAAACACATATTGGTGGGCTACCCACGAGTGTCCCGTCATCGCGCCTTCCGCCCGGAAACCGAAGCCCTGGCCTGGCGCGATGCGCCTGAAGAACTCCTGGCCTGGCAGCAAGCCCGCACCGGCCTGCCCATCATCGATGCGGCCATGCGCCAATTGCTTGAAACCGGCTGGATGCACAACCGTCTGCGGATGGTAGTGGCCATGTTTCTGACCAAGAACCTGCTGATCGACTGGCGCGAAGGCGAACGCTTTTTCATGCGCCACCTGATCGATGGCGACCTGGCGGCTAACAACGGCGGCTGGCAGTGGAGTTCGTCCACCGGCACCGACTCGGCCCCCTATTTCCGGATTTTCAACCCGTTGAGCCAGTCGGTAAAATTTGATGCCGAGGGCGTATTCATCAAGCACTGGCTGCCGGAACTGGCCGGACTGAGCAAAAAAGAAGTGCACAACCCGGTAAACCTCGGAGGGCTATTTGGTGTGTCAGGTTATCCGTCGCCGATCGTCAATCTTAGTGAGTCGCGCACGCGAGCGCTGGTGGCGTTCAAGAATCTGCCGTCGCGGCAGAACGCAGGAGGCGGGGATGAGTGATTTCCTGCGCGAGACAGTACATTGCCACCGGGATTACTTCGATGCCCGGGCACTATCTAATGAACATCTACCCGTATTTTGGGCCAGTCGTGTGCCTGGCTGAAAAGGAGCATGGGATGAGCGTTACACTTCCACGTCGCTTTTGGCTGACTGGCGCCAGCAACGGCATTGGCGCGGCGTTGGCCGAAGAAATACTGAAAACCGGCGCCCACCTGGCGGTCAGTTCACGTTCGGCGGCACCATTGAAGGTCTTGGCCAAGCGCTATCCAGGACAGGTGATGGTGGTGGCCGGCGACCTGACCAACGGCCAGACCGTGCGTGAAATCGGTGAGCGGATTGCCCAGGAGTGGGGCTCGCTGGATTCGGTGATCCTGAATGCCGGCACTTGCGAGTATGTCGACGCCAGGCAGCTGGATGCTTCAATCATCGAGCACGTCGTACGCACCAACCTGCTCGCCAGCAGTTATTGCATCGAAGCTGCCGTGCCCTTGCTGCGAGCCGGAACTGCGCCGCATATAGTGGGAATGGCCAGCTCGGCAACCTATCTGCCGCTGCCCCGGGCCGAAGCCTATGGCACTTCGAAAGCCGGCCTGCGTTACTTGTTCGAGTCCTTGCGCCGCGATCTGGCTCCGGACGGCATCGAAGTCACCATGGTCAGCCCAGGCTTCGTCGACACACCGCCGGCCGCGAACAACGACGTGCCGCCCCCCCTCGCCTGGCCTGTGGATAAAGCCGCTCGGCATATCTTCGAAGAACTCAGGCGCCGTCCCCCGGAGATCGCCCTGCCTGCGCTGTTCATGGCCGCCCTCTGGCCGCTGTCGAAAATGCCCGACAGCGCAAAACTGGCAATCGGTAAACGCATGGTACGTGGCCAGCCGCCGATCAAGGATCAGCCGTGAAGATCGCCATCGTCGGCAGCGGCATTTCGGGGCTGACCAGCGCTTATCTGCTCAACCGCAGCCACGAGATCAGCCTGTTCGAGGCCAGCGACCGGGTCGGCGGTCATACCCATACCCTGGACGTGACTGTCGATGGCCAAAGCTACCGGGTGGACACCGGTTTCATGGCGTTCAACGACTGGGCCTATCCGAATTTCATTCGCCTGCTGGGTCAACTGGGCGTGGCGTTCAAGCCGACGCCAATGAGCTTTTCGGTCACCGACCCCGATACCGGCCTCTGGTACAACAGCAACAACCTCAACAGCCTGTTTTCCCAGCGCCGCAATCTGTTGTCGCCGGGGTTCTGGGGCATGCTGCGGGACATCTCGCGCTTTAATAAAGCGGCACAGCTCGACCTGATCGAAGGGCGAATCGCGGCAGACACCACGCTGGACGACTATTTCAAAGCGAGTGGCTATGGCGAGCGGTTCATCCTGCACTACATCGTACCGATGGGGGCCGCGATCTGGTCGATGTCCATGGCTGACATCCTGGGTTTTCCAATGCGGACCTTCGTCAGGTTCTTCAACAACCATGGTCTGCTGTCCACTGACAATCGCCGGCCATGGTGCGTGATCGAAGGGGGGTCTAACGCCTATATCGCACCATTGACGGCGAGCTTTGAACACAAGATCAGGCTCAATGCCCCGGTCAATCGAGTCGAACGCGATGGGGCTGGAGTGATTATCCATAGCGCCGGCGGCAGCGAGCGATTCGATAAAGTGGTGTTCGCTTGTCACAGCGATCAGGCACTGAAACTGCTGGCCGAGCCAAGCGACGCCGAACAGTCGATCCTCAGTGCCCTGCCCTACGCTGACAATGAAGTCGTGCTGCATACCGACACACGTGTGTTGCCCGAGCAAAAACTGGCCTGGGCCGGTTGCAACTATCGCCTCGGCGGCCCAGGCCATACACGGGCGGCTGTCACTTACGACATGAATATTGTGCAGGGCATCCAGAGCGATACGACGTTCTGTGTCAGCCTCAATCAAAGCGCCGGCATCAGTCCGTTCAAGGTGCTCGCCCAATACACGTATGCCCACCCGCAATTCAGCCTGGCGGCCGTCGCCGCCCAGGAACGCTGGGAAGAATTGAACGGCGCGCACCACACTTACTTTTGCGGCGCCTATTGGGCCAGCGGCACCCATGAAGACGGCGTGGTCAGCGCTTTGCGCGTTGCCCGCTCGTTCGGGGAAACCTTATGACAGCGCCCGCTTCTGCAACTGAACAGCCCTGCGGCGGTGGCGCCAAGCCTCGCGAATACGGTTAGTGGATCAGCCTGCTGCCTGCCCCTGCACCCAAGCGTCCGTCAGGCCTTTCACACAGCACCGCCGCGCTGCCTTACACTGCGCCCCATGAAGACCATCCCCCACACGCAAATCGCCGAACCGGCGGTCACTTGCTCGACCTGCGCCGCGTGCTGCTGCCAGCTTGAAGTCATGCTGATCACCGACACCGGCGTGCCCGAGCGGTTTATCGATACCGATGATTGGGGTGGCGAAGTCATGCTGCGCCTGGATGACGGCTGGTGCGCCGCGCTGGATCGCAACACCATGATGTGCACCATCTACGAAAAACGCCCGTTGATCTGCCGGGAGTTCGAGATGGGGGCGCCGGAATGCATCGAAGAGCGCCAGGGGATCACCACGGCGTATCGCTGAGTCAAACCACCGCAGACCTGTAGGAGCTGGCTTGCCGGCGAAAGCGGTGTGTCAGTCGACACATGTATTAAAACTGACCCATCGCCTTCGCTGGCAAGCCAGCTCCTACAAGAACAGCGCCGAGGGTTACAACGGCATCGTGTAATGCAGCGCGTAACTTTCCACCCCGTTGTTAGGGCTGCTGATCCCGGCATTGGAGTAGTGCGTCGCACGAATCCCGACTTCATGTCCGCCCGCAAAGCGCAGGCCAAAGCCGAACCGGTCTTCAAACTGGAACGCATTGCCGAGCTGGTTGTTTTCGACTTCGGTATTGGCGAACGCCGCTACGCCAACGCCCACCTCCACGTACGGCTTGACGTTCTGTCCGGCAAACTCGTAAACCAACACCGGCGAAAACGACAGGCTGTGGTTGCTGGAACTCTTGTCGCCTTCCCAATAGGTGTAGGCGCCACTCCAGTAACCGGTCAAACGACCGACGTCACTTTGCAGCCAGCTCTGGTCCCAATCGATCTGCATGCCCAGCCGATAAGTCATGGTCGACTCGCTGGTCTGGCCGACCGCGAACTCTACGCCTGCCGCCTGAGCAGTAAAACTGTGCCCCATCAGTGCGGCCGCAATCGCGGCCAAACAGAATAGTCGCTTCATTAGAAACATCCTTTTCCGAACGAGTATCGTGTGATTTTTTTGTGGTTCTCAATAGAACTAAAACTATAGAAGTCGACGTTTAATCAGAAGTTCATCCCGATTATTCGATTTCCCCAAGATTTATCTACTGATTGAAGCTTCGCACAACACCAGAGGTATTCCACAGGATCGGCAAGATATTTCGAAAATGCTCAGGATCGGCACTCGTCCAGAACTGCGCAGCGCGAGCAGCTCCATCAGCGAGCAATTCGCGCTCGGTCAACAGGCGCTGTAGTTGCCGTGCCACCGCGGCGCCGGTGTCGATCAAGCTGATGTCCTCAGGGATCATCTGCTTTAGCAACGGCTTTAAGAAGGGGTAATGCGTGCAGCCGAGAATTATCGTGTCGCAACCCGCGGCAAGCAGGGGCCCGACATACCTGGCCAGCAACTCACGCAGGGCAGGGCTGTGCAGATCACCGTTTTCAATCAGCTCCACCAGCCCGGGACAAGGCTGAGTGATCACCCGGATATCCGTGGCGAAACGATCGAGTAGCGCGGCAAATTTGGCACTCTGCAACGTGCCGGTGGTGGCCAGGACACCGACCACGCCACTGCGGGTAGCTGCCGCGGCGGGTTTGACCGCCGGCTCCATGCCGACTATCGGCCACTGGGGATAATCGCGCCGCAAATCCGCAACCCCGGCGACCGTGGCCGTGTTGCACGCCAGCACCAGGGCCTTGGCACCCTGCTGCTGAAAAAATTCGGCCATGACACTGCAACGGTGTCGGATGAACTCCGGGGTTTTTTCGCCGTAGGGAATATTCCCGCAATCGGCCACGTACAGCAGTGACTCATTGGGCAATAAACGCTGGATCTCGGCCAGCACCGAAAGCCCTCCGACGCCGGAGTCGAACACGCCGATTGGCGCTTCACGCATGGGCAGTACCACAAACGCTGCAACCCGGATCACGTTTGACCCGCAGTTCACGGAAGCGCGTGCCCAAGGCATCGATCAACAACAGGCGCCCCACCAGCGGCTCGCCGAAACCCACCAACAGTTTCATCGCTTCCAGCGCCTGGAGGCTGCCCACCAGCCCGACCAGAGGCCCGAGCACGCCGGCTTCGCTGCACGTCAGTTCGGCTTCGCTGCCGTGCCCGTACAAACAGTGGTAGCACGGACTTTCCGCGCGGCGTGGGTCGAACACCGACAATTGCCCTTCGAGGCGAATCGCCGCGCCGCTGACCAACGGCTTGCGCGCAGCCACGCAGGCCGCGTTGACCGCTTCACGGGTGGAGAAATTATCCGAGCAGTCCAGCACCAGATCCACTGCGCCCACGGCAGCGGCCAGGGAATCTTCGTCCAGCGCCGCGCGGTGGGCAATCAACCGAATCTCGGGATTGATCGCGCCTAGACGACGGATGGCCGATTCGACCTTGCTGACCCCGACGCTATCCGTGTCATGGATGATCTGGCGTTGCAGATTGGTCAGGTCGACGCTGTCGAAGTCCGCCAGATGCAGTTCACCGACCCCGGCAGCGGCCAGGTACAGCGCCACCGGTGAGCCAAGACCGCCAAGACCGATGATCAACACGCGGCTTTGCTTGAGTCGCAACTGACCGTCGATGTCGACGTGTTGCAACAGGATCTGCCGACTGTAGCGCAACAATTCCTGATCATTCAGCACGGCAGGCACCCCAGACTGATGCGTTCGTGACCGCCCAGATCGGTGCGGCTGTGAACCTGTTCAAAGCCGCGGTCCAACAGCAAATCGCGCACCGCAGCGGCTTGATCATAACCATGTTCGAGCATCAGCCAGCCACCCGCTTCAAGATAATCCGGCGCCTGGGCGACGATCAGACGCAGGTCGTCGAGCCCGTCGACACCGGCCACCAGGGCACTGGCCGGTTCGAAGCGAACGTCGCCCTCGATCAGATGCGGATCGGCGGACGCGATATAGGGCGGGTTGCTGATGATCAGTTGAAAGCGCTGGCCTTGCAGCGCGCTGAACCAATGACTGCTCAGTACCGTGGCATTGTTCAGGTGCAGGCGCAGCCGATTGCGCTCGGCCAGGGCTACGGCTTCAAGCACGCGATCCACGGCCGTGACCTTCCACGCCGGACGCTCGCTGGCCAGGGCCAGGGCGATGGCGCCGCTGCCGGTGCCCAGATCGAGCACACTGGCTGGGGTCGCCGGCAGCAATTCCAGCGCGGCTTCCACCAGCAGCTCGGTGTCCGGGCGCGGGATCAGCGTGTGCGGCGCCACTTCCAGATCGAGCTTCCAGAAACCTTGCTGGCCAAGAATGTACGCCACCGGTTCTCCGCCACGACGACGCTGCAAAAACCCGGCAAAGGTCAATGCGGCGTCGCTCGGGACGATGCGTTCCGGCCAGGTGTGCAGGAAGCTGCGGGATTTGCCCAAGGCCGCGGCCAGCAGCAATTCGGCATCCAGGCGCGCCGTGGGCGAGTCGGGCAACTCGGCGGCGCGCAACAAACTGGCAATGATCGTCATTTACTCACCTATGGCCGCCAGTTGATCGGCCTGGTACTCGGCCAGCAACGGCTCGATCACCGCATCGACACCACCCGCGAGGATTTCGTCGAGGGAATACAGCGTCAGGTTGACCCGATGGTCAGTGACCCGGCCCTGGGCAAAGTTATAGGTGCGGATCCGTTCGGAGCGATCGCCCGAGCCCACCAGCAATTTGCGCTCGCTGGCAATGGCATTGGCGGCAGCACTGGTCTGCTGGTCGTTGAGCTTGGCCGACAACCAGGACATCGCCCGTGCGCGGTTCTTGTGCTGGGAACGTTCTTCCTGGCATTCGACGACGATGCCGGACGGCAAGTGGGTGATGCGGATCGCCGAATCGGTCTTGTTGACGTGCTGACCGCCGGCACCGGAGGACTTGTAGGTATCGATCCGCAAATCGGACGGGTTGATCTCGATTGCTTCCTGCTCGTCCGGTTCGGGCAATACCGCCACGGTGCACGCCGAGGTGTGGATACGCCCCTGGGATTCAGTGGCCGGAACCCGCTGCACGCGGTGTGCACCGGATTCGAACTTCAGCTTGCCGTAGACGTTGTCGCCTTCGACCCGGGCGATGACTTCTTTGAAGCCGCCATGTTCGCCGATGTTCTCCGAGAGAATTTCTACCCGCCAGCCACGCCGCTCGGCGTAACGCGAATACATGCGGAACAGGTCGCCGGAGAAAATCGCCGCCTCGTCACCGCCGGTGCCGGCGCGGATTTCGAGGAACACGTTACGGCCGTCGTTCGGATCCTTGGGCAGCAGCATGCGTTGCAGGCTGGCTTCGATTTCGATCAGTTGCTCTTTGGTTTCGCGGACTTCTTCCACGGCCATTTCGCGCATGTCCGGGTCGCTGTCCTTGAGCAGCGCCTGGGCGCCTTCGAGGTCGCCTTGCACTTTGAGCAACTGTTTATAGGCTTCGACAATCGGCTCGATTTCCGCATATTCCTTGGAATAGGTGCGGAATTTGGCCTGATCGGAAATGACCTCGCCATCGCCAAGCAAGGCAGTCAATTCCTCGAAACGGTCCTGGAGGATGTCCAGCTTATTGAGCAGTGACGCTTTCATTGCGGTTTCTTATCCGAAAAGCTATCCGATGAGCCCTCACCGAGGGCAAAGAGTTCCTGGGCCATGGCCAGCGCATCGAGGCGACCTTCGGCAGAGAGCTTTTTCAATTGCACGCTCGGGGCGTGCAAGAGTTTATTGGTCAGGCCGCGTGCCAGCTGCACCAGCACGTCTTCGGCGTTGCTGCCGTTAGCCAGCATCCGCTGGGCCTTGATTAATTCTTCGTCGCGCAGGCGCTCGCTTTGTTGACGATAGGCCTTGAGCACATCCACCGCCGCCAGTTCGCGCAGGCGGATCATGAAGTCTTCGGCACCGATCGAAACCATCTCCTCCGCCGCCTGGGCTGCGCCCTGACGGCTCTTGAGGTTTTCGGCGACCACTTCGTGGAGATCGTCGACGCTGTACAGGTACACGTCGTCCAGTTCGCCGACTTCCGGCTCGATATCCCGGGGGACGGCGATGTCCACCATGAAGATCGGCTTGTGCTTGCGCAACTTCAAGGCGCTTTCCACCGCGCCCTTGCCCAGGATCGGCAACTGGCTGGCGGTGGAGCTGATGACGATGTCGCTGCGCACCAGTTCCGCCGGGATGTCCGAGAGCAACACCGCATGGGCGCCGAACTGCTCGGCCAGGATGCTTGCGCGCTCCAGCGTCCGGTTGGCGACCACGATGCGCTTCACGCCCAACTCATGCAGATGGCGGGCGACCAGGGTAATGGTCTCGCCGGCGCCGATCAGCAAGGCCTGGCTGCGTTGCAGGTCGCTGAAAATCTGTTTGGCCAGGCTGACCGCGGCAAACGCCACGGACACCGGATTTTCACCGATGGCAGTGTCGGTGCGCACCTGTTTGGCCGCATTGAACGTGGCCTGGAACAGCCGTCCGAGCAACGGACCGATGGTGCCCGCCTCGCGGGCCACGGCGTAGGCCGATTTCATCTGACCGAGAATCTGCGGTTCGCCCAACACCAGCGAATCGAGCCCGGAGGCCACCCGCATCATGTGACGAACTGCCGCATCATCTTCGTGCACATAAGCGCTCGCGCGCAGCTCTTCGAGGCTCAAATGGTGATAATCGGCCAGCCAGCGCAAGATGATGTCAGCCGAAAGGTGATCCTGCTCTATATAGAGTTCACTGCGATTGCAGGTGGAGAGGATCGCAGCTTCGCGGCTGTCGGTGAGTCGGCAGAGCTGCTGCAAGGCCTCCACCAGCTGCTCAGGGGTAAAGGCCACGCGCTCGCGGACGTCTACTGAAGCAGTCTTGTGGTTGATACCGAGTGCAAGGAAGGCCATTCAAGGTCGCTGATGGTGACGTGAAGCCGGCAATTGTCCTACTTCGACACAACGAGAACAACTACTCGATCTCTATTGGCCCGGCAGGCGAAAGCCAGGCGTGCGAGCGCTTCTCGTTTACATGACCCCACCGACCCACCGCCGCCGCCCCCTGTGTAGGAGCTGGCTTGCCAGCGAAGGCGGCCTCCAGTCTTGCAGCGCCCTTGAAGACGCCTTCGCTGGCAAGCCAGTTCCTACAGGGGATCGGTGTACACAGGACCGGCATACAGGGGAAAATGGCGGGTCGGTTATGTTTGGCCGAAGGCTTGTGTCATGATGATCCGACCGCAGGTTAGTCGTCCTCTTCCTATATGAATAGATCCTCCGCGTTGCTCCTCGCTTTTGTCTTCCTCAGCGGCTGCCAGGCTTTGGCACCCGTTTCGCCGGACGGTACGCCGCCGGTCGAAGACAGCACTCCGGCCCCTGAAAAGCCCAAGGTTTACAGCTCGTTCAGCGAAGATACCGTCTTCAGCCTGTTGAGCGCCGAACTGGCTGGCCAGCGCAATCGCTTCGACATTGCCTTGGACAACTACGTGACCCAGGCGATCAACACCCAGGATCCGGGCATTTCCGAGCGAGCATTCCGTATCGCCGAGTACCTGGGCGCCGATCAGGCCGCGCTGGACACCGCGCTGATCTGGGCGAAAAACGCCCCGGACGACCTCGAGGCGCAACGGGCCGCTGCGGTGCAGCTGGCTCGCGCCGGGCGTTATGACGATTCGATGCTCTATATGGAGAAAGTCCTGCAAGGCAAGGGCGACACGCATTTCGACTTCCTCGCTCTGTCTGCGGCCGATACCGATCAGGACACGCGCAACGGCTTGATGAAAAGTTTCGACCGCCTGTTGCAGCGCCACCCGAACAACAGCCAGCTGATTTTCGGCAAGGCCTTGCTGTTGCAACAGGACGGTGACGCCAAGGGCGCGCTGAGCCTGCTGGAAGACAATCCTCCGGACGAGGGCGAAATTGCCCCGATCCTGCTGCGCGCACGCCTGCTGCAATCGCTCGATCGTGGCGATGAAGCCTTGCCGCTGCTGAAAAAAAGCATCAAGCAGTACCCGGACGACAAACGCCTGCGCCTGACCTACGCACGCATGCTGGTCGAACAGGACCGCATAGCCGATGCCAAGGTCGAGTTCTCGAGCCTGGTGCAGCAGTACCCGGAAGACGACGAACTGCGTTATTCGCTGGCACTGGTGTGTCTGGAAGCCAAGGCCTGGGACGAGGCCAAGGGTTATCTGGAAGACCTGATCGCCCGGGACAGCCATGTCGATTCGGCTCACTTGAACCTCGGCCGTATCGCGGAAGAGCGTAATGACCCCCAAGGTGCACTGATCGAGTACGCCCAGGTCAAACCCGGTAACGATTACCTGCCGGCACAATTGCGTCAGGCGGATATCCTGATCAATAACGGCAAGACCGCCGAAGCCCAACGCCGTTTGGCGGCAGAGCGCGATGAACAGCCCGATTACGTGATTCAGCTGTATTTGATCGAAGCTGAAACCCTGGCTGCCAACAAACAGGGGGACAAGGCCTGGAACGTCTTGCACCAAGCCTTGCAGCAAAACCCGGACGACTTGAATCTGCTATACACCCGCGCCATGCAGGCAGAGAAACGCAATGACCTGGCGCAGATGGAAAAAGACCTGCGGCTGATCATCAAGCGCGACCCGGACAACGCGATGGCACTCAACGCCCTCGGTTATACCCTGTCCGACCGAACGACGCGTTACGCCGAAGCCAAGGCTCTGATCGAACAGGCGCACCAGATCAATCCGGAAGACCCGGCGGTACTCGACAGCCTCGGCTGGGTGCATTACCGCCTGGGCAATCTCGATGAAGCCGAACGTTACTTGCGCCAGGCCCTGGAGCGCTTTCCCGACCAGGAAGTCGCCGCTCACCTGGGCGAGGTCCTGTGGGCCAACGGCAAGCAACGCGAAGCCAAGCAAATCTGGGGCAAGTTCCTCAAGGAGCAGCCCGACAGCCCTACCCTGCGCAGCACCATCAAGCGCCTGACCGGTTCAGAGACTCTTTAAATTTATGTTCATGCGCCACCTCATCGTTTTCAGCTTCATCGCCCTGCTCGCCGGTTGCGCGGGCTTCGGTGCCCGCGAATCGGTCCAGGGCCAAGGCAACCCGGCCCAATGGCGCGAGTACAAACAGCAGCTTACGGCGCTTGATGGCTGGCAGATCAACGGCAAGATCGGCATCCGCGCCCCCAAAGACTCCGGCAGCGGCACCTTGTTCTGGTTGCAGCGTCAGGACTACTACGACATCCGCCTGTCAGGCCCCCTGGGTCGCGGTGCGGCGCGCTTGACCGGGCGCCCCGGCAAAGTCTCACTGGAAGTCGCCAACCAGGGCCGCTATGACGCGACGTCTCCGGAAGCGCTGCTCGAAGAACAGCTCGGCTGGAAGTTGCCGGTGTCCAATCTGGCCTGGTGGGTGCGCGGGCTTCCGGCCCCGGACAGCAAAAGTCGCCTGACCCTGGACACCGACAGCCGTCTGGCCAATCTCGAACAGGATGGCTGGCAGGTGGAGTACCTCAGCTACGCCGAACAAAACGGCTATTGGCTGCCCGAGCGGATCAAACTGCATGGCACCGACCTTGATGTCACGCTGGTGATCAAGGAATGGCAACCGCGCAAACTGGGGCAGTGACCATGACCGCCCCGCGCTTGACGCTGCCCTCCCCGGCCAAACTCAATCTGATGCTGCACATCCTCGGTCGCCGTGAAGACGGTTACCACGAGTTGCAGACCATTTTTCAGTTTCTCGATTACGGCGATGAAATCACCTTTGCCGTGCGCGACGATGGCGTGATTCGTTTGCACACCGAATTCGAAGGTGTACCGCACGACAGTAATCTGATCGTGCGGGCGGCAAAAAAACTTCAGGAGCAATCCGGCTGTTCGCTCGGCATCGACATCTGGATCGAAAAAATCCTGCCCATGGGCGGTGGAATCGGTGGCGGCAGCTCCAATGCCGCGACGACATTGCTCGGCTTGAATCATCTCTGGCAACTGGGCTGGGATGAGAATCGACTGGCCGTGCTGGGCCTGACGCTGGGCGCCGACGTCCCGGTTTTCGTGCGTGGACACGCGGCTTTTGCCGAAGGCGTCGGGGAAAAACTGACCCCTGTAGACCCCGAAGAACCTTGGTATCTCGTGCTTGTGCCGCAAGTATCTGTAAGTACAGCAGAAATTTTTTCAGATCCGTTGTTGACACGTAACTCTTCTCCCATTAAAGTGCGCCCCGTTCCCAAGGGAAACAGTCGAAATGACTGCTTACCGGTGGTAGCAAGGCGTTACCCAGATGTACGTAACGCATTGGATTTGTTAGGTAAATTTACCGAAGCAAAACTCACCGGAACTGGAAGTTGTGTGTTTGGGGGCTTCCCAAGCAAAGCTGAAGCTGATAAAGTCTCGGCCCTTCTTACAGAGACCCTTACAGGGTTTGTAGCAAAAGGAAGCAACGTTTCGATGTTGCATCGCAAGCTGCAAAGTCTGCTCTAAAGGAACCGAGTACTGGGTACTCGTTGCAACAGATACAGGGGCGTCGCCAAGCGGTAAGGCAGCAGGTTTTGATCCTGCCATGCGTTGGTTCGAATCCAGCCGCCCCTGCCATTTTCTATACTCATCCAGGTTACCCTCAGCCTCTAGGTACTGCGCGTGTCCAAGATGATGGTCTTTACGGGGAATGCTAACCCCGATCTGGCTCGGCGTGTTGTACGTCAGCTGCATATCCCTCTCGGTGACATCTCTGTCGGCAAGTTTTCCGACGGCGAAATTACTGCCGAGATCAATGAAAACGTCCGCGGTAAAGATGTCTTCATTATTCAGCCGACTTGCGCTCCGACGAACGATAACCTGATGGAACTGGTAGTGATGGCTGATGCCTTCCGCCGCTCCTCGGCTACTCGTATCACTGCTGTAATTCCTTACTTTGGTTATGCCCGTCAGGATCGCCGTCCGCGTTCCGCACGTGTGGCTATCAGCGCGAAAGTCGTGGCTGACATGCTTACCGTAGTCGGCATCGATCGTGTTCTCACGGTTGATCTGCATGCTGACCAAATCCAGGGTTTCTTCGATATTCCGGTAGATAACATCTACGGCTCCCCGGTTCTGGTGGATGACATTGAAGATCAGCGCTTCGAAAACCTGATGATCGTGTCCCCGGACATTGGTGGCGTCGTGCGTGCACGTGCCGTTGCCAAATCCCTGGGCGTGGACCTCGGGATCATCGACAAACGCCGTGAGAAAGCCAATCACTCTGAAGTGATGCATATCATCGGCGATGTCGAAGGGCGTACCTGTATTCTGGTCGATGACATGGTCGATACCGCCGGCACCCTGTGCCACGCGGCCAAGGCCCTGAAAGAGCATGGCGCTGCCAAGGTTTTCGCCTACTGCACACACCCTGTGCTGTCCGGTCGGGCGATCGAAAACATTGAAAATTCCATGCTGGACGAACTGGTGGTGACTAACACCATCCCGTTGTCCGCTGCTGCTCAAGCCTGCTCGCGTATCCGTCAACTGGATATCGCGCCGGTAGTTGCCGAGGCGGTCCGCCGCATCAGCAATGAAGAATCGATCAGCGCGATGTTCCGCTAAGGGCCCTGCCCTTCTCGAATGTCTCGTTGACGAAAAGCGCCCCGCCCCGGCATTCCTGTCGGGGCGGGGCTTTTTTGCCCATATCGCCTTTAGCGCTGGTCGCAAACGCTGGGGCGAATGTGGTTATTTTGGAGATACAACATGAACGAATTTACTCTGAATGCTGAAGTGCGTTCCGACCTGGGGAAAGGTGCGAGCCGCCGCCTGCGTCGTCTCGCAAGCCTGGTACCAGCTGTAGTTTACGGTGGCGAAAAAGCCCCTGAATCCATCAGCATGCTGGCTAAAGAAGTTGCCAAACTGCTCGAAAACGACGCGGCTTACAGCCACATCATCGAGCTGAACGTTGGCGGCACCAAGCAAAACGTAATCATCAAGGCTCTGCAGCGTCACCCGGCCAAAGGCCACGTGTTGCACGCTGACTTCGTACGCGTTGTAGCTGGTCAAAAGCTGACCGCTATCGTGCCTGTACACTTTGTTGGTGAAGAAGCTCCGATCAAGAAAGGCGGCGAAATTTCGCACGTTGTTTCGGAAATCGAAGTGACCTGCCTGCCAAAAGACCTGCCTGAATTCATCGAAGTCGACCTGGCTGACGCCGAAATCGGCTCGATCATTCACCTGTCCGACCTCAAAGCCCCTAAAGGCGTTGAGTTTGTTGCTCTGGCACACGGTGACGACAAGGCTGTTGCCAACGTTCACGCTCCACGTGTTGCTCCAGAAGCTACCGAAGAAGGCGCAGCAGAGTAATTCACTCTGCGATGCCGGAGTGATCAAGTAACATCGCGGACTGGAACGTAGCGAGAAAGCGGGCGAGAACGCGGAGTTTACATAATGGTAAATGAGCACTTGTCGTCCACTTTCGCCGCACACACCGGTCGCGGCGATGTTATCCACCACTCCAAGGAAGGGCCCCTATCGTGACTGCCATCAAACTGATCGTTGGCTTGGGAAATCCAGGCGCTGAATACGAACAGACCCGGCATAACGCAGGGGCCCTTTTTGTTGAGCGCATCGCGAACGCACAGGGCGTAAACCTTGTGGCGGATCGCAAATATTTCGGCCTGACCGGGCGCTATTCGCATCAGGGTCAGGATGTTCGTCTGCTGATTCCCACCACGTACATGAACCGCAGCGGCCAGGCCGTAGCGGCACTCGCCGGTTTCTTCCGCATCAAGCCCGAAGAAATCCTCGTGGCGCACGACGAACTCGACCTGCCTCCGGGCGTTGCCAAGCTCAAACAGGGCGGCGGCCATGGCGGTCACAACGGGTTGCGCGACATCATCGCGCAACTGGGCAATCAGAATACCTTTCACCGCTTGCGGCTTGGCATTGGCCACCCGGGCGTTGCCAGTATGGTTTCAAATTTCGTCCTGGGTCGTGCGCCACGCGCCGAACAGGAAAAACTCGATGCCAGCATCGATTTTGCCCTCGGCGTGCTGCCGGATATCCTCGCCGGTGAATGGAACCGCGCGATGAAAAACCTGCACAGCCAGAAGGCCTGACACTTATCCGAGGGGAAACACCATGGGATTCAATTGCGGCATCGTCGGCCTGCCTAACGTCGGCAAGTCCACCCTGTTCAACGCCCTGACCAAATCCGGGATCGCGGCCGAGAACTTCCCCTTCTGCACCATCGAACCGAACACCGGTATCGTGCCGATGCCGGATCCGCGCCTGGAAGCCCTGGCAGCCATCGTCAATCCCAAGCGCATCCTGCCGACCACCATGGAATTCGTCGACATCGCTGGCCTGGTTGCCGGTGCCTCGAAAGGTGAAGGCCTGGGCAACAAGTTCCTCGCCAACATCCGCGAGACCGATGCCATCGCCCACGTGGTCCGCTGCTTCGAAGACGAGAACGTGATTCACGTCTCCAACAGCGTCGACCCGAAACGCGACATCGAGATCATCGACCTGGAACTGATCTTTGCCGACCTCGACAGCTGCGAGAAGCAACTGCAGAAAGTCGCTCGCAACGCCAAGGGTGGCGACAAGGACGCCGTGGTCCAGAAAGGCCTGCTGGAGCAACTGATCGCTCACTTCACCCTCGGCAAGCCTGCGCGCACGCTGATGAAGACCATGGGCGCCGACGACAAGGCGGTGATTCGTGGTTTCCACCTGCTGACCACCAAGCCGGTCATGTACATCGCCAACGTCGCCGAAGACGGGTTCGAGAACAACCCGCTGCTGGACATCGTCAAGGCCATCGCCGAAGAAGAAGGCGCCATGGTGGTTCCGGTCTGCAACAAGATCGAAGCCGAAATCGCCGAGCTGGATGACGGCGAAGAGAAAGACATGTTCCTCGAGGCCCTGGGCCTGGAAGAGCCAGGCTTGAACCGCGTGATCCGCGCCGGCTACGAGATGCTGCACCTGCAGACCTACTTCACCGCCGGTGTCGAAGAAGTCCGCGCCTGGACCGTCCGCGTCGGTGCCACCGCACCCCAAGCCGCTGGCGTGATCCACACCGATTTCGAAAAAGGCTTCATCCGCGCCGAAGTCATCGCCTATGACGACTTCATCCAGTACAAGGGCGAAGCCGGCACCAAGGAAGCCGGTAAATGGCGTCTGGAAGGCAAGGATTACATCGTTAAAGACGGCGACGTGATGCACTTCCGCTTCAACGTGTAAAAACAGCTACGCAACAAAAAGCCGCGTTTGATACGCGGCTTTTTTGTGCCTGAAATTCCGTCCACCGCAATCCTGTAGGAGCCGGCTTGCCGGCTCCTACAGGAGATTGGCGTGGGTCAGGTCTTTTTGGTTCGCGGCAGAAAGATCGCCAGCACGCCAAACAACGGCAGGAACGAACACAGGAAGTACACGTACTCGATGCCGTGAACATCCGCCAGATACCCCAGCAACGCCGCGCCAATCCCGCCAAAACCGAACATCAGGCCGAAAAACACCCCGGCAATCATCCCGACATTGCCTGGCACCAATTCCTGGGCGTACACCACGATGGCCGAGAATGCCGAAGCCAGGATGAAGCCGATCACCACGCTGAGAATGCTGGTCCAGAACAGGTCGACATGAGGCAGGAGCAAGGTGAAGGGTGCCACGCCAAGAATCGAGAACCAGATCACTGCCTTACGCCCGATCTTGTCGCCGATCGGCCCGCCGAAGAAGGTCCCCGCCGCTACCGCTCCGAGAAACAGGAACAGATGCAGCTGTGAACTGGCCACCGACAGGTCGAATTTCTCGATCAGGTAAAAGGTGAAGTAGCTGGTCAGGCTGGACATGTAGAAGTACTTGGAGAACACCAGCAACCCCAGCACCACCAAGGCACTGATCACCCGGTTTTTCGACAAGCCGTGCGTCGCCGCCTGACCCTGCTTGAGCTTGAACAGGCTCAGGTGATTGGCGTACCAGCGACTGATCCGATAGAGCACGAACAGGGCAAATACCGCGAACAGACCGAACCAGGCCACATGGCCCTGACCGAAAGGAATGATGATCGCTGCAGCGAGCAACGGACCAAAGGCCGACCCCGCATTGCCACCGACCTGAAAGGTCGATTGCGCCAGGCCGAAACGCCCACCCGAAGCCAGTCGCGCCACGCGAGACGCTTCCGGGTGGAAAGTCGATGAGCCGATGCCGATCAGCCCCGCTGCCAGCAGAATCATCGGGAAGGTGCCGACCACCGACATCATCAGAATGCCGATCAGCGTGCACACCGTCCCGGCCGGCAGCAGCCAGGGCTTGGGATGTCGATCGGTGTGATAACCGACCCACGGCTGCAGCAGCGAGGCCGTCAACTGAAAGGTCAGGGTGATCAGGCCGACCTGGGTGAAGGTCAGGCCATAGTTGGCCTTGAGCATCGGGTAAATCGACGGCAGCACCGACTGGATCAGGTCGTTGATCAAATGCGCCAGGGCCACGGCACCGATGATGCGCATGACCAAAGGGCTGCTTTGTGAAGTCGCGGATGCCGGCTGAGCGCCGGTCTGGACATTACTGATAGCCATGAGAATTTCCGTACAGCGGATGGGTGCACACAGGCAGGTGCGTCAATGTGCCATTTTTCAGTGCGGCAGCGCCATCCCCTTAGCCTGCTAACGACCTCAAAAAAGGGGTGATAGCGCGACGCCTTGGTCTAACGGTGTGTCTGGATCAGCGTCTGGTTATTACGATTTCATCCCAGTTGACGCCCTCACCTGGCCCGATTTTCTGGGGCAGGTGGATAACCGGTTGAAAGCGTAGAGAAATATTTTAGATTTACGCTTGACGCATTGTCGTTTGCGGTGAATAATGCGCGCCACTTGGCTACATAGCTCAGTTGGTTAGAGCATAGCATTCATAATGCTGGGGTCCGGGGTTCAAGTCCCTGTGTAGCCACCAAGTACTAAAAACGGCTTACCGAAAGGTAGGCCGTTTTTTTATGCCCCTGAAAAACCGGCTGCTGGCGAAGGGTCCCGACCAGGCTCCACAGAACCTGAGTCGGACCAAGACACCTGTCACATCGCCGCCAACGCGGACAACCCCCGCTCCCAGATCTGCCAGGTACGCAGCCAGACCATCGCCTGCCAGTCGTTGTCGGCGGGATAGAACTGCTCGAGCAGATTCAGTTTGATCCCGCGCCCCACCGCATCATGCGGATTGCCATGCAGATGCAACCAGTGGTCATCGCGCAAGTGACGGTGAACCTCTGCCCCCGGGTAAGTCCCGCACTCGATCACAAAAGGCATCAACCGTACCTGCGGCAACGCATCGATCAGCGCCTGTGAGGTATAACCTGTGGCTGTCGCGGCAACCCCGGTTTCGCTCAGCGTGTCGGCACCGGTCAGCAGTGTGTAGAGCCACGGACCGTAGATAGTCTGCGCGTCTTGCAGCGCCGGATAGGCCGACTCGGTAATCGTCAGCAACATCGGATGACCGTACTCCCCGGCCCCGGTATGCAAGTCAAAACACATCGCGACGTCGGCGTGGGCGACGTGTTGCTCAATGATCTGATGCAGCGTGCGATTCGACCAGCTCGGCGCCAGCCCGCCGTAAAACAGGCCATCGGCATGACTGTGCTGGCCGCCTTCGACAATCGACATCACTGCAGGCCAACCCTGTTCGCGAATCTGCTGGTCGAGCAGCTCATCGGCACGCTCGCGTTCGGGGCCTTGCAGCTCGCCGCACGCATAAATTTCATGCAGCGCTGCATAGGCCTGATTGTCCGGCAGCGGGCGCTCGAAGTTCAGGTGATTGCGGTTCAGGTCGATATTGTCTTCATTGACCCGGCGCAGCCAGGCCGTGCCCCAGGGATTGATCAGATGCACAAACACCACCGCGACATCGGCCGGCAGTGAACGGCTGCCCAACGTCTGCAGCCACTTGATCTGACATCCCGAACCATAGAAGCCTTCGACCCCGTGGGTACCGCTCAGCGCGATCAGCAAGCGTTTGGCGGCCGGATTGCCGAGTACCGCCACATCGGTGCTCAACGGCTCCCCGAACGGCCCCTGGAGTGGGTGCGGGTAGTGGGTCAGTGTCGCGCCGGCCGCCGTCGCCGCGGCGAGGAATTGTTCGCGCTGGGTGCGGTAACTTGGCTGGGTGGGGAAGTCTGTGTGCATGCTTGCCTCTTGTTGATCTTCTGCCCTGTCTGTTGCCCTCGACCCTACAGAAAATGCATTGACTGATGAAGGAAAAACGCGTCTTTGCCGTAGGCCATGGTTTGCGTCACTGGCTGTCGGCCGATAAAGTCCTCGGATCTTTTCCCACGGATGGAGTGCCCCGCGTGTCCTCAGCCTTTGACTTGAGCCGCTATCGCCTGTCAGCGCTGTCGCTGATTGCCACTGCCTTGGTCCTTGCGGCGTGCAATGCTCCGCCCGCTTCGACATTACCAATCGCACCGGAAGCCGCCTCGGGCTACCGCACCGACCTGCACACCCGGCACGCCTCGAAATACATGGCGGCAGCGGCCAATCCCCTGGCGGCCGAAGCCGGGCGGGAGATGCTGCGCCGGGGCGGTTCAGCCATCGATGCCGCCATTGCGATGCAAGCGGTGCTGACACTGGTCGAACCGCAGTCCTCGGGCATCGGCGGGGGTGCGTTGATCGTGCTCTGGGACGGCAAGAGCGTGCGCACTTACGACGGTCGCGAAACCGCACCGGCCGGCGCCACCGAGAGACTCTTCCTACAGGCCGACGGCCAACCGATGCCATTCCCCCAGGCGCAGATCGGTGGTCGTTCCGTGGGCACGCCGGGGGTGTTGCGCGCACTGGAACTGGCTCATCACAAACACGGCCGCCTGCCATGGGCACAGCTGTTCGAGCCGGCGATCGAACTCGCCGGGCAAGGCTTCGCCATCTCCCCGCGCCTGCATCGACTGATCGCCTCGGACTCGTCCATCCGACGCTCGCCGGACATGGCGGCGTATTTCCTCAATGCCGATGGCAGCCCGAAGGCCGCGGGCACACAACTGAAAAACCCGGCATTGGCCGCCGTGTACAAACGCATTGCCCAGGAGGGTCCCGATGCGCTGTACAAAGGCCCCGTCGCCCAAGAGATCGTCGCCAAGGTTCAAGGCCATGCCAACCCCGGCAGCCTGTCGCTGAACGATCTTCAAGGCTACAGCGCCAAGGAACGCGCGCCGCTGTGCACCGACTACAAACGCTGGCAAGTCTGCGGCATGCCGCCGCCGTCGTCGGGCGGGATCGCCGTGGCACAGATCCTCGGCACCTTGCAGGCTCTGGAAACCCGCGACCCACGCTTGGCCCTGGCGTCCTTGAAACCGCTCAAGACGGACAAGCCTGCGGGCCTCGAGCCGGCCCCTGACGCCGTGCACCTGATTGCCGAAGCCGAGCGCCTGGCCTACGCCGACCGCGCGCAGTATGTCGCCGACACGGACTTCGTGCCCGTTCCCGTCAAAGGCCTGGTAGACCCGACCTACCTGGCCAGCCGCGCCGCCCTGATCGGTGACCGCAGCATGGGCATGGCCAAACCCGGCACGCCGCCGGGCATCCAGTTCGCCTATGCGCCCGACCGTTCGCCGCTGCGCATCTCCACCTCGCAAGTGGTGGCGGTCGATGACCAGGGCGGGGCGGTGTCGATGACCACCACCGTCGAATCCGCCTTCGGCTCGCACCTGATGGTTCAGGGCTTCCTGCTCAACAACCAGATGACCGACTTCTCGTTCATCCCCGAGGAGAACGGGCAGAAGGTCGCCAACCGCGTCGAGCCCGGCAAGCGCCCCCGCTCATCCATGGCACCAACCTTGATCTTCGACCGCCAGAGCGGCGAATTCCTCGCCACAATCGGCTCCCCCGGCGGCTCGCAAATCATCGAATACGTTGCCAAATCCACCATCGGCCTGCTCGACTGGAACCTCGACCCGCAAACCGCCATCAGCCTGCCCAACTTCGGCAGCCGCAATGGCCCCACGGAACTGGAACGCGGACAGTTCAGCGCCGGATTGATCCAGGCATTGAAGGACAAAGGACACACTGTTACCGAGATCGACATGACCAGCGGGACCCAGGCGATTGTGCGGGTGAAGGATGCGCAGGGAAAAGCCGCGTTGGCAGGTGGGGCGGATCCGCGGCGTGAGGGGGCAGCGCTGGGAGACTGAGTCGTACGCTGGAACGAGAAAGGGCTTACCGGGAGGTAGGCCCTTTTTTATGGATAACCAATCCTGATCGGTCAGCTCGTGCAGCCTTTTCCTACCCGCAAATGGCTGCATCCTGAGTAGAGTTGAAGATTGATTTTCCCCGATTTTGCATTTAGCCCCGGCTTATCGACTCAGCTGTCGGAAGCGATTGATTACAGAAATCAAACTCGCCCTCCCACAGATCGGATGCGCCGCCACAGACTTGCATCAGTCCCAGCATGGGACTAGGATCATGCCATGAGAATCATCGCCATCAGTCACCTGAAGAGTTTTTGGAAAAGTTGCCCGGACGCGGAACCATCTCTCCTGGCCTGGATTGACGAGGCAAGAAATGCAGAGTGGAAAACGCCTGCGGATATAAAAGCGCACTTTGCCACCGCCAGTATTCTTAAAAGTCGCAGAGTCGTGTTCAACATCAAGGGCAATGACTTTCGATTAGTAGTCGCTGTGGCCTATCGCTTCGGCGCCGTATACATAAAATTTGTCGGCACTCACAAGCAGTACGACGCAATCGACGCTGATACCGTCGAGATGGAGTAACCCATGGATATTCGTCCGATTCACACCGCTGAGGATTACCGTGCAGCTCTCAAGGACGTGTCTGCGCTCTTCGACAATGAGCCTGAGCCGGGCACTCCCGAGGGTGACTACTTCGATATCATGATCACGCTCATCGAGGCGTATGAATCGAAGCAGTTTCCAGTCGATTTACCGAACCCGATCGATGCAATCAAATTTCGCATGGAACAGTCTGGCCTGTCCGCAGCTGATCTGGCACCTGCCATTGGCCGGACAAACCGGGTCTACGAAGTGCTTAATGGCAAGCGCGCCTTGACGCTCCCGATGATCTGGAAACTGCACGACCTTTTCGGTATACCAGCAGAAAGTTTGATCAAGCCTGTGAAGCAGCCCTGATCACGCGACGACCGGACGATCATCCTGATGCCTGTTGGGATCACTTGACCCATTCAGCGCCACCTACAGCCTAACGCGAGATCTTCAGCGCCTGTCGCGCCTTGTGCTTCTCCAGCGCCAGCTCGATCAGGCGGCTGACCAGCTCGCTGTAGGTCATCCCGGTGGCCTGCCACAGCTTGGGGTACATGCTGATGCGGGTGAAGCCGGGGAGCGAGTTGATCTCGTTGATCAGCACTTCACCGCTGTCGGTCAGGAACACATCGACCCGCGCCAGTCCGGAACAGCCCAACACCTGAAACGCCTCGACGGCCAAGGCACGAATGCGTTCGCTGGCCTCGGTGCTGATGTTGGCTGGGACCACCACTTCAGCCGCCTGATCGTCGATGTATTTGCTGTCGTAGGAATAGAACCCGCTGCGCACCACGATCTCGCCGCAACCGCTGGCGACGGCGTCCTCGTTGCCCAGTACCGCGCATTCGATTTCGCGGCCGCTGACGGCGGACTCGACCAGGACTTTTTCATCGAAATCCAGCGCCAGTTCGATCGCCGCCTGGTACTCGGCTTCATCGCTCACCTTGCTCACGCCCACGGAAGAGCCCTGGTTTGCCGGTTTGACGAACAGTGGCAGGCCGAGCTTGCCCTGAACCTCGGCGAACCCGGTGCGCGCCGCCGTGGCGCGGGTCAGGGTCACGAATGGCGTGACCGCCAGGCCAGCATCACGCAGCAGGCGCTTGCTGATGTCCTTGTCCATGCAGACCGCCGAGCCGAGCACATCGGAGCCGACGAACGGCAGGTCGGCCATGCGCAGCAAACCTTGCAGGCAACCGTCTTCGCCCAGGGTGCCGTGGACGATCGGGAAGATCACGTCGACATGGCCCAGCAGTTCCTGGCTGGAGGTTTCGACCAATTGCTGGCTGGCCTTGCCCGGCACGACGGCGAGCTCGCGGTTGGACTGGTTGAGGGCGATCAGCGCCGGACTCTCCTGGTTGAGCAGGAAGTTCGACGGATCGTTAAGGTGCCAGTGGCCTTGCTTGTCGATACCGATCAGCACCGGCTCGAAACGCGAACGATCCAGCGCATCGACAATATTTTTCGCCGACTGCAGCGACACCTCGTGCTCGGCCGATCGGCCTCCGAAAATAATCCCCACCCGCAACTTGCTCATTCAAGACTCCTCAGCGATTGGCCATTCGATTACACAACACTCGCGGCCGGGCAACCTCCGGCCCGCGGCATCCGCGCGCCGAAATACGCCGCACTGCTCACGCCGACGGCGCCCATCACCGCGCTGAAAATCACACAGATCCACGGGCTCCATGGCATCAGACCGATCAACAGCAGCGGGGTGACACTCGCCCACGCGGCGTAGGCAATGTTGTAAGTGAAGGAGATGCCCGAAACACGAATCCGCGCCGGAAACAGGCTGACCATCACCGACGGCACCGCGCCCACCACCCCGCAACAGAGACCGGCCACCGCGTACGCCAGACCGATCCAGCTGCCCCCGACGATCAGGCAGGTATAGAGCACGCCGATGCCCAACGGCAGCAGCAGGCTATAGAGCATCACCGTGCGCCAGGCGCCGATGCGGTCGACGAGCAACCCGGCGAGGACGCAGCCGATGTTCAGGAAAACGATGCCCAGCGCACTCAGGGCGAAGGTATGGCCGGCCGTCATGCCGAAGGTTTTCTGCATCATGGTCGGGGTGATGACCACGAACACCACCACCGCCGAGGTCAGCACGCAGGTGAGGAGCATCGCCGGCAGCATGGCCAGGCGATGTTCACGCAAGACCGTGCGCAGCGGCAGTTCGACCGCGGCATCGCGCTGGGCCTGCATGGCCATGAACACGGGCGTCTCGCTGAGCCAGCGACGCAGCCAGACGCCAATCACCCCAAACACGCCGCCCAGCAGGAACGGATAACGCCAGGCGTAATCGAGGATTTCCGCCGGGGTGAACGCCTGGGCGAGAAAGGTCGCCGTCAGGGCGCCGATCAGGTAGCCAAAGGTCAGGCCGGCCTGGAGGAAGCCGAGGGCATAACCGCGATGGGCCACGGGAGCGTGCTCGGCGACGAACACCCAGGCGCTCGGCACTTCCCCGCCGACTGCAGCGCCCTGCAGGATGCGCAGGGCCAATAGCAGCAGTGGGGCGAAATAGCCGATTTGTGCATAGGTCGGCATGATGCCGATCAGCAGGCACGGCAACGCCATCATCAGGATGCTCAGGCTGAAGACTTTCTTGCGTCCCAGCCGGTCGGCGAAATGCGCCATCAATATCCCGCCCAAGGGCCGCGCCAGATAACCGGTGGCGAATATCCCGAAGCTTTGCAGCAAGCGCAGCCATTCGGGCATTTCCGGCGGAAAGAACAGCTGGCTGAGGGTCAGCGCGAAAAACACGAAAATGATGAAGTCGTAGATTTCCAGCGCGCCACCCAAGGCTGCAAGGCCCAGGGTCTTGTAGTCGGAGCGAGTGAACGGCGCCGGGCGCGAATCGGTGTTGGCAGTCATGAACGGAACTCTGGCACAGGGCAAAAAACCAAGGCGCCCATGGTCTACGCAAATGCGCCAGCGGACAACCCGTTAGACCAAAGTCCAATACTGGTAAAACTTCGTCACAAAAAAAGGTCGATTGAATTACTGTTGGCAGCTGTCCAGACGGGCCTGTGCAGCCCTGATGACCTCAAAAAACATAAAAATCCGAGGTACTCCCGTGACCGCTGATATCGAAGATAGCCGCTCTGCCCGTTTTGCCCTGCGCTGCTCAAGCTTTGCCGAGCGCTGGTTCCCCGACTCCTGGGTGTTTGCCGCGCTGGCGGTGATCATCGTCGCCGTGGCCACCATGGCCATGGGCGCCAAACCCACCGATGCCGCCATGGCCTTCGGTGACGGATTCTGGAGCCTGATCCCGTTCACCATGCAGATGGCCTTCGTGGTGATCGGCGGTTACGTGGTCGCCAGCTCGCCACCGGCGGTGAAATTGATCGACCGCCTGGCACGCATCCCGAAAAACGGCCGTTCCGCCGTGGCCTGGGTCGCGCTGATCTCCATGGTCGCGTCGTTGCTGAACTGGGGCCTGTCGCTGGTGTTCGGCGGCTTGCTGGTGCGCGCCCTCGCCCGCCGTACCGATCTGAAAATGGATTACCGCGCCGCCGGTGCCGCCGCCTACCTGGGCCTGGGCGCGGTGTGGGCCCTGGGCCTGTCGTCCTCCGCGGCGCAATTGCAGGCCAACCCGGGCAGTCTGCCGCCGTCGATTCTGTCGATCACCGGGGTGATTCCGTTCACCCAGACCATCTTTCTCTGGCAGTCCGGCGTGATGTTGCTGGCGTTGATCGTGATCTCGCTGATCATTGCCTATGCCACCGCACCTGGCCCGAATTCCGCCCGTGATGCCCAAGCCTGCGGTATCGACCCGAGTTTCAACCTGCCGCCGCTGCAACCGCGCACCCGCCCCGGCGAATGGCTGGAGCACAGCCCGCTGCTGACGATTTTGCTGGTGCTGCTGGCGGCCGGATGGCTGTTCCACGAGTTCTCGACCAAACCGGCGATCAGTGCGATTTCCGGGCTGAACACCTATAACTTCCTGTTCATCATGCTCGGCGCCCTGCTGCACTGGCGCCCGCGCAGCTTCCTCGATGCCGTGGCCCGCGCGGTGCCGACCACCACCGGCGTCCTGATCCAGTTCCCGCTGTATGGCTCGATCGCCGCGCTGATGACCACCGTCAAAGGGACGGACGCCCAGACCCTGGCCCACCACATCTCGACCTTTTTCGTCAGCATCGCGTCCCACGACACCTACGCGCTGTTGATGGGAGTGTACTCGGCGATCCTCGGTTTCTTCATCCCGTCCGGCGGCGGCAAGTGGATCATCGAAGCGCCCTATGTGATGCAAGTGGCCAACGACCTGAACTACCACCTGGGCTGGGCCGTGCAGATCTACAATGCCGCCGAGGCGCTGCCTAACCTGATCAACCCGTTCTACATGCTGCCACTGCTGGGCGTGCTGGGGTTGAAGGCAAGGGACCTGATCGGATTCTCGTTCGTGCAACTGCTGGTGCACACACCGCTGGTGCTGTTGCTGCTGTGGGCGTTGGGGACGACGCTGACGTATACGCCGCCAGTGATGCCTTGACGCAAAAAAGGGCCGATATTTCCATCGGCCCACTTCTTGTCCAGCCCAGCCTGTTTCAGTATGTAGAGCGCCCGAAACCAAGGGCCCACACGCTGAAAAGGATCTGAGCATGTTCAAACTCGCAGGACTCACCCTCGCTACCCTAACCCTGAGCGCCGCCGCCCATGCCGATGTCGACCTGAAGCTGGGCAGTACCGAACGCGTCACCCGCCTGTTCGCCTACCCCAACAACTGCAACGTCATCTGTTTTCGCAACTGGACGCTGGAGCAAACCGTCGAGCATTACCTGAGCCAAAGCCTGCAGCGCGATGGCTACAGCGCGGCGACAGTGCGGGTCAAGACCGATAACGATCAGCTCTACGCCGACATCAGCGGCGTTCCCGACGGTTACGAGAAACCCTTGGCCGCGCTGCTCGACGCTGGCGACCTGGCCTACACCGGTGCCAGCAAATTGAATGCCGATGGCAAGTGGGCCTTCAGCTGGAATCTGTTCCTGCCATTGGGCATGGCCCTGGAAAATCGCAAGAGCGTCGAATTGCTGCACTTCCCGCCGGACTATTCGCTGACCCAGGCTCAGGATTACCTCCGGTCCGCCACCACCGATCGCTGGGCCACGCTGCTCACCGACAACGGCATCCCCGCCGAACAGACGCCGGGCTACCAGACCATCATCGACATCGCGCCGATTGCCGCGCCGTCCAGCGCCGGCAAGGACCTGGAAGGCGTCTACGACTACTTCAAGGACTACCAGACCACCATGGTCAAAAACGTCAGCCAGAACGCCAGTGGCGCGACATTGCCCATGGTCGCCTTTGGTGCGCCGGTGCGTAACTGGATCAAGCAGCAATATGGCCCGACCGTGAATGTTCTGGGGCTGGCAACCATCAGTCCCAGCGAAGGGGTCAAGGTGCCGGTGCTGGGTTCCAACCACCCGAGTTATATCTGGTACGCCGCCAATCCGGACAGCTACAGCGGCGACAACGCCCAGGCCCAGGCTGACACCGCGGGGCTGAAAATCATGGGCCAGGATTTGAGCGCTGCCTGCTGGCAGGCCGGCATGGGCAGCCAACCGGGGAGCGATCCGAACGTTCAGCTCAAAAGCTGCACCCAGACCTGGCAAGTGACCCGCAAGGAAAAGACCTGCGAGCTGTTCTACACCTCGATCCGCAACCTGACGCCTGAACAAGCCGTGGCCAAATGCGCGACGGCTCCGATCAAGTCGCAGCTCACACAGCTCAAGGTACCCGCGCCGGTGGGTGCGAACTCTGCGCCGAATCTGTAACGATGAGCGACTTTCCCGCGTAAGCCATGGCTGACGCGGAAAAGCGCGCTTTTTCCTCTGTCGGTCGACAAGCTGCAGCAGCAGTTTGCCTGCCGCTGCAGCTGAAGGCCCTTACAACACCTCGACCGGACGCAGGCGGTACTGCGGCGGCAACTGCTCGAAACCGCTGATGGTGGCGTTCAGGCTTTTCCAGCGACCATCCTTGATGCCATAGATGCAGCCGTGGATCGACAGTTTCTGCCCGCGGTGCCAGGCGTTTTGCACAATGCTGGTATGCCCGACGTTCGCCACTTGCTGGATCACGTTGAGTTCGCAGAGACGATCGACCCGCTCTTCTTCGGTGGGCAACTTGGCGAGCTCTTCGCGTTTTTCATAGTACAGATCGCGAATGGAACGCAGCCAGCCGTCGATCAGGCCCAACTGGCGATCCTGCATCGAGGCGCGCACCCCGCCACAGCCGTAGTGGCCGGTGACGAGGATGTGTTTGACCTTGAGCACGTCGACCGCGTACTGGATCACCGACAGGCAATTGAGGTCAGTGTGCAACACCACATTGGCCACGTTGCGGTGGACGAACAGATCGCCCGGCAGCATGCCGACGATTTCGTTGGCCGGCACCCGTGCATCGGAGCAGCCGATCCATAGGTATTCCGGGGTCTGTTGGCGAGCCAGCTTGGAGAAGAAGTCCGGATCTTCCTGCTTGATCGCTTCGGCCCAGCGTTCGTTGTTATCAATCAGATCTTGTAATTCGTTCATGCAATGAAGCCTCGTGAATGATGCGCTGATTTGACAGACAACCGCCCGTCTGGGTCACGCGCGAGATGCAGATTGCAGATGATGCATATTACCGGTGTTCCAGGCTGGCGGAATTCTGAGCAGCCCAGTGGGTCCACCGTAGTAAGGCCCACAGTATGAGGAATTACCATGACTGATACACGACGTCCGTACGAGGCGGCGCAACCCGAGCCCATTGACGACACCGAAGACCGCATGGGTTCGATGCGTGAGCTGGATTTCGATGAGGAACAACCGAGCGCCAAAATCGGCGACGAGCTGCCGGAGGCGGAGCGCGCGCGACTGATGCCCCGGGAACGCGTGCAGGAAGCCGGTATGACCGGCGCCTCGACCGATGACCATGAATCCACCGACGACGACATGAGCCCGGAAACATTGATCCGTGAAGACGGTGCGCGGGATGCTCAAGAGGCCGGTGAAGGTGACCAGGCGGATTGGGATTTGAGCATTGTCGATGAAGACGACATTGGTGGCGGCAACGGGCTGGATGAAGAGGAGATGGCGCGGCGGGATCCGATGGATGGTAAACGTTGATTTTCTTCGTCTGTTAAGACGCATTCGCGGGCAAGCCTCGCTCCCACAGGATTGGTGTCGGACACAACATGTGAGACCGACGCCCCCCCTGTAGGAGCGAGGCTTGCCGGCGAAGCTTTCAGGATTCAATCCACCAAGGTGCAGGCCATGACCACCGCATCTTCGCGCCCACCCACCGCCGGGTAGTAATCCCGCCGACGCCCGATCTCGTTAAACCCATACCGCTCATACAACCGAAACGCGGACCGGTTGCTGTCGCGCACTTCCAGGAAACATTCGCGCGCCTCGGCCGTGTAGGCAATCGACATCAGATGCTCCAGCAGCGTCAAGCCCAGGCCACGGCCCTGATTCTCCGGTTTGACGGTGATGTTCAGCAGATGCGCTTCATCGAGAATGATCTGCACCACACCATGACCGACCTGCTGCTGCCCTTCGAACATCAGCCAGATCTGGTACTTGCCCAGGCCATCGAGAAAAATCCCGCGGGTCCAGGGATGGCTATAGGCCGCATATTCGATTTTCAGTACGGCGTCCAGGTCCGCCTCGGTCATCGGGCGGAACGATACAGCATCACTCATTGGGTTCTTTCCAGCGCGCCATCAGCCGACGCATGGCTTGCCAGACATCAGCCTTACGCTGTGGCTCTTCCATTAATAATTCCAGGCCCGGCAGGGCCCAGACCGAGCCCAGGCCTTCGACCTGGAGTTCACGGTTGAATGCCTCGGCATTCGCTTCACCGGCAAAACGTAACGCTGGCAGGCCAATCAGCCACAGGCAGACGCACGGGGCGTCTTCCAGGCGGGCCGAAAGAAATCCTTGCACGAAATCGCGGGCGGCTTCCGGGCCCTGATCCATTGTGCCCCGGGCCAGCAACGGCCAGCGCACCGGCTCGCCGACGATTTGCGGGCTGTCCGGCAGACCGGCGGCGCGCAGCATGTCCTTGAGCAGCAGATAGGCAGGGTCGCGTGCCTGGAATGTTTCGCCTGTGGGTAACTCCACCAGCAACAGGCAGCGACCGGCTCGCAGCAATTGCAGGGCGAAACGGGGCGGCGGTACGACCGCCACCCTGCTCGCGACCGGGGCGGCGGCTTCTTCGACCTTGGCGTTCGTGCGCGTGCTGGCCAACGATGGCCGGGGCACTTCGATCTTTACCCGTTCGGCAGGTTTGACCCGCGGCTCCACGGGCGGCTCAGCCACAGGAGCCGGTGCAACCGGGGCGACAACCACGGGCTCGGGCGTTTCCAGGAGCTCGGGCCGCGACGGCGCAGCAAAGGGCAATTCGGTGCGCGGCAGCCAGTTGACCACCTGCATGGCGGCCAAATAAGCGCGGCGACGGGACTCGATAAGCAAAGGTCGGCCACTTGTGGATAACTGAAAGTGCAGGGATTCTACCGCCCTTCGCTCAAGATCGCCCGCGCTTGATAGACAGAAAAACGACAGTCCATCCCGAGAGTGATTTGCATTGGCCCCGATGCAGTACAATCGCGGCTTTCAATCGTCAGACAGCCGGCCATCCCGATGATCGAACCCAAGCGCGTCTTGCGCGCCCTCGCTGAACACTGGGCCCTTCTGGAGCCACTGTGCGAGCACTTCGACCAAGGCACCCTGAGCCTCAGCGAATTGCGTTCACAGTTGGCCGCCCAGCAACTGGACAGTACACCGCAGGACATCACCAGCCTGCTGGACGTGTGGATTCGCCTCGACATTCTGGTTCCGGTGGCGAAAAGCCCGAACCGTTTCGAGCTCAACGCGCAGATTCACGATTTCCTCGCTTACCTGCGCCGTGAACACCGCTTGGGCCTGTGCCTGGAGATCGAAGCCTATCTGCGCCATCTCGAGCGTCTGGCCGGCTACATCCAGGACGCCTTCGACATCCGCGACGGCAACGACCTCGCGCGCCAGCTGCGCCTGCTCGACATGCGCGTGCGGGACGTATTGAAGAAGCTCGCCAACGATGAACAGGCGCTGGTGGCCGTCGCCGAACGCGCCAAGACCAGCGACCGGCAGATTCCGCTGCGCCAGCGTTACGCTGAAGTGCTGGCGACCTGGGATGAATATGTCGAGCCGATGATCCAGTTGGTGAACGCCGACGGCGCCTTCGAACAAGGCGTGCGCAAGGTCGAAAACGTGCTGCTGAAGATGCTCACCGATCAGCAGCGTCTTGGCCACCTGGTCGATGACGACATGCTGTTGCGCACCCACGCGCGCATCCTCGAAATGCAGACCAGCGCCCAGCTGACCCTGCGCCATGCCCGAGAACTGCTGCTGCCGTTGCGTGAAGAAGCCCGCCGGCACAATGCCGTGACCCGTGGCGCGGCGCTGGCCCTGGCGGCCATCCGGCGCAAAGGCATCGACGCAGTGCCGCAAGCGGCGATGCCGATGTTCACCCGCCCGCAAAGCACCTTTCTCGGCAGCGCCAGTCAGGTTGAAGCCTATGTCTACGCCCTGGCCCGTTTCGAGCCGAAGCCGGCGCGCTTCCCCAAGGCCCACAACACCCAGAAAGGCGAAGTGCCGCGCGCGCCGCGCACGGTTCGGGAGATGCTCGAACGCTGCGAAGACGCCCTGCCGCTGCCGGACCTGATGACCTGGTTGCTGGAACAGGAACCGGACGGCGCCACCGACGAATTGCTCTACTGGTTCTCGCGCCTGTCGCGGGAAAAACGCTTTAAACGTGAGCGTCTGGAACGTCGCGATTACCACACTCACGAGCATCAGGTCAGCCTGCGCTCCTTCGCCCTGCTCTCGGCCCGCGACAGCGCCGCCGAGGATTCTGCGAGCACCCTCTATGCAAGTACCTCCCATGCACCTTGATCTATCCGAACTGTCTCAGCTGGCACCGATCTTTCGCGAGCTGTTCAAGGGCTACCACGTCAGCCGCCGTGATCCTGAGCTGTACGCGCAGCTGTCGAACTTCCAGGATCAGTACCGCACGCTGTTCAAGGCCTTGGGTTTTGAACTGGTCTGCGACACTCGTGGCTTCTATTATTTCGTGCCGGACCTCGCCGCAGCGGCGGTGAACAAGACCGCGCAACGCCTGGCGCTGTTTACCTTCATCCTGGTCGAACACCTGGCGGACCAGGGCCGAGACCCGGTCGCCGTGCTCGACGGTGGCAGCCTTGGTCGCGATGAACTGCCGTCGCTGCTGGAAAAATACCGCGACCTGTTCATCCAGGCCGAAGTGCAGACTGTCGAAGAGCTCGAAGAAAAAATCATGCGTCGCATGACCCAGCTCGGTTTCGCCGGCGAAGAAAACGGCGTCTACCGGTTCCTGCCGCCGATGCATCGCTTCCTCGACGTCTGCCTGTCGGTGCAGCAAGACCGTGATCTGGCGGCCAGCCTGCACAGCGTGCTGCCATTGCCGGCACCGGTACTGATCGATGACGACAGCGATGAACAGCTGCTGGAAACCGATGACCCGCTGGACCTCGCTGACTTCGAGGAAGAACACGAAGAAGACGCCCTGGCCCGCGCCATTGCCGAAGAACAGGAGACCGACGCATGACCAAGGAACGCTACGGCATTCGCCGTTTTGCCCTTTTGAATACCGCCGGTTACAGCCTCGGCCTGTTCCCTCTGGAAGAGCCGCTGTCGGTTTACGGCGCGAACAACCTCGGTAAATCCGCCTCGATCAACGCGTTGCAGTTCCCGATTCTGGCCCGCATGTCGGACATGAGTTTCGGCAAGTACAGCCTGGAACAATCGCGGCGCTTCTACTTTGCCTCGGACACCAGCTACATTCTGGTCGAAGTCTCGTTGCCCCACGGCCCGCATGTGATCGGTGTCGTCGGTCGCGGCCCGGGGGGCGGCTTCGGTCACCAGTTCTTTGCCTACGCCGGCAAGCTGGACCTGGCCCATTACCAGAAAAACGACACCTGTCTGCGCCAGAAAGAGCTGTTCACCAACCTCGAGCGCGAAGGGCTGAAAGCTTACGAACTCAAACCCGACGAACTGCGTCGCTTGCTGGTCGGCGGTCACACCTCGATCCCCCTGGACCTGACGTTGATCCCGCTGCGCTCCACCAGCGAGCAAAGCCTGAAGACCTTCCGCGCCCTGTTCATCAACCTGCTGCACATGCGCGAAATCACCGCGGCCAAGCTCAAGCAGCTGTTCCTCGATGCCTTCGAACACAGCCTGCGTTCCGGCAGCGTCGATTACATTGCCGCCTGCGAAGAGGCCTTCCGCGATGTACGCCGCATGGAGCAGGACTACAACTCGCTGGTCGCGGCCGGCCCATTGGTCGAGGCCTTGGCCAACGGCGTGAAACAACGGGACATCCTGCGCGGCAAACTGCACCGGATCTCGCCATTGCTCGATTCCCTGCTCGGCACCTGGTCGGACTACGCCGGTGCGCGCAAGGAAGAGCTGACGATCCAGGCCGAGCACTACCGCAACGAGCAGGATGCCCTGCAAAACAATCAGCGCGGCGGCACTCAGGAACTGATGCGCCTGGAGCGGGAAATCGCCGGCATCCAGCGCTGGCTCGGCGAATTGTCGGTGCTCAAGCATCGCTTCGCCCTGGTCGATGACGTCAAAGTCCTGGAGCAGCAACTACTCGCGGCCAAGGACGCGCACGATGAACTCGCTGGCGCACTGGCGCAGTCGCGACAGTTCAGTGCCGAAGACCTCGACGAGCGTCTGCGGGATCTGGAAAAACGCCTGAAGTCGGTCAGGCAGCAACTCGATCACGCCGACAACAACAGCTACGCCCGCCTGCGCGAAGAGTTCTCGCAACAGGACGTCGAACGCCTGATGCGCCTGTTCAACAGCGCCTTGTTCAGCCTGCCGCTGGGCGAGCATGGCATCACGCTGGATGAGGACGGTGCCTGGGTCAAATCCCTGGAGCTGATCCTCGACGGCTTCAAGGGCGAGCGCTTCGAAGTACCGGGCCTGTCCATCGATCTGTCGTCTATCGAACCTCCTGCCCTGCAGGCCCTGGCTGACCGCGCCGCGTTGCGCGATCAGAAAGAGCGTCTGGAAAAAGAACTCAAGCAGCTTAAAACCCAGGCTGCGGTGGCCACCGACCGTGCTGCGAGCAAGACCCAGACCGAAACCCTGTACCGCCAAGTGCTGGATGCACAGAAAG
Source organism: Pseudomonas sp. MPC6 (assembly GCF_006094435.1). NCBI lineage: Bacteria > Pseudomonadati > Pseudomonadota > Gammaproteobacteria > Pseudomonadales > Pseudomonadaceae > Pseudomonas > Pseudomonas sp. MPC6. Next base: position 1,017,819 of record NZ_CP034783.1, on the reverse strand, counting down.
CCCTGGAAGATTTCCGTCGCGCGCAAACCTTGAGCGCCGAAGAAAGCGACAAGCTGGAACAACTCGCGCAGATGGAAGCGGCGCAGGACGAGTTGAAGCGCTCCAGCGATGCCTTCACCGAGCGCGTCCAGCAACTGTCGGCCAAGCTGCAATTGGTTGGCCGGCAGATTGGCGACATGGAAGCCAAACAACGCACCCTAGACGACGCCCTGCGCCGCCGTCAGCTGTTACCGGCCGACCTGCCGTTCGGCACACCGTTCATGGACCCGGTCGACGATTCCATGGATAACCTGCTGCCGCTGCTCAACGACTATCAGGACAGCTGGCAGGGCCTGCTGCGCAGCGATGGTCAGATCGAGGCGCTCTACGCCCAGGTTCGCCTCAAGGGCGTGGCCAAGTTCGACAGCGAAGACGACATGGAACGTCGCCTGCGATTGCTGATCAATGCCTACGCGCACCGCACCGATGAAGCCCTGACGCTCGGCAAGGCTCGCCGTGCGGCCGTGACCGACATCGCCCGGACCCTGCGCAATATCCGCAGCGACTACGACAGCCTCGAACACCAATTGGCGCTGTTCAACCGCGAGATCAACAAGCGTCAGGTGTCCAACCTGCAGAGTTTCCGCATCGTGCTCGCGCCGAACAAGGAAGCGCTCAAGCACATCGACCAGATCATCCACAGCGCCGGCCAGTATGAAGAGGGCGAAACCCTTTCCGTGTTCGACCTGAACCAGAGTGCCGATCAGGACAACAAGAACGAAGAAGCCAAGGAATACCTGGCGCGGCTGGTGGCCGCAAATCACAACCAGCTCGGCCTCAAGGACCTGTTCGAACTGGCATTCGAGATCACCAAGGTCAACGGATCGCCGGTGATTCACACCGACATCGATGGTGCGGCGTCCAACGGCACCACGATGACGATCAAGGCGCTGACCAACATGTACTTGTTGCTGCACTTGATGGACCGCGACCAGGCCGGTCGCGTGCGCCTGCCGTACTACCTCGACGAGGCGGCGGACATCGATGAGAAAAACCAGGCGGCGCTGCTGGAAACCAGTCTGCAACTGGGCTTCGTGCCGATTCTGGCCAGTGTGAAGCCGCAAGTCTGCGCCAGTGTTGCCATTGACCTGGAAGGTGGCAGTGGGCCGAACGGGATCTATATCGACGAGGCGGACTGGAAGTACATTCGTCGGCATGATGAGGTGAAGCCAGCGGTCAATGTCGAAGCCGATGAACCGGAGTTGGATGCGGTCTGATCTGCATTAGATGTTTGGCAATAAAAAAGGCCGCGATCGAATGGATCGCGGCCTTTTTTTTTGATGGCCGGCAAGCGCACCTGCAGGAGCCAGGCTTGCCGGCGAAAGCGATCTTGAATACGCCTTCGCCGGCAAGCCTGGCTCCTACCTGCCGATCGCGATCTTCGGCGCCCAGGTCAGCCATTCCTCTTCAAAATTGTCAAACAACGGGAACGTCTGCTCAGGTCGCGCCGGATTACCCATGCGCTCCCCATCCGGCGTGGCAAAGGCGATACCGCCCTGAATCAGCGTCTCCAGCGATTCGGTGCGCATTGTCGCGCCTTTGAACAAGCCGTAGTCGAAACCAAAGCCACTGGAGTTCCAGAAACGCGTACCGCTGCGCACCAAGGGTGCATATTTCGGTTCGATCAAAATGCGCACCAACACCCGGTCAGCGGTCTGGCCCAGCTCGTACCCTGTGACCTTGCCCACGGTGATTTCACGGTAAGTCACCGGCACCCCGGTTTTCAACGAACCACGGCGGGCAGCACTCAAGACCAGGCTCAGGCCGGCTTCCTGGCGGGCGGTTTCCGGCGGATTCGCCAGGGCCACGAAGTTCTTTTGCGGCCCCAGGTTTTTCGCCGCCGGCTGCACTTCGATGTACTGCCCGGTGACCAGGGTTTCGAGATTGGACGTCTTGATCAGGCCCAGTTCAGGCTTGACCACCCAGAACTGACTGCCTGCCCGGGCAATACGCTCCGGCACTTCAGTAATGCGCGCCGTCAGCAGCACCGATTGCAGGTCATCGCTGAGGTCGACGTCTTCAATCTTGCCGACATCCAGACCTTTGAAACGAATCGGCGTGCCGCTGCGCAAGCCATCGGCGCGCTCCACCTTGATCGTGACCACAGTGCCTTTTTCATTGGCGTCTTCGCGGTTGGCGTGCAGACGGAACCGCGGAATCCGCTTCTGCAATGGCGCTGTTGCCAGCGGCGTTTCGAAGGCGATGCCGCCAGCCATCAGGCTCTGCAGCGATTCACTTTTGACCTGGATTCCACCGGTCAGCCCACCCGTGAGCGTAATGCCGCTGGCATTCCAGAACCGGGTCGACGCGTTGACCAGGCCTTCATATTCCTTCTCGATGTGTACGCCGATCACTAACTGTTTTTTGGTCCGCGAGAACTGATAGCTCTGGACCGAACCGACCTTGACCTGTTTGTAGAGGATCGGGCTACCGACATCCAGCGAACCCAGGTTATCGGTGAACAGCACCAGGTGCAGCCCCGGCGAACGCAAGTCGAGCGGCGGCGCCTTGGGCCGTGCCACGAACTCGCGTTGCGGTGCGGCGCCCTTGTCGCCGGGGCGTACGGCGATGTAGTTACCTTTGACCAAGGCTTCCAGCCCGGTAATACCGGCGAGGGAGATCGACGGCTTGACCACCCAGAACTGAGTGCCGTCAACCAGGTAATCCTCGGCCAGGGGATCGAGGGTCAACTCGGCACTGGCGGCGGTCAGATCCGGATCGATCTTCAGCGCTTTAAGCGTGCCGACCTGAATGCCTTTGTACATCACGGGCGTGCGCCCGGCCTGCAGGCCTTCGAAGTCACTGAGTTTGACCTTGACCCGAATTCCGGCGGCAGCGGCATCGAAGTCTTCGTAGAGGCGGAACGGCAAGCTTGGATCGGTGGCCGGGCTGTCCTTGCGATTCTCCGGCGTGGCGAACGCGATACCGCCGGCGACGATGCTGGCAAGGGACTCGCTGCGCACTTTCACGCCCGACAGGTTGGCGTCGATGCTGATGCCGCTGGCATTCCAGAAGCGCGTGTGTTTGCGCACCAGCTTGGCGTAGGTGGGTTCGATAAAGACTTTGAGCTCAACGGTGCCTTGATCCTCGGACAGCAGGTAGCTTTTGATCTGCCCGACCCTGATCTGCTTGTAGAACACCGGGCTGCCGCGGTTCAGCGAGCCGAGACGATCAGCCTTGATGGTCAGGTGCAAACCGGGCTGCGCGTCGGACAGCGGCGGTTCTTCGGCCAGCGCCTTGAACTTGCGGGTCGGTTCGCCTTCACCCGGGCTGATCGCGACGTAGTTACCCGACACCAGGGTTTCCAGGCCGGTGATACCGGCCAGGGTCACGCTTGGCTTGACCAGCCAGAAGCGCGTGCTGGTCCTGAGGTATTGCTCGACGTCCTTGTTCATCTCGACGGTGGCGATGACGCCCTTGGAGGCGCCTTCGTCGTCGAGCTTGAGGGTTTTTACCTTACCCACGGACATGCCTTTGTAGACGACCTCGGTCTTGTTGGCCTGGATGCCTTCACCACTTTCGAAACGCACCAGAATCTCGATGCCGGTCTCGTTGTAGGCACGCCAGCCAAGCCAGCCGCCGATGATCAAGGCAATCAGGGGCAACACCCAGATAGCGGACCAGTTCGAGGCCGGTCGGGTTTTCGCTGTAGGCAAATCAGTCATGGTCGTCATCCGACTCCGTGTTATCCCAAATCAGTCGGGGATCGAAAGTAACGGCGGCAAGCATCGTCAGAATCACCACACTGGCGAAAGCGATGGCGCCAAGATTGGCTTCGATGCTGGCAAGCCGTCCGAAATTCACAACCGCCACCAGGATGGCGATCACAAAGATGTCCAGCATCGACCAGCGGCCGATGAACTCGATAAAGCGGTACATCCAGATCCGTTGACGAGCCGAGAGCGGCTGACGGCGCTGCACCGAAAACAGCAGCAGCGCGATGCCCACCAACTTGAACGTCGGTACCAGAATGCTGGCGATAAACACCACCGCCGCAATTGGAATCATCCCGTGCTGAACCAGTTGGATCACACCGGACATGATGGTGCTGGGGTCGCCCTTGCCCAGGGAGTTGACGGTCATGATCGGGAGTACGTTGGCCGGGATGTAGAGCACCGCCGCGGTGATCAGCAGCGCCCAGGTGCGCACCACACTGTTCGGGCGGCGGGCGTGAACCAGCGCACCACAACGGGTGCAGGATTGCTCGTCGGTGTCAGCTTCCTGCTTGTTCAACTCATGGCATTCGGCGCAAATCAGAATGCCCGCATCAATCGCCCGCATGGGCATCCTCTCCTGATAAAGCCTGCCAGATCTGATGGGGCGACATCACCACCTCCAACGCGACCTGGACCAACAACAAACCGATAAAGCACGCCAGGCCCAGGCCGACGGTAACGGCTGCCATATCTGCCAGTTTTACGATCGCCACCAGTACGCCCATGAGGTAGACCTCAAGCATTCCCCAATCGCGTAGATGGTGATAAATGCGGTAGATCAACAAGCCGTAGCTGCGTCCGACATCAAAACGAATACTGAGCAATACGGCCAGTTGGCAGAGCAGCTTGAGCAAAGGGATGCCCATGCTGCACAGGAACACAATCAGCGAAACACTCTGCATGCCGGAATCAAAAAGACCGACAACGCCACTCCAGACCGTATCGTTCGACGATTGTCCGAGTAGATTGAGCTGCATGATGGGTAAAAAGTTCGCCGGGACAAACAACAACAGCGCGGCGATGACCAAAGCCAGACTGCGCTGCACAACGTTGTGCCGATGGGCGTAGAGCTCGTAACCACAGCGAGAGCACAGGGCTTTCTCGCCATGGGCGAGTTCGGGCTTGCGCATCAGCAAGTCGCACTCGTGACAGGCCACCAAGTCGTCCAGCGGTAATTCTGACAGCCCGGGGGCGTCAACCGAATCTGGCATAAAGGCTCTGGCCTCCGAAAAAGTTGGACCTATTCTAGTGTTCTGAAACGAAAATAACTGTGCAAATTTGTATTGGCCGAAACGCGCTTTATTCCAGGCAAAAACAAAACCCCTACCTGCATGCGCAGATAGGGGTTTCGGAATTTAATCTTGACGATGACCTACTCTCACATGGGGAAACCCCACACTACCATCGGCGATGCATCGTTTCACTGCTGAGTTCGGGATGGGATCAGGTGGTTCCAATGCTCTATGGTCGTCAAGAAATTCGGGTACTGAGTCGTAGCCAGTCGGCTTCGCTTCAGCAAATCGGGTATGTGATAGCTTTCGGTGTTTAGTGAGATTCGAACTTTCGGTTCATTTCGTCTTCACACACCGCAATCTGGTCTCTTTCGTCTTTTCAACTAGGAGCATCAAATTGCTTGGGTGTTATATGGTCAAGCCTCACGGGCAATTAGTATTGGTTAGCTCAACGCCTCACAGCGCTTACACACCCAACCTATCAACGTCGTAGTCTTCGACGGCCCTTCAGGGGACTCAAGGTCCCAGTGAGATCTCATCTTGAGGCTAGTTTCCCGCTTAGATGCTTTCAGCGGTTATCTATTCCGAACATAGCTACCCGGCAATGCCACTGGCGTGACAACCGGAACACCAGAGGTTCGTCCACTCCGGTCCTCTCGTACTAGGAGCAGCCCCTCTCAAATCTCAAACGTCCACGGCAGATAGGGACCGAACTGTCTCACGACGTTCTAAACCCAGCTCGCGTACCACTTTAAATGGCGAACAGCCATACCCTTGGGACCGGCTTCAGCCCCAGGATGTGATGAGCCGACATCGAGGTGCCAAACACCGCCGTCGATATGAACTCTTGGGCGGTATCAGCCTGTTATCCCCGGAGTACCTTTTATCCGTTGAGCGATGGCCCTTCCATACAGAACCACCGGATCACTAAGACCTACTTTCGTACCTGCTCGACGTGTCTGTCTCGCAGTCAAGCGCGCTTTTGCCTTTATACTCTACGACCGATTTCCGACCGGTCTGAGCGCACCTTCGTACTCCTCCGTTACTCTTTAGGAGGAGACCGCCCCAGTCAAACTACCCACCATACACTGTCCTCGATCCGGATAACGGACCTGAGTTAGAACCTCAAAGTTGCCAGGGTGGTATTTCAAGGTTGGCTCCACGCGAACTGGCGTCCACGCTTCAAAGCCTCCCACCTATCCTACACAAGCAAATTCAAAGTCCAGTGCAAAGCTATAGTAAAGGTTCACGGGGTCTTTCCGTCTAGCCGCGGATACACTGCATCTTCACAGCGATTTCAATTTCACTGAGTCTCGGGTGGAGACAGCGCCGCCATCGTTACGCCATTCGTGCAGGTCGGAACTTACCCGACAAGGAATTTCGCTACCTTAGGACCGTTATAGTTACGGCCGCCGTTTACCGGGGCTTCGATCAAGAGCTTCGCGTTAGCTAACCCCATCAATTAACCTTCCGGCACCGGGCAGGCGTCACACCCTATACGTCCACTTTCGTGTTTGCAGAGTGCTGTGTTTTTAATAAACAGTCGCAGCGGCCTGGTATCTTCGACCGGCATGGGCTTACGCAGTAAATGCTTCACCCTCACCGGCGCACCTTCTCCCGAAGTTACGGTGCCATTTTGCCTAGTTCCTTCACCCGAGTTCTCTCAAGCGCCTTGGTATTCTCTACCCAACCACCTGTGTCGGTTTGGGGTACGGTTCCTGGTTACCTGAAGCTTAGAAGCTTTTCTTGGAAGCATGGCATCAACCACTTCGTGTTCTAAAAGAACACTCGTCATCAGCTCTCGGCCTTAGAATCCCGGATTTACCTAAGATTCCAGCCTACCACCTTAAACTTGGACAACCAACGCCAAGCTGGCCTAGCCTTCTCCGTCCCTCCATCGCAATAACCAGAAGTACAGGAATATTAACCTGTTTTCCATCGACTACGCTTTTCAGCCTCGCCTTAGGGACCGACTAACCCTGCGTCGATTAACGTTGCGCAGGAAACCTTGGTCTTTCGGCGTGGGTGTTTTTCACACCCATTGTCGTTACTCATGTCAGCATTCGCACTTCTGATACCTCCAGCAAGCTTCTCAACTCACCTTCACAGGCTTACAGAACGCTCCTCTACCGCATCACCTAAGTGATACCCGTAGCTTCGGTGTATGGTTTGAGCCCCGTTACATCTTCCGCGCAGGCCGACTCGACTAGTGAGCTATTACGCTTTCTTTAAAGGGTGGCTGCTTCTAAGCCAACCTCCTAGCTGTCTAAGCCTTCCCACATCGTTTCCCACTTAACCATAACTTTGGGACCTTAGCTGACGGTCTGGGTTGTTTCCCTTTTCACGACGGACGTTAGCACCCGCCGTGTGTCTCCCATGCTCGGCACTTGTAGGTATTCGGAGTTTGCATCGGTTTGGTAAGTCGGGATGACCCCCTAGCCGAAACAGTGCTCTACCCCCTACAGTGATACATGAGGCGCTACCTAAATAGCTTTCGAGGAGAACCAGCTATCTCCGAGCTTGATTAGCCTTTCACTCCGATCCACAGGTCATCCGCTAACTTTTCAACGGTAGTCGGTTCGGTCCTCCAGTTAGTGTTACCCAACCTTCAACCTGCCCATGGATAGATCGCCCGGTTTCGGGTCTATTCCCAGCGACTAGACGCCCTATTAAGACTCGCTTTCGCTACGCCTCCCCTATTCGGTTAAGCTCGCCACTGAAAATAAGTCGCTGACCCATTATACAAAAGGTACGCAGTCACCCAACAAAGTGGGCTCCCACTGCTTGTACGCATACGGTTTCAGGATCTATTTCACTCCCCTCTCCGGGGTTCTTTTCGCCTTTCCCTCACGGTACTAGTTCACTATCGGTCAGTCAGTAGTATTTAGCCTTGGAGGATGGTCCCCCCATATTCAGACAAAGTTTCTCGTGCTCCGTCCTACTCGATTTCATGACTAAGAGATTTTCGCGTACAGGGCTATCACCCACTATGGCCGCACTTTCCAGAGCGTTCCGCTAATCTCAAAGCCACTTAAGGGCTAGTCCCCGTTCGCTCGCCACTACTAAGGGAATCTCGGTTGATTTCTTTTCCTCAGGGTACTTAGATGTTTCAGTTCCCCTGGTTCGCTTCTTAAGCCTATGTATTCAGCTTAAGATACCTAACTTATGTTAGGTGGGTTCCCCCATTCAGACATCTCCGGATCAAAGTCTGTTTGCCGACTCCCCGAAGCTTTTCGCAGGCTACCACGTCTTTCATCGCCTCTGACTGCCAAGGCATCCACCGTATGCGCTTCTTCACTTGACCATATAACCCCAAGCAATCTGGTTATACTGTGAAGACGACATTCGCCGAAAATTCGATAATACTCAATTAAGAGCAACTCACAAATTTTACCTTAGCCTGATCCAACACCAGTGAAAGTGTTGTCCAGTCTATCTTTCTATCACATACCCAAATTTTTAAAGAACGATCTAATCAAAGACTAGAAATCAACATTTAGCCTTCATACGAAGGAAATGCTCATTTCTAAGCTTTCAACAAACAGAAGCAGTAGTGGTGGAGCCAAACGGGATCGAACCGTTGACCTCCTGCGTGCAAGGCAGGCGCTCTCCCAGCTGAGCTATGGCCCCGTATTTCTACAGGCGTTTCCCACACAAGCAAAATTGGTGGGTCTGGGCAGATTCGAACTGCCGACCTCACCCTTATCAGGGGTGCGCTCTAACCAACTGAGCTACAGACCCAATTTCGGGCTGCTTCTTTATCGTCTTCTTCAATGAATCAAGCAATTCGTGTGGGAGCTTATGGAGCAGCTGATGTCGTCGATTAAGGAGGTGATCCAGCCGCAGGTTCCCCTACGGCTACCTTGTTACGACTTCACCCCAGTCATGAATCACACCGTGGTAACCGTCCTCCCGAAGGTTAGACTAGCTACTTCTGGTGCAACCCACTCCCATGGTGTGACGGGCGGTGTGTACAAGGCCCGGGAACGTATTCACCGCGACATTCTGATTCGCGATTACTAGCGATTCCGACTTCACGCAGTCGAGTTGCAGACTGCGATCCGGACTACGATCGGTTTTCTGGGATTAGCTCCACCTCGCGGCTTGGCAACCCTCTGTACCGACCATTGTAGCACGTGTGTAGCCCAGGCCGTAAGGGCCATGATGACTTGACGTCATCCCCACCTTCCTCCGGTTTGTCACCGGCAGTCTCCTTAGAGTGCCCACCATTACGTGCTGGTAACTAAGGACAAGGGTTGCGCTCGTTACGGGACTTAACCCAACATCTCACGACACGAGCTGACGACAGCCATGCAGCACCTGTCTCAATGTTCCCGAAGGCACCAATCCATCTCTGGAAAGTTCATTGGATGTCAAGGCCTGGTAAGGTTCTTCGCGTTGCTTCGAATTAAACCACATGCTCCACCGCTTGTGCGGGCCCCCGTCAATTCATTTGAGTTTTAACCTTGCGGCCGTACTCCCCAGGCGGTCAACTTAATGCGTTAGCTGCGCCACTAAGAGCTCAAGGCTCCCAACGGCTAGTTGACATCGTTTACGGCGTGGACTACCAGGGTATCTAATCCTGTTTGCTCCCCACGCTTTCGCACCTCAGTGTCAGTATCAGTCCAGGTGGTCGCCTTCGCCACTGGTGTTCCTTCCTATATCTACGCATTTCACCGCTACACAGGAAATTCCACCACCCTCTACCATACTCTAGCTTGTCAGTTTTGAATGCAGTTCCCAGGTTGAGCCCGGGGATTTCACATCCAACTTAACAAACCACCTACGCGCGCTTTACGCCCAGTAATTCCGATTAACGCTTGCACCCTCTGTATTACCGCGGCTGCTGGCACAGAGTTAGCCGGTGCTTATTCTGTCGGTAACGTCAAGACACCAACGTATTAGGTTAATGCCCTTCCTCCCAACTTAAAGTGCTTTACAATCCGAAGACCTTCTTCACACACGCGGCATGGCTGGATCAGGCTTTCGCCCATTGTCCAATATTCCCCACTGCTGCCTCCCGTAGGAGTCTGGACCGTGTCTCAGTTCCAGTGTGACTGATCATCCTCTCAGACCAGTTACGGATCGTCGCCTTGGTGAGCCATTACCTCACCAACTAGCTAATCCGACCTAGGCTCATCTGATAGCGCAAGGCCCGAAGGTCCCCTGCTTTCTCCCGTAGGACGTATGCGGTATTAGCGTCCGTTTCCGAGCGTTATCCCCCACTACCAGGCAGATTCCTAGGCATTACTCACCCGTCCGCCGCTCTCAAGAGAAGCAAGCTTCTCTCTACCGCTCGACTTGCATGTGTTAGGCCTGCCGCCAGCGTTCAATCTGAGCCATGATCAAACTCTTCAGTTCAAACATCTTTGGGTTTTTAAGAAACCCTAAACTTGGCTCAGCAATCGTTGGTTACATCTTTGATTTCTCGCGGAGTAACTTGTGATGCTGATAATCTTGTTGACTATCAGTCTGACTCCACAAGCACCCACACGAATTGCTTGATTCAGTTGTTAAAGAGCGGTTGGTTAAGATCTTTCGTCTCAACCGAGGCGCGCATTCTACGCTTTCCTCTGCTGCTGTCAAGCGGTTATTTTCAGAAGTTTTCAAAGTTTCCTTTGCAACTTCAACCACTTGCGCTTCCGATCTCTCGTCAGCGGGAGGCGAATTCTACAGCGTTACTCGCTGCTGTCAACACCTCTTTTACTCCGCTTTCGACCGAGAAGATCGAACCGTTGATAAGGCGACAACACACTGCCTGATCAACTCCTTCTGGGCTTCGATGAACTGAAGCAACTCACTGTCGAAAACTGCGTAACTCTTTGTTTACCAAGGAGTTTTCCGTTTCGACTGCGCCGGAAGTGGGGCGAATTATAGACTTCCAGAATCTGCCGTCAAGCCTTAATTACGCCTTTCGCGCAGAAGGTGTCTTTTTAGCGATTAATCGCGGGATTCGGCGGGCTACGGGCGGTAACCGCAGCACTAATAGCAGTAAACCTACAGAGGCATAGATCGCCCACTCCTTCAGGTCGGCGCGCACAATCCATAACATATGCAACAAACCAAGCCCGAGAATCACATAGACCAGCCGATGCAGCTTCTTCCAGCGCGCGCCCAAGCGTCTTTGGCTGTAACGATTGGAGGTCACCGCCAACGCCAGCAAACAGAAAAAGCCCAGCGCCCCGACGATAATATACGGCCGCTTGCGCAACTCGACGCCCAGCTGCGACCAATCGAAGCCGAGGATGAACGCCGTATAACCACTCAGATGCAGCACTACGTAGGCAAAACACCACAACCCCAGCTGTCGCCGAACAGCAATCCACCCCGCCCAACCCGTGAGTTTCTGCAGGGGCGTCATGCTCAAGGTTATCAGCAGCAACACCAGCGTCCCCAAACCAAGCCGGTCAACCAGCACCTTGCCTGGATCAGGCCCCAGCACATCCTCCCAAGCCTGATACAACCAAAGCAGTGGCCACACCGCAGTGGCGATGAAGACCCCGATTCGCCAGAACGGATATCGCATCAGTAATTTTTCCGTAGATCGAGCCCTGTGTATAAAGAAGCGACTTCATCCGAGTAGCCGTTGAACATCTGCGTGTCACGCACATTCGGCTTGAACAGACCACTGGGTAACCGCCTTTCACGGGCCTGGGTCCAGCGCGGGTGATCGACCGTGGGGTTCACGTTCGCATAGAAGCCATATTCATCGGAGGCAATGCTCTGCCAGGTGGTTTTGGGCTGCTCGCTGACCAGACTGATCCGCACGATGGATTTGATGCTCTTGAAGCCGTACTTCCACGGCACTACCAGACGCAGAGGCGCGCCGTTCTGGTTAGGCAATTCACGCCCATACATGCCCACTGCAAGAATGGCCAAAGGATTCATTGCCTCATCCAGTCGCAACCCTTCTACATAAGGCCAATCGATCAAGGCAAAACCAGAGCGCTGGCCCGGCATGACCTTGGGGTCCCGCAGGGTTTCGAAACGAATGAACCTGGCGCTGGAGGTCGGTTCGACTTCCTTGATTAACGCCGAGATGGGAAAACCGATCCACGGGATGACCATCGACCAGGCTTCCACGCAGCGAAGACGGTAAATGCGCTCTTCCAGCTGATAGGGCTTCATGAAGTCCTCCAGCGCATACCGTCCCGGCTTACCCACCTCGCCGTCCACCACCACACTCCAGGGTTCGGTCTTCAATGCACCCGCGTTCGCCGCCGGATCACCTTTATCGGTGCCGAACTCGTAGAAATTATTGTAGTGGGTGGCATCGTTGAACGGCGTGACGGCCTCATCCTTGACGTTTACCGCCCCCCACTGGGTAGCGGGAAGCTTTTCGGCAAACCAGGATGGCGCCTTGCCAGGCTCTACGCCTGGATAACGCGCAGCATCGGCGGCGCTGGCCCACCGAGGCAGGCTGCTCACAGCCAGACCGGCGACGGCAGCACTCAGCACATTGCGTCGAGAGAGATAGAAGGGTTCGGGCGTGACGTCCGACTCATGACAGTCAGACGCCTTGGGGACTTTGATCAGCATGACAACTCCGCAGCATTGGAGAACCTATGCACCAATAGACTGCGGAGTATGGGGGAAATTACTGGTTCTTGTGCCGACGAAGTCGTAACAGATATTGCACCGGACCCGAGGCTGCATAGGCGAGGAACACCAGCAGCAGAATGCGCGGCGGATCACTGAACACGACGGCAAACACCAGGACCACGGCGAGAATCGCCACGAACGGCACACGCCCCTTCAAGTCCAGCTCCTTGAAGCTGTTGTACTTGATGTTGCTGACCATCAGCATGCCCGCGGCCGCAACCATCAACGCCACCAGGAAGGACATCTTGGAACCCTGGATGCCGTAGTCGCTGAACGCCCAGACGATACCCGCGACCACACCCGCGGCAGCCGGACTGGCCAGGCCGATGAAGTAGCGTTTGTCCGCGGTGCCGACCTGGGTGTTGAAACGCGCCAGGCGCAAGGCTGCGCCTGCGACATAGATGAACGCAACCATCCAGCCGACTTTGCCCATATCGCCCAAGGCCCAGCCGAATGCCAGCAACGCCGGCGCGACACCAAAGGCAACCATGTCCGACAGCGAATCGTACTCGGCACCGAAAGCGCTCTGGGTATTGGTCATTCGGGCAACGCGACCGTCGAGACCGTCGAGCACCATGGCGACGAAAATCGCGATCGCGGCAAAGCCAAAATACTTGCTCGCGCCGAGGGTGTCACCGGCACTCAAGGCACTCTGGGCGCTCATCGAGTTGATGATGGAATAAAACCCTGCGAACAGGTTCGCAGTGGTGAACAGATTCGGCAGAAGATAGATACCACGATGCCGGACTTTACGGCCTTCAGCGTCATGCCCTTCCTCGATGTGTTCATCGATGGGCAGCAGGCTTTCGGCGTCAGAAGCCTGGTTTGGCTCTTCGGGACGTTCGCTCATGGACATTACCTTGCAACAGGGTGGAAAGTTTCGACAGGCGTCAGGGACGAGGGTTCGGCCGCAAACGATGCAGCTTTATACCAGAACCGGCCGCCCAAACGAAAAAACGCGGCCTAGGCCGCGTTTTCCGTACAAGTGCGCGACTTAGTTTTTGGCTTTGTCGACGATCTTGTTGGCACCGATCCACGGCATCATGGAGCGCAGTTGCTCGCCGATGATTTCGATACCGTGAGCGGCGTTGTTACGACGCTTGGCGGTCATCGAAGGATAGCCGGTCGCGCCTTCGCTGATGAACATCTTGGCGTATTCGCCGTCCTGAATACGTTTCAGGGCGTTGCGCATGGCCTGACGGGATTCGGCGTTGATCACTTCCGGACCGGTCACGTACTCGCCGTACTCGGCGTTGTTGGAGATCGAGTAGTTCATGTTGGCGATACCGCCTTCGTACATGAGGTCAACGATCAGCTTCAGTTCGTGCAGGCATTCGAAGTAGGCCATTTCCGGCGCGTAGCCAGCTTCAACCAGGGTTTCGAAACCGGCTTTTACCAGTTCAACGGTACCGCCGCACAGAACGGCTTGCTCGCCGAACAGGTCGGTTTCGGTCTCGTCCTTGAAGGTGGTTTCGATGATGCCGGTGCGACCGCCACCAACGCCGGCGGCGTATGACAGTGCAACGTTCTTGGCGTTGCCCGAAGCATCCTGGTAGATAGCGATCAGGTCAGGGATACCGCCGCCTTTGACGAACTCGGAACGCACGGTGTGGCCCGGTGCTTTCGGCGCGATCATGATCACGTCGAGGTCGGCGCGCGGAACAACCTGGTTGTAGTGGATCGCGAAGCCGTGGGAGAAGGCCAGGGTAGCGCCCTGCTTGATGTTCGGCTCGATTTCGTTCTTGTACAGCGCGGACTGGAACTCGTCCGGGGTCAGGATCATGACCAGGTCGGCAGCGGCTACGGCGGAAGCAACGTCAGTCACTTTCAGGCCGTGAGCTTCGGCTTTGGCCACGGTGGCCGAACCTTTACGCAGACCAACGGTAACGTCAACGCCGGAGTCTTTCAGGTTGCACGCTTGAGCGTGGCCCTGGGAGCCGTAACCGATGATGGCAACTTTCTTGCCCTGGATGATCGACAGGTCGCAGTCTTTTTCGTAATAAACTTTCATGAAATTCCCCTATATATCCAGGCCGTTCAGGCCATTCGCTAATTTGGTTTAGATGCTGAGTACTTTGTCGCCGCGAGCAATACCGGTTACGCCGCTGCGGACGGTTTCCAGGATCGAGGCGGTGCCGATGGACTGAATGAAGCTGTCGAGCTTGTCGCTGGTACCGGTCAGTTGAACGGTATACACGCTGGCACTGACATCGACGATCTGTCCACGATAAATATCGGTGGTGCGCTTGATCTCGGCGCGCTGGGCGCCGGTAGCCTTGACCTTGACCAGCATCAGTTCGCGCTCGATGTGAGCACTTTCCGACAGGTCGACCAATTTGACCACTTCGATCAGCTTGTTCAGGTTCTTGGTGATCTGCTCAATCACTTCGTCATGACCAACCGTGGTCAACGTCAGACGCGACAGGGTCGGGTCTTCGGTCGGTGCCACGGTCAGGCTTTCGATGTTGTAGTTGCGCTGCGAGAACAGGCCGACTACACGAGACAGGGCGCCCGGTTCGTTTTCCAGAAGCAAGGAAATAATATGCCGCATGATTAAGTACGCTCCGTCTTGCTCAGCCACATATCGCGCATGGAGCCGTCTTTGATCTGCATCGGGTAGACGTGCTCGCTGGTGTCGACCGAAACATCGATGATCACCAGACGGTCCTTCATGGCGAACGCTTCTTCCATCTTCGTCTTCAAATCTTTCGATTCGGTGATGCGCACGCCGACGTGACCATAGGCCTCCGCCAACTTGACGAAATCAGGCAGCGATTCCATATAGGAATGCGAGTGACGGCTGCCGTAGCTCATGTCTTGCCACTGGCGAACCATACCCAGAACACCGTTGTTCAGGATAACGATCTTGACCGGCAAGCCATATTGCAGACAGGTGGACAGTTCCTGGATGTTCATCTGGATGCTGCCCTCGCCCGTCACGCAGACGACGTCGGCATCCGGGAAGCTCAACTTGATGCCCATGGCCGCCGGGAAACCGAAGCCCATGGTGCCCAGGCCACCGGAGTTGATCCAGCGGTTGGGCTTGTTGAACCTGTAGTACTGCGCGGCGAACATCTGGTGCTGGCCCACGTCCGATGCGACATAGGCATCGCCCTTGGTCACTTCGCACAGGGTTTCGACCACAGTCTGCGGCTTGATGACGCTGCCGTCGCCCTTGTCGTAAGGGAACAGGCCGCGATCACCGCGCCACTCATCCACCTGCTTCCACCAACTGGCCACGGACTCCTTGTTCGGGGTCTCGCCGATTTCCTTGAGGATCGCAACCATTTCGGTCAGGACACTTTCCACCGGACCAACGATTGGCACGTCGGCCTTGATGGTCTTGGAAATCGAAGCCGGGTCGATGTCGATGTGAATGATCTTGGCGTTCGGGCAGAACTTCGCCGGGCCGTTGATCACGCGGTCATCGAAACGCGCACCGACGGCGAGGATCACGTCCGCATGGTGCATCGCCAGGTTGGCGGTGTAGCTGCCGTGCATGCCGAGCATGCCGATGAACTGACGGTCGGTGCCAGGGTAGGCACCCAGGCCCATCAGGGTATTGGTCACTGGCAGGTTGAGCATCTTCGCCAATTCGGTCAGCGGCGCAGAGCCACCACCGAGGATCACGCCGCCGCCTGCGTACATCACTGGACGCTTGGCCGCCAGGAGCATTTCGGCTGCCTTGCGGATTTGCCCCGAGTGACCGCGAACGGCCGGGCTGTAGGAACGCAGCTTGGCTTTTTTCGGGAAGATGTATTCGAACTTCTCGGCCGGGTTGGTCATGTCTTTCGGAATATCGACAACGACCGGCCCAGGACGACCGGATTGCGCCAGGTAGAACGCTTTCTTCATGACTTCCGGGATTTCCGAAGCGTGCTTGATCATGAAGCTGTGCTTCACGATCGGCCGGGAGATACCGATCATGTCGGTTTCCTGGAACGCATCGGTGCCTACCATGGTGCTAGGCACCTGGCCGGAAATGATCACCATCGGAATGGAGTCCATATAGGCCGTGGCAATACCGGTGATGGCGTTGGTGGCGCCCGGACCCGAGGTCACCAGTACCACGCCGGCTTTGCCGGTGGCACGGGCATAGCCGTCAGCCATATGGGTCGCAGCCTGCTCGTGACGAACCAGGATGTGGGTCACTTCCGGTTCTTTGAACAGGGCATCGTAGACATGAAGAAGAGCACCACCCGGGTACCCGTAAATGTACTTGACGCCTTCGTCACGCAAAAAGCGGACGAGCATCTCACCGCCAGATAAAAGCTCCACGTTGTTCACCTCTAAAACGCCAGAATACCGTCCACTCACAAGAGGACGGGTCTTAATAGGTTTACTTCTCGGCAGAGCATGAGCGACGGTGGTCGCCGACTACGTCAGCACTGACTGAGCAAGTATTGGGATCGTCCCAAGTGTTGCGGGGCTTTCCCACCCAGCGCGAGGTAACGCGTTGCGGGTGTAACAGGTCGGCGCGGATGTGCGCCTCATGATCTGCCGAGTGGGTCTGCTTCTGGCAGTCCCTCTACAGCGGACTTTGGATTCTTCTGTTTCGTCCTCTGCAAGTCAAGTCGTCTATGTGCTTTATTGAACCAAGTACATGAGAAAGCAAGAAAAAACCGCTAAACAGCCACTGTGTTAGCTTCAATTGCGCAACCCAAGACAAGGAAATGGCATGCGAACGTTTTTCCTGGCCGTCGGCCTGCTGCTCGGCGTGAGCCCTTTGAGCATGGCCGGACAGATCTACAAGTGGGTCGACGCCCAAGGTGTTACCCATTTCGGTGCGCAACCACCCCAGGGCCAGGAAGCCACCAGCGTGGTCACCCCCAGCGTACCTGCCGGCAAGCCGTCCACACTGCCGCGCAGCGATACGATCGGCGATCAGCAGGCCATCGACAAGACAGTGAAAAAGCAGGTCGCCGAGCAGCAGGCCCAGCTCAAGGCATTCTGCGAGCAGGCGCGGACCAACCTCGCTCAACTGCAGAACAATCCACGACTACGGGAAGAGATCGACGGCGAGATGCGCCGCCTGACCGATGAGACACGTCAGGAGCGCATTACCGAGGCACAGAAACAGATTGCGGATAACTGCCAATGATCACCTGCACCCCTGTAGGAGCTGGCTTGCCAGCGAAGAGGCCATCACATTCAACATCTATGTTGAATGTTACGCCGCCTTCGCTGGCAAGCCAGCTCCTACAAGGGGCTCGGCGTTAGCGGGAGGCGGTGATCAGCAGGTCGAACTCTTTGAGCAAGACCTGCAATTGCCGATCCCTGCCCTGGACATTGCGGGCGGCGAAGACCATTTCGGCCATCTCCTGAATCCCCGATGCATTGGGCAATGGCAGATCCTGTTCGAGGATGGTCTTCATTCGCGGGAGGAAGATCCATTGCAGCCACTGCTCGAAATCCAGCGTATCGACCGAGAACGGCTCGACACTGGACAGCGCTTCAATGGAGGGCGGGACATCGTCCCACCACCCCTGAACCCGCAGTTCACGCTCGATCAGCAGCAACTGTTCGGCAATCTTCGGAAAGCGTGCATCCATCACGACGATACCTTGGCCTTTTGACGGGCCAATGCCGCACCGGCGGAATCGCCCTGCTTCTCCCGCGCCTGGGCGATCAACTCCCACAAGCTGGCCTGAAGTGCCGGGCGACCATTGGCAAAGGTCAGGCCGCGACGCGCGAATTGCTCGGCTTGCGATGCATCGCCCTGGGCCATGCGCACCTGAGCCAGGCGATAAAGCACCTGCGGCTCACGCGGTGCGACACGCTGGGCCCGCTCGAGGCTGGAAGAGGCACCGTTGAGGTCACCGCCCGCCTGTTGTTGTTGGGCTGTGGTCAGCAGCGCCAATACCGGACCGTCCAGCTGCTCGTCGGCGGACAGGCCACCCGAGCTTGTCGACGGGATCCCGCTTGGCGTCGACGGCATGCTGTAGCTGCCCTGATTGACCGGCGCGGCCTGGACCGGTGCCGAGTAAGCCGGGCCGGGCGTGATCGGCCCCGGAGTGATCGGCGTCGTGCTGATCGGTGCCGATGCCACTGCACCGCCACCCGGCACCATCACGACCACACCGGTGTCGCCCTGCGGAATCGCCTGGGTCTGGTTTTGTGCGGGCCGCTTGACCGTCGTTTGACGGTAACCGCCATTCGCCTGAATCCGTTCGCTATTGGACACGGCGCTGCCGGAATCCACCACCGGAATCGACCCGCGCTGTACGGTGGAGCAACCGCTGAGCAAAGCCACGGCGGTAACCGCTGGAATCAACCACTTGTTCACTTGAAACCCTCTTTGCTTAATTCATCCAGCCCTTGACCCAATCCATCACCGTTTCGCCGGATACAGGGCTGTCGCCACCGCAGGCGGGACCGGGAGGCGGCTCACTGCCGCGAATATACGGCATCTGCACCGCGCCTGGGCAGTTCGCATCAGAACCTTGTCCTGTGCGCGAATCGACCCAGGCCTGAACGATGTTGTCCGGCTGCGGCATGTCCAGCGGCAGCGGATCGGCCTTGCGCATGAAACTGGTCCAGACCTGCAACGCACCGGTGGCACCGGTGAAGGGCGTCTTGCCGTTGTCATCACGCCCCAGCCAGACCACGGCCAGCAAGTCCTGGCTGAAACCGGCGAACCAGCTGTCTCGCGAATCGTTACTGGTACCGGTCTTGCCGGCCAGCGTCAGGGTCTTGGGCAACACGTTATAGACCGAGCGGCCGGTGCCTTCACGCATGACCCGCTGCATTGCGTTCTGGACCAGGTAAATGGATGCCGGATCGAAGCTCTGCTGGATCTGGAACGGATAACGCTTGAGCGGCTCGCCTTCGGCCGTCAGCACGCTGCGAATCCCGCGCATTGGCGTATTGAAGCCGCCGTTGGCCAGGGTCTGGTACATGGTCGCCACTTCGATCGGCGTCAGGCCTCCAGCGCCCAGCAACATCGACGGGAAGGCCGGGAACTCGCGACTCACACCCAGGCGCGCCAGCGTCTTGAGAACATTGGGTACGCCCACCGCCAAACCCAGACGTGCGGTCGACAGGTTGTAGGAATGCGCCAGGCCTTGATAAAGGAACACCGTGCCATGGGAACGGCGATCATAGTTCTGCGGTTTCCAGACCTGACCATCCGCACCTTTGACCGAGAACGAATCGTCCGACAACCAACTGGTCAAAGTGTACTGGCTCGGTTTCTCGAGGGCCGTCAGATAAACCGCCGGCTTGATCAACGAACCGATCGGTCGCACCGCATCCAGCGCCCGGTTGAAACCGGCAAAACCCGCCTGACGACTGCCGATCATGGCCTGGACTTCGCCGGTTTCCGGGTTGGTCACGACCATGGCCGCTTCGACTTCATCCGAGCCCTTGCGCCCGGACAGGCGCTTGAAGGTGTCATTGACCGAGGCCTCGGCTTTCATCTGCAGGATCGGATCGAAGCTGGTGAAAATCCGCAGGCCTTCTTCGGTCAAGTCTTCGTCGCGATAGTCTTGGCGCAGCTGACGTTTGACCAGGTCGAGGAAACCTGGGAACGAACTGTCGGCCAACTTGCCGCGAGTCGTCACGCCCAGTGGCATTTTCTTCGCGGCCGCGACTTGCTCGGCGGTGGCGACACCCTGTTGTTCAAGGACATCGAGCACCAGATTGCGGCGCTCGAGCGCCCGCTCCGGGTTACGGCGCGGGTTGTAATAGGACGGCCCCTTGACCATGGCCACCAGCATGGCGACTTGATGCAGTTTCAGTTCGGACAACGGCTGCCCGAAGAAGAACTGGCTGGCCAGACCGAAACCGTGCACTGCGCGCTGGCCATCCTGACCGACGAACACCTCATTGAGGTAAGCCTCAAGAATCTCCCGTTTGTCGTAATGCAGCTCAAGCAACAGCGCCATCATGGCTTCGGTGAGTTTGCGCGACAGGCTGCGTTCGCTGGTCAGGTAGAAATTCTTGACCAGCTGTTGCGTCAGGGTACTTCCGCCCTGGGTCATCTTGCCGCCAGAGGTGTTGACCCAGACGGCCCGGGCAATCGACTTCGGCGACACGCCCCAATGGCTGTAAAAATCCCGGTCTTCCACGGCCACCAGGGTTTCCAGCAGATACGGCGGCACCTGATCGATCTTGATCAGAATACGGTCTTCGAGATTCTTCGGGTAAATCCCGCCGATCAGGAGCGGCTCCAGCCGCACCACGGAAACCTTCGAACCCTTGGCCCCCGAGAGTTCAGCCACATAATCGCCGGAGAATCGCACACGCACGGGCTGGGCGCTCTCCAGTCCTTCATAGAACTGGAAGCCACGGGTATTCAAGTCGACGGTGTTGCCGTTGACCGCCGCAGCGCCGGGGCCGTTGCTCACGGCTTCGCGACGATAGCCCAGGGCATCGAGTTCGGTCAGAAAGTCAGCCTTGCTGAGCTTTTGTCCGACGAACAGCTCGAGCGGGCGCGCGTATACCTTGGCCGGGATGGTCCAGCGCTTGCCGGAAAACTTCTCCTGGACCACGGCGTCGAGATAAACCGCGAATCCGGCGAGCACCACGAGGCCGACCAGACTGAGTTTAAGGGCCCAGCCCAGCCAGGGGCTCAAGCCTCTGGAAGGTGGTTTTTTGGGGGTGCGGGGGGATCGAGTACGAGTCATGGCGGCGGATTATACGCACTTTATCGATACTCGACAGAAGCCCTCGGAGGTTTGCGTCCGGCGGACTTGCGGCCATAATGGCGGCCGTGAATTTTCCCCAGACTTTGAAGGAATGCCTGTGAGCCAGTCTTTGATCGCTGCCCTGCAAAACCCTGCCCTCTACCCGCATCCCGTGGATGGGTTCCAGGTCATCGAGACCCATATCTCCTGGGTCATTCTCACAGGCCCCTTTGCTTATAAAGTGAAGAAACCGATGAACTTCGGCTTCCTCGACTTCACCAGTCTCGACGCGCGTGAGCATTTCTGCGGCGAGGAGCTGCGTCTCAACCAGCGCCTGACCCATGATTTGTATCTCGAAGTGTTACCGATTACCGGCAGCCCGGAAGCGCCACAACTGGGCGGCGACGGCCCGGTCATTGAATATGCGCTGAAAATGCGCCAGTTCCCGCAATCCGGTTTGCTCAGCACCCTGCAGGCCAACGGCGAGTTGACCACCACGCACATCGACGAGATGGCCGCACAGATCGCGCAATTCCACCTCAATGCGCCGAAAGTGCCCGCCGAACACGACGCCGGTACCCCGGACAGCGTGATGGCGCCGGTGCGCCAGAACTTCGAACAGATCCGCCCGTTCCTCCGCGACAAGGCCGACCTGCTGCAACTCGATGCCCTGCAGGCCTGGGCCGAAAGCAGCTTCGAACGCCTAAAGCCGCTGTTCGCCCAGCGCAAGGCGGACGGTTTCATCCGCGAATGCCACGGTGACATCCACCTGGGCAACGCCACGGAAATCGACGGCAAGGTCGTGATCTTCGACTGCATCGAGTTCAACGAACCGTTCCGCTTCACCGACGTCTATGCCGACACCGGTTTCCTGGCGATGGACCTCGAAGACCGCGGCCTGAAGAGCCTGGCGCGTCGTTTCATCAGCCAATACCTGGAGCTGACCGGTGATTACCAGGGCCTTGAGCTGCTGAACTTCTATAAAGCCTATCGCGCACTGGTACGCGCCAAGGTCAGCCTGTTCAGCATGCCGGCCGAGGCCGACCCGGTGCATCGCGCCACCACCCTGCGCCAGTACCGCAACTACGCGAACCTGGCGGAAAGCTACAGCACCATTCCTTCACGTTTCATGGCGATTACCCACGGCGTGTCCGCGGTCGGCAAGAGCCGAGTGGCCATGCGCCTGGTGGAAGCACTGGGCGCCATCCGCTTGCGCTCGGACGTAGAACGTAAACGCCTGTTCGGCGAACAAACCGTGGTCAATGACCCGCAGGCCGGCATCTATAGTGCCGACGCCAGCGTCGCGACCTACCGCCGCCTGCATGAAATTGCCGCGGTGATCCTGCATGCCGGCTTCCCGGTGGTGGTCGATGCC
This sequence comes from Pseudomonas sp. MPC6, assembly GCF_006094435.1. Classification (NCBI taxonomy): domain Bacteria; kingdom Pseudomonadati; phylum Pseudomonadota; class Gammaproteobacteria; order Pseudomonadales; family Pseudomonadaceae; genus Pseudomonas; species Pseudomonas sp. MPC6. The sequence goes on along the minus strand of NZ_CP034783.1, from coordinate 995,228 downwards.
ACCTACCTCAAACGCGAACAGCGCGACAGCGCAGCGAAAATCGCCGAAGGCACCGGTGCGCCCTTCCTGATCCTGGATTGCAATGCACCGCAAGCGGTGATCGAGAGTTGGCTGGCGCTGCGTCAGGCTGACAAGAATGACCCGTCCGACGCCAACCTGGCCATTATCGAAGCGCAGCAAGCCAATCGCGAACCGTTGACCCCCGCAGAAATTCTCTGCAGCAAACGCGTGCAGACCAACGAAAGCGGAACCCTCGACACCGTAGTCGCGCAAATCCGTCAACGCCTGCCCGGATTGTAAGATTGCGTTTCGACCGTGAAGCCCTCAGCGGCTTCACGGTCGTCAAATAGTGGCACTACACTGGCGTCATAACACCAAGAGGTGATGTGACATGAGCCAGCCCAAACTTCTCGACACGCCGCTTTATGCCCTGCTGCACAAAGACGACATCGCCGGTTTCAACAAAGAACGTCCCCAGGAAGGAACCATCGACATGGTCGGTGGCGATTTCCGAGGGCTCGACCTGCGCGAACTGAATGCCGACGGCATCGACTTCACCAACGCCTATTTCCGCTCCGCCGACTTGCGCGGCATCGACTTCACCACCTCGATCCTGGAAGGCGCAAGCCTGGCCCACGCGCAGATCTCCGGGGCCTACTTTCCGCCAGAACTGAGTGCGGATGAAATCCTGATGTCGATGAATTTCGGGACACGCCTGCGCTACCGCACCCGCTAACGCCCGCATTACCTCCCGACACAACGCAATCCACTGTGGGAGCGGGCTTGCTCGCGAATACGTTGTGTCAGTCGACATGCATGTTGAATCTTAAACCGCTTTCGCGGGCAAGCCCGCTCCCACAGGGTCTTGCGTCGACCTCCTCTATTGCATTCACAGACATCCCTTCAGCGCCAAACGCCCCCTCTTAGAAGCATTTGCATTGAAACCAAGCAAACAATCACGCTTTTCCTGCTGATGGCTACACTGCTGAGAGGCTCGTCCACGCACCGTTCGGCAGTCGCAAGGAGGCTTGATGAATGATGAACTGCAGCACCTGAAGAATCTTGGCAAGACGTCAGCGCAGTGGCTGCATGCCGTGGGCATCCACAGTGCCTCGGACTTGCGTCGCCTGGGGGCGGTGGACGCTTACCGGGCCGTGCGCACTCGCGGGTTCCGGGCGTCCAAGGTGTTGTTGTATGCGATCGAAGGCGCCTTGATGGACGTGCACTGGAACGACATTCCCGCCGAGCGCAAGGAAGCCCTGAACAAACAGCTGGAAGCCATTTCGTCGCGCCACAAAAACTGAAAGCCCCGGCCCCATGATGTCGGGGCTTTCCACTGGCCTGATGGCCGATTTCAAGTAAATGAAAAATCAGCTGTTGACATGGTAATGAGAATCGCTATGATTATCACAACTGGTCGCGAGACTGGTCGATATTTGAAAAGCCCTTGGTTCGGACTGTCAGATATCTCCTCATCAGGCTAATCACGGTTATTTGACCCGGCTCTTGCCGGGTCTTTTTTTGGGCGAAAGATTTGTATGTTTTTCGGCCGAGCTAACTGTAGGAGCCGGCTTGCCGGCGAAGGCGTCTTCATGGGCCCTATACGGCTTATGGCCGCCTTCGCTGGCAAGCCAGCTCCTACATGGACCCGGGTACACCTGCGATTACGCAGGTTTACCCCGGCCCATGCGCAGGAGTTGTGGCTGTTCAGCTGAGGCTACTTACCAAACTGCTTACGCATCTGCGCACAGTAATCCGGCGTCGGCATAGCCGGCGTGTACCAGACATAATCAGCCATATCCGCCGTGATCTCACTGCCCTGTTGCGCCAGCATCAGCACCGTCGGCGCCTCGGGCGTTCCCAGATCCAGCAGGTGAATTGGCACGCCAACGTCCTTGCGTGCATGGAACGCGCCAGCGAACAGCATTGAAGGCTCAGGCGCGACAAGCAGGCGCTCAGCCATGCGCCGGTCACGCTGCTGCTGAACCGAAAGCATTGCCGGCATCTGTGTTTTGGGCAGCAGGCCGCAATGGGAATCGCGGACTTGCTGCAGCAGTTCGTCCTTGACCGAAGACGCGTTGGAGCGCGCGCCGCTCAAGATGGGAGGGTTGGCATAGATGGCCCGTACTTGCGCTGTGGTCAGGTTCGCGGACAGCAGCGGATACGGTTGGCTCAGGGCGAAACGCACGATCGGCCCATACAATTCCCAATCCCAACCCTCCTGCCAGGCCAAGGCAGCGGGCAAATCCGCCGGCGGTGCCGAAGCCTGGCGAACTTCATCGACGCGTGGCTGCTGGTCCGGCGTGAGCATCTCCAGCAAAAGACTGCCCTGAGGTCGCTGATCACCCAGGGACTGCAACAACCACAGCTGCAGTGCATGGTGATCACGATTGTCATGCTGCTCGCCGACGATCAGCCGCGAAGGCTTGGCCAATTGCGCAACCAGTTCCTGCGGCGTCAGGCTCCGGCCGTTGCGCAAGTCGCGGATCTCTCCGGCGATCGGGGGCGGTGCCGAAACATGCTGGCAGGCACTCAGCACCAGGACTGACAAAATCAACATTACACGCATGGGCTCATCCCTTTCAGACACTCAGCGGGCGATGATCAGCGGATGCCCACGCTCCGGATGCTGTTGCACCAGCACTTCCAGGCCGAAGACCGCCTTGAGCGGTTCCGGACGCAACACCTGCTCCGGGGTATCGAGCGCCACCGGGCGCCCGCCTTCGAGCAGTAGCAGGCGATCACAATAGCGCGCCGCCAGGTTCAGATCATGCAGGATCACCAACACCGCCGCGCCGCGATCGGCGAACGCGCGCACCGCTTGCAGGGTGATGTGCTGATGCAGCGGGTCGAGCATCGAGGTCGGCTCATCGAGCAACAGGGTTTGCCCCGCCTCGCCCGGCCAGAGTTGTGCCAGTACCCGCGCCAGGTGCACCCGCTGACGTTCGCCACCGGACAAGGCCAGGTAGCTGCGGCCAGTCAAATGCCCGGCATCGGCAGCCTGTAATGCGGCGGTGATGATTTCATCATCGCGGACCCGCCCGCTCTGATGGGGCAAGCGGCCCATGCCGACCACTTCTTCGACGCGAAAGGCGAAGTCCAGGGTCGATACCTGCGGCAGCACGGCCAGGCGCTGGGCGCGCAATGCCCCGGCCCAGTGGCTCAACTCGCGCTCATCGAGCCAGACATTGCCCTGGTCAGCCTGCAACTCGCCGCACAAAGCGCCGAGCAAGGTGCTTTTCCCGGCACCGTTCGGCCCCAGCACTCCCAGGACTTCGCCCGGCTTGACCTCGAGCGTGATGTCGGTCAATACGATCTTGCGACCCCGACGGATCTGCAGATTTTGCGTTCGCAACATCAGGCACGCCCCCGGAGCAGTAAATACAGAAAGAACGGTGCACCAATGAAGGCCGTGACGATCCCGATGGGCAACTCGGCCGGCGCCAGCGCCAATCGCGCGACCAGATCGGCAAACAACAGGAGGCTGCCGCCCGCCAGCACCGAGGCGGGCAACAGCACGCGATGGTCAGGACCCGCCAGCAGTCGCACCAAGTGCGGCACCACCAGACCGACAAAGCCGATCATCCCTGCGGCCGCGACTGCCGCGCCGACACCCAGCGCCGTGCAGAACACCAGCTCGCGCTTGAGCCTTTCGACATCAATGCCCAGGTGCCCGGCCTCCGACTCTCCCAGCAGCAACGCATTCAGCGCCTTGGCCCGGCGCGGCAGCCACAGCGCCACGCCCACCGTGATCAGCAACAACGGCCAGAGTCGCGCATAGCTGGCGCCGTTCAGGCTGCCCAGGTTCCAGAATGTCAGCGTGCGCAGGGTCGCGTCGTCGGCCAGGTAGGTAAACAGCCCCACGGCGGAACCGGCCAGCGCGGTCAAGGCGATACCCGCCAGCAGCATGGTCGCGACATGGGTCTGCCCGTTGCGCCGGCCCAGCCGATACACCAGCGCCGTGACGCCGAGCCCGCCTATGAATGCGCATAGCGATAACAGATAAGGCCCGAAGGCTTCCGGCAGGCCGCCGAATAGCGAACCGCCGACAATGGCGATCGCCGCGCCCAGTGCCGCGCCGCTGGAAACCCCGACCAACCCCGGATCTGCCAGCGGGTTACGAAACAGCCCCTGCATTGCCACGCCGGACAATGCCAGGACGCCCCCCACCGCCAAACCCAACAGGGTTCGCGGCAGGCGAATCTGGCCGAGGATCAGTTCGGCCTGCTCCAACCCGTCGGCCGCAATGGGCAAGCCGATCAGCCGCAACGCCGCGCGCAAGGTATCGAACAGCGGCAAGCTGACGGGGCCCAGCGCCAACGACAGCCAGATCGCCAGCAAACACAGCAGGCTCAGGCCAATAAACAAAGCACGCGGTTTAACCAGAATGGTCATTGGCCGGCAGAACCGGGGAAGAAGCCGTCAGACAGTGATTCCATCGCTTCGGGCAACCGCGGCCCGAGGCCACCGACCAGCAAGGTTGGATCGAGCTCCATCACTCGCCCGTCCTTGGCTGCGCGGGTCGAGGCCAGGATTGGATTCTCCTTGAACAGCGCTGCCCGCGCGGCGTCGCCGGTGAGCGCACGATCGGCAAACACCAGCACGTCAGGATCCAGACTCACCAGCGATTCAACGGAAAAAGGTTTGTAGCCGGAATGTGTTGCCAGATTGTGCCCGCCGGCCTGTTGCAGCAACCAGTCGGCGGCGGTGTCCTTGCCGGCGATCAGCGGCTTGCCGCCGGCGTGGCCGAGCAGCAACAGCACGCCCGGCGACTTTTCCTTCAGCTGCGCCCGGGTGACCCGGACCTTTTGCTGCTCGAGTTGCTGCTGATAGGCCTGCAGCAATTGCGCCGCCCGGTCTTGCGCGCCAAGCAATTTGCCCAAGTGTTGCAGATTGGCCTGCAAGGTCGGCAGGTCCGGCTGGGCGGAAAACAGTTCGACTTGCACGCCGGCACTGCGAACCTGCGAAAGCACCGGCGGCGGCCCCATTTCTTCGGTGCCGATCAGAATCTGCGGGCGCAAACTCAAAATACCCTCCGCCGACAATTGCCGCTGATAACCGATACTGGGCAGTGCCTTCAGGGAAGGCGGGTGTTGGCTCGTGGTATCGACACCCACCAGTTTCGATTCGCCACCTAGCGCACTGACCCACTCCGACAGCGCGCCGCCGGCACTGACCCAACGTTGTGGCAACTCGGCGGCTGCGGCGTGACAACTGACGAGAAGTCCGACACAGAGCGCAGCAACGCGGGTATTCAGGCGCATAAACAGCTTCCTTGAAAGTTTTTCCCAGGCATCGAGATGACAGGCCAAGTATCCTCGGCATCCGTTACCTGCCCAGCCAATGGGCGAAGCGGTCATTTGATAATTGTTTGCATTTGAACGTCAAGCTCGGACATATCCGGTCACCAGACGCGGCACTTGAGGATAGACATGAAGTTTCTTTGTACTGGCGTCGAGCTGGCCGATAACAGCAGCCGCGGTTTCGACATCGACGGCCAGAAACTCTTTGCCGTGCGCCGGGGCGGTCGGGTTTACGTCTACATCAATCGCTGTCCGCACCGTGGCGTCGGGCTGGAATGGACCCCCAACCAGTTTCTCGACCCCAGCAACAGCCTGATCCAGTGCGCCACCCATGGCGCACTGTTCCTGATCGAAGACGGCGAATGCGTCTCCGGGCCGTGCGCCGGGCAATCCCTGGCCAGCGTCGCCTGCCGCGAGGACGACCAAGGGATCTGGGTCAGTCTTTAAACGTTGAGCAACACGGCCAGTCGTCGATCGACCACCATCTCTTCGTGGCTCAACCGAACGCCGTAGGCCAATACCTCGACCCCACAGGCCACCGCCTCACGCAGTGCAGCGGCGTAGGCCGAATCGATTTCTTCGGCAGGACGTACCGCATCGACTCCGGTGAGGTTCACGCAATACAACTGCACCGCGCGAATCCCGTCCCGGGCCAGATGGGCCAGCTCCCGCAAATGCTTGGCCCCGCGCTGCGTCACCGCATCGGGAAATGCCGCCACCAATGAGCCGTCGTAACCCAGGGTGACACTTTTGACTTCCACATAGGCCGGTCCGCTCGGGTAATCGAGGCGGAAATCGATGCGGCTGCTTTCCTGGCCATAGGCCACTTCACGCTTCAGCCCGGTAAAGCCGTTCAGCTCGGTGATAACGCCGGCCCGCAATGCTTCCTCGATCAAGCCATTGGCTCGCCCGGTGTTCACGCAAAACAGCCGCCCCTGGGGGGTTTCGCCAACCTCCCAGGTGCCGGGCAATTTGCGTTTCGGATCATTGGAACGGCTGAACCAGACCTGCCCGCCCTCGACCTGGCAATTGAGCATGGACCCGGTGTTTGGGCAGTGAATGGTCAGCAACTCGCCGTCAACGGTCTCGATATCAGCGAGAAAACGCTTGTAGCGACGGATCAGGCGACCTTCTTCGAGTGGCGGATGAAAGCGCATCAGCCTTGCCAGCTGCGCAAACCGCGCGCAATCCGCTCGACCGCTTCCTGCAAGCGCGGCAGGCTTTGAGTGTAGGCAAACCGCACGTGATGCCCGGCCTGATAACGGCCAAAGTCGAGTCCCGGGGTAATCGCAACATGTTCGGTTTCGAGGAAATGTCGGCAGAACGCGAAGGCATCACCGCCGAACTTGCTGATATCGGCGTACAAGTAGAAAGCCCCTTCCGGTTCCACGGCGATGCCGAAGCCCAATTCCCGCAAGGCCGGCAGCAGGAAATCCCGACGCCGGCCGAATTCGGCGCGACGCTCTTCCAGGATGCTGATGGTTGCTGGCTCAAAGCAGGCCAGTGCGGCGTGCTGGGCCATGCTCGGGGCACTGATATAGAGATTCTGGGCCAGTTTTTCCAGCTCCCCGACCGCGGCTTCGGGTGCCACCAGCCAACCGAGTCGCCAGCCGGTCATGCCGAAATACTTTGAAAAACTATTTAGGACAAAGGCGTCGTTATCCACTTCCAGCACACTGGCCGCGTCGGTGCCATAGGTCAGGCCGTGGTAAATCTCGTCCACCACCAGATGGCCGTGGCGCAGCTTGATGGCGGCAGACAGGCCCGCCAATTCATCGCGGGTCAGGATGGTCCCGGTTGGGTTGGCCGGCGACGCCACCAAGGCGCCGACACTGTCGTGGTCCCAATGACGGGCCACCAGGTCCGGCGTCAGCTGATAACGCACCTCCGGGCCGACAGGAACCAACTGCGCCGCGCCTTCCACCAGCCGCAGGAAATGCCGGTTGCACGGGTACCCCGGGTCCGCCAGCAGCCAGTGCTTGCCCGGGTCCACCAGCAGGGCACTGGCCAGCAACAGCGCGCCAGAGCCGCCGGGGGTGATGAGAATGCGCTGCGGATCGATATTCAACCCGTAACGCTGCCGATAGAAGCCTGAAATGGCCTCGCGCAACTCCGGGATGCCACGCGCTGCGGTGTAACGGGTCTTGCCCGCCGTCAGTGCCGCCTGGCCGGCCTGGATGATCGGCTCGGCGGTGGTGAAGTCCGGCTCGCCGATTTCCAGGTGAATCACGTCGTGGCCGGCGGCTTGCAATTCGTTGGCCCGCGCCAGCAGCGCCATGACGTGGAAAGGTTCGATCGCGCGACTGCGGGCACTGTAGGGCTGAGCCATTGGCCTTCCTTCAACAGGGAAAAAAAACGATTCTACCCAAGCGCAGGAACGAGCGAGAACCTAAAGCGGTCACAGCCATATAACTCTGGACTCAAACGTCTCGAGCGTGTGCCCCAGGTTTGACTAAAATCAATATTTGATCAGGTCTCCAGCACCACCAGACAAGGCTTCGCATAGATTTGCAAGCACCGAAGGCCACTACCTCGACATCCGGGAGTGGCGCGGTCCGATTTGATCTGGTAAGTTCGCCCGCTTGCAGCCGCAGGGCCGGCAGGTGTCGGTGATGGAGCAATCCTGCGCAATGGATTACAAGAGTAGAGGCGGTCCATTTCATGCCCACCCAAGCAAAGCAACAAAATCAGTCGATCAGCGGCTTCGAACCCTACAAAGAAGTGAAGGGCGAGGAATACATGGGCAAGCCCATGCGCGCTCACTTCACCAAGATCCTGAACAAGTGGAAACAGGACTTGATGCAGGAAGTCGACCGTACTGTTGATCACATGAAAGACGAAGCGGCCAACTTCCCGGACCCGGCAGACCGTGCCAGCCAGGAAGAAGAATTCAGCCTCGAATTGCGCGCCCGTGATCGCGAGCGCAAGCTGATCAAGAAAATCGACAAGACCCTGCAATTGATCGAAGACGAAGAGTATGGCTGGTGCGAGTCCTGCGGCGTCGAAATCGGCGTCAAGCGACTGGAAGCCCGCCCTACCGCCGACATGTGTGTCGATTGCAAGACCCTGGCGGAAATCAAGGAAAAGCAAGTCGGCAAGTAATGTCGGGTTGAATGAAGAACGGAGCGTGCGAACGCTCCGTTTTTGTTTCTGATATTCGCTGAGACAAAAATCGCCGTCACTGTAGGAGCGAGCTCGCTCGCGAAAAACCTGAGAACGCCGCGCAAAATCAGGCTCACAGCGTTATCGTTGACGACCTTCGCGAGCAAGCTCGCTCCTACAGGTTGTTTGGCGCCAGCCCGGAAAAAGTAACATTGCCCCCATGACCGCCACCACCTCCCCCACCTACATCGGACGCTTCGCCCCCACGCCCAGCGGCCATCTGCATTTCGGCTCGCTGGTCGCCGCGCTGGCGTCGTACCTCGACGCGCGTGCGGTGGGTGGTCGCTGGCTGATGCGCATGGAAGATCTCGATCCACCTCGGGAAGAACCCGGCGCCCAGGCGGCCATTCTCAAGGCCCTGGAAAGCTACGGTTTCGAGTGGGATGGCGAGATGGTCCGACAGAGTGACCGGCACGCCGCCTACGCCGAAGTCATCGATCGCCTGTTCAAGCTTGGCCTGGCTTATGCCTGCACCTGCTCGCGCAAACAACTGGAGCGCTATCACGGGATTTATCCGGGCCTGTGCCGCAACGCCGGGCACGGCACCGAAGATGCCGCGATTCGCCTGCGAGTTCCGGAGCTGGAATACCACTTCATCGACCGGGTCCAGGGTGAATTCCGCCAACACCTGGGCCGGGAAGTCGGCGATTTCGTGATCCGCCGCCGCGACGGGCTCTACGCCTATCAACTGGCGGTGGTACTGGACGATGCCTGGCAAGGCATCACCGACATTGTCCGGGGCGCCGACCTGCTGGACTCCACCCCGCGCCAGCTCTACCTGCAAGAACTGCTCGGCCTGCGGCAACCGCGTTATCTGCATATCCCGCTGATTACCCAGCCCGACGGCAACAAGCTCGGCAAGTCGTACCGTTCGCCGCCGTTGAGCGAAGATCAGGCAACACCCTTGTTGCTGCGTGCGTTGCGCGCACTCGGGCAAACCCCGGGCGCCGAACTGGCTTACGCCACGCCACGGGAAGTGCTGGACTGGGGCATTGCCCACTGGGATGCACTGAAGATCCCGCGCACACTCAACCTGCCCGAAGCGCAACTTCAGTGATCACACTTGCAGTGGCGCGCCCATCCGTTACCATCGCCGCACGTTTTCGGGCACGCGCATAAAGAAGAGAGGCCGGGATGTACATCTATCGCTTGGTCCTGCTCCTGGTAGTGGGGATTTATCTGTTTTCCCCGGCCATCATGGATTGGTGGATCGACGCTACTGGCGCCTGGTATCGCCCCTATCTGCTCTGGCTGATCCTGATCGTCGTGACCTTCATCCTGCAGAGCCAAAAAGATGCCGATGAGCTTTAGCCTGACCCAGATGATACTGATCAGCGCCGCGTACCTGGCGGTGCTGTTCGGCGTCGCCTGGGTCAGCGAACGGGGCATGATCCCCCGGGCGATCATTCGCCACCCGCTGACCTACACCCTGTCGCTGGGCGTCTACGCCAGTGCCTGGGCGTTCTACGGCACGGTGGGCCTGGCCTACCAGTACGGCTATGGTTTTCTGTCCAGTTACCTCGGGGTCTCCGGCGCGTTCTTGCTGGCGCCGGTGTTGCTGTATCCGATCCTGAAGATTACCCGCACCTATCAGCTGTCTTCCCTGGCCGATTTGTTCGCGTTCCGTTTCCGCAGCACCTGGGCCGGGGCGCTGACGACCATCTTCATGCTGATCGGCGTGCTGCCGTTGCTGGCCTTGCAGATTCAGGCGGTGGCCGACTCCATCGGCATCCTCACCCGGGAGCCGGTCCAGCATCGCGTGGCCTTGAGCTTCTGTGCGCTGATTACCCTATTCACGATCTTCTTCGGTTCGCGCCATATCGCCACCCGCGAAAAGCATGAAGGCCTGGTGTTCGCGATTGCCTTCGAATCGGTGATCAAGTTGATCGCCATTGGCGGCGTCGGCCTGTATGCGCTGTATGGCGTGTTCGACGGCCCGCAACAGCTGGAATTGTGGCTGCTGCAAAACCAGACCGCCCTCGCCGCCCTGCATACGCCGCTACAGGAAGGGCCATGGCGCACGCTGCTGCTGGTGTTCTTCGCTTCGGCGATCGTGATGCCGCACATGTATCACATGACCTTTACCGAAAATCTCAACCCGCGCTCCCTGGTGAGCGCCAGCTGGGGCCTGCCGCTGTTCCTGCTGCTGATGAGCCTGGCCGTGCCGTTGATTCTCTGGGCCGGCTTGAAACTCGGCGCCACCACCAACCCGGAATACTTCACCCTGGGCATCGGTATCGCCGCCAACAGCAAAGCCCTGGCACTGCTGGCCTACATCGGTGGCTTGTCGGCGGCCAGCGGGCTGATCATCGTCACCACGCTGGCGCTGTCCGGGATGGCGCTGAACCACCTGGTGTTGCCGCTCTACCAGCCGCCGGCCGAAGGCAATATCTACCGCTGGCTGAAGTGGACCCGCCGGGCGCTGATCGTCGCGATCATCATGGCCGGCTACGGTTTCTACCTGATGCTGGGTGCCGAGCAGGACCTGGCCAACCTGGGCATCGTCGCCTTCGTCGCCACCCTGCAATTCCTCCCGGGCGTGCTGTCGGTCCTGTACTGGCCGACCGCCAACCGCCGCGGTTTCATCGCCGGCCTGCTCGCCGGGATCCTGGTGTGGCTGGTCACCATGCTGCTGCCGCTGGTGGGCAATCTGCAGGGTTTCTACATTCCGCTGCTGAACATGATCTACGTGCTGGACGACACCAGCTGGCACATGGCGGCCATCGCCTCGCTGGCAGCCAACGTGCTGATGTTCACCCTGATTTCGCTGTTCACCAACGCCAGCGCCGAAGAGGCCAGCGCCGCCGAAGCCTGCGCCGTGGATAACGTGCGTCGCCCGCAACGCCGGGAACTGCACGCCGCCTCTCCCCAGGAGTTCGCCACGCAGCTGGCCAAACCCTTGGGCGCCAAGGCCGCACAGAAAGAAGTCGAGCAAGCCCTGCGCGACCTTTATCTGCCCTTCGACGAGCGCCGGCCTTACGCCCTGCGCCGTTTGCGTGACCGCATCGAAGCCAATCTGTCCGGCCTGATGGGGCCGAGCGTGGCCCAGGACATGGTCGAAACCTTCCTGCCTTATAAGGCGGGCGGCGAAAACTACGTGACCGAAGACATCCACTTCATCGAAAGCCGGCTCGAGGATTACCATTCGCGTCTCACCGGCCTTGCCGCCGAACTCGATGCCCTGCGCCGCTATCACCGCCAGACCTTGCAGGAATTGCCGATGGGCGTCTGCTCGCTGGCCAAGGATCAGGAAATCCTCATGTGGAACAAAGCTATGGAGGAATTGACCGGGATTGCCGCACAACGCGTAGTCGGTTCGCGCCTGAGCACCATTGCCGATCCGTGGAAAGCGCTGCTGCAAGGCTTCATCAATCTGCCCGACGAGCACTTGCACAAGCAGCACCTGGCCCTCGATGGCCAGACCCGCTGGCTGAACCTGCACAAAGCGGCGATCGATGAACCCCTGGCACCGGGTAACAGTGGCCTGGTGCTGCTGGTGGAAGACCTGACCGAAACCCAGATGCTCGAAGACAAGCTGGTGCATTCCGAGCGTCTGGCCAGCATCGGCCGCCTGGCCGCCGGCGTGGCCCATGAAATCGGCAACCCGATCACCGGCATCGCCTGTCTGGCGCAGAACCTGCGCGAAGAGCGCGAAGACGACAGCGAACTGAAGGAAATCAGCGGGCAGATTCTCGAACAGACCAAACGCGTGTCACGCATCGTTCAGTCGCTGATGAGCTTTGCCCACGCCGGCAGTCATCAGCACAGCGACGAGCCCGTCTGTCTGGCCGAAGTGGCCCAGGATGCCATCGGCCTGCTGGCCCTGAACCGACGCAATTTCGAAGTGCAGTTCTACAACCTGTGCGACCCCGACCACTGGGTCGAAGGTGACCCTCAGCGCCTGGCGCAAGTACTGATCAACCTGCTCTCGAACGCCCGTGACGCCTCGCCTCCCGGCAGTGCGGTGCGGGTCAAGAGCGAAGCCGGCGAACACACGGTCGATTTGATCGTCGAAGACGAAGGCAGCGGTATTCCCTCGAGCATCATGGACCGACTGTTCGAACCTTTCTTCACCACCAAGGATCCTGGCGAAGGCACCGGTCTGGGCCTTGCACTGGTCTATTCCATCGTTGAAGAGCATTATGGACAAATCACCATCGACAGCCCGGCTGATGTACAAAGCCAACGCGGCACCCGTATCCGGGTGACATTGCCGCGTCATGTCGAAGCGACGTCCGCTGTGAACTGAGACCGTCGAGAGTATCGAATCAATGCCGCACATTTTGATCGTCGAAGACGAAACCATTATCCGCTCCGCCTTGCGCCGCCTGCTGGAACGTAACCAGTACCAGGTCAGCGAAGCCGGTTCAGTGCAGGAAGCACAAGAACGTTTCACTATTCCCACGTTCGACCTGATCGTCAGTGACCTGCGCCTGCCTGGCGCCCCGGGTACCGAGCTGATCAAGCTTGGCCAGGGCACACCGGTGCTGATCATGACCAGCTACGCCAGCCTGCGGTCGGCGGTCGATTCGATGAAGATGGGCGCGGTGGATTACATCGCCAAGCCTTTCGATCATGACGAAATGCTCCAGGCCGTCGCGCGCATCCTGCGTGACCGCCAATCGGTGCAGGTCAGCGGCGAACCCGTTGCCGGCAAAGCCAGCAATGGCGCGGCAAAACCGGGTGTCGACAACAGCAACGGTGAAATCGGCATCATTGGCTCATGCCCGCCGATGCAGGATCTGTACAGCAAGATCCGCAAAGTCGCGCCGACCGACTCCAATGTCCTGATCCAGGGCGAGTCCGGTACCGGTAAAGAACTGGTGGCGCGTGCCCTGCACAACCTGTCCAGACGCGCCAAGGCGCCGATGATTTCGGTGAACTGCGCGGCCATTCCGGAAAGCCTGATCGAGTCCGAACTGTTCGGCCACGAAAAAGGCGCGTTCACCGGCGCCAGTGCCGGGCGTGCCGGCCTGGTAGAAGCGGCCGATGGCGGCACACTGTTCCTTGACGAAATCGGCGAACTGCCGCTGGAAGCCCAGGCTCGCCTGCTGCGCGTGCTGCAGGAAGGCGAAATTCGCCGGGTCGGCTCGGTGCAGTCGCAGAAGGTCGATGTACGCCTGATCGCTGCGACTCACCGGGACCTCAAGAGCCTGGCGAAGATCGGCCAGTTCCGTGAAGACCTTTATTACCGCCTGCACGTGATAGCCTTGAAACTGCCGGCCTTGCGCGAGCGCGGTGCGGACGTCAATGAAATTGCCAATGCCTTCCTGGCGCGGCAGAGCGCGCGAGTCAATCGCACCGACCTGAGGTTTGCCGCGGACGCCGAGCAGGCGATTCGTCATTATTCCTGGCCGGGTAACGTTCGCGAGCTGGAAAATGCCGTCGAGCGCGCGGTCATCCTGTGTGAGAGCCCGGAGATATCCGCCGAACTGCTGGGTATCGACATCGAGCTGAGCGACCTGGAAGAAGACGACTTCATCGGCCTGGCGCCGCAACAGGGTAACAGCGCCGGGAACAGCAGCCACGAGCCGACCGAAGACCTGTCACTGGAAGACTACTTCCAGCACTTCGTTCTCGAACATCAGGACCACATGACCGAAACCGAGCTGGCCCGCAAACTCGGGGTCAGTCGCAAATGCCTGTGGGAACGCCGCCAGCGCCTGGGCATCCCGCGGCGCAAGACCGGCGTGGCCAGCGAGAGCTGAACCGCAGCTGTCCGATGTGCGGGTAACACCCGACAAACGTGAAGAAACTGTTACCTCAGCTTTCTCACGTAACAGAAGCCGGGGCTTACGGTAACGAAGCCCCGGTTTTTTTGGGCCTCGAAAAACCCGTCCGGAGCACGCAACCCCTTGTTTTGCTGGGCCTCACAAAAGTTGGCACGCACCCTGCTATATGTTTGGTACAAGAACAATAACAAGCAATGCACAAGACAATAAAAATAAGACGAATCGACTCACGCACAATAAAAACAAGACGGCGAGAGGCGCAGCTAACTGATTCTTTTGGAGAGGCGTTGTATTTGGGGCGTGCCCCACGACCAGGCCGAGAATAATAAAAAACTGTCTTTAGGCAGTGCCTGAACTGGTTGGATCGCAAGATCACTGCAACACAGCGACCAAAGCAATCCGTTTGCTCTTGGCTCCCGATTGGGAGGGTCATGAAGGAAAATCTTCATGGCGAGGGCACTCAACAAAAACAAGAAGCCCGAATCAAAAATAAAAATAGAGCATGCAACTACTTTCTTGGGGAGCTTCGGCTCCCCTTGTAGTTTCCGCGATTCGCAACCCCATCCCCGCTTCCTGTGCAGGAGCGAGCTTGCTCGCGAAGCACCTGAGGACGTCGTCGGGTATCTGGCTGTACCCGTTATCGTTCACGACCATCGCGAGCAATCGAGCATCGACCGGCTGCTCCTACAGTGTCCTACACCATCCCCCGACTAAATGCTAGAATCCCCGCCCATCATGCGGTCATTCTTCGTTTTGGCCGAACATTCCTTCAAACAGTGCATCCCATGCTGAAGAAGCTGTTCCAGTCATTCCGTTCTCCCAAGCGTCATACGCAACACATTCGCAGCACGCCTGAAGTGCTCAACAGCGGCCAACATTCGCTGCAAAAGGCGCAGTTCAGCCGTTACGCGGTGAATATCGTCGAACGCCTGCAGAACGCCGGTTACCAGGCTTACCTGGTCGGTGGTTGCGTGCGTGACATGCTGCTCGGCATCACGCCAAAAGACTTCGACGTCGCCACCAGTGCCACCCCGGAACAGGTCCGGGCCGAATTCCGCAATGCGCGGATCATCGGGCGCCGGTTCAAACTGGTGCACATCCACTTTGGCCGCGAAATCATCGAAGTCGCGACCTTCCGCGCCAATCATCCGCAAAACGACGAGGAAGAAGACAGCAACCAGTCTTCCCGCAACGAGAGCGGACGCATCCTGCGCGACAACGTCTACGGCACGCTGGAAGAGGATGCGCAACGCCGCGACTTCACCATCAACGCCCTGTACTACGACCCGGTCAGTGAACGCATTCTCGATTACGCCAATGGCGTACACGACATTCGCAATCACTTGATCCGCCTGATCGGCGATCCGAAGCAACGCTACCAGGAAGACCCGGTGCGGATGTTGCGGGCCGTGCGATTTGCCGCCAAGCTGAATTTCGGCATCGAAAAACACAGCGCTGCGCCCATTCGTGAACTGGCGCCGATGCTGCGCGAGATCCCGTCGGCCCGCCTGTTCGAAGAAGTACTCAAGTTGTTCCTCTCCGGTCATGCCGCGGACACCTTCGAGATGCTGGTCGACCTGCAGTTGTTCGATCCGCTGTTCCCGGCCAGTGCCGAAGCGCTGGAATACAACCCGACGTACACCCATACGCTGATCAGTGACGCCTTGAGCAACACGGACCTGCGGATCAAGCAGAACAAACCGGTGACCCCGGCGTTCCTCTTCGCTGCCTTGCTCTGGCCGGCCCTGCCGGCGCGCGTCTTGCGTTTGCAGGAACGTGGCATGCCGCCCATTCCGGCCATGCAGGAAGCGGCCCATGAACTGATTGCCGAACAGTGCCAGCGGATCGCGATTCCGAAACGCTTCACCATGCCGATCCGCGAAATCTGGGACATGCAGGAACGCCTGCCCCGCCGTAGCGGCAAACGTGCTGACTTGTTGCTGGACAATCCACGCTTCCGCGCCGGTTATGACTTCCTGCTGCTGCGCGAAAGCGCCGGCGAGCAGACCGACGGCCTGGGCGAATGGTGGACCGATTACCAGGACGCCAACGACAGCGAACGTCGGGACATGATCCGCGACCTCAGCGGCAAGGATGACGGCACCGGCGCCCCGCGCAAACGTCGCCGCAGCGGCGGCGCCAAGCGCAAACGCGCCGCTGGCGCACCGAGCGCCCCGGGCGAGTAAGCCATGGAACGCATCTACATCGGCATGGGCAGCAATCTGGCTGACCCCGCCGAACAATTACGCAGCGCGGTCGATGCGCTGGCGCAGTTGCCGCAGACCGAACTGGTCGGGGTTTCCGCGTTTTATCAAAGCGATTCGCTGCTGCCCGGGCAACCGCGATACACCAACGCGGTTGCCGCCCTCGATAGCACGCTGCCACCCCTGGAGCTGCTGGATGCGCTGCAAGCGATCGAAAACGAACAGGGCCGCGAGCGCCTGGAACGGTGGGGGCCGCGTACGCTGGACCTCGACATTGTGCTGTTCGGTGATCGGCTGATCGACGAGCCTCGCCTCAAAGTGCCTCATTACCACCTGCAGGCACGGGCTTTTGTCCTGTATCCCCTGGCCGAACTGGCGCCTGCGGGCTTGCGTCTGGCTGATGGCCGCTGCCTCACGGAATTGCTCGCAGCTTGCCCATTCGTCGGCCTGGAACGCCTCCCCCCGAATTGACGCAGATCCCCTGTGGGAGCGGGCTTGCTCGCGAATGCGGTGGATCATTCCGCACACATGTTGCCTGACACACCGCATTCGCGAGCAAGCCCGCTCCCACAGTGATCGGTGTCGAATATAAGACCTGCGCTTGCTGAAACGCATCAGTTACCCCGGTAACACCCCACACGTAACAACGCGGTAACACACCCAATTGACTTCCCGAGTTCTCCTCACGACTATAGGCGTCCCGCTGCCGCCAATACGGCGTTAAAGGGCGCAATCCAGGCCTTCAAAGCACGACAACAGACCGTGCGCCTGTATTTAACGAAGAATCACGCGCGTTACTCGCAGTAGTTTCCACAGCGCCTGAATGAGGAACTTTTCATGCCAGCCATCACCCTGACCACGCTGCAAGGTCTCAAGCAAAAAGGTGAAAAAATCACCATGCTGACCTGCTATGACGCCACTTTCGCCCACGCTTGCAATGAAGCGGGTATCGAAGTGCTGCTGGTGGGCGACTCCCTCGGCATGGTTTTGCAGGGTCACGACAGCACCCTGCCGGTCACCACCGCTGAAATGGCTTATCACGTGGCAGCCGTCAAACGCGGCAACGCCGATGCGTTGATTCTCGCCGACCTGCCCTTCATGGCCTACGCCACCACCGAACAAGCCATGACCAACAGCGCGCTGTTGATGCAGGCCGGTGCGCACATGGTCAAGGTCGAAGGTGCCTTGTGGCTCGCGGACTCGATCCGTCTGCTGGCCGAGCGCGGCATTCCGGTATGCGCGCACATGGGGCTGACGCCACAGTCGGTGAACATCCTTGGCGGTTACAAAGTCCAGGGCCGCAACGAAAACCAGGCGCGGCAGATGCGTGCCGACGCGATCTCCCTCGAACAGGCTGGCGCGGCAATGCTGCTGCTCGAATGCGTGCCGAGTGAACTGGCCGAAGAAATCACCCAGGCGGTGAAGATCCCGGTGATCGGCATCGGTGCCGGCAGCGGCACTGATGGCCAGGTATTGGTTCTGCACGACATGCTGGGGCTGTCCATCACCGGCCGCGTGCCAAAGTTCGTGAAGAACTTCATGACTGGCCAAACCAGCATTCACGCGGCCTTGAGCGCCTACGTCGCTGAAGTCAAAGCGGCCTCTTTCCCAGGTATCGAACACGGATTCTCTGCATGAACACCGTAAAAACCGTACGCGAACTGCGGGCCGCCGTGGCCCGCGCCCGCAGCGAAGGCAAGCGCATCGGCTTCGTGCCGACCATGGGCAACCTGCACAGCGGGCATGTCGCGCTGATTACCAAAGCCTGCCAACGGGTGGATTTCGTGGTCGCGAGCATTTTCGTCAATCCGCTGCAATTCGGCGCGGGCGAAGACCTCGACAAATACCCCCGGACCCTCGCCGCCGACCAGGAAAAATTGCTCCAGGCCGGGTGCCATTTGCTGTTCGCGCCCTCCGTCCAAGAGATGTACCCCGACGGCATCGCCGGCCAGACCCGAGTCAGTGTTCCGCAACTCTCCGAAGGTTTGTGCGGTGCCAGCCGTCCCGGGCATTTCGAAGGGGTGGCGACGGTCGTCAGCAAGTTGTTCAACATGGTCCAGCCGGACCTGGCAATTTTCGGCCAGAAAGACTTCCAGCAATTGGCGGTGATCAAATCCCTGGTCCATGACCTGAACATGCCGATCCAGATCATTGGTGAACCGACCGTGCGTGCGGCCGACGGCCTGGCGCTGTCGTCGCGCAATGGCTTTCTCAGCGAAGAGCAGCGGGCCGTTGCGCCAATTGTGTATCGCACGCTGTCGTCGATTGCCGATGCCATCAAACAAGGCGACCGCGATTTCCCTGGGTTGATCTCGGCACAGATCCAGCAGCTTGAAGCGGCTGGCCTGCGCCCTGATTACCTGGAGATTCGCCACGCCCAGACGTTGCGCCCGGCAACTGCACAGGATCGGGACCTGGTGATTCTGGTGGCGGCTTTCCTCGGCACCACGCGGTTGATCGACAACCTGCACCTGAACCTCGACGCATCCGCCTGACCACCGCAATCCCCTGTAGGAGCTGGCTTGCCAGCTAAGGCGGCATGTCATTCAGCATCAATGTCGACTGATACACCGCAATCCCTTGTAGGAGCTGGCTTGCCAGCGAAGGCAGTGTGTCAGTCGACACATGTATTAACTGACACACCGCCTTCGCTGGCCAGCTCCTACAGGGTTCTGCGGCAGTTTCAACACCGCATTCCTGCCTTCGATCATGTTGACAATCCTGTCCGATCGATCGAAACCAAAATCCTCCTCCCCCTCCGCCTGTCGGACTGTTCCTCGGCCAGATGTTAAAAAAGTACCGGAAACAGGTCAGACAAAGTCAAGACAGATCACCGCGCGGGAGTTACTGTATTCGCCCTGCGCCATGAAATCGTGTCGACGCAGTTGACCGGAACGCCCACCCACAGCGTTCCGCGATTTTTAGTGTTCAAAAGGCCGTTCAAGTAAAAAGGAAACCCGCAGCGATGGCGTACTACCGCACTCCTCACGATGTGACCGCTCTGCCCGCCTGGCAAGCGTTGAATGACCACCGCCAAGCCATGCAGGATTTCAGCATGCGCGAAGCCTTTAATGCCGATCCGCAGCGCTTTACTCAATTCACCCTCAGCAGCTGTGGTCTGTTTCTCGACTATTCGAAGAACCTGATCAACGCCGAGACCCGCAATCTGCTGGTGGGCCTGGCCAACGAAGTCGACCTCCAGGGCGCGATCAAAGCGCTGTTCGACGGCGAAATCGTCAACTCCTCGGAAGGTCGTCCGGCCTTGCACACCGCCCTTCGCCGCCCGGTGGGCGACAAGCTGTCGGTCAACGGCGTCAACGTGATGCCGGAAGTGCACAAGGTACTGAACCAGATCACCGACCTCGTGGGCCGTATTCACGATGGTCTGTGGCGTGGTTACACCGAGAAGCCAATCACCGACGTGGTGAACATCGGTATCGGTGGCTCCTTCCTCGGCCCGGAGCTGGTCTCCGAAGCGCTGCTGTCCTACGCGCAAAAAGGCGTGCGCTGCCATTACCTGGCAAACATCGACGGCAGCGAGTTCCACGAACTGACCATGAAGCTGCGCGCCGAGACCACGTTGTTCATCGTCTCGTCGAAATCCTTCAACACCCTCGAAACCCTGAAGAATGCCCAGGCCGCGCGTGCCTGGTACCTCGCTCAAGGTGGTTCGGAGGCCGAGCTGTATCGTCATTTCATCGCCGTCTCCAGCAACAACGCGGCGGCCGTGGCGTTCGGTATCCGCGAAGAAAACATCTTCCCGATGTGGGATTGGGTCGGCGGGCGTTACTCGCTGTGGTCGGCCATCGGCCTGCCGATTGCCCTGGCCATCGGCATGTCGAATTTCAAGGAACTGCTGTCCGGTGCCTACACCATGGACCAGCACTTCCAGAGCGCGCCATTCGATCAGAACATGCCGGTGCTGCTGGCGTTGCTCGGTGTCTGGTACGGCAACTTCTGGGGCGCGCAGAGCCATGCGATCCTGCCGTACGACCACTACCTGCGTAACATCACCAAACACCTGCAACAGCTGGACATGGAATCCAACGGCAAGAGCGTGCGTCAGGACGGCACTCCCGTGTCCACCGACACCGGCCCGGTCATCTGGGGTGGCGTGGGTTGCAACGGCCAGCACGCCTATCACCAGTTACTGCACCAGGGCACCCAACTGATCCCGGCCGACTTCATCGTGCCGATCGTCAGCTTCAACCCGGTGTCCGACCACCACCAGTGGCTGTACGCCAACTGCCTGTCGCAAAGCCAGGCGCTGATGCTGGGCAAGAACCGCACCGAGGCAGAAGCCGAATTGCGTGACAAGGGCGTGAGCGAAGAAGACGTGCAGAAAATCGCACCGCACAAGGTGATTCCGGGCAACCGTCCGAGCAACACCCTGGTGGTCGAGCGCATCAGCCCGCGTCGTCTCGGCGCGTTGGTGGCGATGTACGAACACAAAGTCTTCGTGCAAAGCGTGGTCTGGGGCATCAACGCCTTCGACCAGTGGGGCGTGGAGCTGGGCAAGGAGCTGGGCAAAGGCGTCTACAACCGTCTGGTCGGCAAAGAAGAAACCCCGGCTGACGATGCTTCCACCCAAGGCCTGATCAACTACTTCCGCGGTCGTCACCGCGGGTGATTTGACGCCACTCCCTGCAGGCGCTGGCTTGCCAGCGACAGCGGTGTGTCAGTCAACTTGAATGTTGACTGATACGCCGCCTTCGCTGGCAAGCTAACCTTGTAGGAGCTGGCTTGCCAGCGAAGGAGGTGTATCAGCAACCTATGTGTCGACTGATACGCCGCCTTCGCTGGCAAGCTAACCTTGTAGGAGCTGGCTTGCCAGCGAAGGAGGTGTGTCAGCAACCTATGTGTCGACTGATACGCCGCCTTCGCTGGCAAGCCAGCTCCTACGAGGGTCGTGTAGCTCCCCTCTTGTCTCAAAACAAGAATAAGGAACCGTCATGTTCGATATCAGCACATTCCCCAAAGCCGATGCCGTCCGCCGGGCTGCAAACCTCAGTCAAGACGACTACCACCGCCTCTACCGCCAATCCATCGAACATCCCAGCACCTTCTGGGCCGAACAGGCCACTCGTTTTCTTGACTGGAGTACGCCCTGGGACACCGTCCAGCGTTACAACCTGAAAACCGGTGAGGCCAGCTGGTTCGCCGGCGGGAAGTTGAATGTCAGTTACAACTGCATCGACCGTCACCTGGAAAAGCGCGGCGATCAGGTCGCAATCATCTGGGAAGGCGACGACCCCGCTGAATCCGTACAGATCACCTACAAAAAACTGCATCACAACGTCTGTCGCCTGGCCAACGTGCTCAAAAGCCGTGGCGTGAAGAAAGGCGATCGGGTGTGCATCTACATGCCGATGATCCCCGAAGCGGCCTATGCCATGCTCGCCTGCACCCGGATCGGTGCGGTGCATTCGGTGGTGTTTGGCGGTTTCTCCCCGGACTCTGTACGCGACCGGATTCTCGACGCCGACTGCCGTACCGTGATCACCGCCGATGAAGGCGTGCGCGGCGGTAAAGTCGTGCCGCTCAAGCAGAAGGTCGACAAGGCGCTGCTAAGTTGCCCGAACGTCAGCACGGTCATTGTGGTCGAGCGCACCCAGGGCGAGGTTGACTGGGTCGAAGGTCGCGATCTCTGGTATCACCAGGCGCTGGATGAGGTCAGTGACGATTGCCCGCCTGAGCCCATGGACGCTGAAGACCCGCTGTTCATCCTCTACACCTCCGGCAGCACAGGTAAACCCAAAGGTGTGCTGCACACCACGGGTGGCTATCTGCTGCAGGTGGCAATGACCTTCAAGTACGTGCTCGACTACCGCGACGACGAGGTGTTCTGGTGCACCGCCGACGTCGGCTGGGTCACCGGCCACAGCTACATCGTCTACGGTCCGCTGGCCAACGGCGCCACCACCCTGATCTTCGAAGGCGTACCCAGCTACCCGAGCAGCTCGCGCTTCTGGCAGGTCATCGACAAGCACCACGTGAACATCTTCTACACCGCACCGACTGCCCTGCGCTCGCTGATGCGCGAAGGTCTCGAACCCTTGAAGGAAACGTCCCGCGCGAGCCTCAGATTACTCGGCAGTGTCGGTGAGCCGATCAACCCGGAAGCCTGGGAATGGTACTTCAATGCCGTCGGCGAGCAGCGTTGCCCGATCGTCGACACCTGGTGGCAGACCGAAACCGGCGGCATCATGCTCAGCCCCCTGGTCAGCGCCCAACGCATCAAACCCGGTTGCGCCACGCAACCGATGTTCGGCGTGCAGCCGGTGCTGCTGGATGAAGTGGGCAAGGAGATCAAGGGTGCCGGCAGCGGCGTGCTGGCGATCAAATCCAGCTGGCCGGCGCAGATCCGCAGTGTCTACGGGGACGCGCAACGGATGGTCGACACTTACTTCAAGCCGTACCCCGGCTATTATTTTACCGGCGACGGCGCGCGGCGCGACGAAGACGGCGACTACTGGATCACCGGGCGTATCGACGACGTGATCAATGTTTCCGGACACCGCATCGGCACCGCCGAAGTGGAAAGCGCCCTGGTGCTGCATGACAGCATCGCCGAAGCGGCGGTGGTCGGCTATCCCCACGATGTCAAAGGCCAGGGCATCTATGCCTTCGTCACCCCCATGAACGGCACCGAACCCAATGACGAACTGAAGAAAGAATTGCTGGCGCATGTCAGCCAGGAAATCGGCAGTTTCGCCAAACCGGACTTGATCCAGTGGGCCCCGGCGTTGCCGAAAACCCGTTCAGGCAAGATCATGCGGCGGATTCTGCGCAAGATCGCGTGCAACGAGCTGGACACGCTGGGCGACACGTCGACCCTGGCTGATCCCAGCGTGGTGCAGGAGCTGGTCGATAAACGCCTGAACCAGTAAGGTGTGCACGCGCCCTTGTAGGAGCTGGCTTGCCAGCGAAAGCGGTGTGTCAGTCGACACATGTATGAACTGATACACCGCTTTCGCTGGCAAGCCAGCTCCTACAGGGGGGGCGCATCAGGCCCGCGCCAGATACTTCTTCCCCCTCCGAGTCGCCATGGAATTCATCCGCACCCGCATCGAAACCCAGATCATGAGCCTGACAGGCCTGTCCCTGGGCAAGCTCGACCTGGAAAACCCCAAGGGCGATCCCGGCCTGTTCGGACCCGATTCGGTGAGCTGGCAAGTGCATGGCGACTTCAGCAGCATGCTGATCGGCGGCATCAGTGCCCTGATGCTGCAAGCCCTGCATCCATTGGCCCTGGCCGGGGTCTGGGACCATTCGAATTTTCGCCAGGACATGCTCGGCCGCTTGCGCCGCACGGGGCAATTCATTTCCGGCACCACGTTCGGTTCACGAAAGGACGCCGACTGGCTGATCGAGAAAGTCCGCACCATCCACCTGCAAGTGACCGGCACGGCCCCTGATGGCCGGCCTTATGCCGCCAGCGACCCCGAGCTGCTGACCTGGGTCCATGTGGCCGAAGTCAGCCATTTCCTCGCCGCGCACCTGCGTTACCGCAACCCGAAGCTGTCGCTGGCCGATCAGGATCGCTATTACGCCGAAATCGCCATGGTTGCAGAGCGTCTGGGCGCACGCGATGTACCCCGGTCACGACAGGCCATTGCCGACTACCTTGAGCATATGCGCCCACAACTATTGTGCGACGAGCGCAGTCGGGAAGTGGTGCGACTGCTGTTGAACGCCCCCGCCCCCAGCCGCCTGGCCAAGCCGTTCGGCGGCTTGATGATGCAGGCCGGGATCGACCTGCTGCCGGACTGGGCCAGCGACATGCTGGGCGTGAACCAGGGCCCGCTGCAACGCAAGCTGATCCGCGCCAGCGTCAATCGCAGTGCGCCGATGTTGCGCTGGGCGGTGCGTAATGGGTCGGTACAACGGGCCAGGCGACGGATGGGGTTGTAGGAGCGATATTTGCTGGCGGAAGCTTGACCGTCGACGAGTATCTACAAAATCGCACCCTGTAGGAGCGAGCTCGCTCGCGAAGAACGCAAGGACGACACGTGCTGTTTGATACTGCGGGTTATCGTTGGCGCCCATCGTCGGAACGCCGCCCCGAGCAAATTCGCTCCCACAGGTTCTTCATGGCTCAAACTGTTAAACTCCCGCGCCCAAATTCCCTTCTGCAAGGCGCCCAGCATGTCTTCCTTGAATCAGGCGCTGCGCGCCGCCCTCGATCATCGCCAGGACCTGCTCGCCGAGCTGCACCAGCAAGGCACCGATTGCTATCGGCTGTTCCATGGCAGCCAGGAAGGTGCTGGCGGCCTGACAATTGACCGCTACGGCCCGCAACTGCTGGTGCAAAGCTTCCACCAGCCCCTGGTGCGCGATGCCCTGCTGCAACTGCACGACACTGTCAATCAGCACCTCGGCCTCGACACCCTGCTGGTGTACAACGACCGCTCCGGGGGCAACTCGCGCATCGACCGCGAAGACGCGGTCTACCGTGCCGATGAAGCCGCCCTGCAAGACCTGATCGGCCATGAATGGGGCCTGAACTATAGGGTTCGCGGACGCCATGCAGGCCAGGACCCACTGCTGTTCCTCGACCTGCGCAACACCCGGGGCTGGGTCAAGGCGCACAGCCAGGACAAAACAGTGCTGAACCTGTTCGCCTATACCTGCGCCGTCGGTTTGAGCGCCGCAGCCGGTGGTGCCAGCGAGGTGTGCAACCTGGACTTCGCCGAAGGCAACCTGGCGGTCGGTCGCGAGAACGGCCTGCTCAATCCGCAGCTGCCAGGCATGCAGTTCATCCAGTCCGACTACTTTCCGGCGATCCGGCAGTTGGCCGGCCTGCCGATCAGCCAGCGTCGCGGGCAGAAACTACCGAGTTATCCGCGCCTGGAACCACGCCAGTACGATCTGGTGCTGCTGGACCCGCCGGCCTGGGCCAAGAGCGCATTCGGCACCGTCGACCTGCTGCGCGACTACCAGAGCCTGCTGAAACCGGCGTTATTGACCACCGCCGACGATGGCGTGCTGATCTGCTGCAACAACCTGGCAAAAGTCAGCATGGACGACTGGCGCGAACAGGTTTTGCGCTGTGCCGAGAAGGCCGGGCGGCCGGTGCGCGAGTGGACAGTGATGAAGCCGGGCGGCGATTTCCCGTCCATGGACCAACAGCCGCCGCTGAAAACGCTGATCCTGCAACTCTGAGATTCAGCAATAACGTAAAACAAATCCTCAAAGCGCAGTGACTTCGGAACCAGAATCGCGTGCCATACTCCAAGGCACTCCGATTCAGACAAATGAAGCCGCACATGCCCAAAGGATTGATTCGCGCCATTGGCGCTCTGTTGACCGCGCTGGCCCTCTACAGCCTGCTGGGGTTTCTGATTTTGCCGGGTATCGCGTTGCGAGTGGCCAACCAGCAGTTGGCCAACTATGCCACGACGCCCGCCACGATCCAGCGAATCGAGCTCAACCCGTTCAGCCTTGAGGTCACCCTCTGGGGCCTTGTCATTGGTGAGCCGGGCAAGGAACAGGTCGGCTTCGAGCGCCTGTACGCCAATCTGCAGATCGACAGCCTCTGGACCAAGGCGCTGCACCTGTCTGATATCGAGCTGGACAAACCCAAGACTGAAATCCTCTTCGGCAAGGACGGCAAGCTCAACCTGCTGGGGTTGTTCAAACTGCCCGCCAGCGAGCCGACTCCGGCCGATCCGGATGCCAAACCGTTCCCCCTGCGGGTCGAGCGCGTCAAACTGGCCCGCGGCTACGTGCACTTCCAGGATGCACGCCCCAGCGAACCCATCGAGTTCCTCTACGACAAGCTCGACTTCGAGCTGAAGAACCTCAGCACCCTGCCCGAAGACAGTGCCGACATGACGTTGATGGCCGTCGGCCCGGGCGGTGGACGGCTCGACTGGACCGGCAACTTCAGCCTGATCCCGCTTGCCTCCGAAGGTAAGCTGAAAATCACCGATGGCAAGATGAAGTCCTTTTGGCCCTATGTGCGCGACGCAGTGCCACTGGTGCTCGAAGAGGGCGTCCTCAACCTCAGCACCGACTACAAGCTGAACTTGTCCAAGGAAACCGAGCTGCTGCTGAGGAACGTCGCAGTCAGTGTTGCGCCCTTCGCCATCAAGGCTCCGGACGGCCGACCGCTGGCGAAACTGGCGCGCCTGGACATCAGCGAAACCACAGTGGACCTGGCCAGGCAACAAGTAGTGGTCGGCAAGATCCGCAGCAATAAACTGGAGACCTGGGCGGCCCTTGAAGCGGACGGACAACTCGATTGGCAGAAGCTGTTCGCCAGCCAACCATCCAAAGCGGCGGTCAAAGCCAAAGCCGAACCGGTGAGTACGCCAGCCGCCGCCGATTCGCCAAACCCTGAACCTGCCCCGCCGAGCAAGCCTTGGCAAGTGCTGCTCAAAGACGTGCAACTGCGCGATTACCAGGTGCATCTGGCCGACCGCAAGGCGCAACCGCCCGTGGCACTGGACGTCGGCCCGCTGAACCTGGACTTGCAGAATTTCGACAGCCTCAATGGCTCGCCCTTCAAACTCAAGGTCGATACGGGCGTGGGCAAGCAAGGCAAGCTTCTGGCGGACGGAGAGGTCAACCTGGCCCCGGTCAGCGCCAGACTGAACGTGCACACCAAGGACATCGACCTGCGGGTCGCGCAGTCCTATATCAACCCGTTCATTCGCCTCGAACTGCGCAGTGGCATGCTCGGCAGTGATCTGGTAGTCGATCTGAAAAGCACCGAGCCACTGGCATTCAGCGTTACTGGCCGCGCTCAGGTCGATCAGCTACACACCCTCGACACCCTGAAAACCCGTGACTTTCTCAAGTGGCAGCAACTGGTGCTCGAAGGCCTGAACTACCAGCACGGCGACAGCCTGTCGATCGACAAGGTCAACCTGTTCCAGCCCTATGCGCGCTTCATGATCAACGACGACCGCACCACTAACGTCGATGACCTGCTGATCCCGCAACCGCCTGACGCCAGTGCCAAGACCGCCGCCGCCAAACCCGCCGCCAAGGACAAACCACTGGGCATCCACATTGGCGGCATTGCCATCAACGACGGCTCGGCCAACTTCGCCGACTTCAGCCTGACGCCGAACTTCGCCACTGCCGTCCAACAGCTCAATGGACAGATCGGCACCATCGACAGTCGCCAGGCGAAACCGGCCAGTGTCGACATCAAAGGCAAGGTCGACCGCTATGCACCGGTGACCATCAAGGGTTCGGTCAACCCGTTCGACCCGATGGCCAGTCTCGACATCGCCACCAGTTTCAAACGGGTGGAACTGACGACCCTGACGCCCTACTCCGGCAAATTCGCGGGCTACCGCATCCGCAAGGGCCGGCTCAATCTCGACCTGCACTACATGATCACCAAAGGCCAGTTAAAGGCGGAAAACAAGGTGGTGGTCGAACAGCTGCAACTGGGTGAAAAAGTCGACAGTCCGGATGCGGTAAGCCTGCCATTGAAACTCGCCATCGCCTTGCTGAAAGACGTGGACGGCAAGATTTCCATCGAGCTGCCGGTGACCGGTGACCTGAACAACCCGCAGTTCAGCGTCATGCCTATCATCTGGCAGACCCTGCGCAACCTGGTCGTCAAGGCTGCCGCTGCGCCATTCAAGATGATTGGTGGCCTGGTCAGTGGCGGTGGTTCGCAAGATCTGGGCACGGTCTCGTTTGCGCCGGGTTCCAGCGACCTGAGCAAGGAGGCCGAGGGCTCGTTGATCAAACTGTCCCAGGCGCTCAAGGAACGTCCGGCCCTGCGCCTGGAGATCGAAGGGACTGCTGCGCAAAGCAGCGATGGCCCGCTGATTGCCGAGCAACGCCTGGAACGGGAATACAAGTACAACTACTACAAAATGCTGCAACGCCGCGGTGACAAGGTACCGGCCAAAGCCGCGCTGGTGGAGGTCCCGGACAGCGAGAAAGGCCCGCTGCTGGAAGGCATTTACCGCACACGCCTGAAGACTCAACCCCCCGCCGAATGGAAGGATCTGGGCAAGGAAGAACGCACCGCGAAAATGCGTGAGGGCGTGATCAAATTCTGGAGCTCCAGCGATGTGTTGTTGCGACAGCTGGGTCAGGATCGCGCCAGCAGCATCAAGGACTATCTGGTCGACAAGACTCAGTTGGCCGACGAGCGCGTGTACTTTGTCGACGCCAGCCTGGGTCAGCCGGAAAGCGACGGTCGGGTGATTACGCCACTGCACCTGGACGCCGAATGATGCTCAGACGATTGCTGACAGGCCTGGCTCTGGCGCTGGCCGCCAGTCATGCCTGCGCCGCGGAGACTCTGCGCTGCGGCAGTCAATTGATAAGCGTCGGGGACAGGTCCGGCGAGGTGCTGCAGAAATGCGGTGAGCCAGTCAGCCGTGATGTGTTGGGCTACAAACGCAGCGCCGATCGACGGGAGGAGTTCCAGGTCGAGGAATGGACCTATGGGCCCAATGGCGGGATGTACCAGTATTTGCGGTTTGAAGGTAATCGCTTGAAACAGATCACCAGCAAACGCGGTAACTGAAGATCAAAAGATCGTCCAAATGGATTGAATACCTGTAGGAGCCGGCTTGCCGGCGAAGGCGGTGTGTCAGTCGACACTGTTATTGACTGACCGCCTTCGCCGGCAAGCCGGCTCCTACAGGGGATCGGCGTACACCTGTCGAAGCTGCTATCTTTTGCTTTTGCCAATAGAACAGGCCCCGAACACGAATGTCCGAGGCCTGTAATGGCCACGTCCTTGTGGCCTTTCGCATGAACTCTCAAGTTGCGGCAGGCGTATGACTCGGCCCGTCTGCCGCGCCTTCTCCCGGTCCAGGCGAGAAGTCTTGCCTTACTCGGCTTTAAGGCCGTCAGCGGAGACCGCTTGGACGCCTTTGATTTTCTTGGCGATAGCCACGGCGGTGGCTTTCTGTGCGTCTGTCACGGCAACGGTAGACGACAGGGAAACAACACCTTTGTTGGTTTCAACCTTGATGTCAGTACCAGGAATGCCTTTTTCGGTGACCAGGTCTGCTTTGACTTTGGTGGTGATCCAGGTATCGGAAGTAGCTTCTGTGGCTTTGGTCATTTCACCGGCAGCCAGCACCATTGGCGCTTGAGTGGCTTGAGTCTGGGCAAATGCAACGTTGCCCAGGGTCAGGGTCAGCGCGGTAGCAGTAGCGGCAGCGATAGCGAACTTCTTCATACGAGTAACTCCTGTTTTTTCATAAAGTCTGCTGCGTGTCTTGTCAGCAGGGTTACTGGGTATATTGCGAACGCTGTGCCAAGTTTGAGACAGTCAACAAATCGTTATAAATCAGCAACTTAGAAAATCACCTGATTTTCGAAATCATGCAAAATGCATGACTTCGAAATTATCTACATGCAAGTTGCGGGTTTTAGCGTGGGCCTAAGGCCATGAATTGTCGGGGTTTTCTTGTGTTCTGGAGATTCGAAGGAGTTTGTCAAAAAAAACCCCGCTTTAAGGGCGGGGCTTTGCGTACTAAAGCTTTGTGAAACGTTAAGCGCCAGCGGCAGTGGTGCAACCTTTAGGCAAGAAGTCCTGGTCCGCAGTGCTGGTGCAAACCCAGCCAGTGTTCGAGCGCGTCAGCGTGATCGTCTTGTTGAGAACCGGTGCAGGCGCGTTAACGATCGTACAAACAATTGTGCCAGCACCACTAGTGGCTGTTCCAGAAGCAGTTAGTGCGCAATTCGAGGTTGGGGTAACTCCTCCAATTGCCGTCACATCTGCCGGACCGTTCCCGTTATTCATCAGGTCTTCAAATGGTATTTTCAGCGCCGAAATCTCCGCCAGGCCAGCGGTGACCTTGGCCTTCGCCTGATACTTCGAGTAAGCCGGCAACGCAAACGTCGCCAGAATCCCGATGATCGCCACCACGATCAGCAATTCGATAAGCGTAAAACCTTTCTGAGTATTCATAGTCAAGCTCCATGCATGAGTCAAAATCTCATGATCTGAATGAGCCACAGCACAGCCCATGCCAAACCCGTCAACTGCTGCTTTCAGGGGTTGAGCCGAGGCAATCGCCTTTTCCTACCCCCAGGATCCGCACTATCTGACAATTATTGTCACCTCAGCCCCACAGGTTTGGCTCCGCCGCTTGACTAGGCTATAAGTCATGCATTGTTTGCGTCCGGTATCCCCATGAATGACATCGCCCTTAGCGGCCTGGCCAAGCAATTGGTCCTGGCCGAACTGCTCTCTGACAAAAGCGCGCAACAGGCGTATCAGCAAGCCCAGCGCAACCGGATTTCCCTGGTCAACTACCTGGTGCAAAACAAACTGGTGAATAGCCGTCAGGTTGCCGAGATTGCCTCGGAGCATTTCGGCATGGCGCTGCTGGATCTCCACTGCCTGGATAAAGAGTCACAACCCAAAGGGCTGGTCAGCGAGAAACTGGTCCGCCAGCACCACGCCCTGCCCCTCTGGCGACGTGGCAACAAGCTGTTCGTGGGGATTTCCGATCCAACCAATCACCAGGCCATCAACGATATCCAGTTCAGCACCGGCCTCAGCACCGAAGCCATTCTGGTCGAAGACGAAAAACTCACGGACGCCATCGAGAAATTCTTCGACAGCCACAGTACCGGCCTGGAAGACATGGCCGACATTGACCTCGATGGCGTGGACATCGAGTCGGTAGACGACAACAATCGGGACGCCGGCCAGGATAGCGATGACGCACCCGTGGTGCGCTTCGTCCACAAGATGTTGCTCGATGCGATCAAGAGCGGCTCTTCCGACCTGCATTTCGAGCCCTACGAAAAAACCTACCGCGTGCGGATGCGCACCGACGGCATGCTGCGCGAAGTCGCCAAACCGCCGATTCAACTGGCCAACCGCATCGCTTCGCGGCTGAAAGTCATGGCCAGCCTCGACATCTCCGAACGGCGTCGGCCCCAGGACGGGCGGATCAAGATGCGCCTGTCCAAGAGCAAGTCCATCGACTTTCGGGTCAACACCCTGCCGACCCTGTGGGGCGAGAAAGTGGTGATCCGGATCCTCGATCCGTCCAGCGCGCAAATGGGCATCGATGCCCTCGGCTACGAACCCGACCAGAAAGACCTGTACATGGCCGCGCTCAAGCAGCCACAGGGGATGATTCTGGTCACCGGACCCACCGGCTCAGGCAAGACCGTGTCGCTCTACACCGGCCTGAATATCCTCAACACCGTGGACATCAACATTTCCACCGCCGAAGACCCGGTGGAAATCAACATGGAAGGCATCAACCAGGTCAACGTCAATCCGAAGCAGGGCCTGGGATTTGCCCAGGCGCTGCGCTCGTTTCTGCGACAGGATCCGGACGTCATCATGGTCGGCGAAATCCGCGACCTGGAAACGGCGGAAATCGCCATCAAGGCCGCCCAGACCGGGCACCTGGTGCTGTCGACCCTGCACACCAACAGCGCTGCGGAAACCCTGACCCGCCTGCACAACATGGGCATCCAGGGCTTCAACATCGCCACCTCGGTGAGCCTGATCATCGCCCAGCGCCTGGCGCGCAAACTGTGCAGCCATTGCAAGAGACCGATCGAGATTCCCCGGGAGGCGCTGCTCAAGGAGGGTTTTCCTGCGGAACGCATCGGCTCGTTCACGATCTATGAACCGGTCGGTTGCGATCACTGCAACGGCGGTTATAAAGGGCGCGTAGGGATTTATGAAGTGGTGAAGAACACACCCGCATTGCAACGGCTGATCATGGCCGAGGGCAACTCGCTGGAAATCGATACCCAGATGCGCAAGGACGGGTTCAACGACCTGCGCACGTCCGGGTTGATCAAGGCCATGCAGGGCATCACCAGCCTTGAAGAAATCAACCGGGTCACCAAGGACTGAACATGGCGGTCAAAGCAGCAAAAATCAGCGTGTATGCCTGGGAAGGCACGGACCGGAAAGGCTCGAAAATGACCGGCGAACTCAGCGGTCAGAACCCGGCGCTGATCAAGGCGCAGTTGCGCAAACAAGGGATCAATCCCGGCAAGGTGCGCAAGAAATCCGCCTCGATCTTCAATCTTGGCCAGCGCATCAAGGCCCAGGAGATTGCCCTGTTCACCCGGCAGATGGCGACCATGATGAAAGCCGGCGTGCCGCTGCTGCAATCATTCGACATCATCGGCGAAGGCTTCGATAACCCGGCCATGCGCAAACTGGTGGACGAGGTGAAACAGGAAGTCGCGGCGGGGAACAGCTTCGCCGCGGCGTTGCGCAAAAAGCCGCAGTATTTCGATGAGCTCTACTGCAATCTGGTCGATGCCGGCGAACAGGCCGGCGCCCTGGACACCCTGTTGGAACGGGTCGCGACCTACAAGGAGAAGAGCGAAAGCCTCAAGGCCAAGATCAAGAAAGCCATGACCTATCCGCTCGCCGTGGTGTTCGTCGCGATCGTCGTGACCGGGATTCTGCTGGTCAAGGTGGTCCCGCAGTTCGAGTCGGTGTTCAAGGGATTTGGCGCCGAACTGCCGGCCTTCACCGTCATGGTCATCGGCCTGTCGGAATTCATGCAGGACTGGTGGTGGATGATGCTCGGCGTACTGATCGCAGCGGTCTTCGGCCTGCGACACGCGTTCAAGACCTCGCAAGCCTTTCGCGACCGGACGGATACCTGGCTGCTGAAACTGCCGTTGGTTGGCACGTTGATGTACAAGTCCGCCGTGGCCCGTTATGCCCGTACGCTGTCGACCACCTTCGCCGCCGGCGTGCCGTTGGTCGAGGCACTGGAGTCAGTGGCGGGGGCGACCGGCAACGTCGTGTTCAAGCGTGCGGTGCTGCGCATCAGACAGGACGTGTCGACCGGCATGCAGCTGAATTTTTCCATGCGCACCTCCGGCATCTTTCCGAACATGGCGATCCAGATGACGGCCATTGGCGAAGAGTCCGGGGCACTGGACGACATGCTCGACAAGGTCGCGAGCTTCTACGAGGACGAAGTGGACAACATGGTCGATAACCTCACCAGCCTGATGGAACCGTTCATCATGGTGGTACTGGGGGTCGTCGTCGGTGGCCTGGTGGTTGCGATGTACCTGCCCATCTTCCAACTCGGCGCTGCGATCTGACATGCCCTTGAACGAAATTCTCACGGCCTACCCGCTGGCCTTCATCGTCATTGCCGCAGTGGTCGGCCTGCTTGTCGGCAGCTTTCTCAATGTAGTCATCTGGCGCCTGCCCAAAATGCTCGAGCGTGAGTGGCGAGGGCAGGCCCATGACATTCTGGGGTTGCCCGAGGAAACGCCCCTGCCGGTTTACAACCTGCTACTGCCTTCCTCTCAGTGCCCGCACTGTGGCCACCGGATCCGAGCCTGGGAAAACATTCCAGTGCTCAGCTTTGCGTTGCTGCGAGGGCGCTGCTCAAGCTGCAAGACGTCGATCAGCACACGCTACCCGTTGACCGAACTGGCCTGCGGCCTGCTGTCGGCGTTCATCGCCTGGCACTTCGGGTTCGGTTGGCCTGCGTGCATGACACTGGTCCTGACCTGGGGCCTGTTGGCCATGAGCCTGATCGACGCCGAGCACCAGCTATTACCGGATGTGCTGGTGCTACCACTGATGTGGCTCGGATTGATCGTCAACAGTTTCGGCCTGTTCGTGCCGTTGCAGGACGCGCTGTGGGGCGCAATAGCCGGCTACATGGCGCTGTGGTCGGTGTTCTGGCTGTTCAAACTGATCACCGGCAAGGACGGCATCGGCCACGGAGATTTCAAGTTGTTGGCAATGCTCGGGGCCTGGGGAGGCTGGCAGATCCTGCCTCTGACCATCCTGTTGTCGTCCGTGGTGGGCGCCGTTATCGGCGTGATCTTGCTGCGCATGCGCAACGCGAAAACCTCGACGCCGATCCCTTTTGGCCCCTATCTGGCGATTGCCGGCTGGATTGCCTTGCTCTGGGGTGGTCAAATAACCGACTTCTATTGGCAGTTTGTCGGTTTGAAATGAATACCCTTGTGGAAAAACCCTGGATTCTCGGCCTGACCGGCGGCATCGGCAGCGGCAA
This sequence comes from Pseudomonas sp. MPC6, assembly GCF_006094435.1. Lineage (NCBI taxonomy): Bacteria > Pseudomonadati > Pseudomonadota > Gammaproteobacteria > Pseudomonadales > Pseudomonadaceae > Pseudomonas > Pseudomonas sp. MPC6. The sequence goes on along the minus strand of NZ_CP034783.1, from coordinate 960,852 downwards.
AAGCGCGGCGGCCCAGCACTTCATCGACCTGGGCGTGCACCTGGTGGATGCCGACCACGCGGCGCGTTGGGTGGTGGAACCGGGGCGCCCGGCGCTGGCGAAGATCGCCGAACACTTCGGCCCCGGCGTACTGCAACCTGACGGGCAACTGGATCGCGCAGCGTTGCGCAAACTGATCTTCGAGGTACCGGAACATCGGCTCTGGCTCGAAGCACTGTTGCATCCGCTGATCGCCAAGGAAATCGCTGATCATCTGGGCCAGGCACAATCGCCTTACGCGATTCTGGTTTCGCCGCTGCTGATCGAGTCGGGTCAGTACGCCATGACCCAACGGGTGCTGGTGATCGATGCACCCGAACAGCTACAGATCGAACGCACCCTGCAGCGTGACCAGACCAGCGAACAACAGGTCCAGGCAATCCTCAAGGCCCAGTCCAGCCGCCAGGATCGCCTGAGCCATGCCGACGATGTGGTGGTCAACGACCGCGACCTCGCCTGGCTGCACAGCGAGGTCGAACGCATGCATCACTTTTACCTTACTTTGCGTGGAGGCCAGTCATGAGCCAAACCCCAACCGTCGATTGCCCAACCTGCGGCGCCCCTGTGGAATGGAGCCCCGAAAGCAAATTCCGGCCGTTCTGTTCGGATCGTTGCAAACTGATCGACCTGGGCGCCTGGGCGTCGGAAGAACACAAGATTCCGGTGAGCCCGGATGCCGAAGACGACCTGTTCAGCGAAGATTTCGAGCCGCGTCACTGACCTGCGCAGGGCTCGACGATGCCAGGCTTGAGAGGGCTCAGGACTTGGGATCGTCGTCTTTCCACGGCGCAGAAAGGTAGCGCGTGCGGTTGAAGGTCTCCAGCCACTCGGGACAGAACACCACCAGCGCGCTGACCACCATGCCGTTGATAAAGGCCTCGGGAAAAATGATCAGCCACAGGTAGCCGACAAAGTCTTCCAGCCAATATGGCATGGCAAAACGTTCGTCGAACCACAGCAACCACAGCGCCAGCAGCAGACACAGCAACGCCGAGAGCGCCGCCGCAAAAAAACCGGACACGAAGATATACACAAACGGATTTCGCGGCTGCGCTCGCTCCACCAGGATCGCGCAACACTCGGTGATCAGCACTGGCAGCAGAATCAGCAGCGCGCCATTGACCCCCATCGCCGCCAGATCCTGGCGGCCGAGCAGCACCAATCCCGCATGCGCGACCAACCCGCCGACGATCGCCAACGGCCAGTCAAGCAACAGGGTCACGGCGGTCATGCCGATGAAGTGGTAGGACACGCCGGTGTCGAAGTCCCGTCGCACCAGCCACAGCATGAACAGCGCAAATACCGTACCGAACAACAGATGCTGGCGGCGGCTATCGCTGAACAGCTCGACCCACGGCGCTCGCGCAACCGCCCAGATCAGCACCGGCGCATAGATCAACCACCCCACCGTGAGGGTTTCGGGTGACAGTAACTCGGCGCCAATCATGGCTGGGCACACTCCCTTGGCTTGGCGAAAGAGAACAGGTCCTCAGTCTACACCGCCCTTCGCGCGTCCTTCGACTTCAGGCCCAATGCCGCGGATCGTCCATCACCGCCTCGTGCTCGGCGAACAGCTTGGGTAATTCGGCCTTGAGAAAGTCCACCCAGGTCCGGACCTTGGCATCGAGAAAACGCCGTGACGGGTACAGCGCATACACCTTGCGTTGCCGGGGGCGCCAGGCGGGCAGCAACCGCAACAAGGTGCCATCGCTCAAGGGTCGCGATGCGATATAGAACGGAATCAGGCTGACCCCCATGCCGGCCTCCGACGCCTTGACCATCGACTCGGCGACGTTGCACTGAAAGGTCTTCGCCGGGCTGACCGCCTGCTCGCCATGCTCGTCCTGGAAGACCCACTCATCGCCGTACAACGGGTCAAGCATGCGCAGGCACTGATGCTCGTTCAGCGCCAGCGGCGTATGGGGCACGCCACGCCGTTGCAGGTACGCCGGGGAGGCGCAGGGCACGCTGTAGACCTGCCCGATCACCTGGGCGACCAATTGCGAATCGGCCAGTTCATGGGCGATCGAAATCACCACGTCGTGCCCTTCTTCCAGCGGATCGGGATTACGCTGCGACAGGGTCAGTTCGAACACCACATCGGGGTAAAGCTCGCTGTAACGGGCGATCAATGGCGTGATCAATACGCCCAGGCCATTCATGCTGTGCACCCGCAGCCGTCCGCTCGGCTTGAGATGGGCACCGCGCGCCTCTGCCGTGGCCTCTTCCATTTCTTCAAGAATTTGCCGACTGCGCAACAGGAAGCGCTCACCGGCCTCGGTCAGGCTCAACCGCCGCGTGGTGCGTTGCAGCAAGCGCGCCTGTACATGCTGCTCCAGATCCGCCACCAGTCGCGACACTTGCGCGGTCGACAGGTCCAGCGCATCGGCGGCGGCGGTAAAACTTGCGCAGTCCACCACGCGGACGAACACCCGCAAGTTATTGAGCAGGTCCATGGGCCCTCCAAGGGCAATAATTGTTACGTTTCCTGTAAGGCTGCATCAGGCGCAGGCCTCTTTATCAGGCCGGGGCAAAGACTAGAATCAAACTATCGGAATCAACACGGAGCACGGAAAAATGAAAACCCTGATCAGCCTGTTTCTGACCCTTGTCGCCACCTCGGCCATGGCCGCCGGCAACGAGTCGCCAGCCACCCCGTACAACCCGGCGCAGCCACTGGACATCGCCGAAGTGGTTTCAGTGTCCGACACCGCAACCGCCTGCGACGTTGTGCCAGCGACTATGGTCTACATCGATCATCAGGGCCAGACCCATCGCGTGACGTATCAGGTGATGGGCAACTGCATGAGCAATCTGTGATCACCGCTTCATAGCAACGTCCACGTATAGCTGAGGATCAAACGGTTCTCATCGATGTCACTGCGGTAGTTGGAACGCGCCATCACATTGCGCACGCGGATACCGAGCCCCTTGAGGCTGCCGCTCTGCAGCACATAGCCGAGATCGAGATCACGTTCGCGATCCTTGCCTTCAAAACCCAGGCCGGTGTCGACATTATTGCCGGTGATGTACCGCACGGTGCTGGTCAGCCCCGGCACGCCGAGGGCCGCGAAATCGTAGTCGTAACGCGCCTGCCAGGAGCGCTCATCGGTGTAGGCGAACTCGTAGGTCGGCACTTCGTTGCCCAGCGGACTGATATTGGCAAAGACCCGCGGGAAGGCGCTGTCGCCGAACATGCCCTGATACCCCAGATAAAACGTATGGCCGCCGCGCTTGGCCGACAGCAGGGAGAAGAACGCCTGGTTGTCGATATTGCCCAGCAGCTGTTTGCCGTCTTCGCGCGAATCGTAATAACCAAGGTTGGCGCCCAGGGTCCAGTTGCCCAGCGGCTGGCTGTGCTTGAGGCCGATAAAGCGCTGGTTGTAGATATCTTCCAGTTGGCCGAACCAGGCGCTGACCGAAGTGCGCTTTTCATTGAAGGCGTAATCGGCACCGGCGAAGTTGAAGCCATCACTGCTGACCTGGCGCTGCGGTACATGACCGAGCATCGCTTGCATCTTTTCGTCGCCGGCCTCGTTGCGCAGGCTGGTTGATTTCAAGTGCCCGCCTTGCAAGGTCAGGCCATTGATCTCGTTCGAGCTGATGCTTGCGCCCTGATAGCTGGGCGGCAGCAGACGGATATCGCTGAAGGCCAGCACCGGCACGTTGGGTTGCAACTCACCCACCTTCAGTTCGGTCTTGGAGTAGCGCACCTTCAATGCGCCTTCCAGTCGGCTGTAATCGTTCGCCGCACGGCCGTCATCCTGTACCGGCAGCAAACCGGTATTGACCCGGTCCGGGCTGCTGTCGAGCTTGAGGCCGAGCAGGCCGATGACATCCACACCAAAACCGACCGGGCCTTGGGTGTAACCGGACTTGACGTTGAGGATGAAGCCCTGCGCCCACTCCTCGGCCTTCGATTGCCGGTTGGCGCCGACGATGTCGGAAAAGTCCCGGCTGAAGTAGTAATTGCGCGCTTGCAAGGTCGCCGTGGTGTCTTCGATGAAGCCGCCCTCGGCGGCCATCGCACCGGCGGAGAAACCCGAGACGACAGCCATGGACAACACGGTACCGGTTGCTGGAAGAATCTGTTTCATCGTTGTTCTCTTGTTTTTATTGATCGACAGGTTGAAGTGCTTCAGCCGCAGCGGTTTCGCTACGAGGAACAGGACGACGGGCGTTTAACAGCAAGTGGGTGACCATGCCGAAAATCAGTCCCCAAAATGCAGCGGACAATCCCAACAACGACATACCCGACGCAGTGGTGAGAAAGGTCACCAGCGCCGCTTCGCGATCCCTCGGCACGGCCATGGCGCCGGCCAACGACCCGGCAATCGCGGCGAACAGCGCCAGCCCGGCCAGGGCGGCGATCAGTTCTTTGGGGAATGCCGAAAACAGTGAAACCAGGGTGGCGCCGAAGATCCCCAGCACCAGGTAACACAGGCCACCGGCGACGCCGGCCACATAGCGTTTGCCGGGGTTTTCATGGGCCTCGCGGCCGGTGCAAATGGCCGCGGTGATCGCCGCCAGATTCAGCCCGTGACAACCGAACGGTGCCAACAGCGCCGTGCCCAACGCGCTGCTGGCGATGATCGGGCCGGCCGGCGTCGAGTAACCGCTGGCGCGCAGCACTGCCATGCCGGGAACAAACTGGCCGGTCAACGCCACCATCACCAGTGGCAAGGCAATGTTCAGGGTCGCGCTCAGGCTGAACGTCGGGGTGATCCACACCGGCGTGGCAAAACCGATCACCAGCGCTTCAAGGTGCAGATCACCGCCAACAAAGGCGAGCGAACACCCCACCAGCAGCACCATCAACACCGCATAACGCGGCATCAGCCGTTTGCAGATCAGGTAAGTGGCGAACATCGCCAGCACCAGCAACGGCTTGCCCTGCAAAGAGACGAACAATCCGGTGCCGAAGCTGAACAGAATCCCCGCCAGCATCGCTGCCGCAATGGCCGCGGGCAGTTTGCCGATGATCCGGTCAAACGCCCCGGATATCCCGACCAGAAAGATAATCAGGCTGCTGACCAGGTAAGCCCCCACCGCCTCCGGCATGGAGATCCCGGGCAACAGCGCCACCAGCAACGCCGAACCCGGCGCCGACCACGCGATGATCACCGGTACCCGGTAACGCAGGCTCAGACCAATGCCGAGCACGGCGCTGCCGATGGAAATCGCCCAGACCCAGGACGACAACACTTCTCGCGAGAGGTGCGCCGTCTCGGCCGCCTGGAAGATGATCACCAACGGGCCGGCGTAGGAAATTACCGTGGCGATAAATCCGGCGACAGCCGCCGACAGGGAAAAGTCGTGGAATAACGCTTTCATGAAACCTCGCCGACAGCCCTGTCAGGTGATCCTTGTTGCGTGCCCGGTAGCGGTTGCCGGGCACTGCGCCGACTGCTGATGGCGAACACGGTCATGGCGATCGCGGCCACTGCACCGGGCAAGGCAAAGGCCATGAAGTTCAGTTGCAGCGGCAGGTTGATCCCGAGCAAGGCACCGCCCAGCAGCGGTCCGACGATGGCGCCGTTGCGCCCGATGCCCGATGCCCAGCCCAGACCGGTGGAGCGAATGGTCATGGAGTAGAACTGCGCGGCGCAGGCGTACAACAGGATCTGCGAGCCGATGGTGGTCGCGCCAGCAATGGCGATCAGCAGGTACAACACCGGCATCGGGCTGTTGAACCCCAACAAGGTGATCGAAACCGCTGCACCGGCGAAGAACACCGCCAACACCCGCGGCAAGTTGAGCTTGTCACCCAGTACACCACCGCCAACCGCGCCGAAAATGGCACCGAAGTTGAGTACCAGCAGGAACGACAGGCTCGAGCCCAGGCTGTAACCGGCGTTGGCCATCAGTTTCGGCAGCCAGGAACTCAAGGCGTAGACCATCAGCAGGCAGCAGAAAAACGCCAGCCACAGCATCAGCGTACGCAGCGCCCGGCCGTCGCGGAACAATTGCAGCACCGGAGTGCCAGTCCCTTTCACGTCGTTCATGTGCAGTTGATCGCCGGCTTGCTCGACGTAAGCCGGATCAATCCGCTGCAGGATGGCGCGCGCCTCGGCATTGCGCCCCTGGCGCAGCATGAAACCCACCGACTCGGGCAGGAAGTACATGATCAACGGCAACAGCAGCAATGGCAGCACCGCCACGTAGAACACCGACTGCCAGCCAAAACTGGGGATCAGCACGATACCGAGCCCCGCCGACAGCATGCCGCCCACCGAGTAGCCGCTGAACATGATCGCCACCAGCGTGCTGCGGATTTTCTTCGGCGCGTACTCGTTCATCAGTGCCACGACATTGGGCATAACCCCGCCGATGCCAAGCCCGGCAATAAATCGGCACACACCGAACTCGGTGGGGTTGCGGGCAAATCCGTTGAGCACGGTAAAACCGCTGAAGAGCATCACACAGATCGTGATGGCTTTCTTGCGGCCGATCCTGTCCGACAGCGGGCCGAAGAACAGCGCGCCAAACATCATTCCAAACAGTGCATAACTGCCCAGTGCGCCCGCTTGCAGGGGACTGAGCCCCCATTCTTTCATCAGCATCGGCAGCACGACGCCGTAGATCACCAGATCGTAACCATCGAAGATGATGATCAGGGCACACCAGAACAGCACCATCCAGTGAAAACGGTTGAATCGTGCGTTGTCGATCACCTCATGTACGTCGATCTTGCGCATGGCATCTGTCTCTTGTTGTTGTTTTAAGAGCGTCGTTAACGCGGCTAACGTCCCGTAAAGCCGAGGGTAAAGCTGCCAGGCACGCACCAATATCCGCTTTGCGCAGATCACTATCCGTTTTGTGCAATGCCCGAACCGGGCGCGGGATGCAGGTGTTGCGAGGATGACGCGCGGCAGATTCGGCAGATTTTTGACCCGCTGCGATAAACTGTCTTCTTTGCGATCGCATTTGAACGCTAAGCTTGGGCTTATGGATGATTCAGATTACTTACGCCTGCTGACCATTGCGGCCGAGCAAGCCAACGCGTTTCTCTCCAATGCCCGCAAATGGGAGCGTGAGCGTTGGGTGTGCCAGCGCCTGTTGCAGGGGCTGAACATTCCCTACCGCGCCGACGAGTTCGCACCGGCCGGAGAGCCGCCGGACGTGCTGTTCCGTGACGCCAGTTTCGAGGTGTTCTTCGTCCTCGACGAAGGCCGGCGCCTCAACGACGAGTGGCGCGATGAACTGCAACGCCGACGCAGCGCATTCTCCCTGAGCCAGCTGGTGCGCCGCGAGGCCAAGCCCCGGCGCATTCCGGCCAACGAGTTCTTGCTGAGACTGGCACCGACCTTGCGCAAAAAAGCGCATAACTACAAAGAACGCGGCATGGACCTGGGGGAGCTGGACATCATCGCCTTCGCCAGCCTCAAGCGCGAAGTGCTGGACCTCAACAGTCATTTCCCGCCGCCTACCGAGTACCTGCGCCAGGGCTGGCGTTCGTTGTCACTGGTCGGCCCGACCTTCGCACGGGTGCTGTTCGCGCACCCGGATGCGCCGGATTTCCTGCGCAGCAACCTGGGTCGCAGCATTGTGTTCGACGTCGGGATCAGTCTGTGAGTCCATTGCAGGCGTTGATCGCCGAAGTGCCACAACAGGGTCGCGTTCGCTGGATCGGCGTGCGACCGGAGCGTCATGCGCCAATGATCGAGCTCGATGCCGTGGAAGCACGTCTCGAGGCTGGCTTGACCGGTGATCGCGCCCGCCCGGGCATACGCAATGCGCGCCAGGTGACGCTGATTCAGTGGGAACATCTGGCGGTGATCAGTTCGCTGATGGGCCGCGCGGATGACCACCCGGTGCGACCTAAGGACCTGCGGCGCAATATAGTCGTCAGCGGCATCAATCTGTTCAGCCTCAAAGGCCGACGCTTCAGGATCGGCCAGGCGATTTTCGAAACCACCGGCTGGTGTCAGCCCTGTGCCCGCCTGCAAACCAACCTCGGCCCCGGGACCTTTCAGGCCGTGCGCGGACATGGCGGAATCACCGCCCGGGTGTTACAAAGTGGAATCATTCGCCTGGACGATACGGTGCGCGTCGAGCCTGTCCCCGACAGCGGCTATGCTCCGTTCAACGTGGGGTAACCCGCCTGTAGCTTCCAGACATTCAGCAACGTCTACCTGACGAGGCCCGAAAATGACCAGCCGCCTGAAACCCGAAGACCAGAAGCATGTCGAAGAGTACCTGCACTTGTCCCAGCACCGAGTCGAGCGCCGGCCTTTTCGGCCGTGGATGCTCCTGGTGGTGGTATTGGCAGTGACCATTGGCCTGGGCCTGTTGAGCCGATTTATCAGTTACCTGACGCTATGAGCTGCCTTGCGCTCGCTCGGGTAATCGCACCGATTTCTTTTAGCCTTGCGAGATATCCCCATGACTCATCGTATTGTCATCGTTGGCGGCGGCGCCGGCGGCCTGGAGTTGGCTACCCGTCTGGGTAAGACTCTGGGCAAGCGTGGCACGGCCAGCGTGATGCTGGTCGACGCGAACCTGACCCACATCTGGAAACCGCTGTTGCACGAAGTGGCGGCCGGTTCCCTGAACTCTTCCGAAGACGAACTCAACTATGTTGCCCAGGCAAAATGGAACCACTTCGGGTTCCAGTTGGGGCGCATGAGCGGGCTTGATCGCGCCCGGAAGAAAATCCAGCTGGCCGCGACCTATGACGAAGCCGGCGTGGAGCTGGTCCCGGCCCGGGAACTGGGCTACGACTCGCTGGTCATTGCCGTTGGCAGCACCACCAACGATTTCGGCACCCAGGGCGCGGCGCAGCATTGCCTGTTCCTCGACACCCGCAAGCAGGCCGAGCGCTTCCATCAGCAATTGCTCAACCATTACCTGCGCGCCCACGCCGGGCAAACCGACACGGTCGAGCAGATCAGCGTCGCCATCGTCGGCGCCGGTGCCACCGGGGTCGAACTGGCCGCCGAGCTGCACAACGCCGCCCATGAACTGGCGGCCTATGGCCTGGACCGGATCAAGCCGGAAAACATGCACATCACCCTGATCGAAGCCGGGCCACGGGTGCTGCCTGCGCTGCCGGAACGGATCGGCGGGCCGGTGCATAAGACCCTGGAGAAACTAGGGGTCAATGTCATGACCAATGCCGCCGTCAGCGAAGTGACCGCCGACAGCCTGATCACCGCCGACGGCAAAGTGATCAATGCCAGCCTGAAAGTCTGGGCGGCCGGGATTCGCGCACCGGGCTTTCTCAAGGACATCGATGGCCTGGAGACCAACCGCATCAATCAATTGCAAGTGCTGCCGACCCTGCAAACCACCCGCGACGAAAACATCTTCGCCTTCGGCGACTGCGCGGCCTGCCCGCAGCCGGGCACCGATCGCAACGTGCCGCCACGGGCCCAGGCTGCGCATCAGCAGGCGTCGTTGCTGGCCAAATCGCTGAAATTGCGGATCGAAGGCAAGGCACTGCCCGAGTACAAGTACACCGACTACGGCTCGTTGATCTCGCTGTCGCGTTTTTCGGCTGTGGGTAACTTGATGGGCAACCTGACTGGCAGCGTGATGCTCGAAGGTTGGCTGGCACGGATGTTTTATGTGTCGCTGTACCGCATGCACCAGATGGCCCTGTATGGCGCGTTCCGCACGGCGATGCTGATGTTGGGCAGCAAGATCGGGCGCGGGACTGAGCCTCGGCTCAAACTGCACTAAATATTCGACGTCTGTTAATACCTCATCGCGGGCAAGCCACGCGCCCACAGGTTATGTGTCGACCTTTGAATTCGGTCCGACACTTGACCTGTGGGAGCGGGCTTGCCCGCGATGCCGACGCCTCGGTCTAACCTGCGGACACCTCCATAGCGCCCGCCCCGCTTCTTTTCCCAAGATCCGGGGCTTTTTTGCGTTTGCAGCAGACAAAAAAAATCCCCGTATCTTTCGATACGAGGATTTTTAATATGGTCGGGGTAAGGGGATTCGAACTCCTGACATCCTGCTCCCAAAGCAGGCGCGCTACCGGACTGCGCTATACCCCGGTAAAAAAAAGGCGACCTTTACAAGTCGCCTTCTTCGATCAGCGCTTTTGGCCTCTGATCTTAAGATCTGATCCCAGCGTTAACTGGTTTCAAAAATGGTGGGTCGTGTGGGATTCGAACCTACGACCAATTGGTTAAAAGCCAACTGCTCTACCAACTGAGCTAACGACCCAAAAATGGTCGGGGTAAGGGGATTCGAACTCCTGACATCCTGCTCCCAAAGCAGGCGCGCTACCGGACTGCGCTATACCCCGGTTTGAAATTGGCTCCGTGACCAGGACTCGAACCTGGGACCCAATGATTAACAGTCATTTGCTCTACCGACTGAGCTATCACGGAACTACATATTTCAATTTACAACTTTGAAGCTTTATCGCGTTCTCTTCGACTCGTTCGCATCGCTGCGTTCGTGTGTCTGAGGCGCGCTATTCTACAATCTTCAGCACCTCTGTCAACCCCCTAAATTGCTTTCAAGTTAATGATTTGCAACTTATTTTGGATTCCTGCTTGGGGAGCGGAAACCCTTCGGAGCGACTTACTGCGGGGCGCACTTTACAAGCCTTTTCCTTAGAGTTCAACAGCCTGGCGAAAAAAAGGCCTCGCGATGCGAGACATCTTGCAGGAGCGAGCTTGCTCGCGAAAAACTTCAGAACAACACGCTCATCCAGACAGCGCGCGTTATCGTTGACGTCCATCGCGAGCGAACTCGCTCCTACACTAGTTGCAGCGGATCAGGCGAAGACGATTTCGTCGTTTTCCACGACACCCTTGGCGGTATCGCCGGGCATGAAACGTCCCGACAGAATCAGCTGCGCCAATGGGTTCTCGATCCAGCGCTGGATCGCTCGCTTGAGCGGTCGTGCACCGTATACCGGGTCGTAGCCGACTGCGATCAGCTTGTCCATCGCCTCCGGGCTGAGTTCCAGCTTCAGTTCCCGTTCGGTCAGACGAGCACGCAGACGCCCCAACTGGATCTCGGTAATGCCTGCGATCTGATCCCGCGCCAGCGGCTCGAAGATCACCACTTCGTCGACCCGGTTGATGAACTCCGGCCGGAAGTGCGTGGAAATCGCATCCATCACCGCCGCGCGTTGCGCTTCACGATCACCGACCAGTTCCTGGATCTGCACCGACCCCAGGTTGGACGTCATGACAATCACGGTATTCTTGAAATCCACCGTGCGGCCATGGCTGTCGGTCAGGCGGCCATCTTCAAGCACTTGCAGCAAGATGTTGAAGACGTCCGGGTGGGCCTTCTCGACCTCGTCCAGGAGGATCACCGAATAAGGCTTGCGACGCACCGCCTCGGTCAGGTAACCGCCTTCTTCATAGCCTACGTAGCCTGGTGGCGCACCGATCAGTCGCGACACGGAATGTTTCTCCATGAATTCGGACATGTCGATGCGCACCATCGCCTCTTCGGTATCAAAGAGGAACTCGGCCAGCGCCTTGCACAACTCGGTTTTACCGACCCCGGTCGGGCCGAGGAACATGAACGAGCCGCTCGGGCGATTCGGGTCGGACAATCCGGCCCGCGAACGCCGTACCGCGTTGGACACGGCAACCACCGCTTCGTCCTGGCCGATCACACGCTGGTGCAACAGGCTTTCCATCTTCATCAGCTTGTCGCGCTCGCCTTCGAGCATTTTCGACACCGGAATGCCGGTCCACTTCGACACGACTTCGGCGATCTCTTCTTCAGTCACCTTGCTGCGCAGCAACTGGTTTTCGCTTTTGCCGTGCTGGTCGACCATCTGCAGGCTGCGCTCCAGGTCCGGGATCACCCCGTATTGCAGCTCGGCCATGCGGTTCAGGTCGCCTTTGCGGCGCGCCGCTTCCAGTTCCTGACGGGACTGTTCGATTTTCTGCTGGATCTGCGCCGAGCCCTGGACTTCGGCCTTTTCCGCATTCCAGATTTCTTCCAGGTCCGAGTACTCACGTTCGAGCCGGGCGATTTCTTCCTGGAGTTTTTCCAGGCGTTTCTTCGCCGCGTCGTCGCTTTCTTTCTTCAGCGCCTGGGATTCGACCTTCAGCTGAATCAGGCGCCGCTCCAGACGGTCCAGCACTTCCGGCTTGGAGTCGATTTCCATGCGGATGCGGCTGGCGGCTTCGTCGATCAGGTCGATGGCCTTGTCCGGCAACTGACGATCGGTGATGTAGCGATGGCTGAGCTTGGCGGCGGCAATGATCGCGCCGTCGGTGATCGCCACCTTGTGGTGAACCTCGTAGCGCTCTTTCAGGCCACGCAGGATAGCGATGGTGTCTTCTTCGCTCGGCTCATCCACCAGGACTTTCTGGAAGCGCCGTTCGAGGGCGGCATCCTTCTCTATATATTGGCGGTACTCGTTGAGCGTGGTTGCGCCGACGCAATGCAGCTCACCGCGAGCCAGTGCCGGCTTGAGCATGTTGCCGGCATCCATCGAGCCTTCGCCCTTGCCGGCGCCGACCATGGTATGCAGCTCGTCGATGAACAGGATGATCTGCCCTTCCTGCTTCGACAGCTCGTTGAGCAGGGATTTGAGGCGCTCCTCGAACTCGCCGCGATATTTGGCACCGGCAATCAGCGACCCCATGTCCAGGGACAGCAGGCGCTTGCCTTTCAGGCCATCGGGCACTTCACCGTTGATGATGCGCTGGGCCAGGCCTTCTGCGATCGCGGTTTTACCCACGCCAGGTTCACCGATCAGCACCGGGTTGTTCTTGGTGCGACGTTGCAGCACCTGGATGGTCCGGCGAATTTCATCGTCACGGCCGATCACCGGATCGAGCTTGCCTTCTTCGGCGCGCCTGGTCAGGTCGACGGTGTATTTGTCCAGGGCCTGGCGCGACTCCTCGTGGTTGGCGTCATTGACGGCCTCACCGCCACGCAGGTTGGTGATCGCGTTTTCCAGGGCTTTTTTGCTCACGCCCTGGCCGAGCAACAACTTGCCAAGCTTGCTGTTCTCGTCCATGGCGGCGAGCAGCACCAGTTCACTGGAAATGAACTGGTCGCCCTTCTGCTGGGCCAGGCGATCGGCCTGGTTGAGCAGGCGCGCCAGATCCTGCGACATATTGACGTCGCCGGTCGGGTTCTGGATTTTCGGCAGCTGATCGAGCTCTTTGGTCAGCGCTTTACGCAGGCTGTTGACGTCGAAGCCCACCTGCATCAGCAGCGGTTTGATCGATCCACCCTGCTGTTCAAGCATGGCTTGCATCAAATGCGCCGGCTCAATAGCCGGATGATCGAGGCCGACGGCCAGGGATTGGGCGTCGGACAAGGCTAACTGCAACTTACTGGTTAAACGATCTATACGCATGGGTCACCTTCCTTTTGAGCAGGCCGGACCGATAAAACATCCTGAATGAAGAAACCTGCCAGATACCTCATTAGATGTGGTCGATTCTGGGAGATTCAAGCGTCTTGATGTTGATGCAGGTCAGACAAGTCTAGCGTTCGAGCCAGATCAGGGAGGCAAACCGACCAGTGCGAGGGGCGCGGCGGTAAGAAAAGAAGCGCGGATCGGTCACGGTGCAGAAACCACCGCCATAGACGGCTGTGACACCGCGGGCAGCCAGGCGCAAACGCGCCAGTTGATAGATATCAGCCATGAATTTGCCAGCATTTGCGCTCGGCACAAAGGCCTCGGCGGCTTCAGGCAGTTGCCGGACGAAGGTTTCGCGTACTTCCGGGCCGACTTCAAAGGCTTGCGAGCCTATGGCCGGGCCGAGCCACGCCAGCACTTCGGCAGGTGGCACGGCCAGGCTGTCGAGGGTGGCTTCCAGCACGCCCGCCGCCAGCCCGCGCCAACCGGCATGGGCCGCCGCCACACGAGTGCCGGCACGGTCGCAGAAGAGTACTGGCAGACAATCGGCGGTCATCGCCGTGCAAGCGATACCGGGCGTTGCCGTCCAGCTGGCGTCGGCAGTCGCCACCAGGCCCGGGTCGGCATGAGCCACGGCAATGCCGTGAACCTGCTGCAACCAGGCCGGTTGAATAGAGAACCGAGCGGTGAGGCGACGGCGGTTTTCGGCAACGGCTTCGGGGCTGTCGTCGACGTGATCGCCCAGGTTGAGGCTGTCGAACGGCGCCAGACTGACGCCGCCCGCACGGGTGGTCACACAGGCTTTCACCCCGGCCGGCGCGGGCCAGTCGGGAATCAGCCAGTCACTCATCCGATGAACGCCTCGCGGTCTTGCTTGAGCAGTGTCAGCAACCAGACGAAGTCGTCCGGCAGTGGCGATTCCCAACTCATGCGTTTACCGGTGGTCGGATGATCCAGCTCCAGGAACCGCGCGTGCAGTGCCTGACGCGGAAAAGCCTTCAACGATTCGATCATGGTCACACTGGCTGCCGGCGGGATGCGGAAACGACCGCCGTAGGCAGGATCTCCGACCAACGGGAAGTTGATGTGGGCCATGTGGACCCGAATCTGGTGCGTACGACCGGTTTCCAGCTTGACCCGCACGTGAGTGTGGGAGCGGAAACGCTCGAGCACGCGGTAATGGCTGACGGCCTGTTTGCCACCTTCCATGACGGCCATGCGCTGGCGTTGCTGGCCATGACGACCGATCGGCGCGTTGATCTTGCCGCCGGCGGTGACCACACCGATCACGATGCATTCGTAGATCCGGCTGACGCTGCGACTTTGCAGTTGCGTGACCAGTTGGGTCTGCGCCTGAATAGTCTTGGCCACCACCATCAGACCGGTGGTGTCCTTGTCCAGGCGATGCACGATACCGGCGCGGGGCACATTGATAATGTCCGGCACATGGTGCAGCAAGGCGTTGAGCAAGGTGCCATCAGCATGACCGGCAGCCGGATGCACCACCAGGCCCGCAGGCTTGTTGATCACCAGGATGTCGTCGTCTTCATAGACAATGTCCAGCTCGATGTCTTGAGCGATCCATTCGCCCTGAGCTTCCTGCTCGGCAGTCAGTTCAAGAATGGCGCCACCGTGAACGATGTCTCGCGGGCGGATAACCGCCCCATCCACAGTCAGGCGGCCGTCTTTGATCCAGGCGGAAAGGCGCGAGCGCGAGTGCTCAGCGAATAATTGTGCGGCGACTTGATCGAGGCGTTGGCCGCCCAATTCGGACGGCACCTCTGCGCTAAGTTCAATTTTATCGGACATGCTCAGACTAGGCGTCGGCACAGCTTTTGGTTTCGGCTGCGCGCTTGTGGTTAAATACGGCGTCTTTTGCCCCGAAGCTATTCAACGGGGCGCTCATCATAACAGGACGGCCCCGCCCAAGACAGCGGCCGTCATAGGGACGCAAGCCGCCATGCAAGTGAAACACCTGCTGCTGATCGCCATCCTCGCATTGACCGCTGCTTGCTCATCGAAGGAAGTCGTAGATGAAAACCTGAGCGAAGTCGAGCTGTACCAGCAGGCTCAGCACGATCTGGACAATAGCAACTACACCAGCGCCACAGCCAAGCTGAAGGCCCTGGAGTCGCGTTATCCGTTCGGTCGCTACGCTGATCAGGCTCAACTCGAGCTCATCTATGCCAACTACAAGAACACCGAGCCAGAGGCTGCGAAGTCCGCCGCCGAGCGTTTCATTCGTCTGCACCCACAGCATCCGAACGTCGATTACGCGTATTACCTCAAAGGTCTGACTTCTTTCGACCAGGACGTCGGCCTGCTGTCGCGCTTCCTGCCGCTGGACATGACCAAGCGTGACCCGGGTGCCGCTCGCGACTCCTACAACGAGTTCGCCCAGCTGACCAGCCGCTTCCCGAACAGCCGCTACTCGCCGGACGCCAAGCAGCGCATGATCTACCTGCGCAACCTGCTGGCCGCTTACGAGATTCACGTTGCCGACTATTACCTGACCCGTCAGGCCTATGTCGCCGCCGCGAACCGTGGTCGCTACGTGGTGGAAAACTTTCAGGAAACCCCAGCGGTCGGTGACGGCCTGGCGGTGATGACCGAGGCCTACCAGCGTCTGCACCTGGACGAACTGGCCAACACCAGCCTCGAAACCCTGAAGCTCAACTACCCGAACCATCCAAGCCTGGTCGACGGTCAGTTCACGCCGTCGGTCGACGAAGCCGACAACCGTTCGTGGTTGAGCAAGGCCACCCTGGGCCTGATCGAATCCCGTCCGCCGCTGCCGCCGGGCGAAACCCGCGCCAACCAGGACGTACAGAAGCAGTTCCAGGAAGCCAAGGACGCGATTCCAAGCGATCTCAAGCCTAAAGATGCAGATGGCGACGTGATCGAAGAAGAGGAACACGAGTCCGAAGCCAACAACAGCGACCGCTCGTGGTTCAGCTACATGACCTTCGGCGTGTTCGACTGATATACGGCGACTCTGTAGGAGCGAGCTTGCTCGCGATGGACGTCAACGATGACGCGTTTCTTCTGAGTAAACGCGTCATCTAAAGATTTTTCGCGAGCAAGCTCGCTCCTAGTGGCTGTGCGCAGGTCATGTCCTTGCTAAACTGGCTGATCATTAGCTAATAAAGCAGCTCGCCATGCTTCGTTTATTGTTCTGGATCGCCCTGATAGCCGCTGCGGTATGGTTCTGGCGCAAGTTCAAGGCTTCTTCCTCCGCCCCCAAGTCCTCCGCCGAGCTGGAAGCAGCACCGATGGTCCGCTGCGCACATTGCGGCGTCCACCTGCCCCGCGACCGCGCACTCAACCTCCAACAACAGTGGTATTGCAGCCAGGCTCACCTTGAGCAAGGCCCGGGTTCAAGTGACCGCTGAGACGTCCAGTCCCGGCAGCAAACAGGCCCAGCGACTGCTGCGTCTCTATCATCTTTACCGTTTAAGCGTCGGCCTCACCCTGGTGTTGCTGATCTCCAGCAACATGGACAACCAGTTGCTGAAGTTCGCCAATGACGACTTGTTGCGCACTGGCAGCTGGCTGTACCTGATACTCAATATTTTGCTGGTGGTGTTTCTTGAGAACACCCGTCGCCCGGCGCAATTGTTCAGTCTCGCGCTGACCGACGTGCTGCTGCTGTGCGGCCTGTTCTACGCCGGTGGCGGCGTGGCCAGCGCCATTGGCAATCTGCTGATCGTGTCGGTGGCGATCAGCAACACCTTGTTGCGCCGGCATATCGGCTTGCTGATTGCCGCTGTCGGCGCGCTCGGCATCGTCGGGCTGAGCCTGCTGATAAGCTTCAGCCACCCGACCAGCCCCAACGACTACCTGCAAGTCGGCACGCTGGGGGCCCTGTGCTTCGCCGCAGCATTGTTGGTACAAGGCCTGATGCGGCGCCTGGAAGTCAGTGAAAGCCTGGCCGAGCAACGGGCCAGCGAAGTGGTCGGCCTCGAAGCCCTCAATGCGCTGATCCTGCAACGCATGCGCACCGGCATCCTGGTACTCGACGACCAGCGACGGGTGCAACTGGCCAACCACGGCGCGCTGACACTGCTGGGGCAGGACGGGCTTGAAGGCCATCTGATCGATGATTACTCGCCCACCCTGGTCGAACGCCTGCAACTGTGGCGCAACAATCCGACGCTGCGGCCCCAGAGCATTAAAGTCGACGGTAGTGGCCTGGAGCTGCAACCGAGCTTTATCGCCCTGGACCAAAGCCCCCATTACCAGATTCTGGTGTTTCTCGAAGACCTCGCCCAGATCGCCCAACAGGCCCAACAATTGAAACTCGCCGCCCTCGGCCGCCTGACAGCCGGCATTGCCCATGAAATACGCAATCCATTGGGTGCCATCAGTCACGCCGCGCAGCTATTACACGAATCAGAGGAACTCAATGGCGCGGATCGACGTCTGACCCAGATTATTCAAGACCACTCTCAGCGAATGAATCGGGTAATCGAAAACGTCCTGCAACTGTCCCGTCGCCAACAAACCGTGGCGCATCGGCTTGACCTGAAGCCGTGGCTGGAACAGTTCGTCGCCGAAACCCGCGAGCGCGCGACCACGCGTCAGCAGATTCACCTGCACATAGGGTCGGGCGACTTCAAAACCCTGATGGACCCGAACCAGTTGACCCAGATACTCGACAATCTGGTGCGCAACGGCTGGCGCCATAGCATCCAGGTCCACGACCAGGCGCAGGTCTGGCTCGAATTGTTTGTCGACCGCGACAGCCAGCTGCCGATTCTCGAAGTCCGGGACGATGGAACCGGCGTGGCACCGGACCATCAGGCGCAGCTGTTCGAACCGTTCTTCACCACCAGCACCCAAGGAACGGGGCTTGGACTTTATCTGTCCCGTGAGCTGTGCGAAAGCAACCAGGCCCGCCTAGACTTCAAACCACGCCAAGGCGGCGGCTGCTTTCGTATCACCTTTGCTCACGGACGGAAACAAAGTTGAACACAAGCCCACGGCAAAAAGTCCTGATCGTCGACGACGAGCCGGACATCCGCGAACTCCTGGAAATCACCCTGGGACGGATGAATCTCGACACTTTCAGTGCCCGCAACGTAGGCGCAGCCCAGGCGCTGCTGACGCGCGAGACCTTCGACCTGTGCCTGACCGACATGCGCCTGCCGGACGGCACCGGCCTGGAGCTGGTGCATTACATCCAGCAACGCCATACACAGGTTCCGGTGGCAATGATTACGGCCTATGGCAGCCTTGAAACAGCGATCAACGCACTCAAGGCCGGGGCCTTCGATTTCCTGACCAAACCGGTGGACCTTTCCCGGCTGCGGGAACTGGTCACCAGCGCCCTGCGCCTGACCGCGCCGGACGGCGCCCGCAGCACCGTCGATCGGCAGTTGCTGGGTGACTCATTGCCCATGCGCAACCTGCGCAAACACATCGACAAACTGGCCCGCAGTCAGGCCCCGGTGTACATCAGCGGCGAGTCTGGCAGCGGCAAGGAACTGGTCGCGCGGCTGATCCACGAGCAGGGGCCGCGGGCCAACCGACCCTTTATCCCGGTGAACTGCGGGGCGATCCCCTCGGAATTGATGGAAAGCGAGTTTTTCGGCCACCGCAAAGGCAGTTTCAGTGGCGCCATCGAGGACAAGCCCGGCCTGTTCCAGGCGGCCCATGGCGGTACGCTGTTCCTCGACGAAGTGGCTGACTTGCCACTGGCGATGCAGGTCAAACTCCTGCGGGCGATTCAGGAAAAAGCCGTGCGCAGTGTCGGTGGCCAGCAGGAAACCGTGGTCGATGTGCGCATCCTCTGCGCCACCCACAAAGACCTCGACGCTGAAGTCGCCGCCGAGCGCTTCCGCCAGGATTTGTACTACCGGCTGAACGTGATCGAGCTGCGGGTTCCGTCCTTGCGCGAACGTCGCGACGATATAGAGACCCTGGCCATCCATGTTCTCAAACGCCTGGCAGCCGGCAGCGGCCAGCCCGCCACCAGACTCCACCCACACGCCCTCGACGCGCTGAAAAGCTATCGTTTTCCCGGCAATGTGCGGGAACTGGAGAACATGCTCGAACGGGCTCACACGCTGTGTGACAACCAACAGATCGAAGCCGGCGACCTGCGATTGGCCGAAGGCAACTGTGCCGCGGAGGGCGGTGTGCCGGACCTGACGCAGATCGACAACCTGGAGGATTATCTGGAAAACGTCGAGCGCAAACTGATCCTCCAGGCGCTGGAGGAAACCCGCTGGAACCGTACGGCGGCGGCTCAGCGGTTGAATCTTTCGTTTCGGTCGATGCGTTATCGGCTCAAGAAGCTCGGTTTGGATTAAGGGCCCCTTCGCGAGCAAGCCCGCTCCCACATTTAATCTCTGCGGTTCATAAATAATATGTCCACTGGAGGTCTAATGTGGGAGCGGGCTTGCTCGCGAAGGCGATCTGACAGGCGCTGAAAACCCCGCGTCTAGATCCGCCCTTCTGGCGCATACGGCGCCGGATCGATAATCGGCTCACGCCCCACCATCACATCCGCAAACAACTGACACGACGCCGGCGCCAACACCAGTCCATTGCGGTAATGCCCGCAGTTGAGCCACAGGCCCTCAAAACCGGGCACCCGGCCAATGTAAGGAATGCCCTCCGGCGAACCCGGCCGCAATCCGGCCCAATGCCCGACCACTTCGGCCTCCGCCAATGCCGGAATCAACTCCACCGCCGATGCCTTCAGGCTGTCCAGGGCGGACTCGGTCGGTGTCTTGTCGAACCCTTCATGCTCCAAGGTACTGCCAATCAGAATGTGCCCGTCGCGCCGAGGAATCGCATAACGCCCCTTGGCCAGGACAATGCTCGGCAGAAAGTCCGCCGCGCACTTGTAAAGAATCATCTGTCCCTTGACCGGTTCCACCGGCAGGTCCAGACCCAGGCTCTTGAGCAGATCACCACTCCAGGCGCCAGCCGTCAGCACCACCTGATCGCCACGAATGGCGCCCGCCGAGGTTTGCACCCCGACCACAGCAGCGCCTTCACGGATGAACCCGCTGACTTCGCAGTGCTCATGAATCGTCACGTTCGGCAGCGCCAGCAACGCAGCCTTGAGGGATTTCACCAACCGCGGATTGCGCACATTGGCCACATCGGCCATGTAGATCGCCCGAGAAAAACCGGCACCGAGCACCGGCACCGCATCGTGGGCCGCCGGGATATCCACAGCCCGCAACGGCCGGTTTTCACGCTCGGCCCAGGCAAGCGCTTCGGCTTCGTCATCGAGATCCAGCCAGTACAACCCGGTGGTGTGCACTTCAGGATCAATCCCGGTCGCCGCGAACAACCGCTCGCCCAGCTGCGGATAAAAATCCTGGGACCAATGCGCCAAAGCGGTGACCGCCGGGTTGTAGCGCCATGGATAGAGCGGCGAGACGATTCCGCCACCGGCCCAGGAGGACTCCTGGCCGACATTCGCGCGATCCAGCAATACAACGCTCTGCACTTCGGACGCGAGATTGAATGCGGTCAGCAAACCTATTACGCCGCCACCGACAATCACCACTTGCTGTTGCCTGGTCATGTTCTGATCCAACCGTTAAATAGACAGAGGGCGAAAAGGCGCCCGAAAAAGAATTCAGCGACCCCAGCAATCCTTGGTGGCCAGGCCGGCTGCTGCATTCTCCATGCTCCTGACGCCGGTGTTGGTGATGGTGAAATCCCCACACTTGTCCGTCGCCATGGCGCTGCCGGCCTTGCGCACAGCCGTCAACTTGAAAGCCTGATCGGTCAAGGCCGGAGTAATCGTGTAGAAATCATTGCCCGCACTCAAGCCGGTGGCGCCGGTGTAGACATTCGACTTCGAATAAAACCGTTCGAGAATCTGCGCCTGCTCCGAGAGCAAACCCGCCACCTCAGTCCGGCGGCCTTTCTTCACGTACTCGGTGAGGCTCGGGTAGCCAATGGTGATGACGATCCCGATGATCGCAATCACGATCATGATTTCAATCAGGGTAAAACCTCGGTTGGTTCTGCGCATGCCTCAACTCTCACTTACTGTATTTGTCGCCACATGATGCGACGACTGTCACCGTTGCCGCCCTTTTCCGTCAGCCGGGTCACCGTCGCACTGGAATCGCCCACGATCTTGGCGGTGCCGCCGTTGACGATGGCGTTCAACACCGGCATCCCGCCAGTGAATATCACCCCGCTGGAAATCGTGTCGCTGCTGTCGACCACGTTATCGCCATTGGTATCGAGCACCGCGTAGTTGAACATTTTACCGCTGAATGCATCCAGTTCGATCAGTTTGCCGGTGCCGAAACTGGCACAAGGGTCCGTAGTGTCGACGCTGGCGGTGGTAAAGACGATTCGTCCCAGAATCAAAGCCGCCTGGTTGATCACCCGCTCCCCGTTCAACACGCTGTTGTAGACCAGCGGCAGGTACCAGCCCTTCTTGGCCGGGTAGGTCACTTCGTTCTGGCTGGTGGTGATGAACTGCCCCGAGCTTCCCGAAAACACGCCCGTCACCGCCTGGGCCTGCAAACTGGAGGTGGTGATCTGCCCGCTGCCACCGTTGGCGTCCCACACCGCATAGAACGCCTGTAGATCCTTGTTGGTCTTGTCGGCCGTCTCGTTGAATTTTCCGCTGCCGAAAAATACCACCTTGCCGCCCAGGGTGTTGTCCGCCAGCAGCGGTTGCGCCGTGATCGGCTGAGTGGCGCCCCCGGCGGTGGTAAACAACGGCTTGCCGGAGAACGCTACGCCCCAGGTGTCTGTGGTAGCGCCACTCAGGTCAAACTTCCACAACCGTCCTTTCAGGTCACCGCCGTAGGCGGCCTGCACCACGTTCTGCGAATTGACCTTGAGTTTCACCGAGGACAGGCCGTTGGTGGTTTCGCTGCTGTCGATGACGATCTTCTTTATCAGCGACCCATCACGAATGTCCACCACGTATAACGCCGCCACCCCTGAACTGCTGCCATAGCCGTTGGAGATGAACGCCGCCCAACGCCCATCGGCCAAGCGTGCCACTTCCGGACGGGCGTAGGCATAACCCAGGTCATTGAACACGTTCGCGGTATTGGCCGTGGTCGGCGCACTGATCTCCCACAACGCCTTGGTCACGTTACCCACCGCTGCGTCGTACAGTTGCACGGCGTAAAACGTCTTGCCGCCCGCGCCGGTACCGCCCAGGGCGAGGGTTTTCCAGGCACTGTTGAGCTGGGCATCGAACACGCCGAGCTGCCCATCGACCAGAAACTCGTGACCGACCCCGTTGAGGTAGGCGGTGTCGGCGATAGTGCGCAGGGAGGGCAGCACACTCGACGGCATGTAGGCGTAACGCCGGGTGCCGTTGGCCGGGTTGATGACGTTTACAAAGCCGTCATTGGCGTTTACCACCAGACTGGCGCTCATGTTCGTGGCTTTGGTGGCGAGGTAGGTGCTGTAGCTGGTATCGCCCACCAGGTCGGCGGCGGTCTTGTCCGAAGGCGACGCCAGTACCAGGGGTGAATTGATGATGTCGCCGAGTAATGCGCTGCGCACTTTCAACCCGGTTTTGTTGATGCCCTTGCTCCACTCCACCAAGTCGCTTGCGGTTATGCCGGTAGGCAAACCCTGACCGAGGATCGTCTGCTGCGCCGGCGAGAAGTTGGCATAGGCCAGGGTCACGGGCGCGTTGGTCAGAGTATTCCAGGACTGATAGGTCGGTGCCGTGGCGCCGGGCACGATGGCCGTGTCGGTCGTCCAGAGTACCGAGGCGGTATTGACCTCGCCGTTGGAGCTGAAGCCATAGGACTTGATCGTGCCGCGCCAGTCCTTGGGGTCATAGCTGGTCTGGTAATAGGAGGAGCCGACGCCGACGATCGAGCTGCTGGTGATGCCGCTGCCTCCGGAACCGGCCTTGGACGTGATGTCGCTCAAGGCCGATGACAATGCCGTATTGAGGCCGGCACTGTCCGTCGCCTGGTAGTACTTGCCCTGCCCGTATCTGGCGGCGTCCGACAACATCTGGTTCGCGGCGGTGAAACCGACGGTGTAGGTGTTCATGTTCTGCTTGGGGAAGTCCGCCGCGCTCCAGTTTTTGCCCGCGGCGTCGGTACCGGTGGTGCGCATGTCGATGTCAAAGGCGAACTTGGCAATGTCGTCCAGGTACAGGGTATCGCCCTCTGCGTCACCGAACAGGTTGTCGCCATCGTTGGTGCTGATGCCGTCCCAGTTCGGTAAACGGCTGCCGCCGAGCGGGTCATTGGTGGGGAAAGTCCGGTCGAAGGTGGGCAGGCCATCGGTGATTACCACGCCGTAGTTCTTTTGGCAGCGATACTGGATCGGACTGGTGTAGGTGGTCGGTGCGGCGTTGTAGTACGGCGCCATGCCGCGCATGTACCGGGTTATCTCGTAATAGGATTCCGCCAACGGGGTATTGGCTATGGCGCTCAAGCCACTGATCGAGGCGATCAGGGCGCTGTAGTTGGTGTTCGCCTGGGCCTGGGTGACGCTGCCGCTGACGGGAGACAGGTCACTGACCGGACGGGCAATAAAACCGCCGGGGCCGGAGTTGCTGCTGGCGGGCGGGTTAAAAGTCGCCAGGCCGATACGCAGCGCGCGATTGCTGCTGACCAGGTTTGTCGACACATCCTGTGCCACGCTCATCCGGTAATCGTTGGGGATCGCGCCGGTGCCGCTGGTGAAATCTCTGTTGGAACCATTGGCCAGGCCCACCAGATAAGACAAGTAGTCGGCGGTGTAGCGAGTGTTTTCGTTGCCCACCGGGTCGGGCAGCTTCAGGCATATGGAGGACAGCCCCAGAAAGCCGCGATAGAAACCGTACCAATTGCCGCTGGTCGAGCAGCCTCCCCGGTTGAGGCTGGACAGGAGGATGTTGGTATTGCTCATGTCCAGATTCTGCCCGCTGAAGCATGAGGTGTTGGAACTGCAAATGGCGATCTGCGCGCGGTTGACCGTTGGATCGAACCCTGGCGCCCAGATGATGTTGTTCATGCTTCCCGAGTCATCGATCAGCAACATCACGTTGGGCGGGACGGCGGCGGCACTCAACAGCGGTGAGTCCGAGGGAGTGAACGCATACACCGGGGCCGACAAATACATACCCAGCACGGCGCCGCAAAACAGCCTCCACAGTCCGGCGCGCCGCTCAGTACTTCGCATAAATGCTCTCCACCACGGTACGAACGTTGTTGCCTGCGATGGCCACGGCGGTCACCCGGTACAGCGTTGTCGAGGTGTTGCTGGGTATATTCACGGCGTTCAAGGTGGTTCCGATGTTTTGCACCCCGTAGAAACCACCACCGGCGGCGATCCAGGTCACCCCCGAGGTGGAGTTGAATCCGGCACCGGTGATCGTTGAAGACTCCCCCGGCGGCGCGCATTGGCTGGTACCGCTGCAGACCGGCAACGAATAGGTGTCCAGCTGCACGGCACTTTCGCCGATACGCAACGCGGCTTCGGCGGCCTGGAACGATTGATTGCGCAGGGTCACACTGCCGGCCATTTTTTCCTGCAAGGTGGCGTTCTGCATAGATGAAAGGCCAATCAATGTCAGCAGCAAGAGAAACACCAGGCTGACCAGCAGAGCCATGCCGCGCTGGGCCCGAGAGGTCATCGGAGAACGCTTCATCGTCCCCTCCCTCATGGCAACCGGTTGCGCAGAGCGGCAACCACGTTGAAGGTTTGATCGCGCACCCGAGCGTTCGGATCTCTGAGGGTCAACGTCAGACGGACGCTGCGGATTCGCGCGGGGTCCGACGGGTTGCTGCTGTAGCTGGAAGCGGCCACATCGGTGGCCGAACTGGCGAGGCCGAAGCTCACGTTGAAAGCACTGACATTGTCGACCAGCACCACCTGAGTCGGCGTCCCGGGGCCGCTCCCCAGCGTCAATTGGTTATTTTTAAAGCTGTAGATCAGCCGTCGGATCGGAAACGCCAGTTGTCCCGATACCGGCGCTCGCACGCCGGTATAAGCCGTCGCCGTGTTTCTACAGTCCGAAACCACCGTCCACACGGGCGTCCCGCCACTGCCTCCAACATCGGCGGTCACCAGCGTCAGTTTGAGGTTGGCATTGTCCCAACTGATCGGTGTGGCCTGACTGGCGTTGAAATCGCCCGCCGAACTGGCGTCGGTGATCGTCCCCAGGCAACCGAACATGCCGACCATGCGGATTTCCTGAATCAGCTTGCTCAGCACGAATCGTGCGTCTTCCTGCATGTTGGCCGCGGCGTTCTGGCTGACGTAAGTGTTCTTGGCGGCAATGAAAACCTGCGCGACGCCCAGCACCACGATCAGGCTCAACGCCAGGGCGATCAATAATTCGATCAGGCCGAAACCTTTGCTGGCGTTCTTCATGGCGTCGACATCGGGTCGACGGTGGCGCGACTGCTCAGCACGTAGCTGCGCCGCGAATCGGCGATATTGGCAGCCCGCGAATCGTCCCAGGTGATGGTGATGGTGTATACCCGCTGATTGCGCGTGACGCTGCCTGTCGCAGTGGCGCCGAGGGCGTTGACGATGTTGGAGGTGAAATCATACAAATCCTGATCCCGGGCGACGCTCAGGTTGCCCGAGGTCGGTGGCGTGACGGTGTAATCGGCAGCGGAGTTGGCGCGAATGCGGTCCATCAGGTCGTAGGCGATAAAACTGGCCTGGCTGGTCATCCGCGAGCTGTCCGTGTATTTCAGCGCGTTGAGCTGAATCGCCGCCGCCCCCAACAGACCGACGCTCAGTATCAACAACGCCACCAAAACCTCGATCAGCGTCATGCCCTCCTGTGCACGCTTGCTCCATCCCCTCATCCGCAACTTCCACCCAATAGAATTCGTCCATTCAAACACACATTCAGCGTCCTGCTTTGCGCCCCCAATACGTAGCTGATCACCACCGGCGCAGAGGGTGCCGCCAACCCGCCCAGATTGTTGAAATCGATCGCGGTCACGCCTGAGGTTAGCGTCAGACTCGCACCGCTGCTCATGGCCGGAACAACCCGCAATACAATGGGCGGTTTGACACTAGCGTCGTAAACAGCCAGCTCACCGGTCCAGACTTTGCCTGTTTCTGTCGGACGAAGCTGGGTGGTAATGCCCCGGTCGATGGCTTCCAGTCGGGCGAAATTCAGAGCGCGCTGCAGATCGCCCATTTCGGTGTCGGCCTTGGTACTTTGCACCGAACGGGTAAATGCCGGAACAGCTATCGTGATCAGGATCAGAAAAACCGCGAGCGCGACCAGCAACTCGATCAGCGTGAAACCTTTTGTACGATGATCCATCGTTGCCCTCCGTAGCCGTCGGCTATACCTGCTTCTACACGCTAGAACATTCGACCGGCTGATGTACGGTTGATTTGCCATTACCTGCGCATGGATCGCGCGGGGTACCACTCCAGGGAGGGAGTTGTCATGCGTCAGCAAGGTTTCAGCCTGATCGAACTGCTCATGGGACTGACAATTACCGGGATTGTTCTGTCATTGGTCAGTCCGGCTTTAGCGGCACTCATCGAGGCGAACCATCGCGAGGAAGCGGCGAACTCGCTGGTCGCTGGCCTGCGCAGCGCCAGGAGCGAAGCGATCACGCGCAGCCAGACCGTCATGATTCACGCCATCGACGGCGACTGGAGCCAAGGCTGGCGGATCATTGTGGATGTTAATGGCAAGGGACACGAGGACAGCAGCAATCCGTTGCTGGTCGAACGCCGGAGTGGCACCCGGGTGCCGATTTTCGGCAATCAATATGTCAGGACGTCCATACGCTTCAGCAATCTGGGCGAACCGCTGCACAATGGCTTTCAAGCAGGAACGCTGCATGTTTGCGCGGTCCGCGAGCCGATCAGCCAACACCAGGTGGTGCTGGCTTCGAACGGTCGTGTCAGCCTGCGCAGTCAAAAAACCGTGCAGGCATTGTGCGCGGGAGGAAAAGACTCAGAGCAAAGAGCGGACTCTTAATTCTTTAGGCATGGAGAACGTGATGTTCTCCTCGCGGCCCGCCAGTTCATCGGCCCCGGTAGCGCCCCACGCCTGCAACTGCTGGATCACGCCACGCACCAGGACTTCCGGTGCCGAAGCGCCAGCGGTGATGCCGATGCGCTCGACACCTTCGAACCAGCTCTTGCGCAGATCTTCGGCGCCGTCGATCAGGTAAGCCGGAGTCGCCATGCGTTCGGCAAGCTCACGCAGGCGATTGGAGTTGGAGCTGTTCGGGCTGCCGACCACCAACACCACGTCGCATTCGTCGGCCAGTTGCTTGACCGCGTCCTGACGGTTTTGCGTGGCGTAGCAGATGTCGTCCTTGCGCGGCCCGCCGATCGAAGGGAAACGCGCGCGCAGGGCATCGATGACGCGACTGGTGTCATCCATGGACAGCGTGGTCTGGGTCACGAACGCCAGTTTTTCGGGATTGGTCACTTGCAACGCAGCAACGTCTTTTTCGTCTTCGACCAGGTAAATCGCGCCACCGTTGCTGCCATCGTACTGGCCCATGGTGCCTTCGACTTCCGGGTGACCGGCGTGGCCGATAAGGATGCATTCACGGCCGTCGCGGCTATAGCGCGCGACCTCGATATGCACCTTGGTCACCAGCGGACAGGTCGCGTCGAATACCTTCAGGCCGCGGCCGGCCGCTTCGGTACGTACAGCCTGGGACACACCGTGGGCACTGAAGATCACGATGACGTCGTCCGGCACCTGATCCAGTTCTTCAACGAAAATCGCGCCGCGAGCACGCAGGTCTTCGACGACGAATTTGTTGTGGACCACTTCGTGACGCACATAGATCGGCGGCCCGAAGACTTCCAGGGCGCGGTTGACGATTTCGATCGCCCGGTCCACACCGGCGCAGAAGCCACGGGGATTGGCGAGTTTGATTTGCATGCTGTGCCTCGTGTCTTGCCCTGTGTAGGAGCGAGCTTGCTCCGGGCGGCGTTCCGACGATGGACTTCAGGACACCGCGTTAATTCAGAACGAACGCGCTATCGTTAACGATCATCGCGAGCAAGCTCGCTCCTACAGGACACCGCGTAGATTCAGAAAGAACGTATGTTATCGCGAGCCGTGTTCGGTCCGTTACAGCGATTTGACGTCGATGATTTCGACGTCAAAGGTCAATGTCTTGCCAGCCAACGGATGGTTGAAGTCGATGGTCACTTGCTCGTCATCGAACTCCTTTACCACGCCCGGCAACTCAGTATTGGCCGCATCGTTGAAGATCACCAGCAAACCCGATGACAGTTCCATGTCCTTGAACTGAGAGCGCGGGATGATCTGCACGTTCTGCGGGTTCGGCTGGCCAAAAGCGTTTTCCGGCGCAATCGTCAGCGTACGCTTGTCACCCGCCTTGAAGCCGAACAGCGCTGCTTCGAAACCTGGCAACAGGTTACCGTCGCCGACCTTGAAGGTCGCCGGGGCTTTGTCGAAGGTGCTGTCGACGGTGTCGCCATTGTCCAGGCGCAATGCAAAGTGCAAGGTGACTTCCGTGTTCTGGCGGATGCGTTGCTCAGCCAATACCTGTTCAGTCATGAACGGCTTCTCCGGTTTTCTTGGTTTTGAACATATCCAGCGCCAGCATCACGGCACCGACAGTAATTGCACTGTCGGCAAAGTTGAACGCAGGGAAATACCAGCGGTTCTGCCAATGCACCAGGATGAAATCGATCACATGGCCATAGGCAATGCGGTCATACAGATTGCCCAACGCGCCACCCAGCACCAGCGCCAAAGCGACCGCCAGCCAGGTTTCGTTGCGCCCAAGACGCTTGAGCCAAACGACCAGCACCACACTGACCACGACCGCGATCAATGCGAACAGCCAGCGCTGCCAGCCGGAGCTGTCGGCCAGGAAGCTGAACGCCGCACCGGTGTTGTAGGCCAGTGTCCAGCTGAACAGATCGGGGATCACCACGATCTGCTGGAACATTTCGAGC